>CAYSJH010000139.1:0-1602 GCA_964431315.1 uncultured Bacteroides sp. | reverse complement strand
CAGGGGAAGCGATTCCACCGCAACCTGGAACATCATCGGGAATACCCTTAAGGAACATGACCCGGCCCACCTGATCACCTTCCATCCCTTCGGCAGGTGTCAGTCATCGATGTGGTTCCACCGGGAAAACTGGCTTGATTTCAATATGTTCCAGTCGGGTCACCGCCGCTATGACCAGGACGACACCGAACTTCATTACGGGGAGGACAACTGGAGGTATGCCGCGGATGACTATTCGAAAATTCCCGTTAAGCCTACGCTCGACGGGGAACCGTCCTATGAGGGGATCCCCCAGGGACTTCATGATCCGTCCCAGCCCTACTGGACGGACAGGGATGTCCGCAGGTATGCCTACTGGTCGGTTTTCGCCGGCTGCGCCGGGTTTACTTACGGCAATAATGCAGTAATGCAGTTTTACCGTCCGGGGGACGGGAAAGGGGCTTACGGCGTAAAGGAATACTGGGACCAGGCCCTGCAGGCGCCCGGGGCCTCGCAGATGAAATACCTGAAGGATCTCATGCTTTCGAGACCTTATCTCGAGCGGGTACCGGACCAATCCCTGGTAGCCGGCACATCGGGCCAGCGCTATGACTACCAGGCAGCGACGAGTGGAAAGACCTATGCCTTTATCTATACCTACAACGGGAAGGATATCCGGGTGAACCTGGGAAAAATCGAAGGGGAAAGAATCAAAGCCGCCTGGTATGACCCGCGCTCGGGAGAAACCAGTGAAATCGGTGAATTCGCGAATGAGGGTACCCGGCTTTTCGAGGCACCGGGAGAACCCGAAGAAGGGAATGACTGGGTCCTTATCATAGACTCGATGGTTAATTAAAACCTTATCTGGATGTTACGGATATCAACCCTCTTGCTGGGCACATTACTGTTGTGCTCGTCCTGCGAAAAGAAACAGGATGTTTACCTGTTCAGCACTTTCCGGGAACCGGCCACTGATGGCTTGTACCTTGCATTCAGTCATGACGGGTACAACTGGACCGACCTGGGCGGCTCTTTCCTGAAGCCCAATGTGGGGAATGATTCCCTGATGAGGGATCCTTCGGTGGCGAGGGGACCGGACGGGACTTTCCACATGGTGTGGACCTGTTCCTGGACCAACGATGACGGATTCGGATACGCCTCCTCGAAAGACCTGGTGCACTGGTCGGAGCAAAGATTCATTCCCGTCATGGAATACGAGCCAGCTACGGTCAACGTCTGGGCTCCCGAGCTTTTTTACGATGCAGACTCTGCCCGGTTCATAATCGTCTGGGCTTCCACCATACCCTACCGCTTTGAGAAGGGGATCGAGGAAGAGCGGAATAACCACCGGCTCTACTATACCACCACCCGCGATTTCGAACAATTCACGGAAACCCGGCTCTTCCTGGATCCCGGCTTCAGCGTGATCGATGCGGTAATCGTAAAAAGGGGGGCAAAGGATTATGTCCTGGTGCTGAAAGACAATACCCGGCCGGAGCGGGACCTGAAGGTAGCCTTCGGGCCCTCGCCCCTGGGTCCATGGAGCAAATTATCCGAACCGTTCACGAAGCAGTTTACGGAGGGCCCGACGGTCCTTTACACCGATCAGGAATGGCTGATCTA
>CAYSJH010000138.1:0-1721 GCA_964431315.1 uncultured Bacteroides sp. | reverse complement strand
TTATAATCGCCGAACAGCACATCGGCAACCGCCTGTCCCCCGGATTCCCCCCCGTACCAGGCCTGCAGGATGGCCTCGCAGGTCCCGGTTTCGGGCGTAAGGGCGATCGCAGAACCGGAGCAACTCACGAAAATCACTTTCTTTCCGGCCTCTTTCAGGGCTTCCAGGCAATTGCGCTGTGCCGCCGGAAGTTCGATGCTGGTGCGGTCCCCGCCTTTAAAGCCCGGGTAGGAAACCGGCATCTCTTCCCCTTCGAGCAGGGAGGAAAGGCCCCCGGCAAAGATCACCACATCCGCTCCCTTCAGCTTTTTGATCAATCCGCTGAAATCGACATCCACTTCCTTTCCGAAATCAAACTCGAGATTTGCCAGCCAGTCATTCATCTGTCCGAAGCGCAGCTCAATCCTGTATTTTTTCCCTGCTTCAACCCGGTAAGGGATCCTGGACGGAAGGGATCGCCAGTTGACCGAACGTTTCACGGATTCGCCGTTTACGAGCAGTTCAAAATATCCTGTTGCCCCGCACCGGAATACAATTTCTTCGCTTTCGTCCGGTGTGAATTCGGTCTCATAAACGGCGGAAAAACCCTCGGGCTTCACGCCCGGCGCAAATACCTGCTGTCCGGCAGCACTCAGTTTTACCGGGTCGACGATCTGTTCCGTTGCAACAACCTCCCCGCTCCGGTCGGGGCTGTTCCAGTAGCTGGCCTTAAAACCTTTTTTACCTTCCACGGAACATTTCTCGAAATACGTTTCAATGATCTTGTCCTCCACCAGGTCGCAGGCCCGGTCATAAATGATCCTGTCCGGGGATACTTTCGATTTGATCCCGTCAAGGATGGTAACGGTCCGGAACGGGGTCCCGTTGTAATTTCCCCACATCATTGGCCCGTCATCTGCATTGGGACCGATTACCGCAATTTTTTTGATCGATTTCTTCAGGGGGAGTATCTTATCGTTGTTCTGAAGAAGCGTCATGGACTCCCGGGCCATTTCAAGCGCCATCTGCCGGTGCTCTTCATTATTCACGACCGACATCGGGATCCGGGTCCAGGGCACCAGCGAATCGGCATCCATCTCGCCAAGATCGAAACGGCCGGTCAGAAGACGCATCAGGCTTCTGTCGATATCCTCCTCCCTGATCAATCCGCGGTTTACTGCATCCGGCAGGGTTTTGTACAGATTATTCTGCCAGACGCATTCCAGGTCGGTGCCCGCCAGCACCGCTTTTGCCGAGGCATGGACCTCATCCGACGAAACCTTGTGATTGTGCACAAAATCGGAAACGGCGTCGCAATCCGAGGTGACCAGGTATTTAAATCCCCAGTCATCGCGGAGGATCCTCTGCAGGAGCCTGGTATTGCCGCAGCATGGCTCGTCATCCAGCCGCTGGTAGGCACACATCACCTCGCGCACGCCGGCTTCCTGCACCAGGGCCTTGAACGCGGGAAGGTAGGTCTCATACAGATCACGCGGGCTCAGATCGTTGATATTGAGCGTATGGCGGCTCCATTCGGGTCCCGAGTGCACGGCATAATGCTTGGCACAGGCCAGCAGTTTGCGGTACCGGGCATCCCCGGGGCCTTGCAATCCCCTGACCACTGAAATCCCCATGCGGGAAGTCAGGTAAGGGTCCTCCCCGTAAGTTTCCTGTCCCCTTCCCCATCTCGGGTCCCTGAAAATGTTCACATTCGGGGTGTATACGGAAAGGCTGAGAAAACG
>CAYSJH010000137.1:0-1764 GCA_964431315.1 uncultured Bacteroides sp. | reverse complement strand
AGGATATCTCATAACCGGGTACTATGATTTTGACGGAACCACGCTTCCATGTATGTTGAAAACCGATGCTGACGGGGACTCCCTGTGGATAAAAGAATACAGTTTCGGATGGGTTACCGGGACAAATGCCATGATCAGGACCAGTGACGGAGGTTTGATGATCGCAGGGTTGACGAGTGAGGCAAGCCTTACCCGGACAACCGGTTCAGGAGATACCATCTGGACAAGGAGCTACAATGTTGAAGGTTTTTTAGGGGATGCTTTCAGGACCGTAATTCAAACATCGGATGGGGGATACCTGGCTGGCGGGGCCATTGACAATCAATACAGCACCAGGCCTGATTATTCCACCCTTGGAATTTTCAAGTTTGATTCCGTGGGAAACCTGGAATGGTACAGAAGCCTGTCAGATCGGTTGGGAGGCAGCTGGAAAAGCATAGTTTCCGTATATGAAATGGCAAACAGTTATAAGTTTTTAAGTAATGAAGGTCATTTGTTCAGCACCGATAAAAATGGCTGTTTTACGCAGAATCCCGTACTTGACGGGATCGGTTATTTCTGCAGCGGTGATTCGACAGCTCTGTTCACCACCGGGGAATTCAATTCATATCTGTGGTCGACCGGGGATGTTTCAGATACCGTTTACATCGATGCTCCCGGGGGTTATTTTCTGATCGCAAACGACACATTGAATTGCCCGGTTTGGTCAGATACCATTATGGTCAGTGAGGAAGTGCTGCCGGTGGTAGATGTTGTGCCCGATGAATCGTCAACGATTTGTGACGGAGACAGCGTCAGGCTGGTTGCCAGCATTTCAAATTATGATCCTCAAAAAGAATATCAATTCCACTGGAATTACAATGCTTCCTTAAATGATGAAATCCATGTCCGGTTACCGGGGTCCTATTCGGTTTTAGTCACGGATGACAACGGCTGCATGAATTCAGATAGCATCCTGGTATCCGTGCATTACCCGTACCAGGAAGAAAAAATATGTGTTGTCACGGTAAGCCTGAGCTCCGGTAAAAATTTAATCGTCTGGGAAAAGACCCCGGACCAGCGAACGGCATCCTATAACATTTACAGGGACAGAAAGGATAACCTGATCGGGAATGTCCCCTATTCTGACTTAAGTGTATTCATTGATACCACAGTTAATCCCGAAACCAGGCCGTACTTATATTACCTGTCCCTAGTTGATTCATGCGGCAACGAATCGGAATTAAGTCCCTACCACAAACCCCATTTCCTGCAGTATGTGGGGTCGACGGGCGGTATCAATCTATCATGGGACAAATACGAGATCGAAGGTGAACCTGTGGATTTTGGCAGTTATACCTTATACAGGGGAAGCGAATCCTATGAGTTAACCCCAATCGAAGAGAACATACCGGTAGTTATATCTGTATTTACCGATAAGGATCCCCAGGCCCTGGAGAGGAAATATTATTACAGGGTTGCAGGTGAACTAATCTCCCCCTGTGCTCCATCCGTTGGGAAAAAATCCGCAGAGGAAACCTATCAGTTCGCCATGTCAAACCAGGAGGACAATAAGGTAGCCACCCTGGTCAATGAATTATTCATTCCCGGGAATATTTTAATCCATCCCAATCCGGTCACCTCCTCCGCTGCGATTGAATTTTCAAATCCCTCGAATGATCCGTACCGGTTATCCGTAATTGATATTTCGGGCAAGACCTGCCGGGTCATCAATGGAATAACCTCGCCGGAATTCATGCTTGAAAGGGGTGATCTTGAAAAAGG
>CAYSJH010000136.1:0-2181 GCA_964431315.1 uncultured Bacteroides sp. | reverse complement strand
CGGTCCCCCATGGCCAGAACCAGTGCCAGTTGTAATCGAAATAGATGTCCTTGAATGCCTCCCTGGGTGCGGGTCCCTGGAAGAGGTCCCAGTCGAAACCATCGGGTATGGGTACAACCTTCCCGTTCCCGATACTGCCCCGCTGGTTGCTGTAATAGGCCAGGACCATGTAAGCTTCCCCGATAAGGCCGTTGTGAATCTCGCCGATGATAGCCTGTGCCGTTTTCTGGGAGCGCTGCTGGTTGCCCATCTGAACCACCCTGCCGTATTTCTTCTGGAATTGCACGAGCAATTCCCCTTCCCGGGGATTGTGGGTAAGGGGCTTTTCAACATAAACATGTTTTCCTGCTTCAAGCGCCATCCAGGTGCCCGGTGCGTGCCAGTGGTCCGGTGTCAGGTTGAAAAAGGCATCCACTTCCGGATCCGCCAGGAATTCGCGAAAATCATTTATTGCCCGGGGCCTGTAACCCACTGCCTCCACCATCGAATCAGCGTATTTCTCGCGCCGGTCCTTCACCACATCACAGACGTAGAGGATGTTGATCCGGTCCTTCAGGTCCCCGAAGGATCCCCTGAGGGCACTTGCCCTCCGGTAACACCCGGCTACCGCGATGTTGATCCGGTCGTTTGAGCCCATAATGCGGTCATATGATTTTGCGCTCATTGCCTTCGCGCCTGTTCCCATCGCGCCAAGGTGCTGTGCCCCGATGGTGACTCCTGCTGCGGCGATGGCAGATTTCCTGATGAATGTTCTCCGGTCTTCTTTCATGGATTCGATGATTTTAAATGATACGATTTACCGGACTGCCCTTATTGTGAATGCCTGTGCCGGATTTTCGGCTAGCAGCCGGTTTATCTCCTGCTCGGAGAATCCGTTCTGCCTGAGCAAGGGAAGGAATTCCCTGAAGATTACGGTGTATCCCCTGAATGTGCCTCCGTCCTTTTCTCCCGCGCTGTACCAGCCCGAATCATGGGAGATCAGCACGCGGTTAAAAAGTCCCCCTGACTTCATTTCCTGCAGGTACCCGAGGTATGCATCGAGCTGCCCGTGATTGATATTGTCCAGAGAGATCCAGGCGCTCATGCCAGCCGCTTTGATCCTGCCCTCAGTGGTACCTGCCTGGGCATGTGTCCAGATAAACGCATCGACGAAGGTGGAGAGGCCGAGGGACCGGACTTCCTCCAGGTAAGGCAGGGCTTTTTCGATCACTTCCTGCCGGTTCCAGCGATGATAACCGGTGCTATCGGGCCCGATGAAATCGACCAGGATGTGCTCATGCACCAGGGTGATCCCCATGTCGGCCGGAGGGATGGGACCCGCAACGGTCATGACCTGCGGGGATTCCTTGCTAAGACATGAATCCAGTAAAAGGAGGAGCAGGAATGGAACACCGCGAAAGATAATTTTCATGAAGTAGTAATTAAGGCTGGTTTAGATCAGTCATAATCCTTGGCCTGTTCCCAGATCCCGTTCATTTCATCGAGGTTCATGTCCTTCAGCTTGCGGCCCTTTTTAAGGGTGTTCTTTTCCAGGTAATTGAAGCGCTTGATGAATTTCAGGTTGGTCTTTTCCAGGGCGGTTTCCGGGTCGATCCCGTATAGCCGGGCTGCATTGATCATGGAAAACAGGAGGTCCCCGAATTCCGATTCCATTTTTTCCCGGTCCTCCTTCCTTACCTCCTCGGAAAGTTCGTTCAGTTCTTCGCGGACTTTGTCCCACACCTGTTCCCGGTCATCCCAGTCGAACCCGACTGCCCTGACCTTTTCCTGGATCCGGTTGGCCTTGATCATGGCCGGGAGTGAGCGCGGAACGCCCTGCAGCACCGTCCTTCCCTCTCGTAGCTTGAGCTCTTCCCAGTTCTTTTTGACATCCTCCGCATCCTTAACTTTCGTGTCTCCGAAAATATGCGGATGGCGATAAATGAGCTTTTCGTTCAGGCTGCGTGAGATCTCCGCGATATCGAATTGCCCCTCCTCGGAGCCGATCTTCGCATAAAATACGATGTGCAGGAGCAGGTCCCCCAGCTCTTTCTTAATGTCCTCGGGATTATTTTCAAGGATGGCATCGGCCAGTTCGTAGGTTTCTTCGATGGTCAGGTTGCGCAACGATTCGTTGGTCTGTTTCCGGTCCCACGGGCATTCCACCCTCAGGCGGTCCATGATCTCAAGCAATTCCCTGAA
>CAYSJH010000135.1:0-2211 GCA_964431315.1 uncultured Bacteroides sp. | reverse complement strand
CCGCGTTCACGGTAAGGTGGCCCGTAACTTCGTAGGGACTGTTCGCAGCCGTCAGGGTCGTATTATTGCTGATCGTTCCGCTGATAGGCGTTTGTGCGGCAAGTGCAAGGGGGATAGCAACCAGGGTGAAAAGGAATACAAATAGCTTTTTCATTGTATTGTTGTTTTATGGATTATTCATTACAATCATTTCCATCGTCACATTTTTAACTCGATGTTCTGCAACAGGCAAAGACCCTCGTCCCATCGACTTTGGGGCGGAAGTTCAACAAAAATCAGATACAACCGGGACGGGGCAAAATCCCCGTCGGGTGGTCAGGGGATTTAAGGGTTTCAATATAGGATTTTAGACCGTTAAAATCAAACTTTTTTTGACCGGATATTCTATAATGGAATTGAACGGTTACTATTCAATTCATGAAAGGGGTATTCTGTAATATTCATCTTCCGGCCACATCAATAAAGTACGAACTCTTACCGGCATACTGATGAAACTTGTCAAATTTAATAATGAGGTGAATTGATATTTAAGTCCGATTTTCCCAACCATCGCGCCACATCAGCGTATAAAGCCTTATCACCCCCCAATTCTGAAGTTATGTGCATCAATACTACCCGTCTCATTTCCTTCGTATTAATAACTCGCTTTTTACTTGCAGGTTTCCTTAATGATGCCCGGGCCCAGCAGGGACACATCATCCCGACCGGGACGGCCCAGGGAAGCATCACAAAAGCCTGCAGGCTTGTGCTGGAGGCATCCGATGAGCATTACCGCTCCACCGGGACGCTTATGGATAAAACGCTCTTTCCCGATTACGGGGAATACTCCGTCTACTGGATAGGAAGCGGGGAACAGAAGGGTGATTTCGTATTTCCGGATGAGATCCCGCAGGAATACCAGTACGTAAAATCAGGCACTTACCAGGACTACGACTGGCAGAACGGCCCGCATTTTTCCATCAACTTCAGTAAGCGCCCCAGAACGGTGGCGATCTTTAAAAGCGCCTTCATGGCGGACAGCGTCACCCTGTCCTGGGAGGCCCTGCAGTTCATCAAGCTTTTTGAGACCTACCTGTTTGATGATGTTTTCTGCGTGGTGGATGAGGAGGGGCTTGCGGGGGGACTGGACCCGAATACGGCCCTGCTGATCATTCCCGCCTTTACGGTGAAGGGAGAGGACTATACCTATTATATAGACAGTGTCGCGGGACTGGGATACGATTTCAATTCCCCCCTGGATGCCTTCCTTTCCCGGGGGGGCATGATCTACACGGAAGGGAATGCTGCCTGTTTCCTGGAAAAAACCGGTTACCTGGAAAGCGGTACGATTGATTATTCCGATTATAAATCCCCTGAAAACGACCTGTTCACCTGCGAGGCGGCCGTCCAGGCCGTGCCGGAGCACCCCGTGACCTTTGCCATGGGTCCCACCGGATCCGCCATTTACGGCAACCGCATCCCCCTGGTGAATGCCTCGAATGTCACCCCCCTGGTAACCCTGGCGGAAGACGGCCGCCCGGTGGTTTTCAGCCGGGAAGGGACGGATGCCGGCGGCGGATCCATCCTGTGCAATCTCGGGTTGCCGGCGGTAAAGGGACTGGCGGACCTGGATGAGGGGGACCGCCAGCTGCAGTGGACACTGAACGCGATTATGAGTGCGTTTGCCAAGCCTCTCGATGTCACCCGTTCGGTCCGCAATGACCTGGCCGGGTATATTTCCGCCGGGCCCAATGCCATTTCATACGACCGGGTGGATACCTTTTCCGTGGAGATCCTTGTGCGCAACCTGTCCGGTGAGAGCATACAGGATATCCAGCTGGCCGAGAACATACAGCCCTATTTCAGGTTTTACAGGGTAACCAGCGGGGATGCCTGTAACATCAACGGGAACCTGCTCACCATCGATATCGCCAGCCTTGCCGCGCACAGCGAAAAGAAAATCGTTTACGAGCTGATCACCCCCGGGCCCGACAGTGAGATCCATGAAGATGTGGATAAATACCTGGCTGAAGGAACTTATATGACCGCCTCCTACCATACAAGCACTTACACCATCGGCGGAAGGGTGATCACGCAGCAGAAAAGTATGGATTATGCGGACCTGCTTTTTTCGGCAAGGATCTTCGCCGATGCCGATGTGAACTGGAAGAATTTCCTGGGACTCGAATACCAGCCGTTCAAGGTGTTCATGATCATGGAGAACAAGGAACG
>CAYSJH010000134.1:0-2286 GCA_964431315.1 uncultured Bacteroides sp. | reverse complement strand
CGGACCGTAATGTTAAAATACACCTACACTTTCCGTTTGTGATAAAAATGCCGTATTTTAACCTTCGGGAATTGATTGATCATGATTTTCGATGATTATTCATACCTGGTTGTCGGGGATGCAATGCCCGATGTTGAATTCGCACCCATTGAAAACGGCCAGGCTCACCGGATCAAACAGGGGCAAATCGTACTCCTGAATTTCTTCATTATCCCCTGCAAGCACTGCAAACGCATGCTTGAATACCTTCAGGAGGAGATCTGGCCCGAATTCCATGAAAGCGGCAGGGTCCTTCTTGCAGTAGGAAGGGGACATACACTTGATGAAGTCCGGGAATTCCGTGATCGTGGCAATTATATCCTGCCCTTTGCCGCCGATCCGGACCGGAAGAATTATGACATGTTCGCCCAAAAGAAGGTCCCCAGAAACTACCTATTTGATTCCTACGGCAAGCTGGTTTACCAGACCCGGGGATTCGATCTTGACCAGATGTCCACCCTGCGCCTGGTACTCCAGGATATTTCCAATCCTTTATAACCACTGACCGGCCGGGTCCATTTCCTGATTCGCTCAAAAGGCCTGATATCTTAAGCAAGGAATCATTGTTTTAGAGGGGAATTTATTTAAAAGATTTTCGGAGATTTTGTTAATTTCGATGGATGGATCCTAAACAAATCGCCGGGGAAAGGGCCGTTGAATTCGTTGAAGACGGTATGGTGGTGGGACTCGGTTCGGGCACCACTGCTTTCTATGCCATTAAGAAAATCGGAGAGAGGGTTAGGGAGGGTCTCAGGATCACCGGGATCTGTACCTCGGAGGCAACCCGTCTGCTTGCGGAACGCTGGAAAATCCCCTATGTTGAGATTGACAGCGTTGAAGGCATAGACCTGACCATAGACGGGGCCGATGAGGTCGATCCGCTTGGTAATGGCATTAAAGGGGGAGGGGGAGCCCTTCTCTTTGAAAAGATCGTTGCTTCAAATTCAAGTCAGAACATCTGGGTTATCGAACAACGCAAACTGGTTGAACAGCTGGGAGCCTTTCCTCTGCCCGTTGAAATTCTGCCATTCGGATACAGGCGCTGCCTGGGCACGCTTTCGGAAGCTGGACTGAATCCCCGCCTGCGGATGAAAGGCAAGGATATCTATCAAACCGACAGCGGTCACTACATTGCTGACCTTTACACGGGACCGCTTCAGGATCCTTTCAAACTCGATTGCGAACTTAAAAAGATCCCGGGCGTTGTTGAACATGGACTCTTCCTTAACCTTGCCAACAAGGTCGTTGTCGCAAATAATGAAACAGCCGAGATCATCACCTACCGCTGATATACCTGCATGCACATTTCCGTTCAACACCCTGTTCCGGCGGGGTACTGTTCAAGTCCGGGAACGATTTTTCCGGCTGAAAACATGAAATTTACTGCGAGAACTGAACAATGAGTCCTGCAAAAAGAGAATTAAACAGTGAGAGCTGCACAGTGAAAACTTTTGGGGATAGAGCAATAGCCTTTTATTCTGAACTGGAGATCCGGGGGAAAATGCCGGAGGGCGTAGAGGTGATGAATCCTTACCGGGAGCCGGGAGTAATGTCAGTTATCGGCAGATTTTTCCGGAAGTTTTACCGGGATAACCGGGAGCGGGTGATACTGCTCGGTATAAATCCGGGCAGGTTTGGTGCGGGCGTCACAGGCATTACGTTCACTGATCCGCTAAGGCTGGAAAAAAATTGCGGCATCTCCAATTCATTTACAAAACGCCCGGAATTATCATCCGGGTTTGTATATGAGGTAATCCGGGCATTCGGCGGGGTCGATGAATTTTTCGGGCATTTTTTCCTTTCGGCAGTGAGTCCCCTCGGATTCACGAGATCGGGAAAAAACCTGAATTATTACGATGAACCTGCACTTGAAGATGCCCTGAAGGAGTTTATCCATGCCACCCTGAAAAAGCAGGCCGGCCTCGGAATCAGGCGGGACAAGGTCCTGTGCCTTGGAGAGGGCAAGAACTTCAGGTATCTTCAGAAACTCAACAGGGAGACCGGCCTGTTCACAGAGATCCTGACGCTTCCCCACCCGCGCTGGGTCATGCAATACCGGTACAGGCGAAGGGATGAATTCATCAGGGAATACCTGGGACTATTAAAAAGCTTGTAAAAGAACCGTCGGATTCCGGTTTGCCATCCTGAGAATTTATTTATTTTTATCCCGGAGAAATGCCGGAGTGGTCGATCGGGGCGGTCTCGAAAACCGTTGTCCGCTCACGCGGACCGGGGGTTCGAATCCCC
>CAYSJH010000133.1:0-2339 GCA_964431315.1 uncultured Bacteroides sp. | reverse complement strand
TCGGGTCCCTGAAAATGTTCACATTCGGGGTGTATACGGAAAGGCTGAGAAAACGCCGGTTTTCCAGTCCCTCCCTTTGAGACTCGTTATACTTTGCCCGCGTTTCATCCGATACGGCGTCGAAGATCCTGTACACGAGCCCGTCATCGAATGAAGCCGCCATGCCGATCGGTTCCGGGAATACCGTAACATTCTCATTATTGGCCAGCCCGTGCAGGGCCTCGCTCCACCAGTTGAATTTTTTGATCCCCAGGCGGGGGACAGCCTCCGACTGGTCATACATCAGGGAAGCTTTTTCTTCAAGGGTCAACCGTCCGATCAGATCCCTCGCCCTTTCCCCGGAACTTAGTTTTGGATCCTGGTAGGGCAGCACCTGGGCCCGGAGGGGCAGGGTTAAGATCAATCCCGCGATCAGTAGTTTGCAGTTCATAATCTTGCAGGTTAGTTATTTGGTTCAAATATTGCCGGTTCCGTTTTCAGAATTCTAATCTACTAATCTTTTAGAACAAAAAAGTAATTTTACTTTTGGTATTATACTAAAGGTATTATGGAAGGGTAAAGCATTGATTTCATACTGGACTGGACCAAACGATATACTTTCTATACACAGTACCTCTGCAACAGGATCTTTTCGAAACGGCAATCCAGGATCACGGAAGACCTGGTCATGGAATGCATCCGGGATATTTTCACGGAACGTGAAACGGTTTTCTGCAACTTGCGGAACCTGGGGTTCACCGCCCTTTCTGGATCCGCCCAGGTTCTCCTGCTGAAATCAACCCGTGAGACCCTTGCCGGATTGTAATTTTATTCGAGGCGCCATAATCGATGAGCAGGATCCGGGCACTGGCAGAATATTTAAAAATCGGGGAAGGAAATTTATTCTTAATGATTGCCACGAATAAAAAAGCTATTTTTTTCATCGGTGGACAATTTTTCCCGGTGGAATAATCCGGTGGTAAAATCACAAAATCACCAACTGCAGGTTTAATGGTGATTTTGGTGATTATTCATCAATATAGGGCAACATGGTTCTTACGAATCCATTTCCCGACATTCTCAGCATCTGCATCCGTTTGAATAGCTCCTGTCACGTAATCAATGCTTAGTGCTTCAAGAGGAGGTTAATTGTCGGCTTTCATTAAACTCAGGCCGTTTACAATTGAAGTACTTGATGATAAATTACTCAAATCCGACTTCAAAAAATTGTATATTTGTTTTAATGACAGATAGAAACATTGACATAGAGAAGGTTATCAGCTATTGGGTGGATTCATCAGATAAGGATTTTAAGACGATGGAAAATCTTATGAAATCTGGTGATTTTAACTGGGCCATGTTTTTGGGACACTTAGTAATTGAAAAGTTGCTGAAGGCCATTTACGTAAAGGTGCATAAAAATCATGCTGTCTATGGTCATGATCTGTTACGATTAGCCGCAAGTCTGGATCTGGATATTGATCCCCTTAAGGAGGAATGGCTTGACAAGATAACTACATTCAATTTGAATGTCAGGTATGATAATTATAAACAAGACTTCTACAAACTGTGTACTCAGGAATTCGCAGAAGAGTGGAAATCGAATATTGAGGAATTAAGACAATGGTTACTGAATCAGCTGTAAATATTGCCAGGAAATATCTATCCAGCCTTAGTGAGGATATGGACATAAAAAGGGCCTATTTATTCGGATCCTATGCAAAAGGCACACAGAAGGAAGAAAGCGACATAGATATTGCTGTTGTGGTAGGTCATATGAACGATTTCTTTGAATTGCAGATGGAGCTGTTCAGAAGGAGACGCAGAATTGATCTTCGGATTGAACCTCATCCGTTTGAGGAGGCAGATTTTTCTGAAAATAATCCGGTTGCAGCTGAGATAATGAATTCGGGGATTGAAATCCTGAATGTAGCATAATTGAATGAGATGTAAAACTGTGTTCCATTCAGAAGTTCTGCGATTGTATTATCTCCGCCTAATTATTTCCACTCATCCCGAAGCCTGACCGGCCAATGCTGAAGAATTATTTAAAGGTTGCCCTGCGCAACATATGGCGCCAGCGGGCCTATGCGCTGATCAATATCATGGGACTCGCAAAAGGCCTTGCCACGAGCATCCTGATCCTGCTTTTTGTATTGTTCGAAAAGAGTTATGACCGCTTTCATGCAAATGCCGGTAACATCTGCCGTGTTTACGGGGAAGCCTGGGCGTCAGGATGAAATTTCCGGGGAAGCTGACCTGCAGGGACGGCTACTTATTTCGAGGGATCGTAAAATGGAATTCACTCCCGGAACCTGCTTTGGTCGTGCACCAGATCTCGCCGCCGTTCTTATCGACAA
>CAYSJH010000132.1:0-2385 GCA_964431315.1 uncultured Bacteroides sp. | reverse complement strand
CGTCCTCAAGGATCTCCCGGACCACCCTCCCGATGCCCAGGCCGTCGTTCGGCTTATCGTGCCAGCCTATGCAGATGCCGTAGTAACCGAAGCCGAGCAGGCGGTCATTCCTGGAGACGTAGAACCCCATCCGCTGGTGCATGACTGCCAACAGGTTATAAGCCGTATCCGGCCTGCCTTTTTTCACGGTCCCGTCCGGGATCCGGTATTCAGGGAATAAAACCGACGGGCGGGTCCACCGGTAACCGTCTCTTGAAGTTACAAGCAGAGTGTGGCCGGGGGGTACGCTCTCCCCCACCGAATCGCTCAGGTACTCCAGGTAGAACTGATTCTTCCACCAGGCCAGCATGGGGGCGTGGTTATAGGTCCAGCCGAACCCGTCGCCCGAATCCGGTTGTTCCCTGTTCGCACGCATGACCTGTATGTTATGGACCCCCAGGGCGGGATGGAGCTGTCCGTGGTGGTATTCGGGATTATTCAGCACGTTCCCCGTGTAATGCGGCAATTCCACGGGTGTCTGGCCGCATGCCGCCAGCAGGATCCCCGCTGCGATCAGGGTCCGGATTCCTTTTCTCCTGTTCATTGTTGCTTCTTTTTTGATCCGGCCGCTTTCTTCATTTTTGCCGATTGTTTTATCAGTCCCTTGATTGTCCCTTCATCCGCCATGAAAACAGTACCGTGCTTCTGCCCTTCCGGGAGGCTGATCTCCGAAGTTACGTCCTCGAAGTTTTTAAAATCTTTGGTTTTTACGGCTCCGTATGTTTTATCCCGGTAGGCATCGAAATAGATCAGCCATTCATTATCGGCGAACAGGACCGTCGGGCCCTCCGTAAACTGTCTGGTGAATGGTTCGGAGATTTTGTTCCAGGGACCAAGGGGCGATTGCCCGAAGGCCACTTTCAGGTCCCGCTCCGGCCGTGTATTGTCCTTTAGCACCAGGACATAGTCCTTTGCGCCCCTTTTCACGATCACTGCATCGATCACACTGAATCCGGGGTCCAGGAAAAGCCGGGTTTCGGCGAAGTGCTCAAAATCCCGGGTGGTGGTATAATAGAGCCTGTGGTTATTCCTTTCATCCTCGATCCCTTTTTCAAACCGGTAAGGTATGGTGGAGGCCCAGACGATTATGAATCTTGCAGAGTCAGCATCATAATAAAGCTCAGGGGCCCAGACATTGACCGTGGTGGGTTCATCCTCCATCACCGGGATAAATTTTTGTTCAGACCAGTGCACCAGGTCTTTTGATGAGGCATATCCGAATCCGTAATCGTTGGTCCAGGAGCAGGTCCAGACCATACGGAAAGTCCCGTCAGGTCCCCTTACCACCGAAGGATCCCTCATCAGCGAATCATGTCCCACGTGGGGCTTCAGGAAAGAGCCGCCAAGATCGGTCCAGTTATAACCGTCATGACTGAATGCAAGGTACAGGCCGGCAGTGGCTGGTTCCCGGAAGGAACTGAACAGGTATACATCCTGTTTCTTTCCGCAGGACGAGCACAACAGCAATGTGCCAAGCAGGAGGCAGGATATCCGTAACATTGCGCTAGGTTTTAATTAACAATCGAGTCCATTACAAGGACCCAGTCATTCCCTTCCTTGGGTTCTCCCGGCGTCTCGAAAAGCCGGGTACCCTCGTTGGTGAATTCACCGATTTCACTGGTTTTTCCCGAACGCGGGTCGAACCAGGCAGCTTTGATCCTTTCACCTCCGATTTTTCCCAGGTTCACCCGGATATCTTTCCCGTTACAGGTATAAACAAAGGCATAGGTTTTCCCACGCGTCGCCGCCTGGTGGTCATAGCGCTGGCCCGATGTACCGGCTACCAGCGATTGGTCCGGAACCCGCTCGAAATACGGTCTCGAAAGCATGAGATCCTTCAGGTATTTCATCTGGGAAGCCCCGGAGTCCTGAAGGGCCTGGTCCCAGTATTCCTTCACCCCGTAGGCCCCTCTCCCGTCCCCCGGCCGGTAAAACTGCATCACGGCATTATTTCCGTAAGTGAATCCGGCGCAGCCGGCGAAAACCGACCAGTAGGCATACCTGCGGACATCCCTGTCAGTCCAGTACGGCTGGGATGGATCATGAAGTCCCTGGGGGATCCCCTCATAGGACGGTTCCCCGTCAAGTGTGGGCTTAACGGGGATTTTGGAGTAGTCATCCGCGGCGTACCTCCAGTTGTCCTCCCCGTAATGAAGTTCCGTATCATCCTGGTCATAGCGCCGGTGACCCGACTGGAACATATTGAAATCAAGCCAGTTTTCCTGTTGGAACCACATCGACGACTGACACCGGCCGAAGGGATGGAAGGTGATCAGATGGTCCGGGTCATCTTCCTTAAGGGTATTCCCGATGATGTTCCAGGTTGCGGTGGAATCGCTTCCCCTG
>CAYSJH010000131.1:0-2645 GCA_964431315.1 uncultured Bacteroides sp. | reverse complement strand
ATCTGAAGGAAGAAGCGATTTCAGACCTTACCACTGACAAGGTCTATGGTTCCGAGGAGGGACTGGGTTTTGCCGTAGTTGGACTATATAACCGTGAAAGAGAAAGGTATGATATCAGCACATCAGGAAATTCTGAAGGGCGTCTTTCTTTTTCGATCATGTGTGGTACGGACATAACCGTGTACCGGACCAATGGTGACCAGGGTGCGGCATGGTATGATGCCAGCATGGGACCGGACAATTCAACGGTGGCATATAACTGGCGCAACTATTATGAGATAATCGAAAGAGCCAACAGTATACTATCCTATTCCGAACAGGTTGATATGTCAGAGTCCGGTTACAAACAAATCACAGGAGAAGCCAGATGTGCCCGGGCACATGCGTATTTCCATCTCATCCGTTTGTTTGATAATATTTACCTCTCGAAGGAACCGACGAACAACCTGAATATTGATATCAGACCTGCAAAACAGGAAGATGTGTTTGCACTGATTACTGAGGATCTGGACTATGCGATTGAGGCGCTTGACTATACAACGAAACAGCCGGGTAGATATACAAAGGGAGTTGCCATGCATTTACGTGCGAAGGTGGCTATGTGGCTGGGGGACTGGTCCGAGGCGGCTTTTCAGTCCACCACCCTGATCAATGAGGGGCCATATAGTCTTCTGCCCGACCTCTGGGATATATTCCTTCCTTACGATCTTACCCATAAAGAAACGATTTACCTCTACAACTTCAGCTATTCGGAACCGGGTGATAACCGTAAAGCGCACAGAATGCCGGTACTCTTCATGCCCAGATACAACTGGAATATACCCGGAATGGTTGAGAGCCAGGAATACGGTGGTTATCCATGGGGGAGATTGTATCCGAATGACTATCTCCTGAGTTTATACGACAAACAGGACAATAGGCTGGAAGCATATTATCAGAGGTATTTCCGGTACAATGATCCGGAAACATTGCCAGAAGATGCTAATATCGGGGATACGGTAAGGGCCCAGATATCATCTGAGACCTATTTTATAAGCTTTCATCCGGGCAGTAAAAAGTACTGGGATCTCACGAAAGATGTAACCTCACGTGAATCCGTAAAGAGCATCATCATTTACCGATTGGCGGAGACTTATCTGATTGCCGCGGAAGCATTATGGAGGGATGGCCGTGAATCTGAAGCATTGCCCTATCTGAATGCAATCAGGGAAAGGGCTATGGGTGCATCCGGAACGGTATCAAGCATCGATGAAGGCCTGATCCTGGATGAACATGCCAGGGAACTCGGCCTGGAGGGGCATCGCTGGTATACCCTGAAGCGGATGGGAAAACTGATCGAACGGGTTAGATTATATTCCGGTGATGATTACCATCGCAATGCAAGGCTTAATATCCAGGATCATCATATACGAAGGCCCATCCCACAAGCCGAGATTGATATGATGCCCGGTTATCCCCAGAATCCCGGATATGAAGCCGTTGGAAAATGAATATGCAAACCAATGATTTCTCTTAAGTGAATATTTAACCATTTAAAATTTGGAACTATGAAAAACAATCTACTTGTCTCACTTGTCCCGGTAATCATGGTATTCATGTTTGCCATGGGTTTAAATGCACAGGAGTACATTATCCATGAAGGATTCCTTGAAAATGACCTTCCTCCAGGTTGGACCATGGAAAATGTGGCATGGTCGAGCGCATCAAGTAATGCACACAATGAATTTGATGGTAAATGGTGCGCTAAGTTCAAACCGGCGGAGTGCAGCATGACAACCCGGCTCATCCAATCTGCTGATACTTTGACGTTCTGGATGAAGGTGAAGGACCTGAGTGCGGATGCCCATCTTTTTATCCTGAAATCTACAGATGGCGGTGCCCTTTGGGATACGATCGCCAAGGACCCGCAGGACAGGCTGGATGACTCAACGTTCCAGTTTATCAAGGTCGGCTTTCACGATGCCCCTGCAGAAGGGATCCACATCAGGTGGTTCGCAAATGCGACCGGGGGTAGTAATACCACCGGCATATTTACCATCGATGATGTCACCGTTTCTAAAATGCCACCCACCGATGATGATGCCACGTTGACTTCCCTTATGGTGGATGATATGCTCCTGCCGGATTTTGTATATACAAAGACGGACTATGAGCTTGAATTCCCATATGGAACTGCATCCACAACTGTCAGTGCCGAGGCAAACAATTCGGATGCAACGATAAACATTACACAGCCACTTAACATTCATGGAACGGAAGCATCCAGGACATCAACAATTGAGGTTACAGCAAAGGATGGAGCTACCAAGAAGACCTACACCATAGTATTTTCGGTCTCTCCGTACCTATTCGCTGAAGGTTTCAGCAATCCCGGAAGCGATGTTGTTCCTTATGATAACTGGGAGGTGCTATATACCTATACTCATGATCATGCCGGGCCAAATGAAAATCACGGCGAATTCCCGGGAATTGGAGCGTTTAAATTCATAAGGGGACAGGAGGACAAACAGGGGTATCTGAAATTTAAGTATAAAGATTGTGGAGTATTGAGCTTTTACCTTTTCGTTGAACTTCCTGATGGGAACGAAGCACTGAAAATTGAAACCAAAGCTGGATTTGGTTTACCTCAAACATTGAATCTTACT
>CAYSJH010000130.1:0-2771 GCA_964431315.1 uncultured Bacteroides sp. | reverse complement strand
AAAAACATGAACCATCCAGGCAACATAAAGGGTGTTTTTCAGGCCATGAATACACGCAATTTTGATGAATTTGAAAAGATCATAACAGATGATGTGGCATTCGATTTTCCGGGGATCGGCAGGACGGAAGGGAGCCGGAGAACACTTCTGCTGCTTAAATCAATATTAAGGAAGTACCCGAAGCTTCATTTTACCGTCACGGAAACAATTATTGATGGGGACCGGTCATGTGCCGTGTGGACCAACGAAGGGGTTGACAGTAAAGGCAATCCATACGCGAACAGCGGCATCACCCTGCTTCATTTCTCGGATGGGAAAATCACTTTCATCAGCGATTATTTTAAGGATACTTCCTTTGTTGAATCTTCCAAATGAAAATCTAACCGATCCAGAATGAAAAAGATCCTTGCCTTAAATGGTAGTCCACGTACCCATGGCAATTCCACTTTTCTGCTTCAGCATTTCATGGAGGGTGCAAGACAGAATACCACAAGCCTGAATGAGATCCGGACCCATGAGCTTAACCTCAAAAACTGCCAGGGATGCCTCAGGTGCAACATTCTAAAACTATGCTCCATTTCCGACGATGACTGGCAGGAACTGAGCAGGGAGATCCTTGAATCGGATGTCCTCGTCTTTGCCTCACCCATCTATTTTCATTACCTTCCAGCTTCGCTCAAAAAGGTCATAGATCGTTTTCGGTCCTTCGTCCACGTGCAGATTACTGAAACCGGACTTTCCCATACCCCATGGGAAGTCTGGAACAAGGACTTCGTCCTGCTCCTCAGCATGGGATCCCCGGACAAGGCCGAAGCCAGACCTGTAATTGAATTGTTTGAATTCATGACCTCCATCCTGGGAAGCAGCAACAGGCTTCATATTATTACGGCTACTCGGCTCGCAATGGCAAAACAAATCATCAGGACAGAGGAAGAACTCGGTATTCTTTACAAGAAGCTTAATCTGCCAGAAGAACTGGTAAAAGGAGATTGCGCTGAAAACAATAAAGTCCTTTTAAACTGCAGAGGACTCGGATCCAAACTTTCCAAACTTGCGTAATGACCATTAAAATATTTTTTGCTTTCTTAGTATGCCTGCAATCACAATGAACCTGAGATGAAAAAAATTCTTTACTGCGGTTCAATCGTGGTGCTGGGAATAATGTCGCACCATAATCCCTGCACAGCCCAGGAATCGGAAATGTTTCAGATTGTGGGTTTTGCCACCGTGAACGGAAATACCACAGGGGGTGCCGGTGGAAATGAGATTACGGTGAGCAACGGGACAGACCTGCAGAATGCGCTGAAAGCAAAGCAAAAGGAAGAGACTCCGCTGACCATATACGTCGACAGCACGATCAACCTGGACAATTCTACGGATCTCAGTAAAATTGATGTGAAGGACCTGAAGGATGTGTCCATCATCGGTACCGGGGCAGGTGCGGATTTTGACGGGATTGGCATCAAAATCTGGAAAGCGAGCAATATCATCATTCGCAATCTGAAAATCCATCATGTTCTGAGTGGGGAAAAGGATTGTATCAGCATCGAAGGACCCGCGGATCATATCTGGATAGACCATTGCGAATTGTTCAATGAGTACCAGGAGGTAGAGAAGGATTATTACGATGGACTTCTGGATGCCAAGGCGGAAGCGGAATACCTTACCTATTCCTGGAATTTCCTGCATGACAGCTGGAAAACGGCCCTTGTGGGAAGCTCGGAAAGCGACATCTTTGACCGGAAGCTCACCATGCACCATAATTATTTTATGAACTGCAATTCAAGGCTTCCACTGTTCAGGGCAAGTACGGGGCATTTTTTCAATAATTATTTCAGGGACATTGCCTCCACCGCCATCAATTCCAGGATCAATGCCTGCGTCCTGATCGAAAATAATTATTTTGAAAATGCCAATAATCCCTGGGTATCTGCCTACAGCGATGTTCTCGGTGGTGGGGAGATAACGGGGAACATCCTGGTTAACAGTCCCTTTGTATACAGTGACGACACCCATGAACTTCCCTCCTGCTCTCCATCCATCCCCTACGAATACAGTTCCGTCCTGAATGATGCCTCCGATGTTCCCGCCCTGGTTGAAACTTTTGCAGGAGTGGGGAAACTGGCTCTGAGCATGGAGTTTCCAGCTGCATCCACGTCGTTTTTAAATATCCACCCCAACCCGGTAAAGGGCGTTGCATCAATAAGCATCCAGACCGGTTCAGACCCATTCGTCCTCTGGCTCGTGGACATGACCGGCAGGAAAATACTCTTATACGAAGGAACAGGCAGTCTAAGCGGAATTCAAACCGTCGAGGCAGATCTAACAGCATTTCAGTCCGGCCTGTACATCCTGCTATATCAATCCGGTAACCGGATATCCGGCAGCAGGCTGATCATCGGCAACCGGTAGGATTTAAGGATTAGGGTATCGGATGAGCCGCCCCCCACTCCGCATGAGGATCATCCCGTCTCTACTTTTTTGGTATGCTGTTCCAGTACAGCCTGACTTCCGGGCTGGTCGGAGGAGTTGGTCGCAATGCCGCTTTTATCTGCATGGCCGTAAAACCCGCTCGCTTAAGGGGCGGGATATAAGGACACACAATTTTATATTAAAAAACTTCGATATTTTGCGATAAATTGCATTAAGAATCAAAAATTAACCCGAATAATATCGTGATTGGGCATATAAAGAATGCCGATGTCAACACTATAAAGAACATGTTAACCGCCGGGCAGGCGGGGCTGGTCTGTGAATCGAACCACGTTGGC
>CAYSJH010000129.1:0-2851 GCA_964431315.1 uncultured Bacteroides sp. | reverse complement strand
ATCCTTAATGGTGATGATCTTCATGCCCAGATTCTCGGCAATTTCCATCAATCTCGGTACACGAGCCATTTCGCCGTCATCATCCATGATTTCGCAGAGAACTCCCGATTGATGAAGACCCGCCAGACGGGTCAGGTCGATGGCCGCTTCTGTATGTCCGGCACGCACCAGAACCCCCCCCTGCACGGCCTTGAGCGGGAAAATATGTCCGGGACGAGCCAGTTCATGCGGTCTTGTATCCGGATGTACCAGGGTTTTTATTGTTATTGCACGGTCACGGGCGGATATGCCTGTGGTGGTGCCGCTGACAGCATCAACCGACACGGTGAAATTGGTACCGAGTTTGGCGGTGTTGCGCTGAGCCATAGCCTCCAGATCGAGTGTTATGCCCTCCTTTGTAACATTCCCGTTCATCCAGTGCCACCAGGTATGCGGGCGAGCCGACGCAGGAGGAGTTCTGAATGATTTTTCAATTGCTTCGGTTGAATTCCTTCTGCATGAATACAGTATACCCGAAGGTGTCAATACTGTTATTATTCCTGCAGCAGCAGTGTTTTTTAGAAATTGTCTGCGTCTCATTGGCTTAGATTTATTTATTAAGGTTATTCTTTATCAGGTAAAAATGACCGTCTTCAGCACCTAGTAACAGGTCATAAATTCCATCCTTATCCCAGTCGACAGGTGTGGGGCTTGTTGTGTGTCCGGCTAACTTAACCTTGCTGATGTCGCCTTTGTTTTGAAAATACACGGTATCTCCAATTTGCCTGATGTTCCCATAATAGCAGGCATTATTACTGTTAACTATCAAATCCGGTTTCCCGTCCCTGTTCCAGTCCACAAGGCATAACTTACGACGTCCCGAGCTACCGGCGATACCATTGGCTAAATTAAGAACTTGCGCATGAGAAACAAGGGTTCTGGTATCATTATCATTTGCAGTTTCATCAACAATATAAAATATTCGCCTGCCGGGCTTAAGCCAGAGTTCTCCATCCATTCTTACACGTTCAAAAAAACTCAGGTATCCTTCATGGTCAAGCATTATTAAATCAACCAAACCATCTTTATTCCAGTCAGTTGCATAAGGTGTTGTACGCCATTGCGTAACCAGGTCCGTTTTCCCGGGTTCCCACCAGTTCCATTCAGGTTTGGGAACCGGATTATTTCCCCAATCCACTTTTACGTTGCAGGGACCCTCCAAATTTATAAGGTCACCGGTATTCCTGTACCATATAACCTTCCCAAAAATTGAATTGACGATCAGGTCCTTCTTGCCATCATTATCCCAGTCAGCGACGCTTAAAGTAGTATATCCCCATTTTTCTTCTGCAGGACCCTGGATGGATCCGTTCTTACCAGCCATTATCCTGATTTCCCTTCCACCGGATCTCAGAAGGACCGGCTCATCCCATATGGGTTTCAAGCCTCCGCTCAGGTTTTTAATGTAGCCTATATTTCCGGATGAATTACCTGAAATTATATCAATATTTCCGTCACCATCCCAATCAATGCTGAAAGGAGTAGTTAATGCACCGAATTTTAGATAATCAGCCTTTTGCCTTAAGTAAACCGGCGGTTTAAAAACAGGCATATCATTTTTTACTTTACCAGTGTTTTTAATATAAGCTACTCTCCCGTCTTCGTCGCCAACCACCAGATCAATCTTTCCGTCTTTGTTAAAGTCAACAGCAACGGGGGTGATCATTTCCGTATGCAACCTTATAGTATCGTCATTTTCATCCAACAGGAAACGACCTCTGCTGAACTCCGGAACAGTTTGTGTTCCTGTATTTTTATACCAGCTCAGTTTATCAATAAATTCGCCACAGATAATATCCTTTTTACCATCATTGTCAAAATCCGCCATATTTGCTCCCGGGGCGCCATAAGTCTCAAGCGGCTGACGTCCGGCCAGTATCTTGCCTTTATTCAGGAATAAGCCATTCCGGTTTTCAAGCAGATAGACAAATCCGCGCAGGGGTCCGTTTTTCCAGCTACCATTGTGATCGTAAGCATTGTCCCAGCCATAGTCTCCCCAGTCATCAATCCCGACAATGATATCCTGATCTCCGTCATTATCAAAATCCACATAGCTCCACATATTGCTTCTTACCCTTTTAAAATCAAGTCCAGGCAGAGTATCAACCTCTATAGTAAATGGCCTGGCGAAAAATTCATTAACAAAATCTGTGTACTCAGTGCCCTGACTCATAACATGCAAATCACTCCCGATATATGAAGCATGGGTATTTTTCAGTGCATCCCCTGACAGTTTCTTTGCGACATCGAAAAGCGGTTCTTCCTGTTTTCCGATATTTATGAATAAATAAAGTCCTTTATAAGGTGTATCGGGGCACGACATTATAATATCCATTAACCCGTCCCCGTTATAATCGACTGGTATTGGGCAGCCCCATAGTCCTGTACCCAGATCAACAATCAATTCCGGATTTTCCTGTTTTACGCGAAGTTCATCCTTTGTCTGAGCCTCCCCCTTAAGGTTGATCACAAGAAGGCCAAGAAGAATAAGCACTTTTCTGTAGTGTATTGCTGACATAATTCAATCTGAAAATTTAATGATTCATAACAGTTATTTGATCTTAAATATAGTCATAAACCTGCAGTAAAAATTCTCCATAAGATTTTAACATAAAAAAAAGCAGCCGTTTGGCTGCTTTGTGATCCAGCTGGGTCTCGAACCCAGGACCCCATCCTTAAAAGGGATGTGCTCTACCAACTGAGCTACTGAATCATACTTCTTTTTTTCTCAATCCAGGACCCTCCCGCCTTGCGGGATGCTCTACCAACTGAGCTACTGAATCATACTTCTTTTTTTCTCAATCCAGGACCC
>CAYSJH010000128.1:0-3173 GCA_964431315.1 uncultured Bacteroides sp. | reverse complement strand
CTACGGCGGCTTAGCTCCACCGTTATGTGTTGATTTAAACTGATAAATTAATCCAATAAATTATATGACACCAAAGATTAATACTATAAATACTTTTTCATTTATGGATTTCAGTACTGAAGATCCAGCATAACTTAATAACGGGAACACCCCGGTCCAAGCAGTTTTTCGTAAATTTGCTAAGAACCTTTATTGGGGAAATTGCCGGGAAGAACAGCATTTCCCTCTGCCGGTCAGATGTAATCTATATCAACAGCAACTGCGATCTGGGTCATGAATCGAAATGTACTGTGGTCTACAAAACCATGTAAATCAGTGAAAGTAAACCCTAAAACCTGCAACCAACCATGAAACTTAAGCCCTTCCTGCTGCTGCTTCTGATTTTCATCCTATGCCACCAGGCCCTGATATCCCAGCTATCCTGGGAATGGGAGAATCATTCATCCATTCCTTTTAACGATGAAGCCTATGACCTCGTCACCGACAGCGCGAACTCCACATACATCACAGGAATCCTTACCAACGCAACGGAGGATGGCCGGGCTCCGGATGATACGGATGCCTTTATTGCCAAATACGACAGCCTGGGAAACCAGCTTTGGTTCCGTAAATACGGCGGCACCGCGAACGATGCAGGAAACGCTGTTGCGCTTGATCCATTTAACAATCCTTATATTACCGGCTATCTGAACGGTAAAGCGACCATGTTCCTCGCCCGGTTTGATCCTTCCGACGGTTCACTCGAATGGGAGGTACTGGAAGGCAATACGAGCGGCAATGAAGGCAAAGACCTAATAATCCGGGATTCAATCATTACCGTTACCGGATCCTTTTCCATCCACCAGTATACCCTGGACGGAATCAAAACGGGATTGGACATTCAGTCAGCCTATGGGGTCGATATGAACGCAAAATCAAGCATAGTCACGGATTCTGAGGGCAATTATATTATTTCCAATGGCAAGTACATCGAAATCTTTGATCCTGACGGTACCCCGGTTGACAGGCATTTGCTGAGCGTTTACAGGATCAATTCCCTGTGCATCGATCAATATGACAGGCTTTACTGTACGGGTTCCATTAACAATGGAGGTCACATCGATACCTGTTACCTTTCGAGTGCCGGAGGCGAAGACATATTCGTCTGCAGCATTAATCGGGACGGATCGGCTAACTGGGCAATTTCAGCAGGCGGATTTTCTATCGATCAGGGCCTTGATATCGGGATCAATTCGAAAGGGGAATTATACTCCACCGGATTCTACAGGCAATTGGCCTCTTTCGATGATTTTCAAACCGGGGAAATGGGTTTGTTTTATGAGATTTTCGTCATACAGATGGATCCGGAATCCGGTGATATCCTTGAGCTTTTAACCGCCGGAGGCCACGGAGATTTCGATAAGGGGAATGCCATCGGTTTCTCCCCGGAAGGTTCTGTCTACGTCGCAGGTTTATTGTATCACGCCTGGCCAGGTACCAATTTCGGTGATATTTTCGTACCATACGAAGAAAACTCAACGGATGCATTCGTGGCGAAGCTTAAAATCCCGGACCTGGTGGGTACTTTCAGGGGAAGGGTCTTCCGGAATGAGAATGCTTTACCGGCCCTGATCAAGCTTTTCTATTATGCGGACAATCAGCCCATGACCGTCCTGTACAATACCATGACCGATGGATCCGGGAATTTTGAGTTCAGGGTTTATAATCCGGGGCGTTACTTCATCCAGGCTTCCTGGATCGCCGATTCAGGATTTGCTAAAACGTATTACGGCCAGGCATTCAGATGGGATTCTGCCATCCATTTGAATATCAACCGGGATACGCTGCTGGAAGGCCTGGATATCCACATGATCAAAGTCCCGGAAAAGTCAGGAGAGGATACCATTTCAGGGACAGTATTCGATTTCGATGGGAACCGGAAGCGATTTATCGATATGATCCTGATCGATGAAGCAGAGGCACTGATAGATTATACACAGACGGATACACTTGGCAGGTATGAATTTACCGGGATTTCACCCGGAAGGTATCAGATTATGCTTGATTCTGCCGGATTATACATGAAATCAAATTATTTTATCAATACCCTGCTGAAATCCATATCCGGAAACCATGATTTCTATATAGGAAACGATTCTGTTTACAGTTCGAATGAAATATATATTCAGATCTCGGCAGCTGAGTATTCATTGGATGAACTGAATCGTTCCGGTACAGTGCTTGGGAACGTTTTATACTATAGCCCTATAATATTTGATAAGCTAAGCTATGCTATTATAGGACAAACCGTGGAAGGGGCTTTTTACATCGACAGCCAAACAGGTACACTGCATCTGGCAGACAGCACTCTGCTGGATTATAAGACCAACCCGGTCCATTATCTTCAGGTCGAAGTTAGAAGCAAAGGAAATATTCCTGCAAGCGATACGGCAACCATATCTGTTTACTTAAATCCCGTACCCGGTCCACAGATCAATCCGGCAGCAATTGATCTGGATGGTAACTGCGCTTTGGGAGATTTGATATTTACCATGGAACCGGAATACGAGAATAACCTGGCCGGACTCTGGTTCGAGCTGATTTTTGAAAGTCTGCCCGGTGCCTTCAATCTTGATCCGGTGAACGGAGAATTGACGGTCCTTGACAAAACCCTGCTGAATTATGACAAAGTCCAGGAGATTACACTGATCGTGAAGGTAACGGAACAGTCCTACAGAAATCTGTCTGATACAACCTTGATTACCGTGATGCTGAACAATCCTTCGGGCATATTTGCACGGGGAACGGCGGACCAGGATTTTCCTATGATCTATCCTCAGCCGGTAAACAATATTCTGTATGGAAAACTAAAACTGAATGGTGAACAACTACTCCATTACAGAATTATTGATGCTAGCGGCAGGATAATATGCACTGACATGATAGAGACCACGAATAGATTAATTAATATCGATGTTGCTTTCCTGAACTCTGGTGTATATATGATCAGATTTGATACGTCCGGTGAATCATGGACTGAAGTTTTTCTTAAACGATGAATCATATATCATCTCAAAAATTCGTACTGGACTATGCAACTTTTTGATTAACTGCTCAATGTTAATAAAGAAAAGCAGGAACACATAACAATTCGCTGAAGCCGACCGCTGACGCGGCGGCTTAGCTCCACCGTT
>CAYSJH010000127.1:0-3400 GCA_964431315.1 uncultured Bacteroides sp. | reverse complement strand
TCGCTGAAATGAGCGTCTGGATGATCCTCCATTGTCTCCCTAACTGATCGCCTCTGGCCATGGTATTCCTCCACAATTCCTCTCAACCTAAAAGGGAATTTTGTAACACCCTATCAGAATTTCCGCCGTTTGTTCATAAATCGGCATTTTTTTTGAAAAATTGACTTCCTTGTGACCGTATCTGTCAAAGCCCCCTGGTATCATTCGGTCACATTTCCAGCAAAAGGAGGCTGCAACCATGGAAAACACGATCAGAGAATACCTCGAGGGGCTGAAGTTAGGCCGAAAACAAATCTACCGGAACCTGGGCGTCTTTCCCCTGCTCTCCACATACGAACTGTCCCTGGAGTACCTGACACTGGATGAGGCCCTCCCGGAAGGCCTCATCGAGGTGGTGGAGTTGGACGAGGAGGGTTCGGTGCCGGAACTCAGGGTCATCAACCGTTCCCCCCTCATGGTCCTGATCTTGGACGGGGAGGAACTGGTGGGTGCCAAGCAGAACAGGATCGTGAACACCACCATCCTGATCAAGGCAAAGTCCACCACGGTCATCCCGGTCAGCTGCGTGGAACACGGCCGGTGGTCCTACAGCTCCGCCCGGTTCAGCAGCGAAAGGAGGATGATGTCCCCGAACCTCCGCTCCAGGAAGGCACAACAGGTGAACTATTCCATCAGGGCGCGCGGCGAGTTCCGATCCGATCAGGGTGCCCTGTGGGACGGGATTGCGGAAAAGGCGGAAAGGATGCACGCGGAATCCGCCACCGGGGCCATGGCATCCATCTTTGAAAAGGAGATGCCGTCCATCCGGGAGTATGTGAAACACTTCCGGTTGGTCGAGGCGCAGGTGGGGGCGGTCTTCATGATCAACGGCCGGGTCGCGGGCCTGGAAGCCTTTGGAAAGCACGGTACCTTCAAAAAGATCTTCGGTAAGCTCATCGAGAGTTATGCCCTGGATGCCATCGACTGGTACGACCCGGAAAAGGAAGACAAGTTCCTCAAAAGCGCGGTCACCGGGTTCATGAGAACTTCCCTTGACACCTCCCTGAATGTCCAGCCCTCAGTGGGACTGGGGACTGACTGCCGCATGGAATCGGAAAAGATCGCCGGCTTTGCCCTGGTCCTGGACAACGCACTCCTCCACGTGTCATTATTCGCAAAAGAAAAGGGCAATAGCGATAAACCCGGCCGCTCCCGGATGCAACGGTACTCCCAAAGGAGGAGAAACCGAGTATCTTAAAAGGGAAATACCGGATTAGGTGGATCTTTCAAAAGAATTCCTTTCCTTCTGCGCCAAGTTGAGCGATAGAAAAGGATAGTTATGGACCTCGATAAAGCAAAAGGGGTTATTTACGGTCTTGCCATTGGTGATGCCCTGGGGGCTCCAACCGAATTCCTGCCCCTTCCTAAAATCAAAGCAGAGTATGGCGAGAAAGGGATTCAGGACCTCCCTGATCCTGCCCTTTATACCGACGACACCCAGATGAGCATCGCCATTGCTGAGGCGCTGATCCGGGCAGGCGACCAGGATATAGAATCCATCATGGAAGCGGTGAAGGAGGAATTCATCAAGTGGTACCACTCTCCCGATAACAACCGTGCCCCCGGAAACACCTGCCTGAAGGGAATCGAAAACCTGAAAAGAGGTATGCACTGGTCCGAAAGTGGAATTGCTCGTTCAAAAGGCTGCGGCTCGGCCATGAGGGCCGCTCCCGTTGGGTATTTCTATCAGCATGACCCTGGCAAATTGAGAGAGGTGGCCCATGCAACCGGCATCTGTACCCATGGCCATCCCACGGCCGATGCGGCCTGTATCGGGGCGTCCTACCTTGTGAAGCTCGCCCTGGACGGAACCTCAACAGGTGAAATGACAAAAGACCTGCTCAATTTCACCCGCGGAATATCCGATGAATGGGACAACGCCGTCCTGAAAGTGGAGGAATGCCTTAACTGGGATGACGAGGAAAAAGCGCTGCACTACCTCGGTGAGGGATGGGTGGGAGAAGAGGCGGTGGCCCTGGCCCTCTACTGTTTCCTCCATTATCCTGACAGCTATGAGAAGACCATCATCAGAGGGGCCAACACTAACGGTGATTCCGACTCCATCGCCTGCATCGCGGGAGCCATCAGCGGGGCGTACCTCGGAGAGGATGCCATTCCCGAACCCTGGGTGAAACAGATCGAAAAGTCAGCGTACCTTGATGATCTTGCCCACCGTCTCTCTTCTTTTTGGCGTACGAAATGAGGGAAAAATGAACGGTTACCAGTACATTTTAGCAAAGCAGACTGAGTGGGCCAAGAATCAGGGCCTCAAACTCATCGGCAGCAGAGTTAATCGCGGACGACGTGCCTATACAACTAGGCTCGATCATAACCTCTTTCAACCGCTCCTTCCGGACGTCCGAGAGTCTTTTGAAGCCGGTGACGGCAGCGAGCTTGGTTCCCCCGGTCTTCCGGGAAAGATGCAGGCCATACACTCATCCTCGGCATTGGGAGTGAATGTATTTCAATACTGGAAGTCCATCGGAGCGGTCCCCGTGATTGCCGCTGCCTGCGGACTTTGCAGGCAAGGATCGGAAGTTTCTTATGATATAAACTTCGAGGAAAAATACCCGATCGATGACAGGTTTCGGCGCCATCCCAATATAGATGTCGTCATCCTCAACAAGCCCGGGACAAAGATCCAGCGGTTTGCCGTCGAATGTAAGTTCTCTGAGGCCTATGGGGGGCGCCCACACGGTGGCCTTAAACAGGAATATCTGGACTGTGGCAATATCTGGGACGATATCCCAAAGTTGCGATCTTTTGCAGAACGCATATGCCCGGATGACGAGGAGTTCAACCATCTTCACCCCGCGCAATTGGTTAAGCACATCCTCGCCATGAAGCGGCATTTCGGGCGAGGTGGTTTTCGACTGCTGTATCTGTGGTACGACGTTCTTGGTGAACAAGGGAAGTCCCATCAAGATGAAGTAACAGAGTTCGCCGAAGTGACAAAGGCAGATGGGATCAAGTTTCATTCCCTCACCTATCAGGAACTCATCACCACCTTGGCAAATCAACTGCGTTCAGACCATCACGAGTATGTTCGGTATCTCACGGAGAGGTACCTGTAGGAAAAGTGAAGAAGAAATTCCGGGTGATCGAAAACAGGCTTAAGAGTGCAACTTTCAAGACCCGACGAAGATTCGACGAAGATTTTGCGAAAAAATGGCCTGCTTGTGACCGTATCTGTCAAAACCATCCTGTATGATGGAGGGAAAGGCGGTTTTTGTGGCCGTTGAACTCCACTGTCCATGAGATCCATACAGCAGGGCATCGAGCGATTCAGGGCAACAGGACAAGCGAAGCCAGGGAAATCATTTGACATAATTCCTTCAGAGGATTACAAAAAAGTACAAAG
>CAYSJH010000126.1:0-3497 GCA_964431315.1 uncultured Bacteroides sp. | reverse complement strand
AGTTGTCGCGGGATTTCTTCACCCCGATAATTGCGGGTTTTGCTTTGCAGGTCTGTTCATAGGGAATGTCGGTGCCGATGTAGGTGTTCCACTCCTCGTCCGTGAAATTCCTGTTGATATCATCGCAAATGCCCTTCACCATGGTATCTGAATGTGTGGGGGAGAGCACGAGTCTGTCCTCATCCGTGCTGCCGGTCAGGACGTATTCCCCGTCCGGGCTGAAGGCAACACAGAATACAAATCCGGCATTGGCTGTCAGTACGATGGGCTGGTTATTCAGATTCCGTGTTTCCCACATACGGACCGAACCGTCGTTACTGGAAGTAGCCAGGATGCTGCCATCGGGACTGAATTTAAGCTGCGTGATCCGGGCCCTGTGTCCCCTGAGGTTGTTCAGTATGGACCTGGACATAAAATCCCAGACCAGTACGTTGCCCTCGACGTCACCGCTGGCCAGCAGTTTGTCCTCCTGACCAAAATCAAGTGCAAGCACGGAATTGCCGGAATTCTCATGCATTACGAAGGAGCTGCCGGAATTTCCGACTTCATAAATGATTATTCTCCCGTCCCTTGTCCCGGCAGCCAGGTATTTCCCGTCCCTCGATACCACAAGGATATCGATGGGTGAACCGGTATTCGCAAAAACCGTGCTTTTATCGGATTCAAGGTCCCACAGGGTGATCACCCCGGCTGTGCCGGCCGAGAACATCCTCTTATTATCCGGGAGGAAATCCAGGGTACGGATCCGGTTATCTTCGCCGCTGAGGATCCGTGGCCCGGCCTTGTTTGTACCGGTACGGAACAGTTGCACCCCGTTCCCGTCCGTTCCGCAGGCAAGCCATTTACCGTCATCGCTAACATCGATCACCCGGTTTACCATGGGATTTTCAATGACAACGGAATAGGTTTTTGCCTTGATGTCCCACTTCAGGATCCTGCCGTCGCTTCCGGCACTGAAAAAAGTCTTGTTATCCGGGGCGAAAACCAGTGACCGGACGGCATCGGTATGTCCGGTATAGACATTGTAACCGCTGCCATTCAGGAATTTCAGGGCATCGTAAAGTCCCGCGTAAACATCCGCATTATGCGATGTTCCCCTGTTATTCTGGTTGAAGAGGTATGCCTGGTAGGCGAGCAATGCTTTCAGGCTGGTATCGTTATCGACCTGCAGGGATTTTACGGCCATGGACTGTGCAACGGAAAGCACCTGTCTTCGGTAGGCCTCATCGCTGGCTTCCTCGGCCAGGCCTCTCTGGCGTTCGGCTTCCTGCTGCTGTTGCAGGGCGATGTTCCGCTGCCGGGTAGCCGCCTCCGCACTGTCCTGGGCGATGAGGGACTGCCTCCGGGCTTCCCATGCATTCCGGTCGGCCATTCTCTGGTTATCCAGGGCGATCATGGCATTGGAATCCGCGCGCTCCTTTTGCATCAGGGCAGTATCGGCCTGAGCCTCAGCACGCTGCTGCTGGGTCAGGGCAAGGACAAAATTGCTGTCGGCGACCGATTTCTGGTAAACCGCCTCGTTTTCTGCCTTAAGGGCCTGGTCGCGAAGTACAAAAGACCAGAGCATGAGGCCTATGGAAATGATGGCCGCGGTGCCGAGGACCATGGCAAAAACCCTGGTCCTCCGAAGCTGCCGGCGCTGCAGCCTTATCTTATTCTGCTCTTCGGCGATGAATTCCTTTTCGCTTGTTTCCAGGAAAACCATGGCCCTTTCAAAGGCCGGATTATAGCGTTCCGCCCAGGTCAGGGTCGGTTGCTGTTTTTTTCTCCAGTTCAGGGCAAGCTGAAGGTCAGGGGGCCTCCAGAGTCCCGTTTTACCCACCTGGAAAAGGGCTGAAGCTTCGGACAGCCGGTTGTACATCTGGACGGCCTGGGCTTCTTCATCAACCCAGATCTTCAGCCGGTCCCAGATACGCATCAGGCTCTCATGTGAAATGTCTATTACGGACTCGCCCGAGAGCTGTATGGGGTGGGCAGGGGTCAGGAAGGAACGGCCGGGCTTCCGGAATGTCTCAACCACTGCCATGACTTCCGCCGGTGTGGCCTTTGCGATCTCGGCAATCACTTCAACCCGTGTGGGCTGCCGGATGCCGATGTTATCGCCCCCTTTTTCGGTGAGTGTCTTGAACATGCTTTCGCAGATCATCTTTTCTCCCGGGGAGAGCTCCTCGAAGGCTTCGTTCGCATGTTCAGACAGGGCTTTTTCCATTCTTCCGACCGCTTCGTAATCCGAAATGCTCAGTGGCCGTTCCAGGTTCTTCTGCTGCTGCCAGTAGTCCCATGTACGCATCAGCGCATGCTGAAGGATGGGCAGCTGGTCCGGGTTATCGCCCACATCGTTAAGAAGTTGTGTAACCAGGTTGGGATCGATGGTTGCCCCGCCGACGGCAACCGGTCCCGTGATGGCATCCCGGAAATCGTCCCTGGTCATCTGGGGGACAAGGTAATTGCTTTCGTTGATCAGGGCTGTGAGCTCCTGGAACTGGCTGCATTCCCCGATGAAGTCGGAACGCATGGTCAGCACCATGTAAACCGGCACTTCGGTCTGCCGGACGGCCTGCACGATCAGTTTTACATAAGCTTCGGATTCGTTGAAGGATACTGCATCCCGCCGGCTCTTTTTAAACCTGAACAATTCCTCGAACTGGTCTACGATCAGCAGGATGTTGCCCTCACCCCTGTGGAGATGCTGCCGGATGGCATCGGTCAGTCCCACCGAAGATCGCCTTAGAAGTGCCGCTGTCAGGGGGACCTCTTTCCCTTCTCCTGCAATGGATACTGCCATATTTTCTAAGGGATTGTTCCCGGGGCGGGTGGTGATGATCTGCCAGCTGGAACCGGCATCGGTGATGAATCCGCCATGCAGGATGGGGATCAGTCCACAATAGATCAGGGAAGATTTACCACTACCGGAGGCTCCGATGACAGCAACAAACCGGTTCATGGAGAGATGCCGGAGAACCTCCTCGCTCTGACCTTCCCTGCCGAAAAATAAATGGCTTTCCTCAATGCTGAAAGGGCGTAATCCCGGAAAAGGATTCATCGGGCCTCTCTCCTTTTCCGGTTCGGCATTCTTATCTCGGGTTTCCTTACTCATTATTTATTGGTTCATATTTTTCACAATTCGGACAAGCGCTTCTGAACGGTCAGGTTCCCGGATGACCGATATTCCCTGCGGCGGGGAATAATCTTCCAGCAAATCCGTTTGTGCGGCCAGTACCTGCCTGGTTTGCAGCGCATGATCCCTGCCCAGGCCGGGGGCTTTGAGCAGATCCAAAACCTTAGACCGGAGCCACAGGCGCTTGGGCCGCCCGCAATAAATAACAGCTCCCGCACACTCCCTGAGGAAATGTTTATGATGATTCAGCAGGCTCCCCTGATCCCTTTCATAATCGAGCATGCTGGTTTTCAGTCCCCTCTTCTCCAGTCCCGCCGAAAGTTCCCCGGCCTCCTTCTGATCATCCGGGGAATGAATCAGGTAAATGAATCCTCCTGCC
>CAYSJH010000125.1:0-3673 GCA_964431315.1 uncultured Bacteroides sp. | reverse complement strand
CACACCGGGGACCGGAACGTCTCCCCCTTCGGATGCCATATTCCTGTTTGACGGTACAAACCTGGATCAATGGGAAAAGGAAGGGGGCGGACCTGCCGGATGGGAGGTTAAGGATGGAATTATGACCGTGGTTAAAGGTTCCGGGAGCATACGTACCAGGCAGGGTTTCGGTGATGTGCAGCTGCACATTGAGTGGCGGACACCTGCAGAGGTTGTCGGTGAGGGACAGGGAAGGGGGAACAGCGGGGTTTTCCTCCAGTCGCTTTACGAGGTGCAGGTCCTGGACAGTTATGAAAATTCCACGTATGTGAACGGACAGGCCGGAGCTGTCTACAAACAGCATATTCCCCTGGTGAATGCATGCAGGCCTCCCGGGAAATGGCAGACATACGATATTATTTTCACCGCACCAAGATTTAAGGAGGACGGGTCCCTGTTTTCCCCTGCTACCATGACCGTGTTGCAGAACGGGGTACTGATACAGAATCATGTTACGTTGTTGGGCCCGACGGAAGACATCGGTCTTCCATCCTATAAAATGCACGATCTGAAACTCCCCCTGATGCTACAGGATCATGGCAACCCGGTGAGTTACCGGAACATCTGGATCAGGGAACAGTAGGATGAATCAGGGAACTGCAGGATGAATCAGGGAATTGCAGGATGAATCAGGGAATTGCAGGATGAATCAGGGAGTTATGAGATCAGGCTGAGTCCGGGAGGATGCTGCTGAAGCCTGCTCTTCTTCAATAAGCAGATTGAAAAAAGTCGGCACGCAAAGAGAGGCCACCCCGTTGGGGGAGTTTTCCAGAAATGCCAGTCCCGTTCCAAGCTCAGGGCAGAATGCAATCTCTGCCCGGTATCCCTTGACATATCCCCCGTGATACATGATCCTGCATCCCTTGTAATCAAACACCCTCCAGCCAAAGCTGTAATATCGCCCGTCTATGCGGTCCCACTGCCTGGTATAGGCTTTCTTAAGGGGAGTTTCGACTTCCGGGTTCGAGATTTGCCGGAGCACCTCTGGAGGTATGGCATCCGGCGAATTCCCGAGCAGGGCTTTCAGCCATTTACCCATATCCTCAATGCTGGCATTAACGCCGGCAGCCGGCAAAAGGTTATAATACCCGGTATGAAGGGGAAGGGGATAGAATTCCCTTTTCCTGCGTGTATGAGGAAAAGCCACGTCGGGATTCCAGACGAGTCCCCTGAAACCGGTTGATGCATCGTCCATGCCCAGCGGACGGAAAATATTTTCCGCCATCAGCTCCGGGTAATCCGTTCCGGTCCCCAGCAAAACGATCGTATCGATCAGGCTGAAGAGCACGTTCTGGTAACCGTACAACCGCCCGGGAGGAGCAGCAATGTCCACTTCCGCCAGCCTCGGCAGGATCTCTCCAACCTTCTGGCCCTCTTCCGCCAGGTTATCGTAGGCATGAGGCACCAGGCCGGAAGTATGGCTGAGCAGGTGCCGGATCGCAAGTTCATTTGTACTCACGGAATCCTTCAGCCTGAAACCGGGAAGGTATATGATTACCCGGTCATCAAGGTCAATTCGGCCCTGGTTATCCAGCTGGCAGGCAAGGATACCTGCAAATCCTTTTGAAACGGAGGCCAGGCGAAAGACCGTATGCCGGTCGACAGAATCCGATGTTCCCGCACGCCTTAAGCCATAGCACAGGGTATATGCGATCTCATTGTCATGGAATACCGTTGCCGCTGCCCCTACGGTTCCCATGCTGTCGAGACTGCTGCGAAGAAAATCATCGAACCGCCTGATGGTTTTCCTGAACGGGGTAGTGTCTCCGGGGAAGGTACCCCCATCTGATTTGGAAGGTGCGGTGGTAATCAGGGGCGATGCAGCCCGGACCGGTTCACCGAAAGGCAGATAATGTGAATGTCCCTGGATGAAGATCAAACTGAATGCTGCAATACCCCCTAGAAGTAAAACTCCTGCTATCCTTTTTTTCATTTCTTAGTCCATACTCCTTTCATAGGCCTGCGCGATGGCGACCACCTTCCTGTATTCTGCCGGGCTGAGATCATGGAAGAAATAATTCACCGGATCCACCTCTTTGCCGTTGACATGAACCTCATAATGCAGGTGTTCGCCGCAGGAAAGGCCCGTGTTGCCAACCTCGCCGATAATGTTCCCCCTCTTGACCAGTTGTCCCTTTTTAACCTTGAAGCCGTTTAAATGGGCGTAAAGGGTGAGGAGTCCGTATCCGTGGTCAATCTCAACCACCTTCCCGAAGGTCTCCGAGACCCTGACATCTTTCACGACACCATCGGCAGTGGCAAAAACGGCCGTCCCGTTCGATGCAAAAAAATCAATCCCCTCGTGCATCCTGTAAATGTGCAGTATGGGATGCATCCTCATTCCGAATCCGGATCCTGTCAGTTTCAGGTCTTTATTGTAGATGGGCATTATGGCCGGCATATGGTTCAGTTTATCCTGGTTCCGGAAGGCTGCCTTCAGCACTTCCTTGTATGAATTCTCCTGGACCTTCAGGTGGGCATCGAGCCGGTCAATCCGTTCGGCAGTCCAGATAACTTCTGCCGGGTATCCTGCTTCGCTCAGGGATATAGCGGGACTGTGTCCGCCGGTACCGGCTTCACGCAGCGACCAGGGAAGGGGATTCTTACCGACCAGGGAACGGTAGATGCTGTCGTCGAGGTTGATCATGGCCGACAGGGTACGGTCGTATGAATCCAGCCTTTTATCAAGCGAGGTGAAAAGCTCGAGCAGTTTTTCATTCTGGGAGATCAGGTTCTTCTCCCTGGGAGTTCTAACAAGGCCGGTAGTAAGAAAATACCCTGCCGTGCCAATGGTCAGGCTGAAAAGTATATAAGACGCTGCCCGGATGAGCCATCTTTTCAGGCTCCTCTTGACCGGGGTCAGGGTAAGCTGGTCAGGATTAAAGTGATATTTCTTCCGGGCCATCAATCTGAAAAAGAATCACTAAATATATTATTATCCTGTTAAACAAGCAATATTAGTTTTCATCTGGGCTTAAATCACCTTCCTGCCGTTCGGGTCCCAGAATACTTTCCGGTTCTCCCTGTATGAAATGGTAGCCATATGCGCGGTAATGGCTTCCTCGAATCCCCGGTCAATGTTACAGCTCGGTTGCTGTCCTGAGCGTATGCAATCGATCCATTCCTTGATATGAAGGTGGGTGGTATCAACCCGTCGTCCTTCCCGGTAAGTATAGAGCAGACCCCTTCCGGCAAAATAGGCCTCCGTTGCCGAGGTTACCGCATCCACGTTCTTCTTGCCCGGTACATAGGTATACAGCGGACGTCCAGGATCAACTATTCCCTGTTCGATCATTTCTGCGTACCGGGTGGAATCCCGGTCCGCCCATACGGTGAGGTTATTCCCAATCTCCATATTTGCGTCATGGCCCATGATGACCTTGCCGCGATCCCGGCTGCTTGCCAGGGTGGCGCTGTAGAGCAGGGTGAGGTCACGTTCGGGGTATTCGCAGCTGACCTGCCACACATCGGGAACCTCGCGTCCATCCTTGAAATAATAAATGCCGCCCGAGGAGACCACAGAATGGGGTATGCCGAGCGAAAGGATCTGGTTCATGGCATCGTACTCATGGGTGAAAAGATCGCCGGAAAGCCCGGTACCGTAATCCCACCAGCACCGCCAGCGGAAAAACCT
>CAYSJH010000124.1:0-3691 GCA_964431315.1 uncultured Bacteroides sp. | reverse complement strand
CGCTGGGATTGTCCAGTCCCCCCAGCATATTCAGCAGGGTGGTTTTTCCGCAGCCGGAGGGACCGGCGATGGCCGTGAATTCTCCGGCTTCGAACGAAAGATCTATGCCGCGGATCGCATGAACCAGCTGCTCGGAATCATTGTAGGTCTTATGCAGGTTTTTAATCTCTATTACTTTCATGGTTTTTTATATTACTGGTTTTTTGATTTTACATATCGACCCTCAGGGCCTCTGCCGGGTTCAGCTGTAGTGCCTTGCGGGCCGGATAGATCGAGGCCAGTATCCCGGTCAGGATCACCAGGAACAGGATCTGGAAGAACGATCCCAGGCTGATGGAAGGATAGACCACTGCTGAAAATCCGAAGGCTTCCAGTCCCTTCCCGTAAAATGCTGAAAGGTCCACCCCGGTCTTCCCGGTAATCCATACCAGCAGGTAGCATAAAAAGGTACCGGCCATGGCCCCGGTTAGTCCGAGGAAAACCGTTTCCAGCATGATCATCCAGAAAACCCTTTTTTTGTTCATCCCGATCGCCATCAGCATGCCGAGTTCCTTTACGCGTTCCAGGACGGCCATCAGCATGGTATTGACGATGCCAAATCCGAGAGCCAGGAGAATGATAACCAGAAAGATCAGAAGGTAATAATTCATGGCCTCGGTATACATGGCGGCTTCAGGCATGATCTTGTCCCAGGTCTGGACATCCAGGTCCGGCCTGATCTGCTTTACTTTTTCGGCGACAAGCTTGTCATCCTTTACCGAATTCAACAGAATGGCGACCTGGTTGACCTGCCCGGGATGCAGGCCGGCAACAGGGGCGATGTCTTCATTACGCACGTAAAGATTCATCCCGTCGAAGGAAGAATTCCCAGTTTTATAAATGCCCACCACCCGGAAGGCATCGTAGGCAATATTCCCGTCGAGGGACTGAAAACTAAGCACGATCTTCCATTTCAGATGGTATTTTATGGCTTCTTCCTTGATCCTGAACGACAATCTTTTGGCTTCCCTTTCCCCGAACAAACCCGCCAGGGCATGGTCGAATTCCGCTTCCGTCCGGTAAGTCTCCCCCTTGATTGAATCCAGGAGGGGCAATACGCCGCGGTATTTTCTTCTTTCCCCGAGCCTTTCCAGGTCCTCCGGTAACAGTTCATAATAGGTGAGCTTCAGGGTTTTGGCCAGTTTCTCACCGATCACCATGGGTTTCCTTCCATCGTCCCCAAAGAAGGATCCGCCATTACGGACCAGGGATTCCGCGATCCCCGTAACCTGCCGCTCGCGCTCCACATCGATCCCGTTGATCATGACCCCGGAAGCGTTTCCGGAAGTACTTGCCATCCCGAGGATTTTGATCCGGGGACTCACCGCTTTCACTTGCGGGATCTGCTCGATCTGGGAAACGTATTCATACGAATCGTCGATGGTATATTTCAGTTCATTGTTATCGAGATACCGCGGATTATGGACCTGAATATGGGAAGATTCGTTACCGATGGCCATCTTGATCCGCGAATCCGTCATCCCGTAAAAGAAGGCCACCATGTAAACCCCTCCGAATATGCCCACAGTAAAGGCAACGATGACCACCATAGAGCGGATCTTGTTCCGCCATACGTTCTTCCATGCTATTGACCAGATCATTTGGATTGTTTTTAACGTTAATGCAAGCCACGCAATGCCTTGATTTCTTTAAGCCTCAGCACGGTGTTGATGGGATATACAATAGCCAGGATAAAGATAACCAGGACAATGGTGGATTGTCCCAAAAAATATGAGAGGTCGAACTGAGCGGGCATGATGGGCTCCCAGCCATAGACCTCGAAAAGTTTGGCGTATTCACCGGTGAACCGTATGGGATGCTGGACAAGGATCCAGATTACCGGGAGGCTCCCCAGGATCCCCGAAACGATCCCCACCAGTCCCATCATAAGCATTTCAATGGTCAGGATGAGGCTTAATTTCTTTTTCTGCATCCCGATTGCAACCATGACCCCGAATTCCCGGCGCCGTTCGGTGGTCATCATGATCAGGGTGCCCAGCACGGCGAATCCGATGATCAGGTAAAGCACGCCGAGCATGATGAAGCCGCTGGACTGATCGCTCTGGATCTGCTGGACCAGCTCCGGGTTCATTTCCTTCCAGTCCATGACCTCGTAGAGCTCATCATCGAGGAGGGAGACAAGTTCTTTTTTTGTTCTGGTGAGCTTGTCGGAGTTGTCGACGTTGATCACCAGCGAGGAAAGCATGTTCCTTGCCCCGTATAATTCCTGGGCATAGGGAAGGGTCAGGAAAACCATGCGGCGGTCCAGTTCAGGATTCGGCATTTTAAGGATCCCGATTACCGGGGAAATCCCTGCCGCACTGGCCCCGTGATAACCGGTGCTCAGCAGGGTCAGGGTATCGCCCAGCGAGAGGTTCAGGAATTCAGCCAGCTTGCTTGAAACCAGCGCCCCCCCCGGAGAGCCGTTAAAATACACCCCTTCTACCAGTTTCCTGTCCGGGTGGGTCAGCTGAAGCTCTTTGCGGGGATCAATTCCCACGACCATGATCCCCTTGGTATGTTCACCGGTGGAGGCCAGGGCAAAAGACTCCAGCCGGGGGATAACGGCTTTCACGTTCCACTGGTTTTCTATGTTCTGCACAAGGACTGAATCGTACTCAAAGGTATTGTCGAGTGTCGGATCTTCCCAGTACCCGTTTTTATGGATCTGCAGGGATCCGGTGTAAGCCTCCACAATGCTGTCGGCCATGTGCCCGTAGCTGCCGACCTGCAGGGACCGCATGATCAGCGATAAAAACAGGGCAAAGAAAACGGCTGCTATGGTAATGAGCGTTCTGCGCTTGTTCCTCCAGATGTTCCTCCAGGCCAGTTTCAGGTATTCGTTCATTTCGTGGTCATTTTAAAAATTCCGGGGACATAATGCATTGTAGCGGTCTGCCTTATCGGACCGTCTTCATGTTCTGCTGGGAAAAAAAAGCATCCGGAATGGGTTTGTTGAACAGGATCTCATCCATTACAACCACCGTTTTATTGCCTTTTTCCTCTTCCGGGATCAGTTCGAACCTTGAAGGGAGCAGCCTTCCGTCCATCATTTTGATATCGTGGGCCAGTTCGGTTTTAATCAGGTAATTATCCTCGTCGTAGTATTCGCTTTTCATCTGCAGGTATTCTTCCTTTGAGACCCATTTGAGGATCCTGCCCCAGACAACGGCGGCATCTTCATGGGGGATCAGTTCGATTTTATAGCAATCCCGGCCGTCAATTGCCTCTTCTCCGACGATCCTGTGGGTATAATCCACCACGATGGACGATTCTTTTAAAAGGTCGTCGTTCGAGAAATCCGATCCCATCCAGCCCTGCGACATCATGGAGGGAGGAAGCTTGATCAGGCGGTTGATCGTGGGATTCCAGTTCCACATTTCATTTTCCCTTTTCAGGAAGGTCTGGCCCTTTTCCCTGGCCGGGGAGGTAATCAGGGCAAGGGAATAATCCCTTCCCCTGGTCCAGTTCTTAAACGTGATGACCCTTTCCCAGGTTGGCCGGACAATGGTCATGGTCATGGTGCTCTGGCTGGTCTCCTCGCCCTGCATTTTTTCATCCGCCTTCCTGATGATTTCAGTGGCATCCTGACCGCACAGCGGCAATCCTGAAGCAATCAGGCAGATGGCAATTATGTAACTGGTCTTTTTCA
>CAYSJH010000123.1:0-3736 GCA_964431315.1 uncultured Bacteroides sp. | reverse complement strand
ATTTTGCGGATGTGGCGGAATTGGTAGACGCGCAAGACTTAGGATCTTGTGCCTTAGGGCGTGGGGGTTCGAGTCCCTTCATCCGCACTTTCAACGAGACACAACCGCCAACCGAACGGTCAGGGATCGTTCATTTGGCGGTTTTTACTGATCCGTTCGCTGCGGACCGGAATGGCTGACGCAAACTGGATTAATGATAAAATGGTAAAATATTAGTTGAACTTAAACTGGTTTAAATAAGGTTTACGAATGAACATTACAAGAGAGAAAGTTGACGAATTGAACGCCACCCTGAAAATCCGCATCGAGGAAAAAGACTATACCGGCCGGGTGGATGATGTATTGAAAGATTACCGCAAGAAAGTGACCCTGGACGGGTTCCGCCCGGGGAAGGTTCCGGCGGGACTGGTACGCAGGATGTACCACAGGCCGGTGATGGTGGAGGAGATCAACAAACTGGTATCCGAGTCCGTTACGAATTACATCCGCGAGGAAAACATCAGGATCCTCGGGGATCCGCTGCCCAGTGAAAAGCAGAAAAAGGATATAGACTGGGAACACCAGACCGAGTTTGAGTTTGATTTTGATCTGGGACTTGCCCCGGAACTTGAAATTTCCCTGAGCCAGAAAGACAGGATTCCTTTCTACGAGATACAGATCGACAAACAGATGATCGCCGAGACGAAAGATTCATACGCAGGCCGGATGGGCCGGATGGATCCGGTTGAACATATTGGGGGATCCGAGAACCTGAAAGCCGATTTCATCCAGATCGACAGGGAAGGTAACCCGATCGAAGGAGGCATCCATTCCCACGACACCTATTTTTCCCTCGAGGTGGTAAAGGACGAAACAACCCGTACGGCATTTATGGCCAGGCAGGTGGGGGATACCGTTGACATCGATATTCGCAGTGCATTCCCGAACGATACGGAGATCGCTTCCATCCTTAAAATCGATAAAGCGGAGGTGCGGGAAATCGCCCCGAATTTCCGTGTTACGATAAAGGAGATCTCCAAATTCGTGAAAGCAGATTTTAACCAGGAATTTTTTGACAGGCTTTACGGAAAGGATGAGGTGAAAACCATGGAAGAATTTGAGGTAAGGATTGAGGAGGACCTGAAAAAGGGACTTAAGCGGGACAGCGAATACCGCTTTACGGTGGATGTTAAAAAGTCTTTGCTGAAAAAGTACCGGTTCGACCTGCCGGTGGAATTCCTGAAACGCTGGCTGGTCCTTGTCAACGAAGATAAGTTCACGGCGGAACAGATTGAACAAGATTTTCCGAAATTTGAGGACGATCTGAAATGGCAGCTGATCCGCGACCAGATCGTAAAAGACAAGGAAATCAAGGTGGAGGCGGAAGAGATCAGGGCAGCAGCGAGGGAAACGGCGCTGATGCAGTTCCAGCAGTATGGCATGATGAACGTGCCCGAGGAAAACCTCAATAACTATGCAAACGAGATGCTGAAGAACGAAGAAGAACGAAGACGAAGCGTTGAAAGGATACTGGAAAAGAAGGTAATGGACTATATTCGTACTCAGGTCAAGCTTGATAATAAGCAAATTACAGTTGAAAAATTCAATAAATTGTTCGAGAATAGTTAATATTGTATAAATATCGCAGCCATGGACCCGAATGAATTTAATAAATATGCCGTCAAGCACATGGGCATCAGCAGCATGACCCTGCAGAGGTATACCTCCATCTGGGGCAATTACATATCTCCCACGATCATCGAGGAACGCCAGCTGAACATTGCCACCATGGATGTTTTCTCAAGACTCATGATGGACCGGATCATTTTCCTGGGACTGCCCATTGATGACTACGTTGCCAACATTATCCAGGCCCAGCTGCTTTTCCTGGATTCGTCCGATCCCACCAAGGATATCCAGATCTATTTCAACACTCCGGGAGGTTCGGTTCACGCAGGATTTGGCATCTATGATACTATGCAGTACATCAGTTCGGACGTGGCCAGCATTTGCACGGGCATGGCAGCCTCCATGGGTGCCGTTTTGCTAACGGCCGGAACCAAGGGCAAGCGCTCTGCCCTTAAGCATTCAAGGATCATGATACACCAGCCGATGGGGGGCGTCCAGGGACAGGCATCGGACATCGAGATCACGACCCGGGAGATACTGAAGCTGAAAAAGGAACTTTACCAGATCATAGCAGACCATTCCGGCAATCCGTACGAGAAGATCGAGAAGGATTCCGACCGCGACCACTGGATGACGGCAAAGGAAGCGCTTGATTACGGGATGATCGATGAAGTACTTGATAAAGTGAAAAAATAATTCATTAAAACTCCGGACTATGGACAGATGTTCTTTCTGTGGAAGGGAAAAGCGTGATACCAACCTGCTGATCGCAGGCATATCAGGTCATATTTGTGATTCCTGCATCGAACAGGCGCACAGCATCCTTCAGGAGGAGCTGAAGAAGAATTCCGAGTTCGATGTCAACCAGATCAAACTTTCCAAACCGGAAGAGATCAAAAATTTCCTTGACCAGTACGTAATCGGCCAGGATTATGCAAAGAAATTCATTTCGGTAGCCGTTTACAACCACTACAAGCGCCTGGTCCATGTGAAAAACCAGGATAAGAACGAGGTGGAGATCGAAAAGTCCAACATCATCCTGGTCGGTGAAACGGGTACCGGTAAAACACTGCTTGCGCGAACCATCGCCAAGATGCTTCATGTGCCCTTTACCATCGTGGATGCCACGGTCCTGACCGAGGCAGGTTATGTGGGCGAGGACATTGAGAGCATCCTGACCCGTCTCCTGCAGGTGGCGGAATATAATGTTGAAGCTGCCGAAAAAGGCATCGTTTTCATCGACGAGATCGATAAAATAGCCAGGAAATCCGATAATCCCTCAATCACCAGGGACGTCTCCGGCGAAGGCGTGCAGCAGGGACTCCTTAAGCTTCTGGAGGGATCCGTGGTTAATGTCCCTCCCCAGGGCGGGCGGAAACACCCCGATCAGAAAATGATCCCTGTCAATACCAAGAATATCCTTTTCATTTGCGGGGGCGCCTTTGACGGCATCGAGAAAAAGATAGGGCAGCGCCTGAACACCAAGACCGTCGGGTACACCGCTGTCAAAGAGGCCGACAAGGTCGACCGGACCAACCTGCTTCAGTATGTTGCCCCGCAGGATCTGAAGGCCTTCGGGCTTATTCCCGAGATCGTTGGCCGCCTGCCCGTGGTTGCCTACCTGAATCCGCTGGATGCAGGCGCACTTCGGAAGATACTGACCGTCCCGAGGAATGCGATCCTGAAGCAGTATGAAATGCTTTTTGAGATGGACGGGATAAAGCTGACCTTCGAAGAGAACGTGCTGGATTACGTGGTGGAAAAATCCATCGAGTTCAAGCTGGGGGCAAGGGGACTGCGATCGATCTGCGAAGCCATCATGATCGACGCGATGTTCGATCTGCCTTCCCAGGAGATCAAGGAGATCCACATCGACCTTGAGTACGCCAGGGAGAAATTCGAAAAAACAGACGTCAAACGCCTGCGCGCAGCATGAGTAGTATACCCCATCAGCCGGCCTGAGTCTGAACCCGCCACGAACATATTGAAGGCTTTGGTTTGATTAACATGAATGGGAGGAATGTACGATCCAACAATCGGGATGATGTTAAGCCCGTATATACTTGTGTCTCAACCCTTCAATACCCAAAACTACAATAGGTACACCTATGCCCTGAATAACCCCCTT
>CAYSJH010000122.1:0-3836 GCA_964431315.1 uncultured Bacteroides sp. | reverse complement strand
CTGATCCCCATGCATAAGGAATACAAGGCCCTGTCCTATTACCACCTGCCCGACGGGCAAGTTGTCGGCTTCTGGAAAGATGCGCTGACCGCCCTCAGCGGGGACGGCGGCAGGACCTGGACCACCCCGGTGAGAGCGCCCGGGTTCGTGAATGCGAATGCCAAGATCTGGGCGCAGAAGACGTCCGACGGGCGATATGCGACCGTTTACAATCCCTCTGATTTCCGCTGGCCCCTCGCCATTTCGGTCAGTGAAGACGGCCTGGATTTTCATAATCTCCTGCTGGTCAACGGCGAAATCACCACCATGCGCTACGGGGGGGCCTACAAGTCCTACGGTCCCCAGTATGTCCGCGGGATCCTGGAGGGGAACGGCACCCCGTCCGACGGAAATCTCTGGGTCAGCTACAGCATGAACAAGGAGGACATCTGGGTCTCCTGCATCCCTGTTCCGGTCAGGGAAAGGGAACAAGAACAGGTCAGCGAGGTTTACAATGAAATGCCTGACGGAAAGGAACTGGATTCCTGGAACCTTTTCAGTCCCCTCTGGGCACCGGCACGGATAGAGACCAACGGGAACGGAATACGGCGGCTGGCTTTGAAGGACCGCGATCCATTCGATTATGCACGGGCGGATAGGCTTTTTCCCTCTTCCGATAAAATAATTGTGGAATTTTCAGTGATTCCGGCCCAGGATAGCCTGGGAAAATTGTATATTGAACTGCAGGACGGAAAGGGAACACCTGCCATGCGCATCCTGTTTGACAGTGACGGGAATATCAAGCACAAGGCCGGGTATCGTCTCAGGAATATCATGAAATACAAGAGCGGGGACGAGTATCGCATACTGATTCATGCAACTACGGAAACCCGGTTTTACGAAATCTTCGTGAATGATAAGAAAAAAGCAACCGGACTGTTTTACTCGCCTGTCCATACCCTGGAAAGGATTACCTTCAGGACCGGAGCGATCAGGCGTTTCCCCGACCCGGACACGCCAACAGACCAGGATTTCGATGTTCCGAACGGCGGAAGCTGGGAGCAGGAATCCGGATTTTATATTAACTATCTGAAAACCAGCGTGCCGGATAAATCCTAAAATCTGAAAACCATGAAATACTACAGAACTGGATTCAAACCGGCGATATTGATCTGCACCATCCTTGCGGCGGGGACCCTGAATGGCCAGCTGCCGGCCTTCCCCGGTGCCGAAGGATTCGGGAAATACGTAACGGGAGGCCGTGGCGGAGATGTGATCGCCGTGACAAATCTGCTTGATGATCCGGCTGATCCCCCGGAAGGAAGCTTCCGCTGGGTCCTGAAGCAGGCGATTGATACGGTACCCCATCCCACTATACCGGGAATCACCTATAAGATACCCCGGCGGCTTACGGTGGTTTTCAGGGTTTCGGGTATCATTGAACTGCAGGATGAGCTGACCATCCAGAGAGGGAACCTGACCCTGGCCGGGCAGACCGCCCCGGGTGATGGGATCTGCTTCAAGAACCGGACAGTGACGCTCAGGGGCGATAACGTGATTATCCGTTACCTGAGATTCAGGCCCGGACTCGGTGCCGGTGAAGAAGCCCTTTCTCATGGCATAGCGGGACTTGATGTGGAAAACTGCAACCATGTGATGGTCGATCACTGCTCGTTCAGCTGGGCCAACGAGGAATGCGCCATTTTTTACGACAACCACTATACCACGGTCCAGTGGTGCATCGCCAGCGAGGGTTTGTACAATGCATATCATGCTAAAGGAAGCCGTTCCTATTGCGGTGTCTGGGGGGGACAGTACTCCTCCATCCACCACAACTTTATCGCCCATAACTGGAGCCGTACCATACGGTTCAACGGGGCAAGGGCCCACGATACCAGCGCACTGGTGGACTACCGGAACAACGTGATCTATAACTGGGGCAAGACCAATGCCTGCTATGGCGGGGAAGTGGAGATTGCCGGAGGCTATTCCCATGCAAACATGGTGAATAATTATTATAAGCCGGGACCTGCCACACCGAATCCACTGCTTTTTATTGAACCGAGCTGGGTATCTGCGGATAATACCGCAGAAGGAACGGGGAGATGGTTCATAGACGGGAACATAATGGTTACCAGTACAAGCAGGACGGATGACAACTGGCTTGGCGTGAGCCTGGACAGGATCCCATCGGGAAACCTGGCTGCCGCGAAATCCGACGTACCGTTCCGGATGTCGGACCCCCTGCCGACTGAAACCGCGGAAGATGCCTGTCAATCCGTCCTGTCCATGGTCGGCGCCGTTTACCCCAGGAGAGATACTGTTGATGCCCGGGTCGTCCAGGAGGCCATAAGCGGAACTGCAACCGGTACCGGAACTTTCGGAGGGGGAGGCATCATCGATACTCCCAGCGCAGTCGGCGGATACCCGGAATACCTTACCTATGATGTGCCCGTCGACGCTGACCAGGACGGTATGGACGATGCCTGGGAACAGGCAAACGGACTGGATCCGGGAGACCCGGAAGACCGAAACGACATCCATGAATCGGGTTACACCATGCTGGAGGTATACCTGAACGGCCTGGTGGAAGATTTCACCCAGATACTGAATCCTGTAGTCCATGTAAAGGGCATTGAGGATCATTATTGCATCGGGACCGGGCCGGTTTCCATGACCGGGTCCCCCAGCGGCGGTCAATTCACCGGTGGCAGTGCAATGACCGTTTACGGGGACAGCGTAGTATTTTATCCTGCAGATACCGGTAATTATGAATTGAAATACGTGTATTCTGACGGGGAAGGCTTCACGGATTCGGTCATGGAGGTAATTTCTGTACACCCCATTCCGGAGCCGTACATCGTCGGGCTCGATACTTTCTATCATGTGGATGACCGTGTCTTCCTCAGCGGAGAACCGGTCGGAGGGAAATTCATAATGGGAACCGGCATTACCCTGATGCCCGAGAGCCAGGCGATATTCCAGCCCAAGGAAACAGGGGAATACGAAGTGATTTACTGGTACAAGGATGAGTATGGCTGCATCGGAACAGACACCACCCGGACCCTTGTTTTCGGGGCCAGCGGTACTCGATACCTGACATTGCCTGAGATACGGCTTTATCCGAATCCTGCCGGAGACCAAATACGCATTTCGGCAGGAAAGCCGGTGATAAAAGTCACGATATATGACCAGACGGGCCGCCTCCTGAAGGAAATTGTTCCTTCCGGAGATCGCAGCATCGGAACCGGAGATCTAAAGCCGGGTATTTATTATTTAAGGATCACCACCACCGCAGGACGTACCATGCGGAAATTCGTTAAGAACTGAGATGCGGACATTTCTGTTACCCATACTTCTGCTGGCATTCCAGTTGCAGGGTTGTTCGGGAGGGGACCGCACCGGCAGGACCGGGGCCGGCCTCCTCGATGAGGCTGATTTTAAACATTACGTCGATTACTTCAACCGCATGGAGGATGAAAACATCGTGCAGGCCATTCCGAATTCAGAGGCATGGGACTGGATGAAGGAAAACATCCCACTCTTCGAATGTCCCCAGGATAATTTCGACGAGATCTGGTATTACCGCTGGTGGACCCTGCGGAAGCACATCCGGGAAACACCGCAGGGGTATGTGATCACCGAATTCCTGGTGCCAAGGTCCTATGCCGACCGCTACAACATGATCAGCGCTGCCCTCGGTCATCATATTTTCGAATCCCGCTGGCTGCATGACCGGGAATACCTCGACGATGACGTGCATGTCTGGTACCGGGGGAATGACGGCGGGGAGATGAAGAAACTCCGCAGTTTCAGCAGCTGGACCGCCTGGGCGCTTTACAACCGTTACCTGGTTG
>CAYSJH010000121.1:0-3932 GCA_964431315.1 uncultured Bacteroides sp. | reverse complement strand
TTGGGGTAAGTCCAAATTCTTCTCACTGAGCGTCAGCGCAGTTCGAATTTCTTGCCCAGGTATACCCGCCTGACCTGCTCATCCTGGGCCAGGTCGTCGGCAGAGCCGGATTTCAGGATGTTCCCTTCATACAGGAGGTAAGCCCGGTCGGTGATGGAAAGGGTTTCGTGCACGTTATGGTCCGTGATCAGGATGCCGATATTCTTGTTCTTCAGGTTGGAAACGATCTCCTGGATATCCTCCACGGCAATGGGATCGACCCCGGCAAAGGGTTCGTCGAGGAGGATGAACCTGGGACTCAAAGCAAGGGCCCTGGCGATCTCTGTTCGCCGGCGTTCCCCGCCGGAAAGCTGGATCCCGAGGCTTTTCCGTATTTTTTCCAGTCCGAATTCCTTCAGCAGCATCTCGGCACGTTCCATCTGCTCTTCATATGATAAGTCAGACATTTCCAGGACGGCATAGAGGTTATCCTCGACGCTGAGTTTCCTGAACACGGACGCTTCCTGAGAAAGATACCCGATACCCAGCCTGGCCCGCCTGTAGACGGGTTCCCTGGTAATGTCCCGGTCGTCGATGAAGATCTTACCCTCGTTGGGCGAGATGAGTCCCACGATCATGTAAAACGTAGTCGTCTTCCCGGCACCGTTCGGCCCCAGAAGTCCCACGATCTCCCCCTGCTCCACCTCGATGGAAACTCTTTTTACAACCGTCCGGTTTCGGTATCGTTTAACCAGTTTGCTGGTGTGAAGCCTCATCGGGCATAGTTTTTAACGGTCATTAATACAACGAAAATATCTGCATTATGTTTCCCGGGATTCTTCCAGTTTTTCCCTTTGTGCCTTCTTCCGGACAATCCTTTTTGAGATCGTGATCCCGGCTTCGTAAAGAAGGACCAGCGGCAGGGAAACCAGGATCATGCTGAAAATATCCGGCGGGGTGATGATGGCGGCCATGGCAAGTATGACGATCAGCGAATGCCTCCTGTACTTTTTCAGGAACTGCGGTGTGACCAGTCCCGCTTTGGTCAGGAAATACATAAGGATCGGAAGTTCAAAAACGATCCCGGCCGCCAGGACCACGGATGCGATGGTCGAGACGTATGAGATCAGGTTGATCTGGTTGGTCACCTGGTCACTAACGCTGTAGGAGCCAAGGAAATGCACCGAAAGGGGAACGATTATGAAATAGCCGAAAAGAATCCCTATGATAAAGAGCATGGAACTGTAAAAGACCGCACCCCGGGCATGCTGTTTTTCCTTGGAGTACAGGGCAGGTACGATAAACCTCCAGAACTCGAAGAATACGTAAGGAAAGGCCACCACAAACCCCGCAACGAGCGATACCATGATGTGCATGGAAAACTGTCCCGCCATCTTAATGCTGATCACCTCCAGGGGCTTGGAATTGATGCAGAGCTTGAGGATGTTTATCGCCCTGCCAAATTTGCAAAGCAGCCTGTTGGTGATGAATTCGGGCATTTTTGGTGCCAGGATGATCTTGTTGAATACTATGTCCTTGAATATAAACGCAACGATGGCCACCACCATGATCGCCAGCAAAGCCCTTATCAGGTGCCACCTGAGAACCTCGAGATGTTCCAGGAAAGACATTTCGTTTTCGCTCTTTATAGCCATGTTCCCTCTATGCCACAGGTTGATTTAAAGAGAATAATTCCAGGTGGAACAGTATTCCAGAATATTTTGTAAATTAGAATTACAAATGTATTTATATATTTTGAAAGTCCACGAGAAATGAGAACTGCGTGGCCCTTTTACTGTTCCGATAAAAAAGGATTGCCTGAAAAATTGTTATTTAGAAGTTAAATTGGCTGTCAGCGGTTATTCCATCTAAATAAATTTGTTAACTTAAGAGTAGGATATCTGAAGCAGGACCATGGAGGTTAGTTCGGACATAGCGTTGATCGATTACCTGAAGAAGTACTTTGGCTTTGACAGCTTTAAAGGCAACCAGGAGGTGATCATCCGGAGCGTGCTCGCCGGCCAGGATTCCTTTGTGCTGATGCCGACAGGCGGGGGCAAATCGCTCTGTTACCAGCTTCCTTCCCTGATCATGGAAGGGACGGCCATTGTCATTTCCCCTCTGATCTCCCTGATGAAAAACCAGGTGGATGCCATGCGGAGCTTCAGCACGGACGATGGCATCGCCCATTTCCTGAACTCTTCCCTCTCCAAGGCCCAGGTGGAACAGGTAAAGTCCCACCTGATTGAACAAAGGACACGCCTTCTGTACGTCGCCCCGGAATCACTTACAAAACTGGAAAACATCGAATTCCTTAAAAAGATCAGGATTTCCTTTTATGCCGTTGATGAAGCGCATTGCATTTCGGAATGGGGACATGATTTCCGGCCCGAATACAGGCGGATCCGCCCGATCATCAACCAGATCGGACCGGCACCCATCATCGCCCTGACCGCTACAGCCACCCCGAAGGTTCAGCATGACATCCAGAAAAACCTGGACATGCTTGATGCCAGGGTATTCAAGGATTCGTTCCGGCGGGAAAACCTGTACTACGAGGTTCGCCCGAAGATCTCCGCCACAAAGGAGATCATCCGTTACATCCTGAACAACCCGGGCAAATCCGGCATCATTTACTGCCTGAGCCGGAAAAAGGTCGAAGAACTTGCCGAAACCCTGAAGGTCAACGGCATCAAGGCACTGCCCTACCATGCCGGGATGGATTCCGCCACGCGTTCCTCCAACCAGGACCAGTTCCTCATGGAAGAGGTGGATGTGATTGTTGCCACCATAGCATTCGGCATGGGCATTGACAAGCCGGACGTACGATTTGTCATCCACTACGACATCCCCAAAAGCCTCGAGGGCTATTACCAGGAAACCGGACGTGCCGGCAGGGACGGCGGAGAGGGGAACTGCATTGCCTTTTACAGTTACAACGACATCCAGAAACTTGAAAAATTCATGCAGGGGAAGCCGGTGGCCGAGCAGGAAATCGGGAAACAGCTGCTCCTGGAGACCGTCGCCTACGCCGAATCATCCGTCTGCAGGCCCAAATTGCTGCTGAATTATTTCGGGGAAGTGATGGATGGGAGATGTGAAAATTGCGACAATTGCCTGAACCCCAAGGAAGAAATCGAGGGAAAGGATCAAATCGTCAAGGCGCTGAAACTGATCCTTGCCGTCAAGGAAAAGTTCAAGGCCGGTCACATCTCCAACATCCTGTCGGGGAATGCCACTTCCACGGTCAAGTCCTACAGGCATCACCACATACCCGAATTCGGCTCGGGAGACGAGAGGGACTTCAAATTCTGGAATGCCGTCCTGAGACAATGCCTGGTCGCACAATTCATCACCAAGGACATTGAAAACTACGGATTGCTGAAGCTGACTAAAAAAGGAAAGGAATACCTGGAAAAGCCGCACTCTTTCATGATCACCCTTGATCACGACTATGAAGCCGAATCCGAAGATGCTGCCCTGATGAAGGGCAGCAAGACAGGAACGGTCGATGAGGAGCTGTTCAGCATCCTCAAGGACCTGCGAAAAAAGATGTCTCACGAGCTGAACCTTCCTCCATTTGTGATCTTCCAGGACCCCTCCCTGGAAGATATGGCCATCCAGTACCCGATCACCATGGAGGAACTGCTGAACATTCAGGGGGTCGGATCGGGCAAGGCACAACGCTACGGGAAGCGGTTCGTTGAGCTCATATCGACCTATGTGAATGAAAAGGAGATCATCAGGGCCCAGGATATGGTGGTCAAATCGGTGGTGAACAAATCCGGGCTGAAAGTATACATAATACAGAACATTGACCGGAAAGTATCGCTCGATGACATTGCGTCGGCCAAGAACCTCGAAATGCCTACCCTGCTCGACGAGATTGAAGCCATTTTGAACAGCGGCACCAAGCTGAACCTGGATTATTACATCAACGAGATCATGGATGA
>CAYSJH010000120.1:1967-3949 GCA_964431315.1 uncultured Bacteroides sp. | reverse complement strand
GGTGTTCAGATCACCAGTGCCTCCGGAGAAGCAGGAGCGGCCACCCACGTTACCATCCGTGGATCCGCTTCCATTCTGGGCAACAACGAGCCCCTCTGGGTTGTGGACGGGATGCCAATTAATTCAGGCCAGGGCGGAGGACAAGATGACGATAATGCAACCTATGGAAACGTCGACGGGGTTACGGCCTCAAGCCGCTCCATCGACCTGAACCCGGACGACATCGAATCGATCAGTGTGCTGAAAGGAGGCGCCGCAACGGCCCTTTACGGTCTGCGTGCCGCCAATGGTGTAATCGTGGTAACAACCAAGAAGGGAACCACCGGAAAGGCCCTGAAAGTGGACTTTCATACCAGGTTCGGCATAGAGAAGCTCTCCCAGGTTGAGCCCATGCAGAGGCAATATGCCCAGGGGAACAAAGGGCAGTGGGTCGGCGGATTCCAGAGGTCATTCGGACCTAATGTGGACACCCTGCAGTACGATACCACCACGAACCCGGATTACAAGTGGGATCCGAACGGAATGATCGTCGGCCAGAGCAATCCCAATGCCAATGGGAAACCTGTCCAGACCTATGACCAGTATGATTTCTTCCAGACGGGTATGGTCTATGACAATACTCTAAGCGTTTCAGCGGGCAGTGAGAAGAGCACCTATTATTTCTCCGTGTCTGACCTGGAGCAAAAGGGGATCATTCCCAACAACAAGTTTGCGCGGACAAGCATCCGGCTGAACGCCGAGACGAACCTTACAAGCAAGATCAAGGTCGGGACCAACGTCAACTACATCAACAGCCGGGCCAACCAGATTCAGAAAGGGTCGAACATATCCGGCGTCATGCTGGGTCTGACCAGGACACCTCCGACCTTCGATAATGCAGCCGGGTACGAATTCCCGGACGGTACCCAGAGGACCTACCGTAATGGAGTTGGATACGACAATCCCTACTGGACGGCCAACAAGAACTTCTTTGATGAAAAAGTCAACCGTTTTATCGGCAATACGACTTTCTCTTACAACATCACGGACTGGATCAACCTGTATTACAATGCCGGGATTGACTGGTACACGCGTGCCTACAAGGACGTATTCGCGGTATATTCAAATCAATACCCGGATGGTTATGATGGCGAATATTCGTGGACAGGTGGAAAGTTCAACGGCGACCTTTTACTGAACCTTAACCGGGATTTCGGGGATTTCCTTAAGGCATCTCTTACCCTCGGCCATAATATGTATGCTAGTTTCGGCAAATATCTTTTCGGAGACGCGGACGGTCTGTCCATCATCGGATTTTACGATGTATCGAATACCACTTCACAAACCGCCGATACCTATGGAGAATACTACAGGACCATGGCTGTCTTCGGTGACTTGTCACTCGATTTCATGAGTATGCTCTTCCTGGACTTTACCGGAAGGAACGACTGGTCCACCACCATGCCCAAAGCAAACAAGTCCGCCTTCTATCCCTCTGCAAGCTTGGGATTTGTGCTGACAGAGCTGCCGGGATTGAAAAACAATAACATCCTTCCGTTTGCAAAGATCCGGGCATCCTGGGCCAGAACGGCCAACATAGCTTCACCCTACAACACAAGAACTCTTTATGTGCCTTACACAACGGGCGACGGATGGGTCACCACCGGGGTCACCACCCCGTTCCTGGGATTTTCAGGCTTCGAACTTTCTTCGTCCCTCGGGAACCCGGACCTGAAACACGAAACCATGACCTCCACCGAAGCAGGGATCGATCTTAGGTTCTATAATAACAGGCTTGGTCTTGATTTCGGTTATTTCTATAATAAGAACACCGACCTGCTTCTTGATGTCCCCATTGCAGCCTCCTCCGGTTTCCAGTCGGTTTACCAGAATGCCGCGACCATGGAATCCAAGGGGATCGAGATCACCCTGAAGGCAACCCCGGTTGTCGTCGGCGGATTCTCATGGAACATCATGGCCAACTTCACCAAGATGAAAAATAC
>CAYSJH010000120.1:0-1867 GCA_964431315.1 uncultured Bacteroides sp. | reverse complement strand
CTGGATATCAAGAGGGGCGGAGATCAGTACAACGGAACCGCTTTTGCCATGAACTACCTGGGAACGACTGAGCGGACTCTCACCCGTGACGTAGTTTACACTCCGGAAGGAACCATTGATTTTGACAAGACTCCTGCCGGAAATATTGTCGTATTCGACGGTGTTTACGGGCACGTAGCAACCGACAACAGTCCGGTATCCTCCGGCGTCAGCAATGTAACCCCGGTGGTCCTGGATGAAAGCTGGCTTACAGGATTCGGAAGCAACTTTGGGGGAGGCCCTTCCTGGGCAGCCATTGAACGTGCGGACTGGGTCAGGCTGCGTGAGATCACGCTCAGCTACTCTTTCCCGAAGAGCCTGCTGGGGAAAACCTTTAGCAACCTGCAGATTTACTTCACCGGGCGGAACCTTTACTTGTGGACACCTTACACTGGGATTGATCCCGAAACGAACCTTGAAGGCAATGTAAACTCCCAGGGATTCGATTATTTCAACAACCCGGGTACGAAGTCCTATAACTTCGGGTTAAGGGTATCCTTCTAATTCAGTTTGAAATCAATAAAATATTAAATATCATGAAGAAAAAAGCATTTAATATCCTTTGGAAGGCCGGGACCGTGCTTCTTGCATTCCTCCTTTTTTCCTCCTGCGAAAAAAGCTGGCTGGATGAGGAATGGAACACACCTTCCAGTTCACCGACCGATGTACCCATGGAACTTCTGGTCCCCACCATACAGGTTGAAATGGGATTTAACCTGGAGGGTAACAACACCGTCAGGACCACCAATCTCTGGATGCAGCAGTTTGACGGATACTCAAGGCAATCCTTTACGGAAATGCGGTACCAGCTTACTCCCGCGGATGTCAATAACGTCTGGAATTCGATATATTCAGGAGGATTGATGACCGCAAAAATCCTGATAGAAAAGGCCACTGCCAATGAATCTCCACATTACAGCGGAGTGGGAAAAGTTCTCACTGCCACCATGCTGGGTGTATTTACAGACCTGTTCGGTGACATTCCCTATTCGGATGCCCTGAACGGCCAGGAAGGAAACCTTACGCCTATCTTTGACTCGCAACAGGAGATTTATGCAACCATCCAGACCCTGCTGACAGAAGCCATCGATGAACTGGGTTCGTCTGACAACGCAATCGACCTGGCAGGTGATGCCATTTATGACAATGACCTGGATGCATGGATAGCTGCGGCCTGGGCGTTGAAAGCCAGGCATGCGCTGCAGCTTTCAAAGGTGAATGGCAACCAGGCCTATACCGATGCTCTTAGCTATGTTGCCAATGCAATAAGTTCCAATTCCGGTGACATGGACGTAGTATGGGACGCCCAGGATAAGAACCCTTTATACCAGTTCATGGTTGACAGGGGAGACATCCGGATGTGTGAAACATTTCTCAATCTTTTCGCGGCTGATGATCCGAGGATAGCCATGTTCTTCGGAGAAGATGCGGCAGGAGGGATCTCCGGTGGTGCCCCTGCCGGGGAGAATGATGCAACTTCTCCTCCCGGCCCGGCGCTCGCGAGCCAGACTTCACCCACGACACTGATCTCCTATGCGGAAGTGAAATTCATCGAGGCTGAAGCGAATTTCCGGCTGGGAAATACAGCGCCCGCACTTGCAGCATATCAGGAAGCGGTAGCAGCGTCTGTAAATAAGATTGTAGGCGGAGACAACTCCTCATGGCTTGATGCCAACATCAACAATGAAACGGAAGCTACGCTGAATCTTAACAAGATCATGACCCAGAAATACCTGGCACTCCACGGGCAGGTTCAGCCTTTCAACGATTGGAGAAGGACAGGTATCCCGGCCCTGTCGCTTGTCCCGGGAGCCAAGACAACGGAGAT
>CAYSJH010000119.1:2891-4286 GCA_964431315.1 uncultured Bacteroides sp. | reverse complement strand
TCAAGGAATACCTGATCGACATCACGACCTCCAAAACCTACAACCGGTTCAGGAAGGATATCTGGAATATCCTGGGTGCCCTGAGCAAGCTGGGTCCCAATGCCCAGAAGTACGCCCAGCAGATCGAACACGGGGTGAAATCCATGCTCCTGAAGCAGAGCAATCTTTTTGAGACTTTAAATTTCAGGTATTTCGGTCCCATTGACGGGCACGACATCCTGCACCTTACCGAGATCCTCAGGGACCTGAAGGAAATCCAGGGTCCTAAGCTCCTGCATGTTAAAACCATTAAAGGGAAGGGATTTGCCCAGGCAGAACTGAACCAGACAGCCTTTCACTCCCCGGGAATATTCGACAAGGAAACGGGCAAGATCTTTTCCGCCTCTGCGGGGGAAAAGAAACCGCCCAGGTTCCAGGATGTGTTCGGTGAAACCCTGCTGGAACTTGCCAGGAGAAATGACCGGATCATTGGCATTACCCCGGCCATGCCTACGGGATCATCCATGAAGATCATGATGGATGAAATGCCCGAACGTACCTACGATGTAGGGATCGCCGAACAGCATGCCGTGACTTTTTCGGCCGGCCTTGCCATCGAGGGCATGATCCCCTTCTGCAACATTTACTCCTCTTTCATGCAGCGATCCTACGACCAGGCTGTTCATGACGTGGCGCTTCAGAACCTTCCGGTCGTTTTCTGCCTGGACAGAGGGGGACTGGTAGGCGATGACGGTCCCACTCATCACGGGGTCTTTGACCTTGCATTCATGCGCTCCATCCCTAATATGATCGTTTCGGCGCCCATGAATGAAGAGGAACTCCGGAACCTGATGTACACCGCACAGCTTAAGAATCATGGTCCCTTTTCGATCCGCTATCCCCGCGGCAGGGGTATGATGGCGGACTGGAAAAAGCCCTTCAGGGAAATCCCCGTCGGAAAGGGCAGGCTGATCAGGAAAGGTACCGACATTGCCATCCTTTCGATCGGAACAGCTGGGAACCTCGCGGCAGAAGCCATAAACCGGCTGGAGGATTCGGGGATCAGCATTGCCCATTACGACATGCGCTTTGTAAAGCCACTGGATGAAGACCTTCTGCACAAGGTATTCAAACGGTTCAGGCAGGTGATCACCGTCGAGGACGGCTCCCTGGCCGGCGGGTTCGGAAGCGCCGTCCTCGAATTCATGGCGGACCATGCATACCAGTGCCAGGTAAAGCGACTCGGAGTTCCCGACCGTTTCATCGAACACGGAACACAGGCGGAACTTTACAGGGAATGCGGCTTCGACGCCGAGGGCATTGTGAATGCCATTACTTCTCTCGTCAAACCCAAAGTCCTTTCCAAAGCGATTTAATCCCTGAATTTCAAAATTTGCATTACTCAGGCATAGCTGA
>CAYSJH010000119.1:0-2791 GCA_964431315.1 uncultured Bacteroides sp. | reverse complement strand
TCGTCGCTGCCTGCCTCAGGCATAGCTGATTCGTCGCTGCCTTTTGCGCAGTAAAGCAAAAGAGAGGCTCCTCGTTCAGCTATGCCTTCGTTATGAATGCAAGCTTTGAAATTCAGGGATTAAAGGAGAATAAGGGACCGGGTATCAATCAAGATCGAACTTTATGCCCTGGGCAAGGGGCAGTTCGGTGGAATAGTTGATTGTATTGGTCTGCCGCCTCATGTAGGCTTTCCAGGCATCCGAACCGGATTCTCGTCCTCCGCCGGTATCCTTTTCGCCCCCGAAGGCTCCTCCTATTTCGGCGCCGGAGGTCCCGATGTTCACATTGGCGATCCCGCAATCCGACCCGACGCTTGAGAGGAACAGTTCTGCCTCCCTCATATTCAATGTGAAAATGGCGGATGAGAGTCCCTGCGGAACATCGTTGTTCATGGCCAGGGCGTCTTCGAATTTGTCGTATTTCATCAGGTAAAGCAGGGGTGCGAAGGTTTCTTCCTGCACGATCTCCCAGTGGTTTTCCGCTTCGGCCAGGGCGGGCAACACGTAGGTCCCGGCTGCATATATCCCTCCTTCCAGGACCTCTCCCCCAAATAGTATTTTCCCTCCGTGGGTTTTTACCTTTTCGATGGACTCGCTGAACATGGTCACAGCGCCGGTGTCGATCATGGGTCCCACTAAAACTTCCGGGTCCAGTGGATTGCCGATTTTTTTTGCCACCTGTTTGTATGCATTTATGAGACGGCCCTTCACCTGTTCATACACCCCGGCATGAATGATCAGCCTGCGGGTTGAGGTGCAGCGCTGACCGGTCGTCCCGACCGCCCCGAAAACAATGGCCGGGATGGCCATATCCAGGTCCGCCTCCAATGACACGATGATGGCATTGTTGCCGCCCAATTCCATAATTGTGTTTGCAAGCCGTTTCCCGCAAATTGCCGATATTCTCTTCCCCACTGCCGTTGATCCAGTCACCGACATGAGGCGGATCCTGGGATCGGCAGCGAAGTTGTCCCCCATTACCGATGACCTGGCGATCACCAGGCTGAACACTCCTTCGGGAACCCCGTTATCCTTCAATACTTTCCGGATGATGTTCTGGCATGCGATGGCCGTAAGCGGGGTTTTGGAGCTGGGCTTCCAGACGATGGTGTCGCCGGCCACGGCCGCGATCATGGCATTCCAGGACCAGACCGCCACCGGGAAATTGAATGCACTTACCACGCCGACCACCCCCAGGGGATGATACTGATCGTACATCCTGTGTTTCGGCCTTTCGGATTGCATGGTGAACCCATACAGCTGGCGGGACTGTCCCACTGCAAGATCACAGATATCGATCATTTCCTGCACTTCTCCCAGTCCCTCCTGGAGGATTTTGCCCATTTCCAGCGAAACCAGGAATCCCAGGTCGTTTTTTGCCTCCCTTAAAGCCAGGCCGATCTTCCTGACCACCTCACCCCGTCTCGGTGCCGGCCAGATTTTCCATACTCCGAATGCCTCATGTGCGGCCTGGATAACCTGCTCGTACTCCCGGGCATTTGCATTAATGACTTTAGCAATTCCCTTGCCGTTAATGGGAGAAACCGACTCGGTCACATCCCCGCTGGTGCTGAGCCAGCTTGTTCCGGTCGTTGCCCCCGAGTTGGTATCTTTGATCCCGAGCCTGGAAAGGACTCCCCGAACATCGTATTTTGTCAAATCCATAATTGGTTCATTTTGTTTTCGAGTCTGTAAAATTATCGATTTCCTAAGGGCCCGGGATGCTCTGAAGGGATGTTAAAAAGCAGAACGACGCTTCCGAATAATTTGCACCACACCCCCAAATCCCTTATCTTCGCAGGGCTAAAATTTCTCGTAATTTTGTGTGAGTGCGGGTCACACGGCCCCACCCCCACCCATCCACACCATCACACCCACACTTCACACTCATGCTTTCATGCCTTCACGCCCGGATGGCGGAATTGGTAGACGCGCTGGTCTCAAAAACCAGTGGGCTTTGCCCTTGCCGGTTCGATCCCGGCTCCGGGTACAGAAACGGAAGAAAGAGATTTTTTATCTTTGGCTTCCGTTTTTTTATTTTGTAAGTCATTGGTATTCTGAAATATCCAATCAAGGACTTTGTTGTAGAAGGAGGTTTGTAACTATCCTCTTTGAAACATGATTTTTTCACGGTTCTCTAGTCTCTCAAGCAGCCAATTGGAACTACCAGCACACCATCCGCGCGCCTATATGCAACCTGACCTCCGGTTAGTACCATTAGAAAAGACGGCTGATTCATCTTTACAGTATCAATTTTTTGCTGAAGTTTAATTAAGTTGGCAGCAGCTTCTTCAATTTGCTTCATTCCCAGTTTTACCTCAACAGCTGCCCACCGACCATCATGAAGCTTAATGATAAGATCCGATTCAAGATCTGATTTATCCCGATAATGAAATACTCCTCCATCAACGGCCTGAGCATATATTCTCAAATCACGTGTACACAATGATTCAAATAAGAAACCAAATGTCTCGAAATCCTGCAAGATCCCTTTTGCATTAGTACGCATTACAGCGGTTGCAATGGACGGATCAACAAATTGACGTTTGTTTGCCGTGCGTATAGCAGTTTTTGAACGAAGTGAGGGTTGCCAGGCAGGAACATCTTCAACAACGAATATACGACGAAGTGCATTAAGATAAGAACCCAGTGTCTTATCAGTAATAGACGACTCGTTAACCTGCATATCATCCATTATCGTTCTGGCTGTTGCCATTGTAGAAATATTGCGAGCCAATGACTGTAGCAATAC
>CAYSJH010000118.1:0-4347 GCA_964431315.1 uncultured Bacteroides sp. | reverse complement strand
GCCCTGACTGACGCAACCGGATATGCAACATCCGCGCAAGTGACCGGGAAAATATTTGCAGCCGACATGGCAGATCCGACTCCCATCAACCTGACTACGGCAGTCAACAATATGCTTACTGCTTACAATGATGCAGCCGGACGTTCTATCCCGGATTTCTTAGAATTGGGCACTGGAAATATTGGTGGAAAAACGCTTGTACCAGGACTCTATAAATGGACAACCACGGTTACGATGCCATCTGATGTTACTATTTCGGGTAGTGCAACCGATGTTTGGATCTTCCAGATTGACGGAGACCTTACAATGAGTGCTGCAGTTATGATTACCCTCAACGGAGGCGCTCTGGCTGAGAACATTTTCTGGCAGGTAGCGGGTCAGGCAACTTTGGGGACAACCTCTCACTTCGAAGGAATTATATTATCGATGACAGGTATTACTTTTCAAACAGGCGCATCCATGAATGGCAGGGCACTGGCACAGACTGCAGTCGTTCTAGATGGTAATGCTATTACACAGCCATAATAAATTAAAGACAATTAAAATCACACAAAAATGCCGGGTAGAAGCCAGTTGCCAGAACATGGCAACTGGCTTCTTTTTCTTCAACGGGCTAACTAAAAACATTAAATATGAAATCGGTGATGTTCAACATCATGGCAAACAAACGACACCACCTCAGCTGGTCTCCTCTGATCGGCATTGCAGTAATGGGAATAGGCGGAGTTGTTATATGGGTGTCTCCAAGAAAAAATAACCTGGTCGAAGCTTAATATCAGATACATTGTGTGCTTGCGTTAGAGGTGTTGCTTCCAGCAATGAAAGATTAAATGAATAAAGACAAATAAACGGATTAATAATAAATCTTATTAAGATGAAACCATTCAGAACAATTTTTATATCCGTATTGTGCTTAGGGCTTTTATTCAGCGCAATATCTTGCGCGGTAATTCTTCAAAAGGACAATGGTAAACATAAGGGATGGTACAAGAATACAAATAACCCACATAATCTCCATAGTAAAAACCCGGGAAAATCTCATGGTAAGTCAAGAAAATAATTATAAGCAATTGTCTATTCGCCTGAACAGAATATTGGAACTGTAAAAAGCATATTTTTTTGTGGAATACAATTGATGGCTCAGCTGAACAGGTTAAATAAATTTCAACTTCGGAATACCATCACCGTACTAATCATTAAATGTGTGAATTATATAAATCTGTTAACCAACTTGAGAACCTATAGTACGTATATTTCTGATAACCAATTTGATACCATTTAGCGTTTCAACTTTCGGGGAACACAAATTTTTTTCTATAAAAGGGCATTTGTTTGTAATCCATCAGGGAATATATCTCTTGTGCCCCTAAGCTCGGTTTACTGCATATTCTTACATTCAACTGCTTTCCATCACCCCGACAAAACAGGACATTTGGCACTTTCCGCCTCTTGTCCCTTTTTTGGATATTTATGTATACTATTTGGATAATCCAAATTCAGTTGTATTTTTGTTTATAGATAATTATGGATACGTTATGGATATATCCAAAAATATGAAAACAAAGCTGAACTTCTCAAGCGAAGTGTATCAGCAGCTCAGCCAGCAGCTAAGTGTGCTGGATACTTTCAGGGGAAGATGGAGGGACAGAGAAAGCCGGCACGGCCAGTATCTGAGAGAACTGCGTAAGATCGCTACCATAGAGAGTTCAGGATCTTCTACCCGTATCGAAGGAGCCAGACTTACGGACAGGGAAGTAATGAAACTGCTGGCCTCAGTAAAGATCACGAAATTTGAATCCCGTGATCAACAGGAGGTGGCTGGTTACTATGAAGCACTTGAGGTGATACTGGAAAACTATACAGATATAGAGATTTCGGAGCGATACATTCATCAGCTGCATGGGATCATTCTGAGGCATAGTGAAAAAGACCAATCGCACAGGGGCAAGTATAAAACATCCTCCAATAAGGTTGTAGCCAATTATCCCGATGGCACCCAAAGGGTGCTCTTTGATCCCACGCCACCGCACCTAACCCAGCCAGAAATGCAGCAGCTTCTGGAATGGCTGGATGAAAGAATGGAAAAACGGGATATGCATCAATTGGTGGTCACTGCAGCTTTTGTGTATGAGTTTTTGTCTATACACCCCTATGAGGATGGTAATGGCAGGCTTTCAAGGCTTCTTACAACCCTTTTATTGATGAAGCTGGATTTCCAGTTTATCCAGTATATCTCTTTTGAAAACGTTATTGAAGCAAGAAAAGAAGAGTACTACGGGGTGCTGATGGATGGCCAGAAAGACCGGAACAAAGATAGTGAGAGAATCAATGCCTGGGTGATGTTTTTTATACAGTGCCTGGTCACGCTGACCCAGAAGCTTGAGGTCAAATATGATACATACAGTAAGCTTAAGACAGCACTGAACAAACGCCAAAAGAAGGTCCTTGATTTTATCCGGGAAAATGAGCCTTCACAAATAGGTGAAATTGAAAAAGCTTTGAAGGAATATTCCCGCAATACCCTGAAAAAAGACCTTATCTACCTGGTCCGGGAAGGTTTTCTTTTAAAAACTGGAGATCGTAAGGGAACCAGATACCATATCCGGGAAAAAAGCGACCATTAAGTTATTCTCCCTGCGGCCAGGCTTTTCTGCAGAAAATGACGGCGTGAATAATGGTTACCCATGAGGGAATCTTTTTATTATTACACTTTATCCGGAACAACAAAACCCTCGCGGTAATTCCTTGTCAGCATCTCATCCGCTTCCGCATCATTCACAAATTTCTCAGCATGCGGATTGAACGTCAGCACCCGCCCCAACCTGTAAGCAATGTTCCCCAGGTGGGCCAATCCGGAAGACAGGTGAGCGGTTTCAACAGGAGCGTTAAGCAGTGAGGCATCATGTTTGCGGACTGCCTCGATGAAATTAGCAAAATGCCCGTCGGTTCCTCCTGCACCCCTGGCCATTTCACTGCCTGATTCTCCGCCATCATTCCCTGATTTACCCGGTTCCCTGTTCCTGCCTAAAAAGGTCTTGTATGTATCATAGCCGTCCACAACCAGGATCCCTTTATCACCGTAGAAGATATTCCCTACGGTTACACCCTCTTCAGTGTTGGTGCACCAGGGGCGTACTTCAAACTGGATGATCTTGTTTTCTTCCGGGTAATTATAAACCGAAGTAAGTATTTCCGGGACCTCTTTGCAGTCGTCCCACAGGAATTTGCCGCCCATGGAGGTGATTTCCGTGGGAAGTCCCACATCCAATCCCCACATGCAAAGATCGGTTTCATGAATGCCCTGGTTACCCACATCACCATTTCCATAATCCCAGTGCCAGTGCCAGTTGTAATGTACCAGGTTTTCAGTAAATGGCCGCTTAGGAGCGGGACCGGTCCACAGATCGTAATCCAGCCCGTCCGGAACCGGAGAGAATCCTTTATCCCCGATACTGGGTCTCCAGCGGAACACAAGGCCGCGTGACATATAGACCCTGCCAATATAGCCATCCCTTAACAATCCGATTGCCTCATTTACAGCAGGCGAACTTCGCAATTGAACCCCGTGCTGGACAATACGATCGTACTTTTGCACGGCTTCAACCATTTTGCGTCCCTCCCATATATTATGTGAACCCGGCTTTTCCACATATGCATCCTTGCCGGCCTGGCAGGCCCAGATTACTGCAAGTGTGTGCCAGTGGTTTGGTGTGGCAATGCTTACCACGTCGATGTCTTTGTTGTCCATCACCCGGCGAAGATCCTGCTCAAGGGCTACCTCTTTATGGTACGTTTCAGTAAACTCCTTCTGCCGTTTCTTGAGAACATTCATATCCGGGTCGCACAGGGTGGTAACCTGAACATTATCCTGGACCATCAGTCCCTGGACATGACTCTGACCACGTCCATTCAGTCCCAAAACAGCCGCATTGATCCGGTCATTGGCCCCAAAGGCTTTAAAGGGTATAATGGTTGGAGCGACAATTACCGCTGATCCTGCAGCAGCGGTTTTCCTGATAAAAGATCTTCTTGATTCCATATTTTAACGTATTTGGTTTTAGTATTTTCAAATGACTAATTTATTTTCATCAAGAGTTTTTCGAGTCTGGCACATTCCCAAATGTACATCTCTCAAATTTTCCTGTAAGCTTCCCCCTGATCCGCAACGGTTAAAGATTGAATATAAATTTAACATGGGAGTTGTCTATGACAATTATCTGATTGGTTGGGATCATTCGACCATCATTTTTCCGCGGTATGTTTTAGGGCCCCGGAGTTCCAGGAAGTACAAACCTTTTTCAAGATCACCCCTTTCAAGCATGAATTCCGGCGAGGTTATTCCATTGA
>CAYSJH010000117.1:1846-4375 GCA_964431315.1 uncultured Bacteroides sp. | reverse complement strand
TATTTCCTGCAATTGCAGGGAGATTTGATTTTTTCATTGCAAACGTTTGAAACAGGAGTTTCAGTGTAAATTTATGGGCATTAAGTCTTTATAAATCAAAATATTAGTCCCCGACAATAATAATTGTTCCTTGATTTATTATAATTTTATTTCTCAGTAAAAGCAGAGTAGATAATAACCATTACACCACAATAATTTAAACAAATAGCTATGAACAAGAATCTACAAAGTCTGGTCATGATCGTATTCTTTCTCCTGGTAACGGGAATGGTGTACGGTCAGGCCGGAAGCGTAAGAGGAACGGTGACAGATTCACATGGAGAAAGCCTGATCGGTGCTACCATTGTGATCAAGGGAACTACCCAGGGGACCATTACCGATGTGGACGGGCACTATTTCCTTACATCTGTCCCCGAGGGAGAAGTCACCCTCGTGGCTTCGTATGTCGGATACGGGAATCAGGAACAAACTGTGAACGTTGCCTCCGGGGAGACTTCCGTGGCAGACTTTATCCTGTCGGAAGACATCACCCAGCTCGAGGAGCTCGTCGTGATCGGCTACGGGACAAAAAGAAAAAGGGACATCACCTCCTCCATTTCCAGCGTAAAATCAGAGGATTTGGAAAGAACCACCCAGTCAAGTTTCCAGAACGCATTACAGGGACGGGCGGCCGGCGTGCAGATAACCGCGTCGAACGGGATGCCCGGTTCTGCAATGACAGTCAGGGTCCGTGGTACCTCTTCCATAACATCCAGCAGCGAACCGCTCTATGTTGTGGACGGAGTTCCGGTCATTACGGGAAATTTTGCAAACGGGTGGGCAGACGGTACGAATACCCTGTCGGCCCTGAGTCCGACGGATATTGAATCCGTTGAGATCCTGAAGGATGCCTCCGCAGCCGCCATCTACGGATCAAGGTCCGCCAACGGAGTGGTGTTGATTACCACAAAATCAGGAAAATCCGGGCGTACAAAATTTAATGCGGGATACTGGATTGGCATCAACAAGATCACCAACATCCCGGATTACTTGGATGCAAAGGATTACCTGAAATACGCGAAGATCGCCTGGGCAAATTCGGCAACTTCCGCTGACGACACAATCAATAATTATCAGGCATTTTATGATAATCTTTCTTACGGGATCACCAGGGAAATTGCGGACAATACGAATACAAACTGGATCGACGAAATGTCCCGCACGGGAATCGTACAGCAATACAACGTTTCGGCAAGCGGGGGCGATATTAAGAATACTTTCTACATCGGGGGAGCATACAGGGAAGAACAGGGCGTTCAGCTCGGCAACGATTACAGGAAACTCAGTGCAAAAGTGAATTACGACCATACCGCAAGTAAATATTTTACAGTCGGTACAAAATCAACCATGGTATATGAACTGAATAAAAGGGTGCCTACCGGATGGGCAGGCGGACTCGGAACCGCCCAGAGCCGGTCCCTGCCCATTATGCCTGTATACGATTCAGTCGGGAATTTCTACGCCCCGAGAAGCGGGATAAACCCGGTGGCCTACAACGCGGACCTGGATTACGGGATGAACGTTTACAACTTCATCAGTACGATATATGGGCAGTTGAACTTTACCGATTGGTTATCATTTCGTTCGGAATTAGGCACCAATTTATATTTTCAGCGCGAGACAAGGTATGTGGGGACGATCACACAGGAGAAAGCCAGCAGCATGGACCGCAGGGTTCAGCTCAACGACCTGAATACGAACAATTATTTCAGCTTTAACAAGGCTTTCGGATCCCACAATCTGAGCGCCATGCTGGGTATGTCCGTTCAGTCGCAGCGGCAGTATGAAAGCGAGCTCTCGGCCAATGATTTTCCGAATCCCGGGCTGAAGAATCCGCAATCGGGTGCCGTTAAAACCGGGTCAGGATACGAAACAGGCCACGGGTTTCTCTCCTATTTTACCCGTGCCAGTTACAATTACGGGGATAAATACTATGCGACATTCAGCCTGAGACGTGACGGTTCATCGAGGTTCGGGGCGAATTATAAATACGGGTGGTTTCCTGCCGGTTCCCTGGGATGGACCATTTCGGAGGAATCCTTCCTGAAGGGAAACCGGATCCTGACCTATCTCAAACTGAGAGGATCTTACGGGGTGACCGGGAATGCCGAGATCGGGGATTTTAGATACATGGGCCTCTGGAGAGCCGTGAATTATCTGAGTAATCCGGGTCTGGAAATATCCGTTGGGGAAAACCCTGACCTGAGATGGGAACGGACGGCACAGATCGATGTGGGCACGGATTTCCAGCTCTGGAACGGCAGGATTGCAGGTGGATTGGACTACTATTACAAGAAAACATCGGATTTGATTCTGAACCGGCCAGTCAATCAGACGAGCGGGGTGTCCTCTATAACGGCCAATGTAGGGGATCTTGAGAACAAAGGCGTTGAACTGTTCATTACCAGTCATAACCTGCCATCCAGCATAGGGCTGAAGTGGACCACCGACTTTACCTTTGGCAGAAATGTTAACAAGGTTACCAATACA
>CAYSJH010000117.1:0-1836 GCA_964431315.1 uncultured Bacteroides sp. | reverse complement strand
TGCAGGCGAAAATTACGGGAATAATGTCGTAGCCGAGGGGTATCCCATCGGTACATGGGAACTGGTCGAATGGGCAGGAATTGCCAAGGAAGACCAGACGCTGACGGTAACGGACTGGGTGGATTTCAATGATCAGTCCCTCGGCACAACCACCAAGCAGGTGGAGGTGCATGGCGGGGATGAACTTTTTTACAATCACTGGGGAGAACTTACGAACGAATTTGATTTCGACCGGGATGCCAAATACGTCGGGAATCCTTACCCGAAATTTTTCGGGGGACTGAACAATACCCTGTCCTGGAAGGGATTTGATCTCAGCATCTTCTTCACCTTCAGTGTAGGCAAAGATGTTTACCGGGATGACGGCAAATTCCTGGAAGGCGGTTTCGACGGGAACTGGAACCAGCTTGCCGTCATCAAGGATGCCTGGTCGGAGACCAATCCGGACGGAGACGTCCAGAAGCTATACTGGATAGCGGAGAACAGGAATTACAATTCCACGCGTTACCTGAACGATGCCAGCTACCTGAGGCTGAAAAATTTCACCCTCGGTTACACGCTGCCGGAATCGCTTTCCAAGCGTTTCTTTGTCGAACGGCTGAGGATTTACATCGGGGGCACAAACCTCTGGACACTCACCAATTACCCGGGCTGGGATCCCGAGGTCAACCGGGACGGATCGGGGAACATCACCCAGGGTGTGACCTATCTTTCGCCGCCCCAGGTACGTACGATGAACGTTGGTATTGATCTTGATTTTTAACCCTTGAAAATACGGAGCCATGAAAGCAATAACTTATAAGATCGCAGCTTTTTCCGCAATACTAATCCTTTTCAGTTCCTGTGAAAAAGTGTTGGATGTACAGCCGGTCATCGATTTGGCTGACGAGATCGCCCTGAATTCCACAATCGGACTGGATGCCGCTCTTATCGGAGCTTACAACAAACTTCAGAACGGGGATCTTTACGGCGGACGCTTCTGGGTATCCCCCGATATGATTGCCGGAACCGTTAAGATTTCCGGTCTGCAGAACACCGTGTTCGAAGAACTGCAGATGCTCAACAAGACCATGTCAGGACAGAGCAATCGCATCGTCCAGGCCACCTGGCAGGTAAGCTATGAGGCCATAGCCATCATTAATAAGATACTGGCCTACCTGCCGAAGGTAAGTGATGCCCAAATGACTGATCAGGTGCGGTACCGGATCGAAGGGGAATGCAAGTTTTTAAGGGGCCTGATCTACTTTGAACTTACGCGATTATACTCGTATGATGTTTCGGGAGCGGGACCCCTTTCAGTGCCGGTATTTACCGATCCCCAGACTCCCTTTAATACTCCGCCCCGTGCATCGGTAGACGAAGCCTATGCCCAGATCATCAGCGACCTGGAAGATGCCGCCACTCTGCTAAAGGGGATCAACACGAATAACCGGGCCAGCGACCTGGCGGCAAAAGCCCTGCTGTCAAGGGTATATTTCTACTGGGAGGACTGGCCCAATGTGATCAGCTCTGCGGATTATGTGATCAGTCAGTTCTCGGGAGAGCCAAACGGGGGCCTGGCGGATGATATCCTTGATTGTTTCCAGACTGGCAGCCCAAATCCGGAAGTGCTGTTTGCCATCCTGGCGGATGCAACGGATGATGCCTCCGGAACACTCAGGAGTTATTACCGGGTTGTTTCGAATGCCAAATTCAGCATCCCTAACTCTTACATCGGCAAGCTTGGCACACACGTAATCAACGGGAATGACGATGCCAGGGTCCGGATCGGGCATACGGTTGTGAACATCGAAGGCAAACTTTATACGATGAAATACGATGTCGAGTATATGAGTG
>CAYSJH010000116.1:0-4524 GCA_964431315.1 uncultured Bacteroides sp. | reverse complement strand
CCATCTGGTTGCCGTACATCAGGGTTGCATAGGCGGACTTCCGGATGGAATTCGGAACCGCGGTCATCGTGGTAAATTCGGTGCACCAGAAAGGGTTTGAACTTTCAAATTGAATGCGCGAAATACCAAACAAAGCATTCATGACGCCCCAGTTGGTGGTTAGTGAGGGACCCGGATAGAAGCCCTCTCCCTCGCGGGTCATTTTGCCGGAATAGGCGATCTCCGGGTAATCGAAATACTTCATATGGCTGAAATACCAGGCATTGGTATTGGTCAGGACACCGGGTGCATTAGCGTTTACTTTTTCAATCACCCTGAAAAGAAGCTGGTTGATCTCATCGGAAACAAATCGCCTGAAATCGAGCATCCTTTCGGGCACATCCGTTGGATGGGCAGCCACGGGAAAACCGATCTCCCCGAACCGGTTGATCTTCCTGGACCAGCGTTGTCCCGCCCAGGCCCTGTTCAGGTTTTCCAGGGTCGAGTATTTATTCTTCAGCCAGGCGATATACCGTTGCCTGGCCGTTTCGGAATAGGAAATACGACCGTCTCCCGGCTCGTTGTCAATACCGAATGCCAGCAATGCCGGATGGTTTGCATATCGTTTTGTGATTGCATCGGTGAAACGCAGGGCATATTCCTGGTACATGGGGTCGCCGATATCCTCCATGTACCGGTGGTTGGGATACTGGATGTCACCGTTGGCATCCACAATATCGATGGAAGGGTATTTATGGTGCAGCCAGATCGGGGCAGGCCGGATGGCAATATCGAGGATAACCCTGATCCCTGCCTCGTTCATCAGATCCATTACCGTATCGAACCAGCCGAAGTCAAACTGCCCGTCCACCGGTTCATAGCTGTCCCATGCCAGGTGCCCCATCCGCACAACATTCAGCCCTGCGGCGTTCATCAACCGGATGTCCTTTTTTATTTTTTCCGGATTTTTATTGTCATGCGGATGGTAATTGGCCCCGACATACAGCGACTGGGAATTGACACCTGCACCGGAAAAGCACAGGATCCCGATTGTGATGATTAAACAGTTAAATCTCAGATTCATGGGTCAGGTCATTTATGAGCGTCTCAGAAATAGATTTAAGCGTCTCAAAAACAGAGGAATAGTCTTCATGCCTGTGATCGAGACCAGCAAAACCGGCCACGGGTATACTCATCTGATAATGACAAATCTTCGGACGGATGTGCCTCCCGGGTCATCGATATTCGGTTCGCCTCCCCCGGCCAGGTTCTGGTGCACCCCTTCCCACCACTGGGAATTGTTGAATCCCCGGTCGTTGAAATTATATGCATTGCCCGAAGCCATCCTGCCCAGCAGATGGAAGGCCCACATGACCTTCATGACCCGGTGAAGATAGGGATGATCCAGGATTTAATCTTATTTATTGGCCCACGCCGCACCTTCCGGGGTGCGCCTCCAGCGGAAATATGCATCCAGCACTTCGAGTGATCCGGCACCGGGAACGGGTCCCGTGTGAGGCGCCTGTTGAAAATACATGACCACGGGACCGGAATCGCTGAACGCCGGCCACTGCGGCAGGCCGTTCCCGTTCGGATCACCGGTTTTCGCAAAATTTGTCCAGTAATTTGCCATGGCTTCCGATATGGCCTCATCCGAGGAAGAAATTTCGGCCCGTGAAGTATCGAGGTGCTCGAAAACGTAAGCCACATCCTGCCCGTGGGGAGAGCCGTATCCGTACCGGGGCGAATCTTCAGGGAAATCGGGATGCTGATCGAAATAATAATAGAACACCTTAGATTTCCCGGTTTCGGATTGCAGGCGGGCCCAGCTCCAGGTATGCCATCCGAAGGCGGCGTCGCGTGCGAGGTCCCGCGCTGTCCTGGGAACGGTGGTTTCACCCACGGGATAGGCTTCGAGCAGCGTATCCGCGAATTTGCCGTACCGCGATCTCACTCCCTCGATGAACTCTTCCGGGTCTTTGGTCCGGGTGAAGCTCGCCCCCTCATCGGAGTTGTAACCCACCAGGATCGGCGTATCGTTATATTCTCCGGCTTCGTAAAGCCTATACTGGTCATCCGGGATCACCCGGCCGTCGATGATCGGCCAGGCGCTCCCGATCCCCCAGCCCGAGGGGAGGCTGTCAGCATCCATCATTCTCAGTCCGGCGATGGATGCGGCGCCGGCTTTTTTCATATAGTCCAGTCCCGCTTTTTCGGCATCTTTCAGCAGCTTCAGGTTCTCACCCGGGAAGGTGGTGACTCGGGGAGGTCCGAAGGATCCCCCGCTCTGGGAAATCGCCCCCTGGAATAATCCTTTGGTAAGGGGAGAAGCGCACAGCATGCTGACGGCGATGCCCCCCGCGGATTCACCGAAAATGGTGACTTTATCCGGGTCGCCTCCGAAAGCGGCGATATTCTTCCGGATCCATTGCAGTGCCGCGATCATATCGAGCAAACCGTAATTTCCCGAAACACCCTCAGGGCTCCCGGAGCTCAGTTCGGGGTGGGCCAGGAACCCGAGGGGACCAAGCCGGTAGGCAATGCTTACCAGCACGACTCCCTTCCCGGCCAGGTTCTTCCCGTCGTACCCAGCCTCTGATGTAGCCCCGAAACTGAAGCCCCCGCCGTGGATCCAGACGAGGACCGGGATCCGTTCCTTAGCAGACTTCGCCGGTGTCCATACGTTCAGGTATAAGCAGTCCTCGCTTTTGCCTGAAGGGGGATTTCCACCCTGCACTGCAGCCGGGGCAAATTCTACTGCCGGTCTTACGCCTTCCCATTTTTCAACGGGCCGGGGCGCCCGCCAGCGCAGATCGCCGACCGGCGGCGCCGCAAAGGGAATGCCTTTGAAAACGGTCAGTCCGTCCTCGATGGTTCCCTGCAATATGCCGTCTTCAGTTTTAACCTGTCCCGGTTCAAGCCTGGTGCATGAGCAAAAACCGGGCAGCAGGACTGCTAAAAGAATTAAGTTTTTCATGCTCGAAGTGTTGATCCGTTATTTGAATAACCTCGGCGCGAAATCGTTCAATGCCCGGCGCCAGGTGAGCCATTCGTGGGCGGTGCCCTGCGATTCGTGGAAAACGATGTTGTTGATGCCGTGGTTCCGGAGCGTTTCGACCAGTTCTTTGGGATTGCGCTCTTCCGTTCCCGTGCTGATGAAAAGCAGTTTTATCTGCCTGTTGAAACTGTCGGCATCTTTAAACACGCCATCAAAAGCATTTACCACATCATCGTTCCCCCTTATAAAAAATCCGCTGAAGGTGCCCATCCAGGCAAATTTGTCCATATTTTTAAAGACCGTCATGCAGGTCTGGAACCCGCCCCTCGACAGGCCGGCCATGGCCCTGTGCTCCCGGTCGGCATAGGTGCGGAAGGTTTTATCGATATAGGGGATCAGGTTCTGCACATAGATCTCGGTCACATCGCCGGAAGCCCCGCGGACATCGGAATTGGTCTTGATATCGCCGCTCGGCATGACCACGATCATGGGAACCGCCCTGCCCGAAGCGATCAGGCCATCCATGATATTGACCATATGCCCCTGGTTTGACCAGCCGTTTTCATCTTCGCCCCAGCCGTGCACCAGGTAAAGGACGGGATACTTTTTACCGGGACTGGATTCGTATTCGGCAGGAACATACACGTTGATGTGGCGTTCCAAGCCGTTGATCTCCGACCAGTAATAAATGGAACGGATGTGCCCGTGGGGGATGTCTTTGTTGAACCGGTAATAATCGCCTTCGGGACCTTCGGGAATCTCAATCCCGGCCGATTCCCAGTTGCTGCCGAAATAGGCCTGGCTGTTCCGGTCCATTACGGGAACCCCGTCAATCAGGATGGCGTAATAATGGAACCCCACCACCAGGGGACCGGAGGTGCAGGTCCATACTCCGCTTGTGTCCAGGTCCATGTCGTATTTCTTGCCGGCAACATCCACCTGTACGTTCTCTGCCGTGGGGGCCACGACCTTAAAGATCGCCTCGCGGGTCTGTGCATTTACCGCCGGGTATTCTGCCAGGAAGGTATTGGTCGATGCAGGTTTAAAGCCTTCGGGCGGCGGTTCGATCTGCGGGCCGCGACGGCCAAACTGGGCCGGGGCGGGACCGGCAAGCATCAATGCCAGCAGGGGCAATAAAATCTTTTTCATGATCAGGTCTTTGGTTTGTGGTTTATGGATAATTAAAGAATGGTTATTCCGGCCATCTTCAGATCTTCCAGCCTGGAGCTGGTCCCGTAATACACCTCGTATTCACCCGGCGTCACGGCCATTTTCCGCAGGTTCCAATCGTAAAATTCAAAAGACGACGGGGGAAGGACGATGGTGACCGATCCCGTTGCCCCGGCATCCAGCCCGATGCGTTTAAAACCTCTGAGGGTTCTCAGGGCCCCCCCGGCATCGTTCACTTTCCGGACATACACCTGCACGACTTCAGTCCCGCGCCGGCCGCCTGTATTGCTTACCGGGACCGTGATCTGCACCGATCCGGCCGTATTTATAGCCGACTTATCCAGCCTGGCTGTTCCGATCTCGAAGCTTGTATAACT
>CAYSJH010000115.1:0-4865 GCA_964431315.1 uncultured Bacteroides sp. | reverse complement strand
TCATCTTGCATGTAATTATTTAATTATCAGTTGGGTTAGTTGATCATAGGTATCTTATTTGTAGTAAAAAACCAGTATCCAATTTAACCTTTGGAATCAGATTCAAATAAGTTCGTTCTCAAGATTTTTCATGGATTCTGCCCCAGGACATAACTAACCAGAGACGGTATTGATATGAGATCTCAGATATAATTTCTGCTAGCCTAATATGCATATGTTAAGCCTTTAAAAGAGAGATGTTTGCAGTTTTGTCAACGAACTGAAGGACAGAGACATGGGAATGATCCTGCTGCTGATCGAAAAGATCAGGAAAACCGGCAACCCGGCTTTCATCCCCCTGCTGAAAGCCTGGCAGGAAATCGATTACCGGAAGGTCCGGCAGGCCCTGCAGCAGGTCATCGACGAACTGGCGTAAGAGATCTCTGCATATCTTACCGGTACTTATCAACCTGTACTGCCTGAAATCTACAGTCACTGCCTCAGCGGGGAAAGACAAAAAATTGATTATACTATTCAGATTTTATAACTTGTTCAATAATCCCTAACCCTGAAACCTATGAACAAAATCAACCGGCTTCTGCCATTAACCCTGATTTTCTTTTGTACTACAAATAATAATTTCTCGCAGGGTGTATGGTTTCGTGAAATCCCGGACAGCACGGGGACAAATAAAGGAGCATACAACTCAATTGCAGTCGACAGAGACAACAATACGCATATCGTTTATTTCGATGCGGACTATTACGACCTGCGCTATGCCGTGAAAAGGAACAATGAATGGACCGTATCGATTATCGATAGTGCAGGAGTGGAAGGGGTTGCCTGCGACCTTGTGCTGGATGATAATGATATTCCCCATGTCAGCTACGTTGGCGGTTCGACGGACAATCCGCTATCAGGGATTAAATACGCCACCTTGAACGGCGATGAATGGCAACTGGAAGTAGTCGATACATCAGCCTTCTTTTTTATTCTAACCCAGGGATTCACCAGTATAAACATAAATCAACTGGGGCAGGCCTGCATCTCCTATTTTCATCTGGAAGAAAACAGGCTGATGTTTGCCCGGCGGCTGGGAGATGATGACTGGGAACTGCATACAGTGGAAAATACGGACGGGATCTTTACGAAGCTTATGTTCAGGCAGGACGGTTCACCCGTAATCCGTTATTATGATGGTGACAGTATCAAACTTGCTTATTCAGGCACAGGATATTCAAACTGGCAGTTTGCAGGCCGTCCCGTAATAATTTATCCCGGTGTTGATTTCAAAATGGATGACTGTGTCATGGATGCCCTGGATAATATTCATGCGGTGCAGCTGGTCATGAATATGCAGACTTACCAGTATAATGTTGAATACGTCTATTATAACTGGACTGACTGGACAACAGAGCTTGTTGAAACGGAACTGTCATGGACAAATTCCATTTCTGTAGATAAAAATGATGAACCGGTTATAATCACCACCATCGATGATCTGTATATGCACTATAGAGACGGAGGTTCCTGGGCAGACAGCCTTATTGATGATCAGGTTGATATAGGTAATTTCTCTTCGGTTTGTGTGGATACCGGCAATAATCTCAGGATCGCATTGCAGGGTGAGCCCCGGGAATCCTCTCCGTATAAGGATCAGTTCATGATGCATTATGAATATATGCCGGGTATCCCGGATATAGATATCGGCATCGATACCCTGAGGTTCGGAGACGTGTCAACCTCGAGCTACCTGGAAAAATCGTTTTATATCAGAAATACCGGCCAGGCACCGCTTATCGTCAATAATGTGGCTGTCGATAATGCTGTATATACCTTTTCAGGAATCAGCTTTCCATATTATTTAGCTGCTGGTGATTCCGTTGAAGTTACCGTCAGGTTCACTCCCCCGGCAGAAAGCGAATACATTTCCGGCATAACCATTCTTTCCAATGATCCGGATGAATCCGACTATGAATTTAACCTGAGCGGGTCAGGCACATCCTCAGGAACAACAGGAAGTCTCACGGTAACTGTCAAAGACGTCTATTATGAACCTGATTACGGGGATATATACTTCGACCATATGGTTGAAAATGCCGGGGTGAGCCTGCTAATCGGAGGCATTGTCGCATATGGGCCGTTATACACCGGCGCCGACGGTAAGTGTGAGTTCACCGGTATAACCGTCGATGATTACGAAGTGCAGGTGACAAAACTTTTAAATGCACAGGGCATCGAGGATCTGCCCCTGACACTGTATGACAGTATTTCAGTGGGCCCGGGTGCGAACTCCATCCAGGCAATTCTGCCGGAATCACTTTTTGAGTATAAATACGATCTGATCTATTATTTAGAGCATATTGAAAAAACGAGTCACGGCTATCCGGTAACCTATACCTATAAAAATGCTGAAGCCGACATAGAAGATCTGCTGGATGGATGGCGATATTCAGTCCGGGACAATACATGCAATAACCTGGCCCGCCTCATACTGTCCGAAGAGATGGTGAATGAGGTGTTTGACCATGAATACAGTATCGGTAATGAGATGATCGATGATGTCGGGGAGTTAATCGGTTTTCTTTATTTCTCGAATGACTGGGCCACACAACTTTTTAAATTGTTTGTAAAATTGATCTCGGCAGTTGCAGGTGGAGGAAATCAGGGTGCATTAATGGAAGTGCTGGAAATGATCCTTGAAGAAATCGTAAAAGTAGGTGTTCTGAACACGGTAAGTGAAGGATTTCGCATGGTAGCCAACGAAGTACCCTATCCGGGCAACCTGGCCCTCATGGAAGGCTGGAATGCCGTGAAGCATGAATACCTTGGCTATCCCAACCTGAATTTCAATCAAAGTTCCTGGGAATACATACGAATGTTAGTGTTTTCTACTCTGGAACAGCCTTTTTTCCAGAAAGTTTATGTTGAGAGCTTAAGTGCAAAATCACTCGAAAAGGCTTACGGATACTCCGATGATGAAAGGTTTAACGGAGAACTGACGGATGCTTATTCTAAAAATGTAAAATTTATATCCAATAAGATCAATCCGCTTGGAGACGAAGAAGAAGCTGCCAGGATATTAAGGGAAACAGCTGATTTGATGATGATAACATCACGAATGATCGACCTGGTGACTACGCTGGATGTTACGGGTGCGATAGGTGATATTGCCGATCAGATCGCCTTTGGAATGGAAATGGGAGCATATGCAAATGTTTCAATAGCGATCAGCATATCTTCAATAGCATTCTTTCTGGCTCCGGGCAATATGGAAGATGACATTGATAAAATATATTTTCCGGATGGAAAACCTCACACAAAAAGCCTTTCAGATGGTCAAAACCTGAAACGATATGCAACGGATTACAGCAACCTGCTGAATCAGAATATCGAAAACCTTTCGGAATATAATGCCGTACTGGAAGGAATTAAAGATAAAATAAACAGTGGAGACAACCTGCAGGCAGCATTACACCTCTATGAACTCAGGGATGCCGAAAAAAATTATAACAGCAGCCTTACGAAGTCTTTAATGCCGATATACTCGGTTGCTGCCGAAGCAAGGGACTCCATATCGACCTTCACTGCAGAATACGACTCCTTGATCCAATGGTATGCACGTGCAGCCGATGACCGGGTTAATGCTTACCTCAATATTTTCCTGTGTGGTCTGGATGACAGTGAAAAAACGAAAAATGCGGCTTTCAGCACGATCGATACAGCCATGGCCAGCAATCAGAGATTGTCGGATCTTCTGGATACCGTTCTTACCCTGGTGACGGACAGCATGGATCTCCCTCCCATTGCTGTAATCAGCAGTATAAATCAGGATTCGACAGGATTATTGAGTACAGGACATTCATCCGATATTAAGGTAAAAGTTTTAAATATGAGTAATGTAACCATTCAAAACGTCTATATAAAAATAAATCCCGGATTGGCCCTCAGCATTAACGGATCAGACAGTATCCATATCGGGCAGCTTGCAGGAAATGAAGAATCAGGCGAGTATACCTTCAACGTGTCCCTGTCATCGGATTCTTATAAAATGGCCGCTTATGAGATCGATCTCTTCGCCGACAACGCGGTTACATTCTCCGGATCAGGGACTTTCATCACCAAAAAACTGGTGACGGCAACAGGAGAAGTCCGGAATAACCCGGATGTATTCAGTTGCTATCCCAATCCTTTCAAGGATGAAATCACACTGGAGTACAGCACGGACAGACCCTGTGAAATCGAATTCGAAATATACGATATGCTGGGAAGACCGGTAAAGAGAACAGACCGGGCACTTACCGGGACCGGCAGATATGTCACCACATTGAATGTGAAAGACATGGATCCCGGAATGTACTGTATAGTCTGTAAGAAAGAGGGGATCCCTGTCTCCACGAAAAAACTGATCCATATGAAATAAATTAAACCTGAAATTTTCAAATTTCATTTGAATGTTCCGGTCTTATCCGACACGGATAAACAAGTGTCATCATGGCCCTTCAACCGCTTTCAGGATTCCTTATAAGGTCCCTGAGCCCATTTACAGAAATGTAATCACCTCTTTATTTCCGCTTTGAATGGTGTTGGACAGTTTTTTCTTCCGGATCGTTTACATGTGGGATCTGCGATTTCTGATACAGCAATTTTCCCACTCTCTTTATATGCCGGATCACTCCATGGCCAGCAGAACCCCTTTAGGGCTCGCGCAAGCAAACCTGCAGTGAGGCGGGCGGATCCCTGCTTGCTTTCCTCCTTTTCCCTTAATGCATCATAAAGTTCCCCCGGTGAATTAAAGATCCTGAAATCGAAAATACCATCCTTTTTAAGCAGCCTCGTTTCCCGGCTGTATCCCAGCAATGAATCGATCCAGAGCAGGTAATCAT
>CAYSJH010000114.1:0-4908 GCA_964431315.1 uncultured Bacteroides sp. | reverse complement strand
GCAAATCCCGATGGCACTTATATTCTGAATGAATTTGCCACAATAGCCTTTCCTGAGGTTCGTGAAAGATTCTATCAGCTGATCAAGGAATTATTAAGACGCAATACTCCTTTAAAGGGCATAGGTATACAGGCACATGAACCGCGTGAAGAGTGGTTTTCCCCGGTTGATTTGTATGCCACTCTCGATCTGTATAGTGAATTTAACCTGCCCATTCATATTACAGAATTCATGCCTCAATCGGGAGGGAAAGCCATTACCGGATGGCGCGAAGGAACATGGACGGAAGATGCACAGGCAGAATGTGCTGAACAGTTATATACACTTGCATTCGGATATCCGTCTGTGGTATCCATTAACTGGTGGGGGTTGTCTGACAGAAATATATGGCTGCCGGGGGGTGGTCTTCTGGATGAAGAATATAATCCAAAACCTGTTTATGACCGGTTGATGAAACTGATAAAAGAAGATTGGATGACTAAGAATGTAGCACTTAAATCAGACAAAAAAGGATCTGTAAAATTCAGAGGATTTTATGGAAAATATCAGATAAAAATTACAAAAACTGATCATACCACACGCATACTCAATATACATTTAAAAGAGGGAGAGGACAATCACTGGGAGTTTAAGTTGTAACTTTCCAATAATTTTGACTCTTGTTTTTCAATTTAGAATCGTATTTGATTTTCCTCCTCAGGTAATGCATTTCATCCCGTTCGAACCAGATATTATAACCTGTTCCACCTCTCAATATATTCTTGGATGTTCACAATTGTGCCTTGAAAAATCCGTGAGATGTGGATATATACGTCGTATCTATATATTGAAACATCTCGAAGTAAACCTGCAGGTTGACAATCCTGTAATGCAAAGCTTAGCCGGCAGAAGCGAGTTTTGCATGGTTGTCAGTAATGACGGCATGAGGCGTAAACAGTTACTGTTGCAGGCATGCGTTTAGTTCCGAAAGGTCGTGAAAAGGTCCCATAAACCCGGCAACAAAAGCATAAACGGTTGATAACCTAAAAATGAATGATAGATGAAAGACCCTTCCATGGAACAAACCGCGGCAGGGATTGCCAATATGAGGGGACTGAGTGACAACCTGAACTTTAGGAAGGAAGAAGTGAGCCTGCTGCGCGAACTGGCGGGGCGGGTTGGTGAATTGTCCGCCAGGCCCGTTGAGGAGGAAAAGAAAAGAGACTGGACGTCACTGAACGACCTGAGGTGCACCCGGCCCCTCATTTTTTGCGATCCGGAAAATGGCTGGAATGAGATCATCACACAGGATCAGATCCAGTCCGTAACGCCTCTTGCCAGGGTCTGGGAAATGTCCCTGCGGAAGGAGATTTTCTGGGGAGAAACGATGAAGGACGACCGGGTGATCGAACCGTACTTCAATGTCACCTATCACTATGAGGATAACGGCTACGGGGTCAGGCTGGAGACCCGGGGCGGAGAAGACGGGGGCTCCTATGTTTATGATTTCCCTGTTCGAAACTACGAGGAAGATTTTGATAAACTGAAATTACCGGAGCTCATCGTAAACCATGAAATGACACGCAAGGTTGTGGATCTGGCCGGGCATGTTTTCGGAGGCATCCTTACCGTCCGTCTCCATGGGGTATGGTGGTGGACGCTTGGCATGACCTGGGAATTCATCAAGCTCAGGGGACTGGAAAACCTGATGGTCGATATGATGATGTATCCGGACTGGGTCCACAGGATGATGGATTTCCTGTGCAAGGCTTTCCACCGGAGGCTTGATTTCCTCGAGCAGAATAAACTGCTTTCGCTGAATATCGGGGGGAGTTATGTCGGATCAGGGGGATTCGGGTGGACAGAGCAGCTCCCCGGTCCGGGATTCGACCCCGATCACGTGAGGCTGATGGATATGTGGGGATTTGCAGAGAGCCAGGAAACCGTAGGCGTTTCACCGGAAATGTTCAAAGAGTTCGTATTCCCCTACCAGCTGAGCATCCTGGAACGTTTCGGGCTGAATTGTTACGGGTGCTGCGAACCCCTGAATGTACGCTGGAAATACGTTAAGGATTTCCCGCGATTGCGGAGGGTCTCCGTCTCCCCATGGGCAGATGTAAGGCAAATGGCTGATTACCTTGAGAACAGGTATGTGCTTTCCCTTAAACCATCCCCTTCCCCTCTTGCTGTGAAAAAGATGAACGAGGAAAGCGTCAGGAATGAACTGGCCCGAAAACTTGATCAATCCAGGGGATGCTGCGTGGAGGTCATCATGAAGGACAATCATACCCTGGGCAAAAATCCCGGCAATGCAGTGAGATGGTGCGAAATTGCCCGGGAAGAAATCGATAAACTCTATTAATCCCAATCCAAATGGTCATACATTTTTTTGACTGGTTTATCCTGATTCTCTACTTTTTAGGCCTCTTTGCTATAGGGATCTTTTTTTCAAGGAAAGGAAAGAACACCACCCAGTATTTCCTGGCGGACAGGAACTCGAAATGGTACCAGATCGGCCTGTCCATTTTCGCCGCCAATATATCCAGTGAACATCTGATCGGGCTTGCCGGTTCAGGGGCTGCAGTGGGACTGGCAGTAGGTGCCTACGAATGGATGGCAGCGTTCTGCCTCTTCACCCTGGCCTGGATATTTGTGCCGCATTACCTGCGGAGCAAGGTTTTCACCATGCCGGAGTTCCTCGAAAGGCGGTACAGTTCTTCCAGCCGCTGGTACCTGTCATCACTCTCCATCATCGCTTATATTTTCACCAAAATATCGGTATCGCTCTTTGCTGGCGGGATCCTGTTGCATGTGATCGTGGGGTGGGACTTCCTGACATCCGCATTGATACTGGTGGCCATAACCGGCCTGTATACGATTCTCGGCGGTTTGTCGGCGGTGATCTTTGCCGATGTTATACAATCCCTGATCCTGATTATCGGTTCGGCCATCATTGTTTTCATCGGACTGGACAAAGTAGGGGGATTTGAAGGATTGAGGAATGCCCTCCCGGCGGATTATTTCAGCATGATAAGGCCTGCCAGCCACGGGGTTTATCCGTGGACCGGCACCACGCTTGGCATCTTTATCCTGGGGATCTGGTACTGGTCCACCGACCAGTTCATCGTCCAGAAGGCGCTTTCAGCCAGAAATCTCAACCATGCACAGTCGGGCATCAATTTTACGGCAGCACTGAAAATACTCCCGGTATTCCTGTTTGTCCTGCCCGGGCTCATCGCACGCTCCCTCTGGCCCGATGAACTGATCAATGCACCCGACAATGCCTTCCCCCTGATGATCACACGCCTGATGCCAACCGGGATCACCGGGATTATGATCGCCGCCCTGCTGGCTGCGCTGGTCTCTTCCCTGAGCTCGGTATTCAACGCCAGCTCAACCCTTATTACAATGGACATTTACAAAAAGATCCGTCCCGCAAGTACGGAAAAACAGCTTGTCTTTGCGGGCCGGTTTTTCACCCTTGTGATCGTGGTCATCGGCATCCTCTGGATCCCGATGATACGTCACATGAGCAACCAGATCTACCAGTACCTGCAGGCCGTCCAGGCATACATCAGTCCCCCCATAGCCGCCGTATTCATCATGGGCATTTTCTGGAAAAAGGCCTCCCCCAGGGCAGCCATCGTCACCCTGGTTTCGGGAGGTTTGCTGGGTGCGTCCCGGTTCATAATAGATATTCTATACAAAACCGGGGAATTCCGATGGGAATTTTTAAACGACATTGCCGGGATCGCCTTCCTCAATTTTTGCATCATCCTGTTTATTATCTGTATATTGATAATGATCCTGGTTACTCTTGGCAGCAGGGAAAAACCAGGCGAACGAAAGGGATCCCTAATTCTCAGGATGGCAGGTGAGAGAAAGCAGAGAGGGACCTGGCACCTGGTGAATGTGCTCGTGAGCGTTCTCATCGCCCTGACCATCATCGGGCTCTGGGCTCATTTTTCATGATACAGCATCTGTTACAGAATAATTTAATCACACTTATCGGTACTAAAAATTAATAATCGTTCTTTGAAATTCTTTGTCAATCGCGTTTGTCGGATTTTTTTATTGCTTAAAAAAAAAGCATTAACTCATGAATCAAGGCAAATATATCTTCGCTCAACTTACGGATTTTTTACCACGCAGAACATTTAATCGATTGTGAAAAATTATGAAGGAAACAAGTACTTCAGATCATTCACATGCTGGAATCTGATGCTATGCATGGTTATTGGTAAACTAACTTCAAGAGATAGTATGCGAGATTTGATGCTTAGTTTGGAGGCGCATCAACCCAAATACTATCACCTTGGATTTGGGCCAACTATTACCCGGCGCAATCTTGGAAAAGCTAATCAAAGACGCAGTTACAAAATCTTCGAAGAGTTTGCCATCATTTTAATCACCAGTTTAGAAGAAGCTACAGAAATCGCCACGTTGTATAAGAAACGCTGGGAGATAGGACTTTTTTTTAATGGATGAAACAACATTTGCGGATTAAATCCTTCTGGGGCACAACCCTAAATGCAGTTAAGATCCAAATGTATTGTGCGGACATTGCTTACTGTTTGGTAGCCATAATCGGTAACAAATTGAAAGTTGACCGCTGTATCTACGAAATTCTACAAATCCTCAGCATCTCTCCACTGGATAAAACACCTATAAGAGAGATACTTATATAATGTGATTGCAAAGATGTCAAAGAACCAAATAATAAACAATTAAAAATCGGTGGGGTTTTAATTGTTCACTAATGGAAAATTAATTTAAATTTGAATTATAATGCGTTAACGTAAACGCAGTTAAATAATTTTCTATCACTGTTTTTCTTTAGATATTATTTTAATGCGTTGTGTTATTAATATGCTAACGCATATTTTAAGTGATTTAACAAATTCTATGGTTAAGCAAATATTTAACTTG
>CAYSJH010000113.1:2881-5016 GCA_964431315.1 uncultured Bacteroides sp. | reverse complement strand
ATTGAGGTCGGTAGCGGAGTCGAACCGCTGTACCTGGTTTTGCAGACCAGTGCCTAACCACTCGGCCAACCGACCTTTTTCAGATGTGAACGCAAACTTACGAAAATAAACCGATGCCCGGCAGGTCAGGATGCAGAAAAAGGTACCTCGGCGGTCACTCCTTTTAAGGATCTGGGGGTGAGATTACTTCAGGCGGTGGATTCTTTTCAATTTCGAATCTTGTATTTCACCCTGCAATGGCATAAATTTGGTGATGGAGGTCCATTAACTTCCATCACAGGCAACTGCGTGTCCGGGCAAACATTTTTACCTTGCGCTCAGAAGCCCGATTTAAAATTTTAGGTTGTATCCTTTCAATTAAATTAATCCGGAAAAGACTCATAGATGGAAAAATCTTTTTAGGATCAAAAATCTATTTGAATATGTATTCACCCTTAAATCTATTGTCATGAAAAAATGCATTATGCTTCTCGCATCTGTTTTGCTGTTAGCCCCTGGATTAACGGGACAAAATAGCGGGAAAGGTTTTAATTTCCAGGCCGTTGCTCGCAATGCCGACGGATCCATTCAGTCTGGTCAGGAGGTACAATTAAGCATCGGGATCTATCCCACTGAAGAAAAAACGGCTGTGTTATACCAGGAGAATCATACAGTCACTACCGACAAATTTGGTGTATTCTCCCTGGTGATCGGGAAAGGTGTTTATGAAGCCGGTTCCGCAGCAAGTTTTGAGGAAATTGATTTCAGCCAGGTGAACGCATGGATAAGTGTCGTATTGAAAGATGGGGGCAACAATATTGAAATCGCGCATTCACCCCTCCTGTCGGTCCCCTATGCCGAGTCCAGCAAACAGGCGGACAACGGCATGCCCATCGGGGCGATTATTCCCTATGCAGGCGCGGTCCCGGATAATTCGGACGACATTACGGTCTATGGCTGTGCGGGTACCTGGCGCCTGTGCAACGGTGCCGAGTACGATCCGTTGGAATTTACAAGCCTGCACATGGTATTGAACGACGCCTGGGGCACCAACCGTCTGCCCGACCTTCGCGGGGTATTTCTGAGGGGGACCAGTTATACGGCAGCGGATGCTTATGCAGACCCTGATGTGGCGGCACGGGACAGGCGCGGTACGGATGATAACGTCGGAAACGAGGTCGGCAGTTTTCAAGCAGATGCCTTGCAGAATGTCACAGGAAACGTAGGAGATTTTGACACTTATGCGGCCATTCACGGTACATCTACCGGCCCGTTCAAGCAAACCTGGGTATATACCGGTACGGGGATTGGTTCCGGCAGCAGTGACTCCTACAATAGAGTCGATTTCGATTTATCCCGATCAGCCAGGACATCCACACAAACACGACCGGTAAATGCCAATGTGAATTTTTTAATCCGCGTTAAATAAAGAGCCATGAAGAAGGCAGGCATACTGCTGGTCCCGTTGTTGTTTTCTGCAACCCTGTTTGGCCAGTATTTCTCGCCCTGGGGAATAAGCCCGTTTGCTGTAACACCAAACACACAAACCTCTGCAACCCGGATAAGTTCCTTTTCCCTGGGCGGCGTATTTTCTACTGAGCAAACCAACGATACCATAAGCTTTGGTTTGCAGCAAACCGGCCTGGAGGTTTATATTTCAATCTGGGACACCCTGGACATCGAAGACCTGGGAGAATTTTCCGTATACGATTCATCCCCGATTGGCTATCATCTGAGATCAGATTCCCTGGGGTCATCCGCCCGGATCGAGATCCATCCCGATAAACAGAATATGGGAGAATATACCTGGGATGAAGCCCATCAACTGTTCACCTTCAAGCCCGATCTGCAACGTGCTGTTTTCAGCGATACCGTTATCTTTTTAGCTTTTAATGATACGGATACCATTTCCAGACAGATCCATTTTATCTACCTGCCCCAACTGCCGTCCGAGCAACATGCCATGGGACTCAGCAAGGTAAGTTCCGGGGATAACAGCCTGATGAACGATGTGGTATCGGTGAGTGATCCTTCGGATTCATCCCTTCACATCGCCGGACGGATCCTGCTGTTCAATGCCGAATTAGATGACCGTGGGATCTGTGAATATTCGGCACAGGGAGATGCCGATCCCCGCTTCGATACCATAAATAAAG
>CAYSJH010000113.1:0-2781 GCA_964431315.1 uncultured Bacteroides sp. | reverse complement strand
TGTGAATATTCGGCACAGGGAGATGCCGATCCCCGCTTCGATACCATAAATAAAGTAATTATCTATGCAGATTCCCTGGTAATTCATGAATCACTCAGGTTCCCGGGATGTGACGTCACCATCTATGCCCGGAAGCTGGTTTTTGATAATCCTGCTGCATGCGTAAATACAAGCCCCTATGAGTCCACTGCGATTAATTCAGGCCCGGATCCTTCGGATGATGGAAAGAACGCAGGCTACGTTCATTTGTATGTCGGGGATATGCAGATGGGACCCGGCTTACATTTTATCCTGAACGGAGGAAAGGGTCAATCGGCCACACCCGGAGCCGGGGTTCCCCCGGGACATGGGGGCGATGGGGGAGAATTGCAGACTCCTGTATACATCTCCGGCTCAAATTATCGCTTTAATCGCGGAGCTTCCGGGGAACATGCAGTGGATTCCCTGATGGGATCAAAGGGTGAATACCTCAAGGTGGAATATGAGCCAACCAACTGGATCCATGCCAGGAACATCCAGCCGGAAATGAATTACCTGCGCATGCAGTACATGGAAAACAATCTTGATTACGTCAAAACCCGCTGCATCCAGCTGAACGAATTGCTGGGCCGGAAATTTGCAAGGGCAGATACGGCAGTGAGTTCCGATGAGGCGGACCTGATGAATGCACTCAATGAGATCAGGGAGATGCAAAACAGGCTCAATAATCAGCGGGATTATTACGGGAATCCGATTGGCTGGGTGCCATTGCTGTCCTTCGAGGTTTACAAGGGAGTATTCGAGAACGAGGTAGACAATGCCTTTAACCTGATGTTCCTGAGTTATCTCATCAATAAGTCCGATGCAGGGATAGTACAGGTGAACAACGGCATGAAGAAGGCCAGGACTTCCATGATAAGTGAGGTAACCGCTTTACAGACGAGCCTGAATGACAACATCAGGAGACTGGAAACCTATGAGAATATTTACGCGCAGTTAAACATCAAGGCGGATTCCCTGAAGGGAGTGTTAAAAAAAGTTGAAGAGAGACTGTTGAAGGAGGCAAAAGCTAACGTGGAAAGAAGGAGGGCTCTGTCAATATTCCAGAGCATTGCATCCATCGGCGGATCCATCCTGAGTATGATACCCAATCCTGCCTGCCAGGTAATTGGCCAGGGACTGAGCACGGTTTCGGAGCTGAACCTGGAGGAACCGTTCTCTCTTGAGAACGCGTCACTGGTTGTCCAGGCTTCGGCAAATGCATACGAAGGGTATAAAAGCTATAAGGACAAGACCATTGAGAAACTGGGGACCGATCAGAAAGTGAAGGACCTGACCGGGATCACCCAGGCCGAGATGGACGATATCGACAAGGGACTGAGCAAATGGAACACCATGAACAAGGTGGCCGGTGGGATCGTTTCCTTTGCCCAGGAGTACAACGATGCGAAATCCCAGGTGACCGTAGGCGATGATGAGATCAAGGCCGAACTTGAGAAATTAAAGGCGGAATCCCAGGAGTACCAGGGAGTGCTGGGCCTGGTCGAAGCCACCCTCAAGGAAAAACAACAGATGCATGAAAACATCGATTATTCCATGAACGCCATCACAAATGCGATTGACAGAATCGGGGAAGACCGGATGGCAGTTCAGTCCCTCACCAAATCGATCCAGGAGGGAGCAGGAAAACGTGACATCCGCACCCTTCAGTATGCCAACAGCATCGAAAAGCGCGCCTTTGAGCGCCTGCAGAAATACCACTACCTGATGTCAAGGGCTTTTGAGTACCGGACACTCATGCCCTGGACCCAGTCACTTAACCTGGAAAGTGTACGTCAGGGCATGTTCACCTATGTGATGAATTTATCCCCGGACGATGAGGACCTGATCATACCCCAGGAACAGTTCAATGCCATAAAGGGAATCTACCTCGACCAGCTGCATGAAATTGCCGATAGCATTCTGGCAAATTTCGAGCAGGGAGGATTCACGAAAAACAGGACCACCTCCTTTGAACTTTCAAAAGGGGAACTGGAACTTCTGAACGGAGGTAAGGAATTCTTCATTGATCCTTATGAAAGAAACCTGTTCGGGCTGGATAAGGAAAACATCCGGATCCTGAATATAGGAGTGGTAAAGTGCGTTCTGGAAGATGGCACCGAACTTACAGGCAGCCTGGATGATTCAGGTTTAAAATCCGGGAGCTTCACGGAGGACGGACCTTTTGAGATTGTGATGGTACACCAGGGATATTCGAAACTGCAATCCAACGGAGAGATCTACTATTTCAATCATAACCGGGTCGGATCAAGCAAATTCGAATGGAGATCGAATATCGATATCGTCGGGAATAAGATAACACAGGACAGGATAAGCAATTCCGATAAAAGCCTGTTGCATTCCCTGGTCGATAACCTTACAGACAGCGAATTGACTTTCTGTTCGGAACCCTCGGCATGGGCGGATATAAGCATGCAGAGGATCTCGGGTTCCGATACGCGTAAAATTGTTTCCCTGGTTATGGAGATTAATTTTGATTACAAGGTTTTACCCGAAGACCTGTATATGCTGAAGGTTGAAACAGACGGGGAGGTATCACCCTATTACCTTCTTTCCACGGCCGATGTGAACGGATATAAGGATGGCAAGGGTGATTTTTACCGTACTTTCAACAAAGCAACCGCTGTAGCCATTACAGCCCAGAACCAGTACGGCAGGCATAAGTTTCAGCGCTGGGATAAGGTATCCCTGAGTGGGGTCGGCGGCAGGAGCCTGCTGACCACTTCAACCACCGCAGGTATC
>CAYSJH010000112.1:0-5034 GCA_964431315.1 uncultured Bacteroides sp. | reverse complement strand
CGCCAGCATATTCGAGCTTATTTTTACCAAAATCAATACTCAGAAGGGAGATATCCATGCCGTCCTTCACCGTAATCTCCGTACGTGTCTGCCTGAGGGTTTCGGTGACCCCTTTGTTCAGGCTGTTCAGGATGTCTGCCGGGCTCCGGGCTTCTTCCACGTTTACGGCATAATTCAGCCGGTCATGGCCGACGATCGACATGAATACGCCCGGCACTCCGTGCCCGGTGCAATCGACGGCAGCGATGAAGACCTTGTCACCGGAATGGCTTACCCAGTAAAAGTCGCCGCTTACAATATCCTTCGGCAGGTAAAAAATGAAATAATCAGGAAACAGCCGGCTGACATACTGGTCCGGCGGCAGGATCGCATTCTGTATGCGTTTGGCATAGCGGATGCTGTCTTCAATGTGCCGGTTTTTCGCCTCAATCTCGGAATAGGCATGCTGCAGGCTGGTATTCGCCTCGGAAAGCATGTTTCTCTGCTCCTCCAGGGAATCACGCTGCGCTGATATTTCCTCCTTCTGTTTTTCAATCTCCGCGGTTCTTTCCCGGACTTTCTGTTCCAGTTCGTTATAATATTCTTCGAGCTGGGCGATCATCAGGTTGAACTTCTCAGACAACCTGGTGATCTCGTTGTTGCCGGAAACCTCGGCGCGTTCATTCAGGTGGCCGTCGGTGATGCGGTTAACATTCTGGACCAGTTTCTTAATGGGATCCGTGATCACCCGGGTCTTGCGGTACAGCAGAAGGACCACCACCACCAGGGTCAGACCGAATATTCCTATGAACTTGAATAATTCGACTCTCAGCAGCCTGCGCTGTTGCGAAAAATCCGAGATAATCCGGATCACTCCGCCGGCATAGAGGTCTGTGTTCCTCCTGGGCATGAAGATGAAATCATACTGGAGCCTCTTTTTTCCGTGCTTTTCCTCGAAGATGTACTTTGAATGTTCTTCAAGGACTTTCTGGTAGATCTTGAGATGGTTCTCATCCAGCCGCACATCCGCATTCAGGGAAAAGGGAATGTCTGAACCGATGAACAGGTCGACCGACTGGATAGTGGATTGTTTGTCAGCCAGCGCATTGAACCGGTCCTTGATCTTCTGGATGATCTCATCTGCCTGTGGCGAACGGATGCCCAGTTCGACGATGTATTTCCGGTCGCGGGTGGGATGATAGGTGTATTTCTTAAGAATACTGGTATTTGCTCCCATGGCAAAACGCTCGGAAACGTATTCCCCCCTCTCCAGTATCCCGAGAAGGAGATTCTTGTGCTCCACTCCCAGGTTAAAGAGATTCAGTCCCCTGTCCTTCCCGAAGGTAGTGTTCACGACGATCCCCTTCTGGTTAATGATGTAAATGTCTTCAAAATCGGGATTCATGTGCAATTGCTTCCTGATAAGGTTCAGGTCGGCTGTTTCGATGTTTTTCGTGTTGCTGAAAATAGTATTCACCAGCTCATCGCTGATCTCTTCCATCCTGTCATTCATGGCATCTTCCAGTATCTCCAGGGCCATATCCTGCAGTTCGAGGATTTCCCTGATCTCGTCTGTAATGATGCGGTTCTTTTCTTTACTTGCACTTACCAGGATATTCTGTGTGTTCGTGTAATTCAGAAATCCCAGCAGGAGCACTGCCAGGACTGCAGGCAATACAATGTTGAAGATCAGCTGTCTGAATATGGTTGTCTGTTTATCTGCCATTGCGGTTTAATTGAGAATTCATGAAACCATTTCCTTGGTGAGGGCCTGCCACCTGCCTTCCAGTTCACCTGCCCACCGGTAAAGTACAAGTGCCAGTTCCTCATGGTCAAACATCAACCCGGTGACCTGGTCCCGCTCGGCAAGGAGCAGGGAGGCTCCTGCCGCCGAATTTAACCTCATCGTATGTTTTTCCGTGTCCATCAGCGTGAGCATGCCGGCAATTTCGCAGGGTACCAGGTTCCCAAGTTCCTGTTCCCCCAGGAAGAGGGAAACTTCACCTGATCTGACCAGTCCTGTCATTGCCTTAATTCCGTCCCCCGACAGGCCAATTTCCCGGCCCGGTCCCAGATCTGCCTGTTTCATGACCATTGCCAGTTTGCAGAGTACCGCAAACGGAAGCCCTGCCAGGTATTCATTCCTGAAAAGCACCTGTATCCTGTCCCATACAATATCTCCCCTTCCTTCTTCAATATCTTTGACCTGCCTGGCCAGGCGATTTCGCTGATCCCGGGGCAATCTCCTCAGCACATCCTCGTAACGCTGCCTGTCTATCCGGCTGAGCTGCAGGGCTGCAAGCTCACTTAAAAGTTCATCGGGATTGAAAACCTGGGCCAGCAGATCGTCCGGGGGTCCCTCTTCCCCGGCGACGGCAAGTTCCCTGATGGCGGCGGCCCGGGTAAATGGTCCGAGAAGATTCGGATCCCGGTTGATGATTGCCGGAAGCAAATCGTCGGGTTCCATTACCAGGATTGGAAATTCGACCTGAAGCTGCCGTATTTTCTCGATCGTTGAATTGTCCTCCAGGACAGGGAAAAGGACCGGTTTGATCTCTTCAGCGACAAAAAGATCGAGCAATTCGATGGCAAAACCAATTCCCTCACTGGTGCCCGATTCAAGGTTCTGCCGGATGTGATGGATGGAACTCGGGTCGTATGCAAGTGAAAGCAGGTTGTACAGGCGGTTGTGAGAAATGCGCAGTTCTTCGCCGAATGCCTTTTCCAGGGATTCTCCCAGCCCGTGTTCAAGGATGGTGAACTGCGCAGCCAGGTCCCATGCGATCTGGTAAACCGCAGAACGTATGCCTTCCAGGACTTTCGGCAGCTCGGTTTCGTCCGCCTGATATCCGAGGTCCAGCAGTGCCTGCACCGCGAGGTTGTCCACTTCGCGGTTCTGGTGGTTAATCTTGTCCAGCAGTGATTTTTGCGCTTCGGGGCTGCCTATTTTTCCCAGTATCCGGGTGATCCGGTTCAGGGATATCTGTTCAATACCTGATTTATAATAGCTCTGTTCAAGGCTTTCAACGGCAGGTTCACCAATCTGGACAAGTGCGTCAAAAACCTGCCGGTAATACTGGGAATTCAGGAGATCGATAAGGACGGGCACTGTTTCGGGAACCTTCCAGAAAGCCGCGGCCTGAATTGCAGTGGTACGTACAAGGGGATCCGGATCGCGAAGCAGGGTATTCAGGACTGCGTGGTGATTGAACTCCTTCAGTTCAGGTAGAGCCATGGCAGCGGTTAATCTTACCTCAGGATCGGGGGATTTTGTCATGAACACCATGTCCCCGCTATTTAGATCCTTTTTCCTGTATCGGTCCAGTCGTTTGATAAGATTCCCGGCAATGTCCCGGTTCCCTCCTTTATTCTCCTGCTCAATGCCTTCCTGCATGCCGGTCCCCGGTATTAGAAATTCCATCTCGTCGATCCGCTTCAGGGAGAGCCGGCGGACCTTTTCGGAAGCGGATTGAAGCAGGCCGGTGAGGGCATTTCTGAATCCTTCAAAATCGGTGAGTTCTATGAAACCCAGTGCATTCCGGACAGACGGCATGGAGACACTGTCCAGGTCCCCCTTCAGGATGCTGCTAAGATCCGTTTTATCCGTTCCGGCACCGGATTGCATGAATTCCGACAGGGAGGAATTAAGGGATTGCTTGTATGCACGGTAGAGTCTCAGGGCAACCAGGGCCCATACCACAAGCAATACGATAAGAACGTAGGAATAATCCACCAGTGAGAAGAAAGCCAGTGACACAAGTCCCGCTGCAAGCAGGCTTGACAGCAGCACCGATATCTCATTGATGGTACCGTCAATCCTGGCCTGGACGCCGTAGCGGATGCTGGCATGGAGGGACTGGTACAGGATCTTCATGGAAGGAGCCACGATGGAATCCTGCAGGGATTTTGTAATAAGCTTGCTTACCGAGATGACAAGAAAGAACATCGTAAAGCTTGCGGCCAGTCCGAATACCCCGCCTATCACCGCGGCCACGACCGTAAAGACCAGGATCAGGACCGGGGAAATGAACAGTGCAAGCTTCAAACCCCAGGTCTTCATCATGCGCCCGTACACGAATGTCTTGATCAGAACGCTGAAGACCATCAGGGTGCCGTTGAAGTAACCGAAGAACGCGGCCAGGTCGGATTCATTCGGATAGGATTCCCTGGCCACGCCCAGGAAAGAAAAATGAACAAAAATGGTGACCGATATCAGCAGGACAACAAACAGGGACATATAGCCGATGTACCTGGATCTGAACATCGTGGCCAGGCTGGCGCCGGACCGGGATTCCTGTTCCGTTCGGCCGGTTGTGCTGCCGGGGACAAAACGTCTGGAAATGATCACCTGGAAAACAAGGGCAATCCCTATGCTGACCGAACTGATGTACAGCAGGTCCCTTGTCCCGACCTGAAAGGACAGGAGCAGGGGAATGGCATAACTGCTTACAATAATCCCCAGGATCTGTCCCGTGTCAATCAACCCGAAAAGCCTCTTCCCCTGGCGCAGCGTAAAGATCCTTCCAACGGTGCCCCAGAATCCCAGGAGGGCAACTATATTCAGAGGTCCCATCATAACAAACACAATGAAAATCACCCATTTGCTCCCGGACATTTCAAACCCGAACCGCATCAGAACCGTCAGCAGGGCTGCCATTAAAAGGTTGAGGCTGGAAAAAAGCGAAAAGCGCATCCTCGACTGAAGCCAGGCATAAACGGAGGTCATGATGATCCCGACACAGCCGGATACAAGAAAGGCACGGGGGATCATGACCTGTTCGAACTGCTCCAGGAACAGGGTGTGTGCACTGATGTCAAATGTACCGTAAAAGATCCCCAGGAAGACCGACTGGAAGATCAAAAGGATAACGCTTGATTCTTCCCCGGATTCAATATTGAGAGCCTTGTAAAATCCTCGGGCCATCAGCCGCGGTTAAAATAATCTATCAAGACATGAAATATATAAAATCTAGATCAAATTACGGGGAATTTAACGGCTCAAACCAGGGCATGTTTCAAAATTTGGTTATTTTTAGTCGGGAAAACCATATTTTT
>CAYSJH010000111.1:0-5342 GCA_964431315.1 uncultured Bacteroides sp. | reverse complement strand
AGGCAGGCAATGTGTTCCTGCGGCGGCTATATATTTACCTCAACCGCTTCGAAAATGCGGATTTCAAGATGGTTACTGAAAGATTGCTGGAAAGACACTTTGAAAGGCCTGATCAGAATTTAGGCGCTATCGTCATCGGTGGCGAGAATGTGCAGGTGACTGATTGCGAAATATACTCCTCTCAATCCCCTTTCCGTTTCAACGGACACTTTGCCCTTTATAGCAATAACCGATGCTTTCAAGGCGGTGCTTCACACTTTATCAGTGGCACCAACGTGATCTTTGAGAATAATGTGGTACAGGGTAGTCAGATGGCATGGGGCGGGGGGTGTTACGTCAGGCAGAATCTTTACTACGCCCACAACCGCATAGGGGACATGGCGTATGCCGATGCCGAGCTCTTCACAACAGATGGACAGGCTGAAATCGTTGTTAATTTCGTGTCTATTGAAGGAACCAAGGTCCTTCTGGATCATAATGTGGATTGGAAGGAACTGACCGGGCAGCTTTGGACTGGTAATGCGACAAGGGAAGTAGCCTTCTTTATCACACTTGGAACAGGAGCGGGTCAATATCGTTTTGTGAAGACATTCAATGAAAAAAAGGTTGAGATGAATAAGCCGTGGGATGTGCTGCCGGATAGCACTTCTACAATTATACTCGCCCCCTTTTACAGGAATAATATGCTTATCGGTAATGAGTTCCATGACGGTTCTACTGTTCAAAGTTACTGTATGGGAGTAGACTGGGTATTTGCCAGCAATAAAATTACCCGTGCCGGAGGCATCAAAAATTTGGGGCATCAAAAACTACCAAGCTGGTACCATCAGTACATCGAAAATGAGATATTGGTGGGTAGCGGCAGGCGTGGGCCATGGGGTACTGTACCGCCTCTTGACTCCCACCTGAGTACAATCGGGGAAGGTTCCCGCGGTACGGTTTTCCGCCGCAACGTGTTGCACAACAATGCAAGGATTGAGACCGAAATGTTCTTTGACTGGGGAAGCTGGGATCGTGGAATTATAAATGATGTGATTATTGACCATAACATCATTCGCGATGCCGACGTCGGTATAAATTTAAGAGGACGTAATAATGGCATTCTATTGTGGGCTAACCATTTCGAAAGGGTTAAGGAACCCATAACCGGGCTCAATGATGGAGTGTTCATGCATCCGGCCGAACGGCTTCTTAACCTTTTATCCGCAGAAGGCCTGGTACCGGAGAAGTTGATGGGCACGACTGCATGGCAGACAGCTATAAAACACCTTGAAAGCTTATTGATACAGGATCCTGCCTCCATTGAAGTGTTAAATGAAGTTCGCATTTACCAGGATGAACTGGCGCGAACCGCAGCCAATGAACTGCATGAGGGACAATCCCTGTCGTTACTTCAGGCTCTGACGGGTATGACCTTTATGGAAACCTCATCTGCCGAACTGCAGTCCCTCCTGTCGGAAAGTACGGGCGGGACTGCAAACACGAGCTTTAAGGTCTCTCTGCCAGCGTGGTCGATACCCATTACCCTTTCCCTGAGTTTACCGCCTCTTCCGGGCTGGAAGGCTGTTAATCCAGCACCGATGAAGATTAAACCGGGTGAAAGTGTTACCACCAGTATAAAACTTACCGTTCCTTCCGGTGTATGGGGTAAACCCACAATTCCCCTGGCCTGCAAGGTCAAGGGTACAGGCTGGCAGTTGAATGGCTCAGGCAAAATAAAGCTATCGGCCTTAAGCTCAACGGACCTGGTAAGAGAGTGGATGGTCGTTGGGCCTTTTGCATCGGATCAGCCCGGTTTGCTGGGTGATACCCTTTATCCCCCACAGCGCTTATTGGATATTACTGCTGAATATCCCGGAGCTGAAGGAAAGGTAAGCTGGCAACCGATGAAGTTACCGGTAGGCGGAGGCATCGATTTAACACAGCTTTATGGATCGCAAGAAAATGGGGTAGCGTTTGCTGTAACAGTACTTCGCGTTGCAAGACCTACAACGGTGGCCATCACCACCAAAGGAAGTTACTCAATTACTTACCTCAATAATGAGATCATTGGCGGACCCTTCCGTCGTTATGGGAATTTTAAAATATCTCTCTCACTTCCGGAGGGGGACAATGTCCTGTTGTGTGGCGTGGCACAGACTAATTATTGGTGGCAGGGTAAATTCTGGCAGCTCAGCGTGCAGGTAGAAGTTGGTCCCGGAAGTAACCCGGGTGACATTCAAATCGTACCGGTAGAAAAAATTAATGAGGTCCGGGCACTGCACAAGAGGTAATGCTAAATTTCTGTCGTTTAATCCATGTTGTGTTTTTTCTTGAACAACCAAATTCCAAAATCTTAATAAAGCTTTTAGGAAGTGTCTCTTCTTATATTATTTTAGTCAGTCACCGATGATTACCAATCAATAAAACGTATTAAGATGTACCGAATAATCTTTCTCATAATTGTCTTTGCCTTTTTCTTCAAAGCACCGGCAGAATCGCAGCAGATCACGGCACAAAGAGTTACACCGCGGGAATGGATAAAATCCTGGCTGATTTTTGGTCCTATTCCATTGCAGAAGCATAAAGATCCATCCCTGTCGTATAATCATCTTGATGGTTTCAAAATAGACTATCTAAAAAAAGCAGGAGGAGAAAATAACCTGCATGTCAAAGCCGGGGATGTCTTAAAATTTAAAAACAGCTCTGCAAAATGGCAGCTTTACCAATCACCTGACTCAATCATTGACCTGGAAAAAGCGCTTTCAGAGAAAGACTATGCTCTTGCATATGCTTATACAGAAATTCAGGCTGATCAGACAGGAGTATGGTATATAAGCCTGGGAACAGATGATGGCGGCAGTCTTTGGGTAAACGGATTGAATGTCTGGGATTCCTTTCTGCCCAGGAGCGTATCGGTCGATGACGATATGATACCGGTTTTACTTAATAAAGGGAATAACACAATCCTTTTAAAAAGCGAGCAATGGGAATGGCTTTGGGGATTCTGCGTCAGGTTTCTTCCGTTTCCCACGGATAAACTGCTGGAAAAATATTCGTTTTTCAGTTTAACTGCCGGATTGGATGGGGTTCCAATGGTAAGTTCAAGGTTTGATACGCCTGTTTTGCAGCACCTCGTTCAGAGTCTTGACATTAATATTGTTGATCAACAGCAAAAGGTTGTTTTACATGAACAACGGAATACTGATTTCTGTGGAAAAATAAATCTGATTTCAGATGAATTTCAAGCCTATCATGCTTCTCTCGGCATCACCTTGAAAAATGGGGAGTATAAGCAGCAAGAAGTTAATTTTTATGCCGGGAAACGAGCTGAATATACCCTTTTTTCTAATGGAAAATCTGATTACAGGATTGCCTTGAGTAGGGATGCCTCGGAGTCAGAGAAATGGGCTGCCGGTGAACTTCAGCATTGGATGAAGGAGATCAGCGGGGTTGAAATTCCGATCGGGGATATTGCAAAAGAGTTCCCCGGGCCACAGCTTATTGTCGGATATAATGATCTTGTCAGACAAAAAACCGGAGCAGATGTTCCCGCTGACAATGATGAATCGTTTCGCTATTGCAACAAGGGGCCGGATATTTTCATCTACGGGGGGAAGATGCGGGGAACTATGTATGGAGTGATGTCCTTCCTTGAGAATGAGTTTGGGTGCAGGTGGTATACTCCCGAGGTAAGTGTCATTCCACATAAAGAGCGGAAGGTCTTTGACCGGTTCGATCATTCGGAGACGCCGGGAATAAGAGTCAGGAATGACTTTTATTTTGAAGCATTCGATCCCCTTTGGGCGGCCCGGAACAAAATGAACGGGGCCATGTCTTTGAGGCAGCAACCCGGAGGAGTTGAGAGTTACTGGGGAGTACACACTTTCTATCAGTTAATGCCCCCGTCTGAATTTTTTGCTGATCACCCCGAATATTATAGTCTTATTGACGGGAAACGGGATTACGCCTATGGACAATTGTGTCTTTCCAATCCCGATGTTTTGAAGATCATAACAGAAAGAATCAGGAAAACAATGCGTGAGAATCCCGGGTATCTTATTTACGATGTATCCCAGAACGACTGGCTTAATCCATGCCACTGCGAAAAATGTCAGGCCATTGTAAAAAAGGAAGGCAGTGAATCAGGAATAATGATATGGTTTGTAAACCAGGTTGCCGAAGCGATCGAAGAAGAATTCCCCGACAAATTTATCGGTACTCTTGCTTACCAGTATACCCGGACACCTCCTGAATATATACATCCACGTGACAATGTGGTGGTCAGGTTGTGCAGCGTTGAATGTTGTTTTGCCCATGATTTCAAGACATGTCCGGAAAACCAATCATTTCTCAGGGATCTGGAAGGATGGTCAGCAATAGCTCCTCATTTATACATCTGGGATTATGTAGTCAATTTCAGACATTACATGATGCCCTACCCTAATTTTAAAGTACTCCAGCCAAATATCCAGACATTCAGGGAAAACAATACCATTGGTATCATGGAGCAGGGAGCCTATCAGGGAAGGGGCGCTGAATTCAGTGAGCTCAGGGCATACCTGATTTCAAAGTTGCTGTGGGATCCTGATTGCAATGTTGAGAATGTAATCGATGATTTCATGTATGGTTACTATGGCAGGGCCGGCAAATATATCAGGCAGTATTTTGATCTGCTGCATGGATGTATCACTCCCGAGACCCATATTCATATTTTTGATAACCTTTCTTCTGACAGCCAGATCTTCTCGGATCAGTTTATAAGTGATTCGTATGAGATTTTTGAAGAGGCTAAAAAAGTGGCAGATAACGATGAAATATTAAAGCGGGTTGAAATGGCCTCTCTGCCCGTCTTATATCTGAAGTGTACGCGGTCGCCTTTGCTTGCAAAATATGACGGATCATATGCCAGTTTCTGTGCCATTACAGAACGTGAAGGAGTAACAATTTATTCAGAAGGTGGTGAACGTCAACGAATTTCATTCCACCGCTTTATGGAAAATGCAAAATAATGTCACCTTTCAGATTTAAAATCAATTTATTATGAAATCAAACAAACTAAACCGAATCGTCCAGATAACGCTTTCCCTTGCTACTTTAATTATTTTCATAGGTTCAGGGAGGATTTCACCTTCCGGGTACTTTTATCAAGGTACGGATAGCGAAATCAATGCAGTTTTATCGGCCGAAACCATGAAGGCACCCGGTGCACCGCCCTCCGTTTTCTGGGTATCAGACCCGGTGCTGCCGGCCGAGATAGTAATGGTGGAAGGCGCCAATTGGGGCACTTCCCCCCGTATAGAATTACGTTGGTTAGGGGATGACAAGCCCGGTCAGCCGATGGTCGGAGATGCTGCCATTCA
>CAYSJH010000110.1:0-5375 GCA_964431315.1 uncultured Bacteroides sp. | reverse complement strand
GGAATCCGTCAACCCCTACGTCGTTAAGCCAGTAATCCGCTATCTTTATCATTTCTTCTCTTACGGCTGGATTGTTGAAATTCAGATCCGGCATGTCTTTCCAGAAGAAGCCGTAATATTGCTCCGGATCGCTCCCGTTCTTATGCCAGTGGTAAGGCTCCTTCTTCAGGACGATAGAATCACTGCTCCAGACATAGTAATCCCTGTAAGGATTATCTTCTCCCTTCCTGGCCTCACGAAAAAAGTAATGCTGGCTGGAAGTGTGATTAATGACCATATCAATGATTACCAGGATGTTGCGCTTGTGTGCTTCTGAAAGAAGTTTTTTCATATCCTCCATTGTCCCGTAATCCGGGTGGATCCCGTAATAATCGACCACATCATATTTATGATAGGAGGGGGAAGGGTGCAGGGGCAGGAGCCAGATCCCATTCACACCGAGGGTCTGGAGATAATCCAGCTTCGCGGTCACTCCATTGAGATCACCGATCCCGTCCCCATCCGTATCGTAAAAGGACTGAACGAAAATTTCATAAAATATACGCTCGCTGATGGGAGTTCTTTTTCCACCACAAGATAAAAGAATTATGGTCAGGATTGCCATGAGCGTTATCAGACGAACCCATTTCATAAATTTGAGTATATGAAAGAGGCTGCCCTTACGGACAGCCCCTCTGTATGTTACATGACCCTTTTAACGGTTCTGCAATAAATTCGGATTTACATCCAGCTGGGATTTGGGAATTGGAAAAACCAGTTTTACATCATCCCAGTTGTAGGTATTACCATTAATGTCTATGGCGAAGTTCGGCTTTTGGAGTCTCTTCATGTTATGGAAATAATCCCCTTCATAGTAAAGTTCGATCGTACGTTCCGTTTCACAATTAGCCAGGGTGGCCGCCCCCGTATATGAACCTGCATCGGAACGCTCCCGTACAACGTTCAGGTCAGCTGTGGCACCGGTGGCATCGCCCTGGTGTATCCTGGCTTCCGCCCGGTTCAGGTAAACCTCTGCCAGCCGGATGACGGGGACATTCAAATATTCAACGTCAAATTTCATGACATATACCTTTCCTTCAATATTGACTACGGAATGTCCAATCCGGATCCTTGCATCGTCAAAACCGTTGATCGCATGTGCTCCGAGTTTTCCAATGTACGAATTGGGGATATTGAATTTCGCGTTGGAGGCCACGCGGTAATAACTCCTCAGTGTTCCGGAGGCATCGTCCGTTGCATCGGCTAAAACGGCAAAAAGAACTTCCGGGTGGGGGGGGCCTGTCTGGAAACACTCGAGGATATCGTCTGCAAGGCCACCATTTGGCTGTCCGGAAAACTTATTGATTACATAATCTGCTGAAGTGATGACATTGGGCCAGTCTTCCCTGTAAAAATATACCCTTGACAGCAATGCCTGTGCTGCCACATCGCTTGCCCGGTTGCTGGTATTGATCCCTGTCAGAAGTGTGGTTGCATCTTCCAGGTCGCTGATGATCTGCGTATAGGCCTCATCAACGCTGGCCCTGGCAGGTGTTTCAAAAGGCGTAAGGGGATCCGTAAATACCGGCACCGAAAGAGGTCCCGCTCCTGTCACATCGTATGAGTAAAGGCGGGTAAGTTCAAAGAATATCAATCCCCTCAGAAACTTACATTCTCCTTCGATTCTTTTACGCACCGTTTTAGTCATTTGCACATCATTTACTTCAGGCAGGTATGCCAGTACCTTGTTAATGACAGCGATGGCCTCAAAGCTTACCTGCCAGACGGACTGAACGATACGGTTACTCTGTCCCGACATGGTTTTATTGAGCATTTGCAATTCCTCAAAAACCGTGTTTTGCAGACCGGAGATTTTTACGCTCCCGGCGATCATATCCGGGGACACCCAGTACCGTCCTCCGTAAAGGTCCCCGTTCTGAAGTTTATTGTAAGCTCCCATCAAGGCGGCATCCAGTCCAACCGTTGAATTCAGTGCAATTTCATCAGCCAGTTCAACGACCGGTTTTACATCAAGCACCTTTTCGCAGGAACTGACCAGGATCAGGATTGCGGTAAAAGCGGCGATTTTATATTTTATTGCTTTCATGGCTCTGTGTTTTCAATGGTTAAAAATCAAGTTCAACGCCAAAGTTCAGTGTGCTGACCTGGGGAGGTGAGAGGTAGGTTACCCCCTGGGTGATGTTCCCGGATCCGTCACGGTTCACCTCGGGATCCCAGCCCGGGTAATTGGTGAGCGTCCATATATTGGTGCCCCCGACGTAGATCCTCAGGCGCTCAACAAAGAAGCGGCTGGTGAGCGACCCGGGAAGCGTGTAACCCAACGTGAAATTCTTCAGCCTGAGATAACTGGCGTCATTCAGGTAGCGTGTGGAATTGTAATTCCGGTTTTCGGGCTGCCAGTATAGCTTTTGGACTTCTCCGTCCGGATTGGTTTCCGACCAGGCATCCTTGATGATGGCCAGCTGGTTCCAGTTCCCGTCGAAACCGCCTTCCAGGAATTTGCCGTCATCACGGTAAACTTCCATCCCAACGCTGAAAGTAAAGAAGATGCTGAAATCAAATCCGTTCCAGGACAGGGTATTGTTCAGTCCCCCGAAGAATTTCGGGTAAGGATTCCCGGTAAATTTGGCATCCCTGTCAAAATCAAATTCGTTTGTCAGTTCTCCCCAGTGATTATAGAACAATTCATCTCCGGCAAGGATATCCACCTGTTTAGTAGTCGTACCGAGGGACTGATCATTGAAATCCACCCAGTCGGTTACGTTAAGGGTCTGATCTTTCCTGGCTATGCCTGCCCATTCAACCAGTTCCCATGTCCCGATGGGATAACCTTCGGCCACCACATTATTCCCGTAATTCTCACCGGCAAGCTGGTTCTTATCGGTATTGGTCACGACATTGACGTTTCTTCCAAAAGTCAGGTCCGTGGTCCATCTGATCCGGGAGGAAGAAGACAGGTTGTGGCTGGATATGAATAATTCGATTCCCTTGTTTTCAAGATCACCCACATTGGCTGTGATGGAAGATTGTCCGCTGGTCTGGTTGATTGGCCGGTTCAGGATAAGATCCGATGTTTTCTTGAAATAATAATCCAGGCCTCCGGAGATTCTGCCGTTCCAAAGCTGGAAGTCAGTACCCACATCGATCTGCGCCGTCCGTTCCCATCTCAGGTCCGGGTTTTCCACCTTTGATATTTCCAGCCCGGGAAAGCTAAGATAATTAACTGCACGCCAGAGTCCCATGTATTCAAAGTCCCCTATCTCCGCGTTGCCGGTTACCCCGTATGAACCCCTCAGTTTGAGATAGGTCAGGACGGGATTCCCCTTCAGAAAGGATTCTTCTGACAGGGCCCATCCCACCGATCCTGAAGGAAACCAGCCGTATTTATAATTTGCTCCGAATCTCGATGATCCGTCGCGTCGTATGCTGAAGGTGGCATAATACTTATCGCGGTAATTATAACTGGCCCGGGTAAAATATGAGACAAATCCGTGACCGGCCTCGTAACCTGACCCGGTCTTTACAGAACCCGAGGTCGGATTTTTGAGTCCCGGATTCGGAAAATCACTCGATGAGAAAAGGCTTTCATACTGGTGCTGTGACTGAACGGACATCCCGAGCATGGCACTCAGGCTATGAGCTTCTCCTATGTTCTTATTAAAACTGAAATAGTTATTTGTATTCAGATTGTTTAGCTGAACCCTCCGGTCCATGCTGCTGGCTTTTTCCTGGGTGATCGTGCCCACGTACCTTGTTTCCCGCTGGTTATATAAATTGGCACCAAGTTCCGACCGGAAAGACAGCCAGTTCGTAAAGTTCAACTGGGCATAGATGGTACTGATGAAGGTATAGATGTGCATTCCGTAATCCAGGTCTGCATTATAGGCAACCGGGTTGATCCCGCTCCTGGGAGCAAAAAAAATCCCGAGGGAATCGTATACCGGCATGATAGGCAGCGAACGGCTCTGGGCGGTTCCCAATCCGCCGGCCCAACCCGTCGGCACTCTTCTATTCAATTCATAGATCATGGTTGACTTTGTACCTATTGAAAAAACATCGTTCGCCGTATGGTCGTAATTCACCTTGGCGCTGAGTTTCTTATAATCGTTGCCCAGTTGAACGCCTTCTTCCTCCCTGTAAGCACCCCCGATATAAAAGGTGTTTTTAATATCCCCCCCGCTGGCTGAAACGTTGTATTGCTGGACAATGCCCGTGCGTGACATCTCGTCGATCCAGTCCGTGTTTGTATTGTCTGCAATCTCTCTGGTAATCCCGTACGAAAGGTTGTCGTAAAATGCCTGGTAATTATTGGTTGTGTCATTCCCCGAATTGGTCCAGGCAATTTTCCCGTATTTCAGGTAATCCTTGGCATCCAGCATGTCCGGTATGTTGGTGATCTTATTAATGCCTATCCAGTATCCTGCGTTGAATTTTGTACGACCGGATTTGCCGGATTTTGTCGTGATCAGCACTACCCCGTTGGCAGATCTGGAACCGTATATGGCCGCCGCGGAAGCATCTTTAAGGATCTCAATCGATTCAATATCCGTCGGACTTAGTGCGGATAATGTATTCGTTCCATCGGCCCATCCGTTCGCAAAATTCCCGGTAATGACGGGGACACCGTCCACAACATATAGGGGTTCGCTGCTGGAAGTGATGGAAGAGGTTCCACGGATCCTCACAGTCATTGCCGAACCGGGCATTCCATTGGCTGATGTTATCTGCACACCGGCTGCCCGGCCCTGCAGAGCGTTCTGAAAACTCGACTGGGTGGTTTTTTCCAGTTCCTCCGATTTTACACTTGAAATGGAAGAGGTAATGTCCCGCTTTCTTTTTGTCCCGTAACCGATCACAACCAGTTCATCAAGCTGGGTAATGTCCTCAGCCAGGACAAAATCTGCGACAGATGTCTGCCCGGAGACAACCTCTACGGTAACTTCCTGTTTACCATAACCAACGAAGGACGCTACCAGTGTAATTTCTCCCTCAGCTACCGATGTCAGGGTGTATGTCCCGTCCACATCGGTGGTGGTACCCTGGGTGGTTCCCTTAATCATGATGGTGGCACCTATAAGCGTCTCACCATCAGTATCCTTAACCGTTCCCCGGATGATTCCGGCCTGACCGTAAAGCATCCCTGTAAGGAAGGAACTCAGAACGACCAGGCACAGACTTTTTAAAGACTTGTTCATAGTTAATTAGATTTAATAGGTATTGTGGAATAAAAGTACAATAAAATCCAAGAAAAGTACTTATCTATTGCTACTAATATTTTGATTTATAACTACTTAATGTGCATTTTAATGCGCTGGACCCGCTGTTTCAAACGTTTGCAATGAAAAAATCAAATCTCCCTGCAATTGCAGGAAATA
>CAYSJH010000109.1:0-5407 GCA_964431315.1 uncultured Bacteroides sp. | reverse complement strand
CAGACCTGCAAAGCAAAACCCGCAATTATCGGGGTGAAGAAATCCCGCGACAACTGACCCGGGAAACTGAACAGCTATGAAAACCTGAAAATATATACGAACCCTGAAATAAGATGCGAATCCTGAACCAACATTAAAACCTTAAAGTACCGTGTGAATCCTAACCTGCCATGAGAAACCTTAAGTACATCGTCCCGTTCCTCCCCTTCCTGCTGCTGACAAAATCCCATGCCCAGCAGGAGGATTGTGCCTTCAAGCTCAGGGAAGCCCAGCAGCTGTATGAGACCGGCCGGATTGAAAACGTTCCGGGAATGCTTCAACCCTGTATTGAAAAGGGATTCACCCAGGAGGAACGTCTTTCGGCTTACAAACTGATCATCCTCTGCCAGATCTATAGTGATAACCAGCAAAAGGCACATGAGGGGATGCTGTCCTTCCTGAAGCGTTATCCCGAGTACGAACTCTCACCAACGGACCCCGATGAATTCAGGTTCATTTTTGAGCAGTACCGGACACGGCCAATTCTTGACCTGGGTGCATTTGCCGGTGTTAACCGGAACCATGGCACAATCAGCCAGCCGTATTCCCCCTTTAACCTGAACAAGGTAAAACCAAGGTACACCTCCGACGGATTTGCCTTCCAGGCGGGTGCCATGATCAATTTTTATGCAAATGCCAGGATCCAGATCAGCCTGGAGCCCATGTATGCACAGGCCAACTTCCAGCTTGAATATGAAAGTTCCAATATTGAGGGATTCGGGGGACTCGACCATTTCGAGCGACAGAGTTACCTGTATGTTCCCCTGTCCGGGACTTATGAATTCGTGGTCGACAAGTTCAGGCCCTACCTGAGGCTCGGGGCTCAGCTGGGCATCCTGTTCGACAATAAAACTTCTACCACCAGCGGGATTTTCACGGGACCGGACGAGGATAACCTGGAAAACCGCAACCAGTTGAATTACTGGGTGTTAGGGGGAGGGGGACTGAAATATAAACTGAACAAGGGCTTTTTGTTCGTGGATATGAGGTACAATGTGGGACTCAATAAGTACCTGGTCTCGCCAGACAGGCGGTTTACCCAGGAAAACCACAATTGGGTCTACATGTACCAGGATTCCGACTTCCGCCTGAACAGCTTTATGATCAGTGCCGGCTATGCGCGCTCGTTCTATAATCCCAAAAGAATCCAGTAAGCCATGAGACCAAGAATAATTTCAATGCTTACCGCCGCTCTTCTGCTGGCCGCCTGCAATAAATACGACATCCAGCCCGAACAGGCTGAAGGATTCATAAAATTCTTTTCCAGCACCCTGACCGAAGAGGCATACGATGTGAAGCCAACTGCAGACGAAGGTTATGTTGCTATAGGGACCACGAGGGATGAGGAGGGAATGAGGGACCTCTACCTGGTAAAAACCGACCGCTACGGGAACGAGGAATCATGGTCCCCCGCCATCATCGGAGGACCTTTCGACGATGCGGGAACCAGCATACAGGTAGAGCCGGATGGCTATGTTATCCTCGGATATTCCAATGAAAGGGATACGACACAGTACGATATGTACCTGGTGAAAACCAATCTTCAGGGCAGTGTCGTGTGGAAGACGTGGACGGATGACCCCGGCGATGAACGGGGAACCAGCCTGCAAATCACCTCTGCGGGGGAATACCTGGCGGCGGGACTCAGGCGCAACAGCATCTCAGGGAATTATGATTACAAAATCGTCCGGTTTGATGCCGTAGGCAACATCGTGAAGGACAGGATCATCAACATCGATCCGGCCGGTACTGTCCTGGATGCTTTTATCATTGAAACACAAACCTATTTTATGATCTGTGGCACGGAACAATTCAACGGGAAAAATGAGATCCATATCATTCCCATCGATAAGGACAGCCATTTCGCGAACGGAGGTAAATCCTTTACTGCCAGCGATGATCTTACCGGGAATTGCATCCAGGAACTCAGCGATGGCAACCTGCTTATTTGCGGCACCATTCAAAATCTCCAGAGAGGATTGAACGAGATTTACCTGAATAAGATCAGTCCCTCACTTGGTGCCATATCGGGATGGGAAGCGCCAAAAACCTTTACGGGATCGGCCGTCAATGCAAGCCTTACCGGGAACGCCGTCAGGATCATCGGTGGGGACAGTTATGCGATCATCGGGACAAGGACGGAGACGGGGAACGAAGATATCATTCTGCTGCATTCGGACGGGAGCGGGAAAGAGCTCTCACGCAGGATCTTCGGTGACGAGGGATTCCAGCAGGGCGTGTCGCTCGAGGTAACGGGATCTGACGGGGGACTGATCCTCGTCGGGAACAACGGATCGGAAGATAATTCCATGATGGCACTGGTAAAAACGAATGCAGACGGTGAATGAGCAGGATTTACGCAACCTTGACTTTATATATTAAATCCCATAATAAACTGATAAACCATGAATATCCGGAAGATATGCCTGTCCCTCACCCTGATGCTGGGTGCAGCAGCCCTCTGCGGAAAGGACGGTGATATCAACAAAACCACCTGGAATGAAACCGACCTCCTGAGCGGAGATAATATCACGGTGACCCTAAGCGGCGGAGCGGAGTATGTGCGTGTGGGAAGTCTCTCACCCCAGGCATTTATCCCCATGAACGTTCCTGCCGGCTTTAGCATCACATCCGTAATCGCCAACAACTCAACCAGGGCAACTATATCGGTCATTGCGACTGATTTTGATGTTGACTTTAATTATTTCTTCATCTTCATTCACGACAGTGTCCTCAATGTAGGCAGCTACATTGAGACGGATACCTGTGCTTTGATTGCCAACGTGGAAAAGGCCATTCTTACTTCCAATCCCAAGCCATTATCCGAACACAACATTGGCACAGGCGGGTCTGCTTACCTGCAAATAGATTTGTTAAATGAAGAATTTTTGAACTGGGGTAGCCTGGCAACAACTGATTTTACGCTGCTGAACTTCCCTGCAGGAGTGAGCCTGTCCAGTGTCCTGAATTCCAGCAAGAACGATGCTCAGCTCAGTATCACTTATATGCCGGGAGATTTCGATGCACCGATTTATGATGCGGCGGTTATTATTAACAATCCGGCCCATCTGAAATACTCGAACAGTGCACTGACTACGGATACGCTGTTCATTAGGGGATATGCCGAATCCGTTACCTTTAACGCGGGACTCAGCAGCAACCTGGATGAGAAAAACCTGGATCTGGGCGTCGTTGTCGTCGAACTTGTGAATGACCAGACAACTACAACGGGGAACCTGGACATCAATGACCTGGCACTTGAGAATTTTCCTGCCGGGACCAGCATTCAAAGTGCCTCCAGCAGCGGATCACGTACCCGGATCACCATCAACCTGGCTTTTAACGGAACGGACTTTGACACGGACGATACGAATGGGCAGGTGCGGATTAAAAGCAGCGTACTTACCTGGAATAAGACCAGCGACCTGCTTACTTCACCCGGGGCAATAACCATTACGGCGGCACTTCCATCGGCAAGCGTAACCGGAAGCTCGTGGCTAAGGGAATTCTTCCTCGATACCATGAGCCTGTACCTGACCCTGACCGAGGAGGCATTTGATCCCGCAAAAACCCTGACTACGGGACACTTTGGATTTCTCAACGCACCGGGGGGACTGAGTATAGGGGGACTGGCTGATAAAACGGATACTACCATAACAATTCTTCTGAACTTCAACGGAACCGACTTTGATGCTTCCTATACCAATGTAAGTGTTACGATCGACAATGATGTCCTGCTCCAGACCTCCTCCGGTTCGCTGGTATCGGAGCCCTTTACCATCGATGCCAATATCGAACCGGTGATCAGCAGTGTCAGCATTCCAAACACCTCGATGAAGATCGGTGACCAGGTCTGGGCCACCATCAATCTTTCGGGGTATATTCCTGATTCTGTCTATACCCTTCCTGTTGCCGTTGCCACCATCGGAATAAGCTATACGCTGGGTTCCCTGCAGAAATTGTCTGGCAGTCAGTACAGGGCCCGGTTCACCGTCACGGAGGGCGGGAATGACTACCTTGCCTCCCAGTCCATCCCGGTCAGCAACCTCCGGCTGAACGATCTCCCGGTAACGGGCGTAAACTATAACGGAAGCATCACCCAGGGAAATGACCTGCTGGATGCCCACCGGCCTGTAGTTTCATCCCTTTACATTATTGGCCAGGAAGACAAACAGATCGGGGACCAGGTGGTCCTGCTGATCTCTGCCTTTGAAGGGGGACTGCTCCCGGAGGACAGCACCAGGATCAACGGGGTGCCTGTTACGCATAGCAATGTGGCATTCGAGGAAATCGGCGGAGGCAGCTACAGCCTGATCTACACCATCCAGGCAGGTGATCCAAATGTCGCCCCTGGCACACTGGAAGCTAGAATTTACCTGAGAGACCCGGCAGGTAATATCAATAATACCTGTCCGGCGATCTCCCCTAACACTCTTTCCATCGATGCCAGCGTTCCCGTAATTTACAGTATGACCAATACCACGCCTTCCGATACGGTGATCATAGGGGGAGAGGTTATCCTGAACGTGGTTGCGGACGGCAGCGGGTATACCCTTTCAAGCACTTCAACAGTGAACGGGGTAAGAAAGAACGAGGGACTCCTATTCTCATCGGCCGGGACTACCTATACCATCCGATACCCGGTGAAGGAAAGCCATCAAACGGCGGCCGCAGGGCAACTCAAAGCCAGCATCATACTTGAGGACGCAGCGGGCAACCCCAGCCTGCCCGATACGGTCATCCTTAACAACAATGTGGCGGTGCTGACCCAGCGCCCCACTGCACTTATGACCCTGGGCGACGAGATATGCATAAACGATACGGCAACAATCTACCTTACCCTCGGGGGTGCACCCCCGTGGAGGCTCAAGATGCACAATGCCACCGATACTTTCTATATCAGCAATATTCCCAAATCAAACCTTTCATTAAAGGCGGTTCCGACCGAGACAATGAATTATTCCGTCGATTCGGTCTGGGACGGGACCGGCAATAGCAACATCGGATTCGGCAATGCCCTGGTGATCGTGAATCCTCTGCCCGTAGTGGATATTGACAACCTGCTGCCGATCTATGCCGTTACCGAAACGCGCGATATTCAGCTTTACGGAACCCCAAGGGGCGGTAATTTCTTCGGACCCGGGATCAACTCTGTTAACGGAGTGTTTAATCCCTCAAAGGCGGGACTCACCCTTGGCACACCGCACCGGATCTATTACGAGTACACGGATGCGAATTTCTGCTTCAACGTCGATTCACAGTCCGTCGAAATCATACAGGCCGCCGTGGAATTCTTCTATCCGGATTCGATCCCTGTTGCCTGTTACCTGGACCAGGAATACACCCTGGAAGCCAGAAACACCGCCCT
>CAYSJH010000108.1:0-6171 GCA_964431315.1 uncultured Bacteroides sp. | reverse complement strand
GGATTTGGACTGCCGACCACCAGGTTGGGAGCCAGGTTGTAGTCCTCGGTTTTCGTGCCGTCCTCCATGTAATACCAGGCATGCCCGTTGTCCGGGTTGACGCCGGCGTAATGGCGTGTTACGAAGACCCCGATGGGTTCCCCTTCACGCACCCGGTTTTCACCCACGATGATATCCGGGCCGGCGATGTCGAGGACCTTGTTCCTGTTCCCGGAAATGTTAAAGCTGGTATTCCACTTGAATTCACCGACCAGGTTGTTGCTGTTGATCACCACCTCGTATCCCTTGTTCTCGAGCGAGCCGATGTTCTGGGTCACCCCGGTAAAGCCGGATGTGGACGGCAGGGTCCTGGCAAGCAGTAGGTCGCGCGTCTTTTTATAATAGATATCCAGCTCACCGTTAAGCCGGTTACGGAAGAACCCGAAGTCAATGCCCGCATCCGTCTGCGCGGTGGTTTCCCATTTCAGGTCCGGGCTTGCAAGGGACCAGGGCCGGATGCCGGATGTTCCCGCGTAATTCGCCCCGACGTAGGTTCCCATGTGGTCAAAATTGCCGATCCCGGAGTTGCCCGTCAGCCCATAGCTGCCCCTGATCTTCAGGAAGCTGAGCCAGCCTGCGTTCTGCATGAAACTCTCACGCGAAAGGATCCACCCTGCGGAAAATGCCGGGAAAGTCCCATACCGGTTATTAGCCCCGAAACGGGAGGACCCGTCACGCCGGATGCTTGCACTGAGCAGGTACCGGTCCATCAACTTGTAGTTGGCCCGTGCAAAATAGGAAAGGTACGCGAAACCGGTTTCCTCACCGGAGTAAAAGGTATTGGTGGATGCACTGGCGATTGTCTGGAATGCATCCGTCGGGAAGCCTGAAACCTGGACCGATACCAGGTTCCTTGCGGTATTTTCGAAGGACATGCCGGCGACAGCCCCTATTTCATGAACGCTGCCGAATTCCTTCGTGAAGCTCAGGTAGTTGTTGGTAGTCAGATTCAGAACATTGACATTCCTGGCACTGGCCCGCCCGTCCGGGGCACCGTCGTTGGTTTTCCTTCCCTGGAATTCGTCCTCCTTCTGGGTTATCAGGTCAAACCCGACATCGGTCCGCCAGGAGAGTCCCTTTACGGGTTCCCAGGTGAAGAATGCATTGCCCAGGGCACGGTAAGCCACGTTTTTGGAATAGTTATCCCGGGCGTCGATCAGCCCGTTTGGATACAGGGTGTTTATGTTCAGCTCGCCCGTTTCGGGATCGATGATCGGGGTAACCGGTGCCTGTGCGACCAGCTGGAGCGGTGTGGCAAAAGCGTTATCTCCCGCCACACGGTCAAGCTGGGTCCTGGAAAACATGGTATTCATGCCGATCCTGATCCTGTCGGCGGCGGCATGCTCCAGGTTCAACCGGCCGCTGGCCCTGCGGAAACGGTTATTGATCAGGATGCCTTCTTCGTCAAGGTATGAAATGCCCGTGAAGAAACTGGTCCTTTCATTTCCCCCGCTGGCGGACAGGTCGAAATTGCTGACCGCACCGGTCCGGAATGCAGCTTCCTCCCAGTTTTCGTCGTAGTCCTGTTCAAAATAACCCTGCCTGTAGCCCGGAATGACATAATCGTTGATCCAGTCCCTGAAGGTTTCAATATCGCCAAATCCCCAGGGATCGCCCTGGTCTATCCCGTTCTGGGCAGCTTCATCGAGCAATTCACGGTATTCCGCCGCATTGAGGAAGCCCACAACGTGTGACCGTGTGCTGACACCTTGTGAAAAATTCAGGTCAATATTGGTCTTCCCGGCCCTTCCGTGCTTGGTGGTGATCATGATCACCCCGTTGGCGGCCCTGGATCCGTAGATGGCAGCGGCTGAAGCATCTTTCAGGACCTCAATGGTTTCCACGTCCGCCATGTTGATCTGTGCCAGCGGATTGGTCGGATGGTTGTTCAGAATCCCTGTATTCTCAGTATAAAGGGGAATTCCGTCGATCACATAAAGCGGCTGGTTATCGGCCGAGATGGAACTGGATCCGCGGATGCGGACCTTGATTCCCTCTCCCAGTTTGCCGCTGGACTGTTCGACAAAAACCCCCGATGCAACGCCCTGCAGGGCATGTTCAAAGGTTACGGTGGGGACCGGGTTCAGGTCCGCCGTGGTTACTTTGGAAATGGATCCGGTGAGATCGGTTTTCAATTGCCGGCCGTAGCCGACGACCACTACCTCTTCGAGTCCCAGGATATCCTCTTCCATCTGCACATCGATCACCGATCTGTCCTCGATGGGGACAGTGACGGTTTTCATCCCGACATACTTGAACTGAAGCTCTGTGGCTTCCTGCGGTACATGGATGGAATAATTTCCGTCCAGGTCAGAAATACTACCGATCGTGGTCCCGGGGACCATCACGGTAACTCCCGGGTAGGTTGAACCATCTGCAGCGGAAATGACCTGACCGGTAATAAGGCGGTCCTGTCCCGATGCCATGTGAAAAACCCCCAGGATGAAGCATAGCAAGGTAAGTCCAAATTTTCTCATTGGCTGGAGTTTAGGATTAATGTTAAATAATTAAGGTAAAAACAGGTACCCGTTTCCTGAGGAAGCGGGTACCCGGGCGATTCTACAACCTTACTTAGAATTGAGTTTGGAGAGAAGATCCTGTGGTTTAAAGACAGGGGTTGAGTATGAATAATTTAATTTAACCTTAAACCTTGAATTTTTATCAAGAAAAGATTATCTTTAAACCGCAATTATTCTTCATCTTTCTACTCTAATACTCTTAAGATGTTGAATCTGAATCCCCGGTTGCTCCGAAACCGGGGATTTTTTTTTACTGGCGATTAGTGAATAATAAATAATTATTATGAACAACCACCAATCGACCAAACACGAATTATGCCAAAGAACATAAGATTCTGTAAACCTGTCCCCTATCATTCTCGCAAATTCAAAGAAATCGTTTTAAATCGTCCGCTTTGGAACAGGGCCTGTCCGATACCGGACAATCTTTCCACGGATTGCTCGCGAACCCAGGGTCCCGGTACCTGAATCTGTCCTTTCCCGGCAGCTCCGATACCGGGACTAACAACCAACGCAGACTCTTTTCATGAATAGTGCCAAAATTCCAAAATGAAAGAAAATCAATAAGATAAGCTTTCCCGGGAAGCGTACGAAGTGTTCGCATGAGTACAGGCATGTACGGAAACGTACGCAGCTTAAAGTTATTAACAACCTGTTGTTAACCCTTTTATACGCCCTCATTTTCGCATATTTTTGTTGCAATCCATTATCCTGCCGTGTCCTCTTCTGAAAAATACGTCGACACTCCCCTCATGAAGCAATACAGCAGCATTAAGGGGAAGCATCCCGATGCGATCCTGCTGTTCAGGGTGGGGGATTTTTACGAGACCTTCGGGGAGGATGCCATCCGCACTTCGGCCATTCTCGGGATTACCCTGACCCGCCGTGCAAACGGGGCCGCCAGTTACATTGAACTGGCCGGTTTTCCGTATCATGCGCTGGATACCTACCTGCCCCGCCTGGTCCGTGCGGGGGAACGGGTTGCCGTTTGCGAACAGCTGGAGGATCCGAAGCTGGCCAAAAAGATCGTGAAAAGGGGGATCACAGAGATGGTGACCCCGGGCATCTCCTTCAGCGAGAATGTGCTGGAGCGCAAAGAGAACAATTTCCTGGCCGGCATATGCTTTGACCGCAACCAGACCGGTCTTGCCTTTCTGGACATCTCGACCGGTGAATTCCTTGCAGCACAGGGTTCTGCAGAATATGCCGATAAATTACTGAGCAGTTTCCGGCCCAGGGAGGTGCTGATCGAGAAGAACCGTAAAAAGGAGTTCCTGGAGCAGTTCGGGGATAAATACTATACCTATGGACTGGACGACTGGGTTTTTACCGAGGAGACTGCCGGCGACCGCCTGATGAAACAGTTCAGTACCCGCTCGCTCAAGGGTTTCGGGGTACAGAACATGCCGTATGCCGTGATTGCGGCCGGAGCCGTGCTGCAGTACCTGGAGATCACCGAGAACAATAAGACCGGACACATTACGGCAATCAGAAGGATCGAAGAAGATCATTACGTCTGGCTGGATAAGTTTACCATCCGGAACCTTGAACTTTTTCGTGCCCTCCAGGACGGGGCCAGTACGCTGATCGACGTGATCGACCGTACTAATTCCCCCATGGGAGGCCGCCTGCTGAAGCGATGGATGGCCCTTCCACTAAAGGATGTGGTCCCCATAAATGAAAGGCTCAATATGGTGGAGTACCTGGCCGGTGATCAGGAAACCAGAGAGGAACTGATCTCCAGGATCAAGATCATGGGAGACACCGAGCGGATCCTTTCCAGGATCTCCGCAGCCAAGGTCTCTCCACGGGAGATGCAGCAGCTCCGGATCGGGCTGGAAGCCCTGGTGCCGGTCAAGGAAACCTGCCGCCGGACGAGCGAAAGCGGACTGAACAAACTCGGGAAGCAGCTGGACCCCTGTGAAGAGATCCGCGAGCGGATCGCCAGGGATCTCGTTGAAAACCCTCCCGCCCAGGTGAGCAAGGGAAATGTCATCAGGGAAGGAGTATCTCCCGAACTGGATGAACTCAGGAACATTGCTCATTCAGGCAAGGGTTACCTGGCAGGCATACAGGAAAGGGAGATTGTCCGCACCGGTATCCCCTCCCTCAAAATAGGCTTCAACAACGTGTTCGGGTACTACATCGAGGTCCGCAACACTCATAAGGAAAAGGTGCCGGGGGAATGGGTGCGCAAGCAGACCCTTGTCAGCGCGGAACGCTACATAACCGAAGAGCTCAAACAATACGAGGAGAAGATCCTGGGTGCGGAGGAAAAGATCCTGGCGCTTGAGGCAAACCTGTTCCACGACCTGATCATCGCGGTGGTGGATTTTATACCCCTGATCCAGCAGAATGCTTCCCTGGTGGCCCGGCTGGATTGCCTGCTGTCCTTCGCAACGGTTGCCGTGGAGAACAGCTATGTCCGGCCCTTAGTGGACCATTCCGAGGTCATCGATATAAAGCAGGGCCGGCATCCGGTTATCGAAAAGCAGCTTCCCCTGGATGAACAGTACGTACCCAACGACGTGTACCTGGATACCCGTGAACAGCAGGTGATCATCCTTACGGGTCCCAACATGTCCGGCAAATCCGCCCTGCTCCGCCAGACCGCTCTGATCGTTCTTATGGCCCAGATGGGGAGTTTCGTGCCGGCAGAATCCGCCCGGATCGGATGGGTCGATAAAATATTCACCAGGGTGGGGGCTTCGGATAATATTTCCCTGGGGGAATCGACCTTCATGGTGGAAATGAACGAGGCGGCCAGCATACTGAACAACCTGTCGGAACGCAGCCTGGTGTTGCTGGATGAGATCGGGAGGGGAACGGCCACCTACGACGGCATTTCCATTGCCTGGGCCATGGTGGAGTACATCCACGAACATCCAAGGTTCAGGGCCAAGACCCTTTTTGCCACCCACTACCACGAACTCAACGAGATGGAGAACGATTACAAGCGGGTAAAGAATTACAACGTATCGATCAGGGAGCTGGAGGACCGGGTGATCTTCATCCGGAAACTGGAACGGGGGGGGAGCGAGCACAGCTTCGGCATACACGTCGCCCGGATGGCCGGTATGCCCCGCTCGGTCGTGCGCCGTGCCGGGGAGATCCTGGAGGAACTGGAAAAGTCGCACCAGAAGCATACCCTCACCAAGCCGGTGGGGGACCTGGCATCGCAGCGGGAAGGCTACCAGACCAGCATTTTCCAGCTTGACGATCCCGTGCTGAAGCAGATCCGCGATGAGATCCGGAACCTCGACCTGGACAACCTCACCCCCATAGAGGCTCTGAATAAACTGAACGAGATCAAGAAGATAACCGGGCTGGACTGAGAATGAAAACGGGGGACTTAATTTTTGCGATTTACAAAAAAAGCTTAAATTTGCCTTCCGATTTTCCTTCATGCGAGAATAGCTCAGTTGGTAGAGCACGACCTTGCCAAGGTCGGGGTCGCGGGTTCGAGTCCCGTTTCTCGCTCAAGTAACCAGAATCCCTCAGGGGATTTTTTTTTGCCAGCTCACACGATCACAACCACACCCACACCCATGCCTTCACGCCCGGATGGTGGAATTGGTAGACACGCTGGACTTAAAATCCAGTGGCCAGTAAT
>CAYSJH010000107.1:0-6319 GCA_964431315.1 uncultured Bacteroides sp. | reverse complement strand
TGGCTTCCTTGGTGTCCATGTCCTCGAGCTCCTTCATGATGTCGCTAAGGGATGAAAGATGCTGCGAGAGCTTTCCCTTGCTCTCCTTCCTTCCCCAGAGGAACATCCCTAAAAGGAGCCCTCCTATTGCGCCTGTTGCAGCAGCCACCAGCAGCCTTAGATTTTCTTTATTCATTCTTTACCGCATGAAGATTTCACTTCCATAAATATATGAAATCATGACGGATTTTGATATTAACACACCGATAACTAGATTTACTTTTTAATATGAAAGCTCATTTTCTGGTTATTTTCTGCTTTCTTTTCGATGCTGATGCGTGGACCCAGAATCCGGTCGTTCCGCCAGGGATTTATTTTGCCGATCCTTCCGCACGGATCGGTGAGGATGGAAGGCTTTACCTGTATGGTTCGGTGGATGAAAGCGTTGATTATTATTGTTCCTGGAGGTACCATATCCTTTCGAGCAATAACCTGATTCACTGGAAAATCCACAGGAACACATTTGCTTCAAAAGGGGAGGGAGACCAGGTGCCTTACAACGATGATCTTTTATATGCACCGGATTGCCGGCAGAAAGGAGATACTTTCTTTCTCTATTATTGCCAGCCCGGTCAGGAAATGACCGAAGGTGTGGCAACTTCACTCCATCCCGCAGGTCCATTTGTCAACGGCCGGCGAATGTACCTCAAAGGATACAACGAGATCGATCCCAGTGTATTTGTTGATGAGGATGGACAGGCCTACTATGTATGGGGACAGATCAGTGCAAAGATGGCCAGGCTTTCCGACGATATGAGGCAGATCGATACCACCTCTATAATGGACAGCATTTTAACCGAAAGCGAACACTTCTTCCATGAAGGTGCTTTCATGCTTAAACGAAATGGGATCTACTATCTGGTTTATACCGATATCGGAAGGGCAGGCATGGCTACCTGCATAGGGTATTCCACAAGCCGTTCACCCATGGGGCCCTACCGTTATGGGGGTGTGATCATCGATAACGATCATTGTGATCCGGGTAACTGGAACAATCATGGTTCAATCGTTGAGTTTAGCGGAAACTGGTACGTGTTCTATCAACGGTCAACCAATGGAAGCAAATACATGAGAAAGGCCTGTATTGAACCCATCCGCTTCGAAAATGACGGAAGCATTCCAGAGGTTGAAATGACTTCCCAGGGAGTGTTAGCGTCCCTGCCGGCGATGGCACGCATCGATGCCGGACGTGCCTGCCTGCTCTACGGCAATGTTAGGATTCAGGGCTTCGGCGAAAACAGTGAAGAGCTAGGGGATATCAGGGATGGAGACAGGGCCGCTTTTAAGTATCTTGATTTCGGAAAAGGAGCCGACAGCATACGCATTCACCTGCGGCCGGGACAAGACCCGGGAAGCGTAAGTTTCCGGCTGGATATGCCCTGGGGTCCATCGATCGGGGAAATTGAGGTCCCTTCCGGCGGAGAAGAAAAGGCCCGGATGACACGAACAGCCCTGGCAGGTAAGGTCCGGGGAATTCATGCCCTCTGGCTTGTATTCAGCGGGGAAGGCGAGAATTTGTATTCCGTTGACTGGGATCGAATTTACGAACAATAAGACTTCGGAGATCCAGTGAGGATCCCATTCTGATCCGCCACATTTCCTTAATTTACCGCATATTCATACCAGTCGGGCAGGACTGGTTCCCTGGCACAAGAATTTCTGACAATTTTTGTCTTATCCATAAAAATGGGGTAACTTGTACTTAATTAAATAGGCTGTAGCGGATCGATTTAGCACATTGTTTCAGCATTAAAATCCTGAACCATGAAAAATTCTATCGATCTCAAGGCCAGGCAAAATGGAAATGCCTTCCGCGGATTGATCTTCGTCCTGCTGGTATCCCTTCCCACGGCATCTTTTTGCCAGATAATCATTCCCGGACCCATCTTACCGCTGATCCCATACAAAAAAGTCTGCACCGGAGGGAGTGTTACCATCAAATACACACCAAAGGATCATTATACGGCTTACTGGCAATATGCTACCACCAATTCAGACGCGAGTTATACCTACATCTTCCCTTACGTAACAAACCAGAATTTAGTGATCAACAATGCCCAGACGGGTCATTCGGGGTATTACAGGCTGGCCTGGTTAAGGAATGGTTACGATAATATTTATTCTGATCCCGTGGTCCGGTTGGTCATATTGCCAAAGCAGTACAATTACAACAACATTAACGTATGGGTGGAGCCTTCCACCCTGTGCAAGGATGAATCCGACTTTAAGTTCAATTTTTCCTATTACAATAATGAGACAATTAATGGGGTTTGGAATTTTTATGAGGGAGATTGCGGGGACAGCGAGTTCGATCCATACGGCATCATCGGAGTGGGCGATTCCGCTGCCTTTGGTTTGATGCCGGTCACCGTTAGCGACGGATCGCATCTGTACAGCGTCAGGGCTGTGCCGCATTCAGGCAACTGGAACGATTACTGCGAGGTTTCCCCCTGTTATAATTTCACCATTAAAAAATACGGAGTGGTCAGCATTTCTTCCGAGACATCCCTCAAGACCCATAATGTCTGCCAGGGGAGTCCTTTCCAGGTCCAGGTTGAAGGGAGCGGACTGGAAGCCAACTACAAATGGGTTAAATTACCCGGCACCCAGGTTGGAACGAACAGCTCCTTCAGCATAGCCCAGGTAAAGCCCGAAGATGCCGGAACCTACCAGTGTACCGTGTACAATTCCTGTGGCGGGGGGACCAATTCATCGGTTAAATCCTCCCAATTTACCCTGAACGTTATCCCCGCCCCGGTGGTGGTAACCCAGCCGGCCGGAAAGACAACCTGTCCCGATCTCGAAAAGACAATCACGCTTTCCGTGACGGCGAATAATGCCAACACCTACCAGTGGAAAAAAGGGGATGCCGGTGTGGGGACAAACAGTCCGTCCCTGGATATTTCTGCCGGCAATCCGGCGAACAGCGGAAATTACACATGTACGGTTAGTAATTCGGCCTGTCCAGCTGTTTCGGTCCAGAGTAACATCGCGACCGTGACCATTCACCCCGAACCACCGGTGATCGATCTTGGTCCGGACCGATATTTTTGTGATAACCGGACGATTACGCTTGATGCGGGATCGGGATTCAGTACATACTTATGGAGAAACGGAACTCATACCCGGACCCTTGAGGTGGGATACCCGGGGAATTTCTATGTAACCGGGGTTGATTCCAGGGGATGCACAAGCACTTCCAACACCGTAAATATTGATGTCGCCTACCCATGGTCCGGCGATCAGCTGTGCGTGGTTACCATTGACCTGAATACGGGTAAAAACTTGCTGGTGTGGGAGAAGATTCCGGACAAGGGGATCGTCGCCTATAAGATCTACCGTGAATTTGGCATCGGGAACTTCGAGCCGATCGCCACGGTTGCCAGCGATAAACTGAGCATTTACAAGGACCTTGAATCCAATCCCGAAAACCAGGCTCACCTGTACAGGATCAGGGCTGTCGATACCTGCGGGAATGAATCCGATGTTGCCGATTCTCCTTATCATAAGACCCTGTTCCTGAGCTGGGTCAGCTCTGATAATGGAACCAGCCTGACCTGGACGGACTATGCCATCGAAGGCAGGTCGGACCTGTCCAATTACCTTCATTCCTACGAGATCTACAGGGGGACCGATGCAATGGGACTCAGCCTCTTTAAAACCGTGGGGAGCACTAACGATTACCTGGACAACTCTCCGGAAGCCATGCTGCAAAAATTTTATTACCGGGTTGCAGCAGTCCTGTCGGAACCCTGTTATCCGGAAGGCAGCCTGAAAGGAGATCAGGAATACAAGAATGCTTTCTCAAACCTTGAGGACAATCATTACCAGGCTGGCTACCCGAACCATACCGAAGAAAACCATTACTCGCAGGCTCTAAAAATATACCCCAATCCTTCAAGCCATGATGTGATGGTTCAATTCACCAATCCATATGGCGCGGAATATTCCATGCTTATCCTTAATGCAAGCGGGAAGCTGGTGTACAGGATGAACGGTATAAGCGGCAATGAGGTGATCATCCCTGAAGGATCGCTTCAAAAGGGGATTTATGTGGTCCGGTTAAAAGGACGGAACATCTACCAGGGCAGGTTGCTTATTAAATAATGTAATGAAAGTTATCATCGGGACGATTTTTCAGTTTTTACTGTTTACCTGGTTCCCGCTGAGCATCCTGGGACAAGCCTATAATACGGACCTGGTGTTGTGTCCCGATGATTCGGTTATCCTGGGCTATGAACAGGGTGACTGGATCTTTTCGATCTGGCAGGAATCCGGTGACAACGTGGACTTCCTTGATATTCCGGGTACCGAGAACGATACTTTTTACCTGGTGAAGGATGTAACGGACTCTGCCTTTTTCCGGATCAGGTATACCCTGGCGGGAGATGAACCCGGCTATACCATTGCCAGCCGGGTAGTAGTAAAACCAAGGCCGCTCACTCCGCAGGATGTAAATATGCAGGTTCTTCCGGGCAATGAGATCTGCCAGCCCGATTATCTTGTATTGCTTCAGTTCAATTACAAGTCCAGGAAAATGTCGGGATGGTGGAGTATTTATAAAGAGGGATGCGGAATAGGTCCGAGCCATAGTTTCTCGGACACCATGCTGCAGTACCTGATCCTGCCGGACTGGGGATACAACACTTACTACCTGAGGGAGGAAGATGCATTTGGCGGGGGATTCAAAAGTTTCTGCGAAGTATCGGAATGTACGGAGATTAACATCATACGAAAAAGAAATATTGAGATCCAGTATGAACCGGACCCTGTATATGAGATATGCGAGGGGGAAATGATCTACCTTGATCTTGGGGTGATTGGCTTTGAGCCGCAGTACCAGTGGCAGAAGGATGGAGAAGACATCGCTGAAGCAACGGAAAATTACCTTTACTGGGAGCATATCACCAGACCGGACTCCGGGACCTACCGTTGCGTGATCAGCAACGATTGCAGCCAGGCGTACACCCACAACATCAGGGTCATCGTAAAAGGTGCCCCTTCCATACTCAGGGAACCTTCCGGCGACTCCCTCTGTCCCGGAGAGGATCATACTTTTTCCATTACGGCGCATACTGGGAATGTGCTGAGCTACCAGTGGTGGAAGGGAGGAATCGCCCTGGAAGGTGAGAACGGGCCTGATCTGAACCTGGAGGATCTCCGGCCAGAAGACAGCGGTTCCTATTATTGCGGGGTGCGCAATGAATGCAGCGGAATTTTCTCGGATACTGCCCATTTACGGGTGTATCCTTACCCCCCTGAAATAGATATTGGAGACGACCAGGTCATTTGTGCCGGGGAGGAAATTGTTCTTGACGCGGGAACAGGCTTTGAGCAATACCTCTGGAACAATCAGGTAAGCAGTTCAAGCATCAGGGTCAGCTCTTCCGGTTATTACTCGGTAATGGCGTGGGACAGCAACGGGTGTAAACAATCGTCCGGGTCGATTTATGTGGAGTTCGCCGAACCAACAAAAGACGATGACATCTGCATAGTCACCATTGATATGAATACGGGACATAATCTGGTTGTCTGGGAGAAGCAGCCCTATTCGGGGATCGTTGCATACAATATCTACCGTGAGACAACGATCGGTAATTATGTTAACATAGGTACGGTCTCCAGTTCAGAGCTTTCAATATTTGAAGACCTGGATGTTAATCCTGAGAACCAGGCCTACCTTTATAAGATCACTGCGGTGGATACCTGCAATAACGAGACCGGGCTGGCTGATTCAAAATACCATAAACCGATATTTCTAAGCTGGGTCAGCTCCATTCAGGGGGTGAACCTGAAGTGGACGGACTACAAGATCGAAGGGATGGCGAACCTGGGTGATTTCCTGACAGAATACCAGATCCTCCGGGGGACCGATTCCTCGAACCTTGTGTTCTATAAGCAACTGGGAAGCGTTAATAATTACACGGATACTGATCCCGCCACAAAGCAAGAAAAGTTCTATTACAGGGTGATCGGAATTCTCAGGGAGCCATGCATGATAGGCGGCAGGAGAAAAGCTGCTGCCGATGATTTTTTCCAGACCTTTTCAAACATAGAAGACAACAAGGTCAACCCGGATATCCCCGGCTCATCCAACCCTTCGGTCATGAAGGATCCAATCCTGGTCTTCCCCAACCCGTTTTCCGATTATACAACCATCCGGTTCAACAATCCGGACCATAAGAAATACAGGCTTGTTCTCTATGACCCGGCCGGCAGGATTGTAATGGTGAGAGACGGAATCCGGGAAAGTGAACTGCATATTTACCGCAACGAGCTG
>CAYSJH010000106.1:6109-6524 GCA_964431315.1 uncultured Bacteroides sp. | reverse complement strand
TTTCACTTTTCACCATAAGCTTCCAGACCGTAGCCGCCGCCCTGAAAAACCCGGCGGATGCGCTGAGGTATGAATAAGGTGACTTGACTCGACTATTGAATGAGCAATTTCAGCTGTTCAAAATGATCCCTGTATTTGAGTCTCAACAAATATATGCCTGGTTTAAGTTTTCCTGAAAGCGAAACAGAATTGCTTCCGTCCTGCAGATCCAGCCTGGTGGTATAAACCATATGCCCGCTCAGATTATATATCTCAAAAATGACTCCATCTTCACCGGCATGGTTGAACAGCACAAAATTCCCATTATTTGGATTTGGATACAACTTCACGATCAAAGGATCTGAAATCATCCTAACCTGTGTTGTAGCTTCAACGAGTACAATCAACTTGGCAGAATCACAGTAAGCACTGTTGG
>CAYSJH010000106.1:0-6099 GCA_964431315.1 uncultured Bacteroides sp. | reverse complement strand
GGCCTGTGAACAGACTTTGTATGCCATGGTATCCAATCCCGTGAATTCAGGTACGGGCAGGTAGGTAACCAGCCCGTCTACCGCTATATTCCCCTGACCGTGCAAAGGTCCGCTGGTTAACCAGATGTTCACATCGCCGGTCAACTCATCGTTGTCAAGCACATTATAGGACAGGGTGTCTCCCTGTTTCATGCTTACGTAATCGTTCTTTGCCACAGGTACATCGGCTACAATCTTTCCGTTTTTAAAACGTTCATGGAATTCCTGGTAGTAAATATTGGCTATGGTGGCATCATGAATGATGAGTGTGTTCTCATCGTTGCGGGTATCGGCCGAACTGCTCCAGTTATGGCTGCCGGTGAGAACCAGCGGATCTGCATCGGTGTGCCCCTCGTCCACGATCATGAGTTTATGGTGCAGAATTGCCCCTTCGCCATTGGTGCGGAAATTCTCATTGAGTTGTTTAAGGATGCTCAGGACATTGCCAACATCACTCTGTCCCTCCGAGTTCACAATCACCTGTGTCGTGACTCCGGCCTGTTTACGGTCAAGAATCGCCTGCGCAAGAAAATCCACGGTTATAAGCATGGTGTTGACATACAATTCATGATCTGCGGTCCCGATGGTTTTTTCGATCACCTGGTTGACACCGTCAGAGGGACTAAAATAGGATTGCACGGATTTCCCGCCGATGATAAACTCATGAGGAGTGTTGTCCTTCTTTAAAGGCCCGAACCTGGATTGTTCAGGGTCGGGTTGGAGCCCGGAGCTCCCGAACATTTCCTCGAATTCCATGCGGTATGCCTTTGCCAGGCTCTGGTCGTGGATGATGATCACACTGTTTGGATCACTGTTGATCTGGCCGGTCGTAAAGTTCGTGGACCCCGTCCAGACGATCGCATCTTCGGGATCAGGCGACAGGGCATCGAAGACAATGAATTTGTTATGCATGATCCCGAAGTCAGGAAAATGATCAAGGGGGCTGGTGATTTTTCCAATGGCCGCATTCAGGTTTTCCCAGCCCGCATTGTCCTCCATGTTGTTGTCGTTTACAACCCGGACCTCAACGCCCCGTCCGTGTGCGGCATTCAGGGCAGAGGTGATGTCTGCAATATCCGTGGTATTGTAGTTGTATATGGTGAAGTCAATCGAATGCTTGGCCCGGTTGATGTACTGCACAACCGTGTCGTCAATGGCCATGAAGAGCTGCACGGCTTCGGTACCCGAGGATACGGAATGGTCCACCGTACGGTTGAAATAAACCTGCATTTTCCCGCTTGAATTGGACCGGGTAATATATACCTTCACAGGTGACCAGGCAGTGTCGGTTCCCGTGACGGAAAAAGCTTTTGCATATACCAGTTCGGCAGGATTTTCTCCGGTTATTTTTACGGCATGTTCGGTGGTGTTGCCGGTGCCTGAAAGTACCGTTTTCTCGAGTTCGGGGGTATTGCCATAGGCCAAAAGGGTGGTACCAGCGATGTTCGTTGTCCAGCCGAGCCTGAACCCATCGGTGGCAATACTGTCCACCTGCAGGGGTGAGGTAAACCATATACTGCTTGTAGCCTCAAAATCATCCATATCCCTCACCAGTATCTGAGGATTTGCAAAATAGGTAGAAGCGATGCCCGTCATATTAGTGGGAGCAGTGGGGACAGGTTGACCATTCAGGAGACAACTGGGATGCACATAGATCACTCCCGTTTCGTTGCTGGCAGTATAATTATAGGTTCCTGAACTGAAAGTTTTACCTGCGTCTTCAAATACAACATTCTTTACCTGTACAAGCATTCCCTGGATGCTGTCGTGTTGCTGGCTGGGGGTGATGATCAAAGGATTTGGAAGAGGATTCCCGTGGGTATGTACCGTATAACTTGCAACCGGGTCAAGTTCGATCACGCCCTGAAAGTCTTTAAGGGTGCCCGTGATTGTAATGCTGTCCCCCTTGGAAACAGCGCCGGTAAAAGCGGAACTGTATACGGCCATTCCTCCTGTGGGATCCTGGAAGTAACGGACGCTCGTATTACCGATTACATCACAGGTCACAATACCGGTCAGGGTTACCTGTGTACCCATTGCCAATGCCTTTGCTTCTTTGATGGTGATGGGTTGTGCCTGAATACCGGTCAGGCATAACGTGATCCCAAAAAGGATAATTACTGTACTTTTCATGTTTGTATATGATGTATTACTGGGTGTTAAAAACTTATTTGCAGCGATGTAATAAACCTCCGGCCCATGCCAAAGAATACGGTTGCGGACTTGGCATCAAAATCGGCAAACGGAAGAGAATTGTATGGATCGTTGTTCACGGCATCGGTGATGTATTCGGCGTTTAGTACATTCAGCACGCTCAGGTTTAAATAAAACCGTACCTTTTTGATGGTTTTAAAATCAAACCGATAGCCCGTGTGGAAGTCCACCATCCGGTAATCAGGGATTTTCCAGCTATCCACAGGATTGCCCAGTTCATCGGTGGTTGACTCCGGCGTGAAATCGGAATAATACTTGCCAAAATGAGTGATGCGCCCGTTCAGGTAGAATCCGTCAAAAGGTTCGTACCGGAGATTTGCGCCAAGCTGGAATTGTGCGGCGTCGCCCACATGGATCCCGCTGGCATTGAAATCAATGATCTTATTCACGGGTTGATAGGTGTCGTAATTATAAAATTGAAGACCTTTCACCTCTTTGTCCCAGGTCCAATCTCCTAAAGAAAACAATCCCTGGAAATCGAGGTTTCTGAGTATCTTATAAATGAAATCCAATTCCACACCCATATGCAGGGCATCCATACCGGGGATATCCGCATAAACACGAATGTCATTTCTTTCGGGATCATCCGGATCATAGCCCGGCTCCCCCGGTCCAAGGACATACGTTGAATAAACCCGGTTGGTGGGTTTGTTTTCCCACTGGGTAAGGTAGGCATTGAGGTTAGCCGCGAACCTCGGTGAATGGAAGGTGTAACCTCCCTCCAGGGCTTTTACCCTTTCGTTATCCGTTTCTTCCTGAAATTCCGTTGTAAATCCTTTGAAAAAGTACCGGAAATCACGAACCCTTGAAAGGTATCCGAGATTAAGAAACACATTTGAGCGAGGCCCGATGTTGTAATTCCCTCCCGCTTTTATCGTAAAACCCGGCGTCCATCTCCACTCGGATTCACTGTCTTCAAAAAAGTTGACCGCCTTGTATCCGTTCAGAGCGGAGGTTATATTCACAAAAGTGGTCAGTTTCTCCGTTTTGTATTCGGCCTGGAAGAAAATACCTCCCCATCGCACCAGGCCTTCCTCATGGTAGTCAATCGTATCCCCCACATATTTCATGGCCTGTGAAGAATCTGCATCGTAATCCGGACGGATGTCGGTATCGTCGATCGCGTAATCTCCACCAAGCAGATCGGTAACGGTCGTGTAGTGTATCCCCTTATAAGATCTCATATCAATTCCTACTGCCAGGTTCAGACGGCTTGAAACTTCATAATTTGCCGTGGAAAGAAGCCCGAACCAGATATGGTCATTATGCTGGGTGGTCAGGTAATTATCAGAGTAATACAGGCTGTTGCTGTAGTACGGATTAATGGGATATACCAATCCAAAAGGGGTGCGGGTTGGCTTCGCATTGGCATTGTAGATGGATTGCCAGTTGATCAGCCCGTAACGTGAACTGTCGGGTGATTGGATAAGCTGAGTTTCTTTGATGCTGTGCTGGGTCTGGGTACCTCCCCCGGTACCCAGCGAAAGGTAGGCTATATTGGAAAGGCTAAGCCGGTCCGATACCCTCCAATAATCCCTGAGGCTGATCTGTGGCTTATGGTAAAAATTGGTCTTTTCCGAGAGCATTTCTTCAGGCGCCGAGGGATCGTATCTATCGCGCCTCAAGTAACCCCAGTGCTGGTTATAATCAATGCCATTATCATAGATGAGGGGCCTGTAAAGATAATCGCCCGTCGAGCTGGTATCATCGATCGGAACGCCGACTTTCCTTGCATAATCCGAATCATAAGTGGCAATGGCACGTTTATAAGCGCGCTGGCCATGGGTTTGCGGTGCCCCCATTGCAGATAAGGAGAGAATGTGCCGGTTGAACCGTTTATCAATCTTGGCATAATAAAACCATGCTTTTGAAAAGGTATTCTGTACCCAGCCGTTCCCTCTTTTGATGGAACCTGCCAGTGTAATGCCCCACCCCTTGCCAAGGTTCCCGCTTGAATAACTGGCAGAGGTCCTGAATTTCCCCTCGCTGTCAAGCTCCTGCTTAAACGTTCCTTCACTTTCCGATTCAAGTCCCTTGGTTATGATATTCATTGTACCACCCACTGAAGGCAGGGCCAGTTTCGAAGCGCCGAGTCCCCTTTGAACCTGTATGGTCCGGGTAACCTGATCCAGGCCAAACCAGTTTGACCAGTAAACCCAGCCATTCTCCATGTCATTCACCGGTATCCCGTCGATCATCACCGCAATGTTTCGCTGATTAAAACCACGTATCGTAATGCGGGCATCTCCATCACCTCCTCCCTGTGCGGTTGCATATACACCGGGAGTGGAATTCAGGATCAGGGGGATATCCTGTCCGGCGAGTTCCTCTTCGATCTGTTTTGGCAGCACATTCGTAAAGGCCACCGGGGTTTCACGGCTGCGTGCCACATCGGATACGATGATCACTTCGTCAATGACGATGGACTCCAGTCCTATTTCGAGCATTACCGGTTTGCCCGATACTTCAACCGTTACATGTTGAGTCTCATAACCCACATAGGAAACCTGCACGGAATAGGATCCGTTTTCAACCTGTATCCTGAATTTGCCTTCAAAATCAGAGACCGTACCCTTTCCTTCACCCACCAGAATGTTCGCCCCGATCAATGTTTCGCCAGTTTGTGCATCCTTCACTACACCGGAGATGTAACTGGTCTGGGCAAAGGCCAGGTTTACACATAATAAAAGGAGTAATACAAGTGAATTGCGTCTGGTCATCTTATCCTGCAGATAAAATCAAATCCTTTCTCAAATGTTACCTGTGGCACCTTAATGAACAATAAATTTCTCTGTAACGTAGGGCTTCAAATTCGTGAGTTCCGCTCGTATGAAATAGATTCCTGGTTCCAGATCCACAACCGGGACAGAGACTGTCCGGAGGGGTATGGAAAGGCGTTTCGCAAGCAGTAATTTACCGCTGATGTTCAGGATCTCAATGGAAGAGATCGTATTCGTGGAATAAAGAACAAGAGTAGTCGATTGCACCGGATTAGGGAAGATCCGGAGAATGGCAGGATCATCCAGATCTTGCGTACTTGATGATGAAGCACAGTCGCAATCATGAGTTCCAAGGTGATCCCAAACATTGCTCCCCAGTGTATCCCATTCCTGGTCAACGATGAAGGGGGTCGGATTGGCATTCACTCCTTTTTTGACCGATGATTTCCTTATCATGGTGTGATTGCTGGTCCAGGACAGCCAGTACGGTCCGAAGTTCTGGCCGTTGATGTCCAGGTCCTGTACGATATAATTTATCACCTTGCCCTGTGTTTCTGTAACCGAATCAACATGATAGGTAGCAGTGGTATCCTTGATATCTGACCAACCTACTTCCTCTCTGATTTGATCTCCCAGCCCGATCTCCCCAATCAGGTCCACAGCAACGGCGTTTGCCAGGACCTTATCTTCTGCTTTTAAAAGGGCAATTGCATCGTTCCCATTCATATAAGTAGGAGCAGGGTATTCATGGTCAAGCATGTCGGCCAATGCCTGCATGGCGGGATTACAAGCTGGGGAAGTTTCGGTTGTATACGTTTGACCGTTCACCAGAATGAAGGTAGTATTGGGAAGGATGAAGCCTTCAAGCTGTGTAATACCTCCCGCATCATAGGATGCACTTCCATTACTGTACCGGGCCACCCAGTATTTGCTGAGATCAATGGTTTGATTTGTGGGATTGTAGATTTCAAGCCCCTTATTGTTCCCGGAACCCTCCAGGTACTCGGAAAAGAACAAATCACTACAATCCTGGGACATCAAGGAAAAACTCAACAAAACTATTGAGCTGAAAAGTAAACATTTTTTCATATTCTGTATGTTTAAATTAATTACTTGAAAAACAGAT
>CAYSJH010000105.1:0-6857 GCA_964431315.1 uncultured Bacteroides sp. | reverse complement strand
TCCGGGTACACCATACAGGCAAATATAGTCATTCGGGTGAAGGCGGGAAAACAATCCGGCCGGGCCTCCGGGAATAAACCCGGGTGGGCATACGGTTATTAACTCCAAACCGGATGGGTCCGGCTGAATGTAGCAGTTCAGGCTGCAACCGTTTTATTCCCTTCGCTTCTTCAGCCTGGAAATTTCCTTTTTCGATGCGTTCAGGTCGGCGATGAATTCCGGATCCGCATGCAGGCGTGCCACGGTGGCGGCGCCCATCAGGCGGCCGGCAATGACGTCGCTGTACCAGTGAACGTTGCAAACGATGCGGCTCTCGCCGAACGCCCTGCCGCGGTCCAGGATCAGATTGGAATTTTCCGGGAACAGCTCGCAGAGAACCAGGGCCCAGGCCCAGCCGATGGCCGTATGCCCTGAAGGGTAGGAACCGTCTTTCATCAGGTATTCCTCATCCCCGGGCGAACAGGTGGGCTGATTGTTGACCATAAAAGGCCGGAGGCGGTTATAATGCTTCTTCGCCACATAGGTTGACAGGCTGGCGTCCGTCATTACCCGCCGCATAAGCAGGTAGAGGTGGGGGGTCTGCTCCCGGCTGACCGGGACATCCAGCACCCCGGCAAAGGATTCAAGGGCTTCAGGGAAGTACAGGATGGCATCCCGGGATGCCTCTTCCCACCGGACAGAATCACCCTTTGAGATTGTTTTTTCACTTATTTCAAGGTCCGCGGCAAAGGCGGCCGAACCCTCTTCCGGCGGAGGGGGCAGAAGCAGCAGGCTGTTGGGAAGCTCCTGCAGGGCAAGATATCCCTCCAGCACGCCCGGCCTGATTTCCCGTACGTCCGCTCCGACTTTTAATGCAGTGTTGCATCCCTGCAGGATCAGCAGCAGGGATAAAGCCAGACCGGAAAGGTAGATCCGGGATGGGAATCTTACAGAAATATTTGAAATCATGAGATCTGTATTAACTGCTTCAAGATACCAATTCTTAACCAAAGCTGAAATATTATTTGTTAGGGAAAAATGCATTTTAAAGGTACGGACATACGAAAGAGGGGACAGAAAACGTAAATTTATACACGGGCCTACAAAAAAACCAGCCCGGCATGGACGGTTACTTAAAAAAAACGCTGCTCACGCTGAGCATTTTTGCGATTGCCATGGGACTGCTGGAAAGCGCCGTGGTGATCTATTTAAGGGATATCCTTTACCCGGGAGGATTTGATTTTCCCCTGAACCCGGTACGGGCGGACCTGGTGTGGACCGAGATACTGAGGGAACTGGCCACCCTGTTGATGCTGACCATGGTGGGCATCCTGGCGGGCAGGAATTCTCCGGAGCGGTTTGCCTGGTTCCTGTATGCCTTTGCAGTATGGGATATCTTCTACTATGTATTCCTGTGGGTGCTGATCGGCTGGCCGGCATCTCTCATGACCTGGGATGTGCTTTTCCTGATCCCGGTGACCTGGACCGGACCGGTTATCACCCCCCTGGTCGTCTCGGCTACCATGATCCTTTTTGCCCTGCTCATCCTGGCACCCGGCACATCAACACAGATCCCACGGCTCAGCTGGATCCTTCTGGCGGCCGGCTCAGTCATCCTGATCACCTCCTTTACCTGGGATTATTCCGGGTTTATCCTGGAAAAACTGGGTTTCAGGGACATATGGACATTGCCCGGGAGCCAGATCCACGCCCTGATGTACCAGTACGTTCCACGCCGGTTTAACTGGCTGCTGTTCGGACTGGGTGAGGCAGTGATCCTTTCCGGCATATTTTTCACCTGGAAGAAATTCCGGCCAGCTTCAGGAAAAAGGCGTATTCCATAGCGGTTTCGTGGAAGCGGCGGAAACGCCCGGATTGTCCCCCGTGCCCGGCATCCATATTGGTATGCAGCAGGAGCAGGTGATCGCCGGTCTTCATGTCACGCAGTTTTGCCACCCATTTGGCCGGTTCCCAGTACTGTACCTGTGAATCATGGAGCCCGGCCGTGACCAGCATGTTCGGGTAGACTTTTGCTTCCACGTTATCGTAGGGTGAATAGCTCAGCATGTATTCGTAATACTCCTTCTTCCCGGGATCCCCCCATTCATCATATTCCCCGGTTGTCAGGGGGATGTCCTCGTCTAGCATGGTGGTCACGATGTCGACGAAGGGAACAGAAGCCACGATACCTTTGTATAATTCGGGCTGGAGGTTCACGATCACGCCCATCAGCAATCCCCCGGCGCTTCCTCCCATGGCAAAAAGTTTCTCGGGACTGGTATACTTTTCCGAGATCAGGTATTCGGCGCAATCGTTGAAATCCGTGAAGGTGTTCATTTTCTTGAGCAGCTTCCCGTCTTCGTACCACTGCCTCCCGTTGATCTGTCCCCCCCGGATGTGCGCGATGCCAAAGATGAATCCCCGGTCAAGCAGGCTCAGCTGCGGGGAACGGAAATACGGATCCATGGTATACCCGTATGATCCGTACCCGTATAGCAGGAAGGGATTGTTGCCGTTCCTTTTCATTCCCCTGCGGTAAACGATCGAGATGGGGATCGGGGTGCCGTCATCCGCCAGGGCGCGAAGGCGCTTTGTTTCGTAATTGGCCGGATCGAAACCGCCAAGCACTTCCTCCCGTTTCATCAGTTTTTTCGTGCGGGTTTCCATGTTGTAGTCGTAGATCGAGTTCGGGGTGGTGAGCGAGGAATAGGAGTATCTCAGGATCTTTGTGTCGAACTGCGGATTAACCGAGATCCCGGCTACGTATACCTCCTCTCCGAAATCCAGGTAATGCTCATCCCCCGTTTCCCAGGAGATGACCCGGAGGTTTATCAGTCCCTCTTTGCGCTCCGCCACCACCAGGAAATCATTGAACAGTTCGATGTCCGACAGGTAAACATCCTCCCTGTGGGGGATGATCTCTTCCCAGTTCTCCTTCGAGGTTGCTGTCACAGGTGTTCTCATCAGCCTGAAATTCCTGGCATCCAGGTTGGTGATGATGTAAAAATGATCCCGGAAATGACCGATGGAATATTCCAGGTCCCGCTCCCGCTCCTGCAGGATCCGGAACTCCCCTTCCGGATCAGCCGCATCCAGGAACCGGTACTCGTCGGAGACTGTGCTCGACGAGCCTATGACCAGGTATTTGTCGGACTTGGTCTTGTAAACGAAGGTATTGAAAGCCTCGTCCTTCTCATGGTAGACCAGCCTGTCCCTTTCCACCCCGGTGCCGGCAACGTGTCTGAAGATCATATTGCTGCGCAGGGTTTCCCCGTCCTTGTGGGTATAGAAGATGGTCCTGTTGTCATTGGCCCAGGCGGCCTGGCCCGTCGTGAGCGGGATGGTTTCAGGGGACAATTCCCCCGTTTCCAGGTCCCTGATATAGAGCGTATACTTGCGCCGTCCAATGGTGTCCGTTCCATAGACCATCCGCCTGTTGTCCATGCTGACCGACATGCCCCCGAGTGAAAAAAAATCATGTCCCGCTGCCAGCAGGTTTTCATCCAGCAGGACCTCTTCCACCGCGTCCATGTTTCCCTTGCGGCGGCAGTGGATCGCGTATTCCCTTCCCTCTTCATACCGGGTGTAATAATAGTAACCGTTGTCAAGGTAGGGTACGCTGGAATCGTCTTTTTTGATCCTTCCCACGATTTCACTGAACAGCTTTTCCTGGAGTTTCTCCGTATCCTTCAGCATGGCATCCGTGTATGCATTCTCCGCTTCGAGGTACGCGATCACTTTCGGATTTTCACGTTCCCGGAGCCAGTAATACGGATCCACCCGGGTATCCCCGTGTATGGTCAGTTCCTTCTCGATTTTTTCTGCAACGGGTGCTTTCACGGATGCGTTCATCTCGGATTCTTTTTGGGACTGCCTGCAGCTGGCCGCACATAAAGCCAGTGATACCAGCAGGCAATGGCTGACAAATATAATGGTTTTCATAGGTGGACGGACCCGGCCGGTTCGTTTCATACTTTGTTTTCTTCGGGCACCACGATCCATAGTATGATGTAGGCAAGTACGCCGGGGAAGCCGGCGCTGAAGATTGATATGACAAGGTAAAGCAGGCGGACCAGGGCAATGTCCCAGCCCAGCCATTCCGCCAGTCCCGCGCAGACCCCTGCAATGACGCGGTTGCTGGACCGGGTGAGCCGGCTTTTGTTCATTGCATTTTAAGATTTACTTTCTTGGCATCGTAATTCTTATACTGGATCAGGAGTCCCACGCAACCGACCGAATGCTCTACCTCATTCTCGCTTGAGGTCCTTGCCAGCGCCTGGATGGTCACGGTAATGGACTTGGTCACGTCAAAGCCCACACCAAGCGATTCAATATAGCGGTCATTGGTATTGTCGTAAAGCACCTGCCTGCTCTCGGGGTCGACCAGAGTAAAATGGATCGGGTACATTTTCTTGTGGGCGCAGAAAGACAGGATGTAATCCTTCTGCCCATAGAACACGATGTTGAGTTCGACGGTGTCAAGAGGATTCATGGAAACCGATTTCGACTGGCTGTAAACTTTATATCCCCTCTGCTTATCGAGCATGCAGTCACCCAGCTCATGATAGTTCACGCAATCCTGCGCGATTAAATTCAGGGGAAAAATGACCAGGGCTAGGATCAGCAGATAAAGGTATCGGATGTTTTTCATGGCTTTCTGGAATTAATCGGTTTAACCTTCGACCAGACGGGTCCTGAGCCGGATGGTCTCCTGCCTGAGTTCTTCAAATTGCTTTGCGCTCAGGGTCGGGGGACTGCTCTCTCCACCGCCGATAACCAGCTTTTTGGGCTGCTCTGACGTAGCTTCAGTTTGGGTGCGGATGGTGACGGCACCGCTGCCCGCTTCCAATCCCTCGTAGATCCTGACGATCGGTCCCAGGTCCTCAATCACAGCGGAGACGTTCTCATCCTCCCCTTTCAGACTTTCCGCAAAGACCATCAGGTTTTCAAGCGCGTATTTCTGATCGGTCAGATGCTGCAGAAGATACCCGGCATTATCATAGTCGTCAACCAGGTTCACGGCCAGGTAAAGGCTTTCGATGAAGGAACCGGCCGAAAGCAATACGATGGTCCCCGGCCGGTCGTTACGCTCACAGAAAAACAGCATGTTAATGAAAGCTTCATTGCTCATGAGAAAGAGCGAATCCAGGTTAGCCACATTATCCCGGGCATGCTGGACCAGCTCATCGTCTATGGCCCCGGTTAACCGGGCCTTTTCAGAAACGCTGCGGACCACTTCAAGGTAGTTCAGGGTTTCCTCGTGCCTGCCAAAAATGGCGCAGTAGGCCAGGTCGGTCGCGTAAATGCCCAGGGCAAGTGTGGTGGACTTGGTATCGAGGTAGCGATCGGCATTCGAGACCGGATCCAGGAGATCCGCGTTGAAGTTCATATCCCCGAAGTCGATTACGCTCAGCATTTCTGCGGGAGAGGGACAGAGATGGTAGACCTGTTTCATGGCCTCGATCCGCTGTACGATCTCGCTGGCTTCCTGTTCGTCTATCTTGCCGGGCGCCCTGTTGCACCCGGATTTGCATCCCGTGGCAAGGACAAGGGGGATCAGCAGAAGCAGCTTGCCAGAATGCAGGTATTTGCTTTTCATATTCATTGATTTTTACACGGGAAACAGTCCGTTAACAAATATAATAATTGTTTTTCGTTAGCATTTTAAAGTTATCAACCCCCAACTGTTGCGGCTGCAACGGACGAGCTGCTCTTCCTCCGCTTCTTTCCCCCGAAAAGATCCAGGGTTTTTCTCAGTATGCCGAACTGCAAGGTCAGGTAAAAGACAATGCACATAAGCAGCAGGGCCATCACGTTAAACATGACTGTCGAAACATAAAGGTTGCCGATCCTTTTTACGGATGCGAAGAATTGTGCCCTGCCGTTTTTCATCAAGGGATACATGTACACGGGTTCCATTTTGCGCACCAGTTTTCCGTTGATTTTAACGATCCGGTAAAGATCGATCCGGTTAAGCAGGAGATCTGCCAGGCTCTCGTTATAGTAATTCCTTTTAAATTCCAGGAGTCCCGCCTTTCCCCCTTTTTCCTCCCTCAGGTCCGCAAAAATACCGTCTCTTTCCCTGTCAAGCTCCTCGGTGCTGGTGGAAAGGCGCGAGCGGTAATCCCCGAGCCATTCCGTGGCCGAATCTGCCAGCGCAGTGGAGAAATCAACCGGGTTAAACCGCCCGGTTCCGGCGAATTTCCCCGTCAGGAATATCGATCCGAAGGCATCCCGGATGGTTTCCAGCCGGGCAGGCAGGCCGGGATCCGCGGGTTCCCGCGTGAACAGTTCACGTGCGTCGCGGATCTCCTGTATCAGGGCCGGGACGAGGAACTGGCGGTCGTATGCCACGTTGCTCTGCCGCATCTCGACCCGGTACAAATTCTTCTGGTAATTGTTGTTTACAAACTGTGCTACCGAAAGTGCTTCATAAGCCCAGCGCGATGCCATGATATCGCCGATCACGGGGACCGCCTCGGCGGAGGCAAAGGTATAATGGAGCTTGTCCCACTTCACGATCACCCCTGCCAGGAGGATCTGGGGAACAAGCAGGAAGGGGACAACGATGTAGATGGCCACCACCGATTTGAGTCCGTCGGATATGTTCAGTCCCAGCATATTGGCAAAACATGCGGTCACAAAGAGGATCAGCCAGTAGGTCAGGGTCATGTCCCGGATCTCCAGGATGGAATTCCCGATGACCACGAACAGGAACATCTGGAAAGCGGAAAGCAGGAAAAGGAAAGACATTTTCGAAAGCAGGTAGGCTGTCCGGCTGAGGTGCAGGAAGGATTCCCGCTCGAGGATCCTGCGGTCCTTAATGATCTCCTCGGCGCTGATGATCAGTCCCAGGAAAAGCGCAACGATCACGCTCA
>CAYSJH010000104.1:0-7463 GCA_964431315.1 uncultured Bacteroides sp. | reverse complement strand
CAGGCACGCCTGCGCTATGGTTCCGAAGACTGGGATATGCCTGAACTGTTTTTCAAAACACAGGGTTACAATGACCAGTCCGGGTTGCTGTGGAATGATAACGGGAAGCTCTGGTTCTTCGGAGGTGGGCGCAATATATCGGATTTCGTTCCTTTCCGGATCGTCACATCCATGGACAATGGTGCAACCTGGACGTATTCCCTTCCACAAATCGACAGGCGGGCGACCAGTTATACGGCGCAACCCATTACCTCTGCGTTTCGCGGCCCGGACCGTTCCATTTATTTCGCGATGGACGGTGACGGTTCAGAGAGTTTTCTGTGGCGCAGTTCGGACGATGGGATCCATTGGCACGATATGGGAGGACGTACCGGGGGCCGGCATTCTGTAATTATACCGCTGGATAATAAAGGCAACCTGCTTTCCATTGGTGGCAAGAATTCGGATGTGAATGGCTGGTCACCCAGCAATGTTTCAACGGATTGGGGTGCTACCTGGAGCAAAAGTACACCATCGCCGTTCCCTCCCCTGGGATCCGCACAGCGCCCGTCACTGATTCGGCTGGCATCGGGCCACCTGTTATTTGTGAGCGATTCCTACTTGCACAAATTCAAAAAGGCCCCACCTGAAGGCTGGGAATATGGTGACAATTGTATTGTTGCGATCTCAAAGGACAATGGCGCCTCCTGGCATATCAAGACGCTCCCGGTGCAGATACCGGGGCACCAGCGCATCGACCATCCTACACTCGGCTATGTCACGGTACGCCAGGCACCGAACGGTGTTATTCACCTGTTAACCACGGTGACACTGCCGTGCCTGCATTATGAATTCAACGAAGCATGGATATGGTCCGATGCCGGAGACATTGCACCGGAAACATCCGGGGGAACGATCAGGGAATTCTCGGAAAGTTATCCAAACGGGCAGGTCCGGTCAAAGTGGAGCGCCCGGATCTGTCCGAACGGACGTTATTTACTTCACGGAGAAGAAGTGGATTACTACGAAGATGGTGCCAGGCAACACCAGGTGATCTATGAAAATGGGCGTAAAACCGGTGAAGAGACCTTCTGGCTGCCCGATGGAATAAAGGTTTGGACATGGAATCGCGATTTGAAAAACAACCGTGGCGTCTGGACGCACTATTGGTCCAATGGCAAAAAGAAGATCGAGTCCATGTGGAATATAAGACCGGAAGCCCGTGCTATGAAGCGACAATTCTTTGGCTATGAAGCGGAGGGCTCATCCCGTCACTGGAACGAACAGGGGGATCTGGTTGCTTCGTATCACTTCGTCAAAGGAAACCTCATGGAGTCTAAGCCATTGTCAGAAGAAGGCGATTAATATACTGCAACAATCTTGTAACCAAACGAACAAAGGCCTTCAGCTCTATTGCTGAAAGGCCTTTATTTACTTGGTAGGCGATACTGGATTCGAACCAGTGACCCCCTGCTTGTGGAGCAGGTGCTCTGAACCGGCTAAGCTAATCGCTCTGAAATCAATTACTTGTCCCTGCTTACAGGTCCCACCACGATCCTGCACCTGCAATAGTACGGACGAAATTAAAATCGTGGTGGGAAATAATCCGGAAGTATTCAATATTTCGGGCCGGGGTATTCATGGAACTGTGTCTGCCTGGACTGGCAGGGGAATTGGTCCACAGAAGGTTGAGGAACATGTAAAGCTGTCAAGGTCCGGGAACAAAGTGTTCAATTACCCCCTACGGTCGATCATCCAGGTGCATGAAATCTTCAGGGCTGAGTGCCGATGGGGTGACTTTCAGGACTTTGACCAGACCGTTGAACCAGGAAACATGATTCATCCTGCCTCCAATCGCCGCTTTGCCAACGGGATTGATAAGGCTGTCCGTAAATCTGACCTGTCCGCTCAGTTCTTTGGTCCCGTTCATATAAGTGCTCAGTACACCGTCCCGGTAAACAACGGCAGCGTGTAACCACTGCTCTGTCGGATGTACCAGGGTACTGTCAATCAGCGCAAGGTTTTCCGTATCCGTCTGAAGGAACGCGTCCAGGTAACACTGGTTTTTCTCATTCACACGTAGTTCAACCATCAACCTTTTCCGGTCCTTATCCCCGGGATCCTGGATATGAATGAACCGGGGAGCGGTATTGCGGGGATACGAAGCATGTTATTTAAAAATAACCTCTACGGTGAAAGCCCTGGCATCTCCGATAGGATTGAAGTCAACCAGCAGCATATCCCCGTTACCGTCAAATTCAACCGCTCTTCCGATCTCCGTGTTCACAACCTCCGGATCCCCGATTACATCGACGGGATGACCCCCGATTTTTTCCAGGTTATCAATCTCCCATAACTCGGATTTCTCTTCATACCTCACGAAAAATGTTTCAACGGGATTGTTAAGCTCAACGGCGGTTGTTGTTACATATTTTTCAAAATCCTCCCTGTTATTGTAGACCGCCCCCTCACTCCAGGCGGCAAAAAGTGCATATTCAAAGCGGTTGTCCGTATCCGGGGTTACGCAGAAAGTATGCTGTCCCTCCTCATATTCCGCATAGCGATATTCCGGATTAAACTTTTCCTTTACCACGATGGCTTTACCGATAAAAGGAAGCAGCCAGTCTGCCCTGTCATCAATATGCTCGGGATCTCTTACTATTTCAGGACCTGATGATATGACGGCCCCTCCTTTCTGATAGAGGTACTCCTTACCCGGCTTTTTTCTTATTCCGCAACCCATCCTGACCCCGGCCTTCTTTGGCTGAAAGTTCCTGAAGATAACCCGGCAGGTGCAATAGCTTTGTTTTGCGTAGACGGTATAGTATTGCTCCAGTTCATAACTGCCCTCCCCAGAGTTCCAGTTCATGGTTTTGATCTTTATAACGGAACGTACCGGGCCGTTAACCACAACCTCGTATGCATAACGTGTATCACTGATCTGTCCCGCATTAAACGAAGAGCCCTCACGCGCCAGTCTTGCCTGGACAGGGGTAAACCTGGGCAGGGAGATGGAGTCCGGCATGTCCGGATACTCAAAAAGGCAAATAGCCCCTCCCCCCATCGTCTTATCGACACTCTGGATATCGGACCCCCAGTCACGATTGATTACGGATGCTCCGTAGCCATCCAGGTTATCCATGTAAAGGTGCTGCGACATGAGCACGGGTTTCCTTTTGCCGAAAACATCACAACAGTTAGCAAACCAGATCTTCCATCCCACATTTTCAGATTCCCAGAAAGGCATCAGGTGCCGGCAGTAGCTCCCTATGTTGGCATGCGTGTAATGTTTGTTCCAGCCCTGGCTGTTTTCACCCAGATAGATATAGATCGTTTTCTCCTGTTTGGGCTGCAGGTCCGTCTGGAAGAAGAGTTCGTCCCAGATACCGTCTTTATCAAGATCGTCCAGCTGATGAAAAATGATGTGGCCGTTTTCCTCCGCCCTTAACTGGTGGCCGCCGGTCACTTTCAATACCTCCTCGTCCGGGCCTTCATAGGGAGGAAGAGACGGATCAACGATCGTGATCCACAATTCGTGGACATCCGGTATCGGAAAATCCGTACGCCGGATAACGACCGGGCAGTTCTTACGCTCCGTATCCAGGGTATTTATGATTTTATATTCCAGGCGGGCGGTGGGTTCAAAACTAACCCGATCCGGTTCGGATGTCTCATGGGTGTAATACCAGTTACTTTCCTGTGCAAAGGCACCGGATGCAACGGATATGATAATGAGAATGCTGATAAATTGTTTCATGATCTAAGAATTTATAGTTCAACATGCTTTATAAATCATCGCTCATCTCGTCCCTCAGTTCATTGACGGTCTCAAAAATGGTGTCAATTTTATCGTCCGTTACCTGATCATCCATATTTATACAGCATACACCTGTCAGGAACGGATTGCCGGATTCTTTCACCAGTTTCCGGACGGTGGACCGGATCTCGCCGGCATTCATCCTGAGAAGTTCCACGGGACTGATACGGATATTGAAGAATGTACGGGGCAGGTGCTTCCGCAACAGGGCCACATCACCTCCCCAGCCCAGGTCCAGGAAATCCAGCGCAGGCAACTTTGCAAAAACCTCCGCAAAGCGATGCGGATCGGTCCCGCAATAATGAATGCCGAACGGCCGGTGCTTCTTCGCCCACCCGATATCATATTTCATCAGATACCGTTCATAATCTTCACAGCCGATCATGGTGTGGGAGCATTCGGAATGCAGGAGCAAAGGCTTTGTAAAATGCCTCGCGACCCGGTTAACCGAAATGGAGGTGGTTTTTGTCCTGCACTCGACCAGCGTTACAAAATCGGAAATCACCTGGTAAATGTCATCGAGAAACGACTGTATGCCTTCGTCTTCCGTTGCCATATCAATAAAGATCTGCTGGCCCCGGATATCGAGGGCGATATTCAGGACCCCTCCCCAGTTGATATCGCCGGTGAGATAGCCGTACCTTGTCTTCAAAATATCAAGCAGTGATTCGAAGTTTTGGTAAGCCCTGGTTTTATATGCTCCGTCAGGATCAATCTCAAGTTCGTGCCTGTTATCACAACTGACCACCGGTGGATGATTCTCGGAATATTCGACCCGGCATCCCAGGATTTCGGATATGAAGAAACCCGCTGCGAGATGTACCGCGCCTATTTCGGGACGTTTATGATTCCTGTCAGCACCAAGTCCGTACCTTCCCCACCGCTCATAAAGGGTCTTCTCCATCTTCTGCTCATCTTCCACCCGCCTGGCCGGGTGAAAAAAGAAATCCCTGTCAAAGATGATGCCTGTATTCTTGTGCCACCACTCGGGTGCAAGTACAATATCGACGGGTAATTTATTCTTCAACATCAGTTATTGTGTCATATAGCAAGGAATGAACTGATGATATCCTGGACATGCGAAGCGTATCTTATCTATTGTTTCGATTCCAGGAAATTAAGCAACAGCATCATATTCCTCAGATACAAGCCGGTAGATATGTATTCCTGTCCCGAGGTATCCCCGTAGGGAGAGGTATCCGTCTCGTCACCCACATCCGTTGAATTAAATTTTTCGGTAAGTTCCTGCTTCTGGCCGTCTCCGGCATACGGGTTACTGGTCCTCCCGCGTTTTGTCAGCCAGCGGTCCTTGCTGTCAAGCGAATTAATAATTTCATTGACCCTCTGTTCATCGGGCACACCTGTGAAAAAGCTCGGATACTCGTTCCGGTTATAGAATTTCTGGGGAGGGATGTCTTCCTTGTATGCACCCGGTAAAAGGGAAGCGGATTCCTTTACCTCCCGGGGATCCAGTGATCGTATGCTGTCATACCTGTCTTTCAGCCGTTGGACGGGGATCCAGCGTTTTCCCCCGTAATGGCCCAATAGATTTTCATCACTGTAATCATAATAATAATAACCGTATTTCACGTTCGAACCTTTCCGATGTACATACAAAGGTTTTTCAGAGCCCGGTTCCACGTATGTCGGATGAGTGTAGCGGCCGTCCAGGGTCTGGTTTGCCTGCAATTTCGTTTTTTCGAGCCATGTTATTGCTTTGGTGACAGGCAGCAGGAACTTCTGCTCCCCGGTCATTTCGTAAAAGTCGATCAGGGACATGGCATTCTGAAAGGTGGTCGATGGCGACAGGGCCCCGGGTTCGTAACTACGGGCACCAGCCGGCTCTAAATTTTCATCATACTGTTGCGCCCACGCCCCGCTGCCTTGCTGGGAGACCAGGTAGAAATTCATGCCCCGCCTGATTGGATCCAGGTACTCTTCCTTACCGAGAGTCAGATAACAACGGATGAGAAAATTAATATTGTCCTGTATCACTTCGTCATTGAATGTGTAATAGGATGAATAATCCGGACGGCCGTTCTTGCTGTATTCATGATTCAAAGGATAACGCTGGGGCCAGCCCCCGAGGGGATACTGGCTCTCCAGGATAAAATTTATAGCCCTGTCAAGCGCGGGCCTGTATTTAGGGTCCATTTTTCCCAGGTAGATCCTGAGCAGGAACCAGGCCGCATTGGATGTTACCCCGTCATCGAAAGTACTGTTCCCGTAATAGTGCTGAAACTCTTCCAGCCGCCAGCCGTTTTTCCCTATGGTGGCGTACCATTTTTTAAGCGAACGATCGCCGGCAAAATCGGCCATGTAGTTCCAGCCCCCTTCCGTACTTTGAGCCCATAAGAGTGCGGATGCAACTTTTTCCGCTGCCTGGTAGAAATACTCATTACCGGTGACCTGATAAGCATCCAGGAAAATATGCCCCATGCTGACGGTCCCCGGACGCTGAAACCAGATCATGGTCCTGTATGCCTCCATCTCTCCCCATTGCCTTGAAAAATCAGGCAGATAGTACCAGAGATAACCCCCGTTGCAGCTTACATTTTCAACCATGTACCTGGTAGCTTTTAGCATAGCCTGTTCCGCTTTGTCTGCCATCCTGTCATCCTGTCCCCGGAGCGCTGTGGACATTAATGAGAACAGGGCCAGCAATCCCGCGATGCCTCTGTAATTTTGCATGTTTTCGGTTTATTTTAAGGATTGTAATTATAGGCCTGATAAGATAATACAAAAGAACGATTGGTTCAGAGCAAATCGGAAAAAATGCTCCGTGACCATTGAATTTACCTTCGGAGATTGATTGCCATCTGTATCCCACCAGCCTCAGAGTACAGTCAGCCAGGCCACCGAAGCTCCTTCAAAAGGAGACCTGAGCATATTTAATCCCCCGGAGGGAAGAGGAACTTCATGGTCCAGGATCTTACCTGTCGCCGGATCGATCCATTTCAGCCGGTAGTTCGCCTGCCGATCGCAGAATTCGACATTTACCTCCGGATCCTGGCTGAAGATAATATAACCTTCTCCCTCTTTCTCAAGGACATATTCTTTCTTCTGCCGATGGTTCACGATATAGCTCTTACATCCGGCTGCCATTTCCAGGAAAGCATCATCCTCGATGGCAGGGATCGGGGCAAAAGACCCCCCGGCCATCAATACTGCCCAGCCGGAGAGCTCCCCTCCCCGGCCAAGGGAAGAAATAACCGCCTTGTCCGGGTATTTTCTCCGGTATTCGTCTACTGCCCGGTAGACCTGGTCGAATGAGGTTCTCCCGGGATTGAAGATCCTGGCATACTGCCTTTGTGTAAGGCTGACCCCCCCCGCCGGCGCGTAAAGCGTTCCGTCCTCCCTGTAGTGCCACTGGCGTATATCCACGATGTCCACCACAGGAGACCTCCCGGGATCCGACAGAATGGCGTCCTGAACATCCTTGGTCCCCTGTAGCATTACAAGTACATCCTTGTGATTTTTTTCTTCCCAGCCCGCGATGACATCAAGCCAGAACTGGATGAAATGCAGGGGTCCGGTATATTCATGACCTATATCGTGAATGACGTTTTGGTTGTCTTTCACATTTTCCAGGCTTTTACGGATATACTCCTCGTGAAAATGCCTGCGAACGGGATTCGAGGTATCGTAAAACTCCTCCGCCATATAT
>CAYSJH010000103.1:0-7776 GCA_964431315.1 uncultured Bacteroides sp. | reverse complement strand
ATACCACCCTCATGATTCCGCGTTTTGTCCTTATGCGCGGCGAGGGTTCAGATCTGTCCCAGCTGTACTGGCGTGACCGGATTACACCTCTGGAGACCCTGATTCGGGGGACTAATTCCTTTGGCATCGAGGACCTGTCTATCCTGGCTGTGAACCACCTGGCTGGTATTACGACCGATCCGGGTACTGCCCCGGATGCAGGCAATGTATTCCTGCGACGACTTTATATTTACCTCAACCGCTTCGAAGATGCGGATTTCAAGGTTGTCTTTGACCGTTTGAAGCAAGGACAGTTAGAAGGTGCGGACCGGAATATGGGCGCTGTCATTGTCGACGGTGAGAACGTACAGGTGACGGATTGCGAGATATACTCCTCGCATTCCCCCTTCCGTTTCAACGGACATTATGGCCTTTATAGCAACAACCGCTGCTTTCAAGGCGATGCTTCGAACTTTATCAGCGGCACCCATGTCATCTTTGAAAACAATGTGGTACAGGGTAGTCAGATGGCTCGCGGCGGGGGGTGTTACGTCAGGCAGGATCTTTACTACGCCCACAACCGCATAGGGAACATGGCATTCCACGATGCCGAGCTCTTTGTAACAGATGCGCCTGCTCAGATCATTGTCAATTTCGTGTCCATCGAAGGGACTAAGGCCGTTTTGGATCAGCCTGTGGACTGGAAGGATCTGACCGGGCAAACCTGGACAGGTAACGCAACACGGGAAGTAGCCTTCTTTATCACACTTGGAACAGGAGCGGGGCAATACCGTTTTGTAAAGACATTCAATGAAAAGAAGGTGGAGTTGAACCAGCCGTGGGACGTGCTGCCGGATAGCACTTCTACAATTGTACTCGCCCCTTTCTACAGAAATAATATGCTTATAGATAATGAGTTCCATGATGGTGCTATCGTAGCGAGCGGCTGTATGGGCATTGACTGGGTATTGGCCGGGAACAAAATCACCCGTGGCGGAGGTCTCCGCAATAGCGGGTATTTAAAACTCCCCAGCTGGTACCACCAGTACTTCGATAATGAGATACTGGTGGGTAGCGGTACCCGTGGCCCGTGGGGTGATATGCCGCCCCTTGACTCCCACCTGAGTGTGATTGGGGAAGGTGCCCGTGGCACAGTTTTCCGCCGCAACGTATTGCACAATAATGCGAGGATTGAGACCGAAATGTACATGTGGGAATACCTTGATCGGGGCATTGTGCGTGATGTGATTATTGACCATAACATTATACGCGATGCCGACGTCGGCATCAATTTAAGAGGCCGGAATAATGGCGTACTGCTGTGGGGCAACCGTTTCGAGCGGGTCAAGGAACCCCTGACCGGGCTCAACGATGGAGTGTTCATGCATCCGGCTGAACGGCTGCTTAACCTCCTATCCGCAGAAGGCCTGATACCTGAGAAGTTGATGGGCACGACGGCATGGCAGACTGCCTTGAAACGCCTTGAAAGCTTGCAGACACAGGATCCTGCCTCCATTGAAGTTTTAAATGAAGTTCGCATCTGCCAGGCTGTTCTGGCACAGACTGCAGCCACCGAATTGCGTGAGGGACAATCCCTGGCGTTACTTCAGGCTCTGACGGGTATGACCCTTATGGAAAACTCATCTGCCGAACTGCAGTCTCTCCTGTCGGACGGTACAGGCGGGACCGCAAACACGACCTTTACGGTTTCTCTGCCGGCATGGTCTATTCCCGTGACCCTCTCCCTGAGTTTGCCGCCTCTTTCGGGCTGGAAGGCTGTTAATCCAGCACCGATGAAGATTAAACCGGGTGAAAGTGTTACCACCAGTGTAAAACTTACCGTTCCTTCCGGTGTATGGGGTAAACCAACAATTCCCCTGGCCTGCAAGGTCATGGGGAAAAACTGGCAGTTGAATGGCTCAGGCAAAGTGCAGCTATCGGCCTTAAGCTCTACTGACCTGGTGAGAGAGTGGATGGTCGTTGGACCCTTCGCATCGGATCAGCCCGGTATGCTGGGGGACTCGCTTTATCCTCCCCAGCGTAAGCTGGATATTGCTGCTGAATATCAAGGAGCTGAAAGCAAGGTAAGCTGGCAGCCGGTGAAGTTATCAGAAAACAGAAGCATTGACTTTACAAAGCTTTATGGATCACGAGAGAATGGGGTAGCTTTTGCAGTAACGGTGCTGCGGGTTGCCAGGCCCACAACGGTGGCAATCACCACCAATTTGAGCGACAACACCGTGAACTACCTCAATAACGAGATCATAGGTGGGCCCTTCCGCTGGTTTGGGAACCGAAAAATGTCAGTCACATTGCCGGAGGGGGATAATGTCCTGTTGTGCGGTGTGGTACAGACTAATTATTGGTGGGAGGGTATTTCCTGGAGGCTCAGCGTGCAGGTAGAGTCTGGTCCCGGAAGTAACCCGGGTGACATTCAAGTTTTACCGGTGGAAAAATTCAAAGAAGTCCGGAAATTACACTAGTTTTAGATATTAAATTGTAATGTATATAATTCGCTTAAAAATGAAAAAAATCTTAAGCATGCCTGACAGAATCACAACCAGACAAAACCATAATCCGGGACCCATCCGGGAATTCTCATTTTACTTAAGAATCTGCATGGTTATAATCATGTTATTTGCTTATTGTGAAAATAGCAAAGTCTTTTCTCAGGAAACACTAAAAGTTGCAGTATGCCAGTTTCCCGTATCAGGAGATATTAAAAGCAATGCTGAATACATTAAGAAATTTATTAAAGAAGCGGCTTTGAACAAAGCTGATATTGTTCAATTTCCGGAAGCAGCCCTAACAGGATATCCTCCGACGGATATCCCGTCATTTGAGAATTTTAACTGGGATAACCTGCGCATGGAAACCAGGGATATTATGTCCCTTGCCAGGGAGAACAAAATCTGGGTAGTTCTTGGATCTGCACATTACATCAGCGAGCATGAAAAACCTTTAGATTGTTTATATATTATTTCCAGCGATGGAAAGATTGTAGACAGATACGATAAATCCATGCTGACAGGAGATATATCCACACTGAAAGGAGGAGATATGGATCATTACACTCCTGGTAATCATATTACAGTCATTGAATTAAAGGGGTATAAAATTGGTTTTTTAATCTGCTATGATTCCTGTTTTCCTGAAATGTACAATATTTACAGGCATAAGGGAGTAAAGATTATGATCCACTCTTTTTACAATGCTCATTTTGCTGAAAGGACAATATTGGACGAGATTGTCCCGGCAGAGATCAGGGTCAGGGCATCGGATAATTTAATGTGGGTGCTTGCAAGCAATTCGTCAGGAATGCATTCATCATGGCCATCCTGCATTGCAAGGCCGGATGGATCATTAGAGTCGCTTGAGCGTGGTGTCCCGGGAATTTTATACAGGGAATTCCCTGATAGTGAACTCACAACATTATTTCCCAGTTGGATAGATAATAATAAAATGATGAAACTGCCTGAGGATGAGATTTATCATAATGGAATCCCTTCGAAGCACCCGAGGGCGGTTAAAACGGATTCCCAGCTTTAAACCCTATACCTTCTGATTCTTTTTCTCCCGGTTTTCATCATCCGTCAAGAGTCCCTGGCCGGATCAATATCAGCCATTTCCTTCTTCATCCGCTGGTACCAGTCCTCCAGGCCGGCTTCGACGAAGTACAATCTTGAGAATGCCCTTCCGCTTTCCCCGGGTTTAAGGATTCCGAAGGAAGGTGCACTGTGAATACAAGAATACTCGCGATTCTGGAAGGTATAAAGAGCGGGTTTTGAAACGGTGGCTACAAGATGATTACCATCCCTTGAACGGATCGCCATCCAGCCTTCAATAGTTAAATTCTCAGGAGTCGATTCGAAATTTTTAACAAAAGGGATGTCCTTTCCCGGTGGGGCTCCCTCGACACTGTAAAGCTGCAGGGCAGGCCGCGGACCAAAAACACGCGGGAGTTCAATAAGCTTCCTGAATTCTCCCCTGGTACGCACCCAGTGCCGTTTGCATTCATAGTCCCTGACCGTTACCGCATATCTGTTATCAAAGCAGTTAAAAGCCATGGTCTGTGACCAGGTCTCCATGGTCTGATTCGTTAATACCTGGTAAAAATCCACCGTATCTTCGTGGACTTTTACATTAATTGTGTACTCCAGAAGCCCTTCAACTTTTCCGGTGGCTTGCCAATCCCCGTTTGCAAGTTCTTTCCAGGAACATTTTATGGTGTTAAAATTTCCAGGTTCGTTGGTAGGACCAATGGCTTCCGGGTAATTTAGATCGAACCGATCATTTTTAAATCCGGGAACATTGGTAATATGTGCAAACATTCCGTCCGGCTGTCCTGTAAACTGAATCTGGTTGTTCATGATATCACCTCCTTTACACATCGAAAACCATAGAAAGGATTGGCATTGTTCGTGGCTCCGCTATTTCCGCTGGCCGCTGGCCTGAGGTCCAGTATTTCGGTTGTGATCCATCCTCCTCCCTTGAGGAATGCAACCAGGCGTCCCCCGGGTCCGTCACTGCACCATTCGAACAGGTTCCCGGACATGTCCATGACTCCATACGGACTTGCTCCCAGGGGATGGGCGTCGACCGGATCTGTGGTCACTCCATTCTCCCCGGTACGGTTCCAGCAACAGGCATCGCTCTTGAAATCATTGCCCCAGGGGAAGAGTCTTCCGTCTGTACCCCGGGCTGCCTTTTCCCATTCTGCCTCGGTAGGGAGCCTTTTCCCGGCCCATTCCGCATAGGCGGTTGCATCAAAGTGATCTACATGAGATACAGGATGTCTCAGAATCGCTTCCGGGGGGGTTGGGCCGCTCCAGTGTGAGGGAGGCTTATGCCCGGTTTCCTTGCAAAAACGCTCATACTGTTCATTGGTTACTGGGTATTTGTCCATACGAAAGGCAGGCACATCGATCTCCTGTTGCGGGGACTCGCAGGTGATCCAGGATTCATGGTATCCATATTCAGCGGCAAGCTTCCTGGCCTGGTCAATGGGTGTTCCCTTCAGGAATACCCCGGAAGGGATTAATATCATCCCTTCTGAATCTGTTTCACCCGTTTTGTTCTTTCCGGAATTACAGGACCAATTAATGGCAGGAATTCCAAAAAGGATTCCTCCGGCTGCTCCTGCCAGCGTCCTTGAAAGGAAAGTCCTTCTTTTTAGTTTTTCAGTCATATCATCAGCTTGTAAATTTCAAGTAAAAACTGTATCACTATTTCAATTGATAAATATACTGCTTTGATACTAAATTAATTATTTTGTAAGCTTAATTTCTACCGTTTCATGAGGCTTTAATTTCATTGTATATTCGTCAGTAAAGGTACCTTTGTCGGTATGCTCCCAAAGATCACATACTTTCCATTGTCCAGGGATATTAAGGATATTCCAGTACTGGTAATTGTTCAAATGTAAATAAATTGTTTAAGATACCTGCTGACCGAAAATGAAAAAGTTATTCTTTAAAAACATGATCACACGAACATTGAGATTATTTCATCTGTTAATTGCAGTTCTTATATTGAACATGCTGGTTATGTGTAGATCACAGGATCCGGCATTAAATATTGGATTGAAAGTGTACGTTTCAGCGATAGGAAATGACAGTTGGTCGGGAAAACTCAGGAAACCAAACCGTGATAAAACTGATGGGCCGTTTTTAACTCTTGAAGGAGCCCGGAATGCCATCCGGAAATTGAAGGAAACTAATAATCTACCGACAGGTAATGTAATTGTGGAGATTCAGCAAGGCATTTATCAACTTCCAGTGCAATTTGAATTAGAAGCCAGAGATGGAGGAGCAGATTCTCTTTCCCGTATTATTTATCGCGGGAAAAGAGGTGATGAGATCAGGTTGTCAGGTGGAAAGAATCTGGTAAAATGGGAATTGGTTACTGATCGGGATGTTTTGGGAAAATTTAATATGGATGTCAGGGATAAAATATACCAGACAAATCTCCTGGCTTCAGGAATAACCGATTTCGGTTCACCAGCCGAAGGCGGGATAGAGTTGTTTTTCAATGATAAACCTATGTGGGTCTCACGGTATCCAAATAAAGGATTTGTTAAAATATCAGGATTGCTGAACGAAGAATCCGTTGAAATACGTGGAATAAAGGGGATTAAAACAGGAAAGTTCTATTATGATGATCAGCGTATAGATTTATGGGAAGAGGAAAAAGATGCCTGGGTTCATGGTTATTGGTTCTGGGATTGGAGTGAACAACGGCATAAGATTTTAAACATCGATACTGAAAAAAATATCATAGAAGTGACCCCTCCTTATCACCATTATGGATATCGGGAAGGACAATGGTTCTATGGATTTAATCTCCTATCAGAAATTGATCAGCCGGGCGAATATTATATAGACCGGGAAGAGGGGATTCTCTATTTCTATCCTCCGTCAGACATTGAAAAAGGAAATGCATATGTTTCTCTCTCAGGGAGTATTATTAATATAACCGGCGGTTCTTATATCACAATACAAGGTATTATAATGGAAGGATGTCGGGAAACTGCGGTTAAAATAGAGAATTGTAATAATATTCTAATTGAGGCTTGTACAGTTAGGAATGTCGGCGACTGGGCTGTTACTATTGGCGGTGGGACCCATAATGGTGTTCATGATTGTGATATATACGAAGCAGGTGGCGGGGGAATCAGAATTGATGCCGGTGATCGTAAAACACTTACCCCGGCTAAATGTATTGCTGATAATAATTACATCCATCATATTGCCAGGCTTAAGCGGGTTTATAATCCAGGTATCTCGGTTTATGGTGTTGGTAATCAAGCCACCCATAATCTCATAGAACATATACCACACATGGCCATTTATTTCAATGGGAATGATCATCTGATGGAGTATAACAAGATATTTGATGTTTGCTACGAATCGCATGATGCAGGTGCAATATATGCCGGACGCAGTTGGACTCAGAGGGGTAATATTATCAGATTCAACTATCTTCATGATATTTCCGGTTTAGAAGGTAAAGGTTGTATAGGTATTTACCTGGATGATTTGTTTTGTGGAACTGAAATTTATGGCAATGTTTTTAACAGGGTGACGCGCGCAGTATTGATCGGTGGAGGAAGAGATAACAGTGTTACAAACAATATTTTCATTGACTGTGTGCCATCAATTCATGTTGATGCCCGGGGATTGGGCTGGTATGCTCCTTATATAACTGCACTTCATGTAGAAGTGGAGTTAAATGATACCATTTCAGGAATTATTTATAATAAACCTCCTTACAGCACTCGTTTTCCTCAGCTTACAGAAATTCTCAATGATGAACCAGCAGCACCTAAGGGGAATATTATTTCATGTAATATCTGTTTGGGCGGCAATTGGGATAAAGCTTCAGGATTCTGGGAAATGTCAATTGAGGATAAGGCTCGTCCATACCTGATCATGGAAAATAATATTGTATCACCAACATCGGGGGTTGAGGATAGCTTGTCCAAAAGTTTAATAATTGCTGATCCTTTGTTCAGCAATCAGGATAACCCGGAACAAGGAAAATTTAAATTAGATGCTAATTCTCCTGCCATCAAGCGGGGTTTCAAACAAATTCCCTTTGACAAGATTGGCTTATATAAAAACCAGTATAGAAAAAATGGCTCAATAAACTAACTAAAAACATATATGAAACATAGAGATAGAGTAATAAATGCATTAAATCACAAGGTAACAGACCGACCCCCTTTTCAGGCCACCTTTTGCCCGGAATTTGCCGACAGGTTAAGAAAAGAATTCCGGTTGCCGGCACAACGGACAG
>CAYSJH010000102.1:0-7961 GCA_964431315.1 uncultured Bacteroides sp. | reverse complement strand
TACATTTGCGCTATGGAGACTTCCAGGAGATTAGCCTTGTATTTATTACAAAGTAAAGCAATTATCATAGATCCTGCAAACCCTTTCACCTGGGCCTCCGGATGGCGCTCCCCCATCTACTGTGATAACCGTAAAACCCTCTCCCATCCTGAGATCCGGAGATTCATAAGGGATTCCTTCACAAAGCTTATCCGCAATCATTTTGCTACAACGGATATCATCGCCGGTGTGGCCACCGGGGCCATTGCCCATGCCGCGATCGTTGCGGAAAGAATGGATCTCCCCCTGCTGTACGTAAGGTCTGCACAGAAATCGCACGGCCTGGAAAACCAGATCGAGGGAGATGTAAAGACCGGCAAAAGGGTCGTGGTCATCGAAGATCTTGTTTCAACCGGGGGCAGCAGCCTCGGGGCGGTTTCTGTCCTCCGCGAAGCGGGACTGGAGGTTTTGGGAATGGCCGCCATTTTTACCTACGATTTCCCGATTGCCGCTGAAAATTTCAGGAAAGCCGGATGTGTCCTTCATGCGCTCGGCAATTACGGGGACCTGATCGAAGAAGCGGCGGGGACCGGATACATCCGTGCGGAAGACCTTGAAACGCTTCGGGCCTGGCGGATGGACCCGGCCGGCTGGAAGCGTGATAAAACCTGATGAGCATGTCAAGAATCGAAAGCAGAATAGGGGTCATTAAACAACCCGCCGAGAAGATCTATGCATATATTTCAAATTTTGATCATTTCAAATCCCTTATCCCGGAGGACAGGATAAAGGATTTCGAATCCAGCGGCGATTCGTGCAGGTTTACGGTGGACGGGATCGGACAGGCGGGACTGAAAATCATCGAAAAGGAACCTTTCAAACTGATCAAGATAAGAAGCGATGAACAGACCGCCTTTGATTTCCTGCTTTGGATACAGATCAAGGAAGCCGGACCCGGCGATTCACGCATCAAGATCACCACGGAGGTCAGCCTCAATCCCATGATGGCCGCCATGGTCAAAAAACCCCTGCAGAACTTCGTGGACACCCTGGTGGATCAGGCCGAAAAACTGGACTTCGACCTCCCCTGATGACTTTTTTTTTAACGGTTTCAGAACATTCCCGGGATACCGGGTCCGGCCTGAAAAATCAGCCTATGGCCGGATCAGTCAAAATATTCGATCTCCTTGAAAGCATACCTGCGCAACTCGCCTCCCTCATGCTGAAGCTCCAGTTCCCCCGCCGGCAGTACCCCGCGGATTCGTCCCACGAAAAAATCTTTGCCATCCGAAAAACGGGCCGGTATGCCAAGGAGATGGAGCCTGGTATGGTAGGATTCCATGATCCGTTCAGTATCCCCGGCCAGCAACACCCGGTACCAGCCTTCCAGGGCAACCCTGAAGTCCTCCAGCAGCAGATTCATGTCAAAATGACACCCTTTTTCCAGGAACATTGACGTAGGGGCAGGAATTCCCGGATCAAATCTTTCCTGGTTCACATTCCAGCCGACCCCGATCACCGAATGGCTGATCCTGTCCCCCACGATGCTGTTCTCGATCAGTATGCCGGCTATTTTCCGGGTCCCCGCAAGGATGTCGTTCGGCCATTTGATGACACACATAACATCTTGTTTATCAAGAACTTCGGTAATCGACAACGAAGTTATGCGCGAAAGGTTGAATGCCGATTCAAGGGGCAGGGACTCCGGCCTCAGCAAGAGGCTGAAAAGGAGGTTCTTTCCCCTTTCACTCGACCAGGTGTTCCCACCGTGCCCCTTCCCGGCGGTCTGGTACCCGGCCCTTATTACGGTCCCTTCCTCCAGGTCTTCAATCCCGAGCAGCCGGTTCATCTCCCCGTTGGTTGAACCTATTTCCGCGTATTCCCTGGTCTCGAGGCTTAATTTTTTAATAAACATGGTTTTCTCTTTTCTCCGCAAAATCAGTTGAAAGCTGAACAAAGTTCGCTAAAAATCGTTTATTACCGAAAAGCTAAGTTTCAGATAATGGCATGCCTTTTGAACACCGGCAGCAGTAAGAGTCATTAAAATTCATTATTTTTGCGATAAATCCGGGGATGAAGAAGAAGCAGGAGCAAGTTTCCGAATTGTTGGGGAAATCCATCATCGATTGCATTCAGGAAAAGAAAGGCCAGAACATAGTTCACATCGACCTCTCAAAGACCGACAATTCGGTCTGCGAATATTTTATTATCGCACATGCAGATTCGAGTACACAGGTCAGGGCCATCGCAAATCATGTTGAAGAGAGCCTGAAAAAAAAATATAAAACACGGGCCCTTCACGCCGAGGGTTATGAGAATGCACAATGGATACTGCTGGATTACAACAGCATCGTGGTTCACATCTTCCTGGAGCAGATCCGGGAATATTACAAGCTTGAGGAACTCTGGGCGGATGCGGAAATTGAAATGATCCCTGAACCGGAAGCAGATTTTTAATAAGCGAAATGGCAGAACAGAAAAAACAAACGGATCCCTCCCCGAGACAGGATGATAAATCAGGCCGGGGGAATAACCCGAAACCCAAGTTCAATGTATACTGGATCTACGGGATCATCGGACTTGCGATTATCGCCACTTATTTCTTGAGAATGGGGAACGGAGCACAGGAGATCACCCGAAGGAAGTTTGAGACCGAGATGCTCGCAAATCATGAAGTTGAGAAGTTGGTCATCGTGAACGGGGAAAAAGTCGAGGTGTATATCAAACCCGATGTACTTGCTTCAGGAAAATATAAGGATGTCAAGAGCAAAGGTTTCGCTCCATTGGCCGGTCAGGGCCCACAGTATTATTTTACAATTGGCTCCCCGGAGGTATTTGAACAGCAGCTTGAGCAGGCGATGAAAGGATTCAAGGAATCCGATATCATCTACCCGGAATACGCGACCAGGAGGAATGTTTTCACGGATATGCTCGGCTGGCTTCTCCCGATCTTTTTGCTGGTGGCCGTCTGGCTGTTCATATTCCGAAGGATGAGTGCGGGACAGGGAGGCGGAGGCGCAGGGAACATCTTCAGCGTTGGAAAATCCAAGGCCAGGATATTCGATAAGGATGCGCATGTTAAGACTGATTTCAAGGATGTAGCTGGACTGGAGGAGGCCAAAGTGGAGGTCAAGGAGATAGTTGATTTTCTGAAGAACCCGAAAAAATACACCGAACTTGGAGGAAAAATCCCCAAAGGAGCGCTCCTTGTTGGCCTCCCGGGTACCGGTAAGACCCTGCTCGCTAAAGCCGTTGCAGGAGAGGCAAATGTTCCGTTCTTTTCGATCTCCGGATCCGATTTCGTTGAGATGTTCGTGGGCGTGGGGGCCTCCAGGGTCAGGGACCTGTTCAAGCAGGCCAAGGAAAAAGCTCCATGCATTGTATTTATAGATGAGATCGATGCCGTAGGGCGCGCCCGGGGCAAAAACCCGAATTTCGGGGCCAATGATGAAAGGGAAAATACCCTGAACCAGTTGCTCACCGAAATGGACGGTTTTGACACAAATACCGGTGTGATCATTATTGCAGCCACAAACCGTGCAGATATACTGGACCGGGCCCTGCTCAGGGCAGGCCGGTTTGACAGGCAGATCCATGTTGAACTGCCAGACCTTAAGGAAAGGAAGGAGATCTTCAATGTCCATCTCCGTCCCCTCAAGCTGCAGAAAAACCTGGATGTTGAATTCCTGTCAAAGCAAACCCCTGGATTTTCCGGTGCGGACATAGCCAATGTATGTAACGAAGCAGCCCTGATCGCTGCCAGGAAGAACAAGAAAGCAGTTGAAAGACAGGATTTTCTCGATGCGGTGGACAGGATCATAGGGGGACTTGAAAAGAAAAACAAGATCATTACCCTGCAAGAAAAACGAACCATAGCCTTTCATGAAGCCGGACATGCCACGGTCAGCTGGCTCCTCGAACATGCCAATCCCCTTGTCAAGGTAACAATTATTCCCAGGGGGAAAGCACTCGGAGCGGCCTGGTACCTGCCGGAAGAACGCCAGATCACCACAACGGGTCAGCTGCTTGACGAAATGTGTTCAGCACTGGGTGGAAGGGCTTCCGAAGAAATCACTTTCGGCCAGATATCCACCGGTGCACTGAATGACCTGGAACGTGTCACTAAGCAGGCCTATGCCATGGTGTCTTATTTCGGCATGAGCGACAAGGTGGGCAATAAAAGCTTCTATGACTCCTCAGGGCAGGCAGACTTTAATTTCAGCAAGCCCTATTCGGAGAAAACTGCAGAATTAATTGACGAGGAAGTCAACCTCATGATTGAAAAGGAATATGTGCGTGCTAAAAAGATCCTGGGGGAAAATATTGACGGATTGAACAGGCTTGCAAACCAGTTGCTTGAAAAGGAGGTGATCTTCAGCGAAGACCTGGAAAAGATCTTTGGTCCCCGGCCATGGGAGAAAAAGGAACTGGTAGCTAAAAAACCGGAACCAAAGAAAAGGACTACCCCGGCAAGGAGAAAGAACGAAAAAGATCAGGTTGAAGAAAAGGCCGAAGAGGCCGGACCGAAACTGGGGGAAAAGAAACAGAAGGAGGAAACCCCGAGAAGCAAGACGGCTTAGGTAACCATTAATTCCTTTCCCCGATGGAAAAAGGCTGGGTCATCGCGTATACCACGAACCAGGAATACAAGGCTGGGATCTTCAGGGAAGTTCTCAGCAATAATGGCATCCCGGCACATATCATCAATAAAATGGACCGGATCTACCAGACATTCGGAGAGATTGAAGTTTACGTTCCCGATTCCCATATCCTGAAGGCCAAAATGCTCGTCAGGGAATTTGAAGGATGAAACCGTCCTGCCCATGAAAGAGACCTTCACGAGATCGCTGACAGGAATTGTATTCGTTGCCCTGGTTATTTTTTCCCTGCTGATGCATCCTGTCGCATACCTGGTACTTTTCGGGCTGGCCTGTACGGCTGCATGGATTGAAATAACAAGGCTATTCCCCGAACGCTTCAGTCCGGGCATTTCCATCACCGGAGCAGTTTTCGTTGTCGGCTGTTTTCTCCTGGTTTTTTTTTTCGCGGCCGGATCCCTCTCCGGAACCTGGCTCCTTCTCCTTCCGGCGGCCCTCCTGCTGATCGCCATTCCCGCACGGTTTACCGGCCCTTCGCCCGGCAGAAGCCTCGCCCTTCTCATTCCACTGATCATCTGGCTCTCTGCCGGATTCAGTTCCATGCACCTGCTGGCCTGGCTGCCGGGCAAAGACACAGCCTACTCTCCCCGTTGGATCCTTTTCACATTTTATCTTCTCTGGATGAACGATACCCTGGCATATGTCACCGGGCGACTGCTGGGAAAGCATCCCATCTGGCCGCGTGTGAGTCCCTCTAAAACCTGGGAAGGCGCTGTTGGAGGGGCCATGTTCACCCTTGCCCTTGCGATTGTGCTCAGCTGGTACTATACCCGGCTTTCCACGCTGGAATGGATCATTTTCGCCATCCTGATCATCCTTTTCGGCAGCCTCGGCGACTTTCTCGAATCCTGGATAAAGCGGAAAGCAGGCGTTAAGGACAGCGGCAGTCTGCTGCCCGGGCACGGAGGTATACTTGACCGTTTCGATTCATTCCTTCTTTCCATGCCATTTGTTACAATATTTCTTTACTTCGCGCTATGATCCACAGGGAAGGCTATAAAATATCGCTTATCGTGTTCCTTGTCCTTGCCGTGCTGAACATCCTTGTTTTCCTGTTCACCGGTCCCGCCCCGGCAGCCTGGACTGTCTCTGCTGCTTCAGCCGCTTTTATGGTTTTTGTCCTGCGTTTTTTCAGGGATCCGGAACGAAAAGCCACATTCTCCGCCGACCGGATATATGCCCCCGCTGACGGGAAGGTCGTCGCTGTTGAGGAAACATTGGAGGAGGAGTACCTGAAGGACCGGAGGATACAGGTTTCCATCTTCATGTCCGTCTGGAATGTGCATGTCAACTGGTTCCCTGTGGGAGGAACGGTCACCTACTACAGGTACCATCCGGGCAAATACCTGGTGGCCAGGCACCCGAAATCCTCCCTGCTGAATGAAAGGAATACCACGGTCATTAAAACAAAACGGGATGATGAGATCCTGGTAAGGCAGATCGCAGGCACCATTGCAAGACGGATCGTCAGCTATGCATTAAAGGGCAGGAAAGTATCTGCCGGCGATGAACTGGGATTCATCCGGTTCGGTTCCAGGGTGGATGTTTTCCTTCCGCCCGATTGCATTGTCCTGGTCAGACCCGGCCAGAAGGTCAGAGGTTTGCACACCTCCCTGGCCCAGTTTAAATAGCATTTTCGGACTTTTTTATTTATAAGACAGAAAAGAAAGACCCTGAAAAGAAATAGCTCAAACCGGCTGATGATTAAAGGCTGTTCCCGTAAGCACATAGGGAACAGCTTTTTTTTTAATTTTGCCTGAAGAAAATACCCCTATGTACCGAACCGACATATTGCCAGTAACCGGAGACGTTTCGTGGATTGGCTCGCTGGACCGCGACCTGGTCAGTTTTGACATCGTGATGGAAACGAAATACGGAACCACCTATAATTCCTATTTCATTAATGCCGAAAAGAAGGTCATCATCGATACCGTCAAAAAGAACTTCCGGGAAGAATTCCTCAGCAGGGTGAATTATCTCTGCAATCCCGCAGAAATAGACTTTATTATCTGCAACCATACCGAACCGGACCATTCGGGAAGCCTGGAAGCTCTGCTTGAAATTGCCCCACGGGCTACGGTCGTCGGGAGCGGGCAGGCACTGAATTACCTTTCCGAAATGATTGACAGGCCGTTTAAATCGATGAAGATTAAGGACGGGGACACGCTGGATCTGGGGAACAAATCACTCCGATTCATCGGGGCGGCAAACCTGCACTGGCCCGATACCATTTACACCTATCTTGAGGAGGAGCGCCTCCTGTTTACCTGTGATTCCTTCGGCGCCCATTACTGCGATGAACAGATGTTCGATGACCTTGTGGGGGATTATTCGGATGCTTTCCGGTATTATTTCGATGTCATCCTGAAACCCTTCAGCAAATTCATGCTGAAAGCCATTGAGAAGATCGAACCGCTTGAGATTTCCGTGATCTGCCCTGGGCACGGTCCCATTTTAAGATCAACCTGGAAGGAAAAAATACGGCACTCGAAGGAATATTCCTTACAATTCCTGGATTCCCAGGAAGGAAAGGATCACAGGGTCCTGATCACCTACGTATCGGCATACGGCTACACCCGGGAAATGGCAGAAACCATTGCCAGGGGGATCCGAGAGGCCGGCGAAATAGAGGTGAAGATCCTTGATATTGAGCATATACCCCTGGGTGAGCTTGAAGAAAACATCGTACGTTCGGGTGGGATACTGGTCGGATCCCCCACCATAAACCGGAATACGCTTCTCCCGGTCTACCGGATGTTTTCGGTGGTCAATCCCATCCGCGACAAAGGAAAACCCGCCGCATCATTCGGCTCCTATGGCTGGAGCGGTGAAGCCGTGCCCCTGATCGAAGAACACCTGAAAAACCTGAAATTTGAAGTCGTTCAGGGCGGCCTGGCAACGAAGTTCCACCCGGGTGAGGACAAGACCGCCGAATTGCTTGAATTCGGAAGGACCTTCGGGCTGAGGTTCCTCGAAAACCAGGTAGCAGAAGAATAGCCTGGATTCGGATTCCGCAGCCCTCGCCCTGTGTTACTGGAGGTTTTGCCCGGTATCTTATCGCAAGATCAGGAGTTTACAGGTACCAATAACTTTCCCATCACGGATTGCACGTACCAGGTAAACGCCCCCTTCAAGTCCCCCCAGATCCATTTCATAGAGTTCGGTACCTGAGGGCAGAAGTTTGTTCAGGACCAATCTGCCGGTGTGTGAGAACATTTGGATCTCCACCGGTCCGGGAAGCGCCCCGTCAAAGGCCAGGTAAGCATGGTCCGATGCGGGATTCGGGTAAACCAGCATGGACAGGTTCCTGGATTTGAGAAGATC
>CAYSJH010000101.1:0-8151 GCA_964431315.1 uncultured Bacteroides sp. | reverse complement strand
CAAGTTAAATATTTGCTTAACCATAGAATTTGTTAAATCACTTAAAATATGCGTTGGCATATTAATAACACAACGCATTATAATAATATCCTGCTCTATTTTTCTTAATATTCTCCTAAACTAACATATAATTTCAATAATGCACAGACTGCATATAAATGCGAGACCTCACCCTTAACTTTGTTGACGAGCTCGAAGCTCAATATGTTTAATTTAAAACAATAGTTGTGAAGATAAATGAGTTAAAATTAAAGTTCCCCGCCAATTTTAACAGGCCGAAAGCCCGGGAAACTTACAGAAAAACCGGGAAGTTGACAGAGGAATCCTACAGCAGACGGGCATCGTAATTCGGATCCAAGTCCTTCCCGTGGATGAACGATAGTAGAGTAGTATGTCAAATGAGTGGAATAACCGAGGGTGAAAAGCTTCGGACCTTCTTATCCGTGCTGAGTATCATGGGTTTCATCGGTATATTCGTCGTTCTGATATTTGCCAGGCTTTTTCCGTTTATATGAAAAATCCAAAACCTTCAATATATCTTAAATCTCCGAAGCTGAATCCGGATCCAGGAAAAGCATAACCCGGGGATGGTCCCGGAGAATGCTTGCGGGACAGCTTGTGCTGATAGGTCCGTTCAAGGTACCATGGACGGCGCGGGATTTTCTTTTATGAGGGACAACACAACTTATTGTCCTGCTTTTCATGATGGCCGGAATGGTAAGGGTAATTGCTACTTTGGGCACATCCTCCAGGCTTGGGAACCAACCCTCGCCTAACTGCTGCATTCTGCAGGCCTCATCCAGTGAAACTATTTTTACCAGCCGGGGATCGGTGAAATCTGCAACGGCAGGATCATTAAAGGCGATGTGTCCGTTTTCCCCTATACCGATGCATGCCACATCGGTGGGATGGTTGATTAAAAGTCCCTCATACATCCCGATTTCCTCCTCCAGGTTTTCAGCATCCCCGTTGATAAGGTGAACCTCTGCAGGCTGCACACTATCAAGAATTCGTTCCCTGAGATAATGCCTGAAACTTGCAGGATGGCTTTCAGAAATGCCTGGGTATTCATCGAGATGAAATACACGGATCTTCCCCCAATCAAGGTTTTTATCTTTTAAGGCCTTGATGAATGAGAACTGTGAAGTGCCGGTAGCAAGGATAAGGTTCGCCGATCCCCGCTCCATTATGGCAGCATTAAGTTCCTGTTCCACAAAGTCAGCAGCCCGGTTTCCGGCTTCCTCCTCTGATTTACAAATTCTGACTTCCAGTTTACCCTTTCTAAAGGTGTGCCTGTGATTATGCATCATTTTATAGTTTAGGTGATATTCAATGTCACGTATTAAAAAAATTCCCGTACGGCAAAATATGTGGTCAGGAAGGAAAACAGCACAACGGCAAATATCCCGATATTCTCCTGAAAATTGGCGGCATGTTTCGCCATAATATCTTTTCGGTTAATTAATACCAATATGGGAATGGCTACAGCAGGCAGGATGCAAGCCTGGAAAGCCTGTGAGAATATCATCAGGGCCGGGGGCTTGTCTTTCAGCACCAGGCTGCCAAAGGCAAAAAGGAGAGCAGACAGGATGAATAACCTTGACAGGGGAGATTGGATGTTCCTGGGCCTGCCCGTGTAATCCGACACCAGCCAGGGAGTTATCAGGGTGATGGGAAAAACAGTGGAAATCCCCGCTCCGACAATTCCCAATATTAATATGAACGCTGCAATCCTTCCCCCTATGGGTTCAAACAATGAGATCATTTCCACGGTATTGTCAAGCCTTAATCCCATCACATGCAGAGTGCCAGCTGCAACAGCCATGATCGCAGCACTGAGTAAAAGCATCGTGGATGCCGAGACAAAGGCATCTTTCCGTTCAACTCTCAGGTGATCGATTGTCCAGCCTTTTTCAGCTACCACGGTGCTTCGAATAACAAATACTGCTGCGGAACAGGTTGTGCCGGCAATGGCAGCAACTAGTCCAAATGCACCGGGGGTATCGGGAATTCGCGGCACCATTCCTTTTGCCAGCGAACCCAGTTCGGGTTTGACCATGAAAAATACGACGATAAAGGAAAGTCCCATCAGGATCACAAAAACCGTCAGCACCTTCTCGAAGGTTTTGTACCTCCCATGCCATAATAAGAAGCCCAGGCAGACAACGGTAAATAAAATGATCCAGGAGGTATTTATCCGGGTATTGTTGAATAAAAGACGGATGCCTTCCTGGGCCAGGTCGGCGACGATGCCCATGATCCCGATGAGGGCCAGTAGTTCACCGACTATAAGGGCTGTCAGAATGTAAAGAGCAAGGATCCAGCCGTACCTGAACCTGGTTCTGATATTATAAAGGATGGTATTCCCGGATACGAGTGTTACTTTACCATAGGCAACCATCAACAGGTAGGTAAAAAGACAGGAAAGAACCAGGGCCCAGAGCAGGCTCATCCCGTGTTCAGCACCCGTTTTGGCCATCGTGGTAACACTGCCGGTGCCAATGTTATACCCGATCAGGAACAGTCCAGGTCCCACTGTGCCCAGCGCAATGAAAACTTTCTTCATCCAGGTCATTCGTTCTGACTAAAAGTGAACACACCGGGCCTACTCTGATCGGTACACAAGAGTGCCGTCAAGGTAAGTCTTATTTATTTTTATTTCGGTTTCCTGCATCGTGAACGAGATCAGGTTGGCCCGTCTGCCTTCCTCAATTTCCCCTATGTCATCCAGGCCCAGAACCCGGGCCGGGTTCCTGCTTGCCATATGAACGGCACTCTCAAGGCTGCAACTGGTAAATCTCATCATATTTTCCACGCATTTTTTCAGCGGGTGTGCCGCTCCTGCAAGGACGTTTTCCGCCAGTTGGGGCCAGAGCGGATTGTTGTGCCGGTTGATCAGGTTCGCGCAACCGTTTCCCAGGTGGTTTGACGTGGAAGTACCGGCATCAACGGCCCTATCCGTTTCCGGCGCGACGGCAGTTGAAACCGGTTGTCCGCTGGAATATAAAATTCCACCAACGGTCATAATATCTTTTTTTGTGGAGCACTGGGATAAAAGCAGACCCAACAGGAAAATGGAATTCAGCAGCAGTTTCATCAATAGGGCATTTTGATGTCTGAATAAGTCAAACTTACATAAAATCGATTGATTTTACACAGGTAAAGAAAAATGAGTACCAACTTTTTCTGAAAGTTTACGAACCATGGGCGATTCACTTCGTCAGGAAGGTGTAAAAAGAACTGCTTTAGTGCTACCTTGATGAAGGTAGTGGAAGCAATAATATCAGGAGAATCAGAACCTGTGGATTTAGAGAATTATGTTCACGGTCGTGTTCGTAACAGGCATAAGGAAAAAGTAACAGCATCATTTACCGGGACAATAAACCGCACACAGAACGTAAAATCCTGGATAAGAAAAAGAAAATTAAACTTGAAACACTTAAAAACAGAAAAAATCAATATTTATAAGGAAAATTCAATTTATCAGCATGATATGTTGCTTAGAAATTGAGTAATTTTAGAAGAAACTACAACTTATTTTTTTATCCCGGAAAGTCCGGATTAGTTTGATGACATACAGTAACCGGAAAATCATTAATAGGTTAAGTAGTAGTCAATGGTTTATACTTCAATTTAGCAAGCCTCTGAAGCTTAACCCTTTGGAGGTTTGCCTTTAATATTTCTATAAGTATGGTATTACGGTTTAATAAGGGTGCAGCCGGTATGATTCTCTTATTTTGGACATTCTTGCTGATGTTTGGTTGTCGGGCAAGTACTGAGCCAATGTCTATAGCACAGTTCGTAGACGATCAAACTGTACAGATAGATACAGTTGTTTTTAAGGAAGTCAATGGTATACAACTCTGCCTTTTAATCGCAAGGCCTGGTAGTGATTTCCCTCAAAAAAGAAGACCGGCAAGGGTTTGGATCCATGGTGGGGGATGGAGCGGGGGAAACGCAGGGCAGTTTATACCACACATCAAATACTCGGCGGCCCTTGGAACGGTTGGCATATCGATACAATACCGATTGATAGAGAAAGAGCATAATGAGATTAAACCAGCATCTTCAACCATTTGGGATGCTTTAAATGATTGTGCTGATGCAATTGCATATGTCCGACAACATGCAGAGGAGCTCGGGATTGATCCTGAGAAGATTGTTGTCATTGGTGACTCAGCTGGAGGACACCTGGCATTGTGTCTTGGTTTTCTTGATTTTCCCAGATCGTCACGCGCCAATGTGGTGATAAATTGCAATGGAATCACAGATATGCGAGCCGAGAAATGGATAAATAATATAGCACAGGAAAACCGTGATTCAATAGCCGCATCATTATCACCCATTTTGCACATCGATAAAGATGATGCACCTGTGTTAAATATGAATGGAGACCAGGATCATGTGGTGGAAGCCATTGAAACAAAAGGCTTTCATCTGGCATGCCTGGATTCCGGCATTGATTCTGAATACATTTTATGGAAAGGGGCGCAACATGCATTCATATTAACCGGTTATACTGCAACTATTGAGCAGGTAAACAATGCACTGTGGGCAATTGATGCTTTTTTACAAAACAGGGGATTTACAGCAGATTAATTAAGATAGATTAGTGAATTAGTCATTTAGAGTGTATGGGGGTTAAAGCTGAGAATCTGTTTTAACCGCCCTCGGGTGCTTTGAAGGAATGCCATTATGATAAATCTCATCCTCAGACAGTTTCATCATTTTATTATTATGTGTCGTCCAACTGGGAAATAATGTTGTGAGTTCACCATCAGGGAATTCCCTGTATAGAATTCCCGGAACACTACGCCCAAGCGATTCCAACGATCCATCCGGCCTTGCAATGCAGGATGGCCACGATGAATAGATCCCTGAAGAATTACTTGCAAGCACCCACATCATATTATCAGATGCCCTGACTCTAATCTCTGCCGGGATGATCTCGTCCAATATTGTCCTTTTATCGAAATGGGCATTGTAAAAGGAATGGATCATGATCTTTACTCCCTTATGCCTGTAAATATTGTACATTTCAGGAAAACAGGAATCATAGCAGATTAAAAAACCAATTTTATATCCCTTTAATTCAATGATCGTAATATGATTACCAGGAGTGTAATATTTCATATCTCCTTCTGTCAGCATGGATTTATCGTATCTGTCGACAATCTTTCCATCGCTGGAAATAATATATAAACAATTCAAAGGTTTTTCATTCTCGCTGATATAATGTGCAGATCCAAGAACTACCCAGATTTTGTTCTCCCTGGCAATGGACATAATATCCCTGGTTTCCATGCGCAGGTCATCCCAGTTACAATTCTCAAATGAGGATATATCCACCGGAGGATATCCTGTTAGGGCTGCTTCCGGAAATTGAACAATATCAGCTTTGTTTAAAGCCGCTTCTTTAATAAATTTCTTAATGTATTCAGCATTGCTTTTAATATCTCCTGATACGGGAAACTGGCATACTGCAACTTTTAGTGTTTCCTGAGCAAAGACTTTGCTATTTTCACAATACGCAAATAACATGATTATAACCATGCAGATTCTTAAGTAACACGAGAATTCCCGGATGAGTCCCGGATTATGGTTGTGTCTGGTTGTGATTCTGTTAGGCATGCTTAAGATTTTTTTCATTTTAAAGCGAATTATGTACATTAAAATTTAATATCTGAAACTAGTGCAGTTTCCCGACTTCTTTGAATTTATCCACCGGTAAAACTTGAATGTCACCCGGGTTGCTTCCGGGACCAGCCTCTACCTTCACACTGAGCTGCCAAAATTTACCCTGCCCCCAATAATTAGTCTGTGCCACACCACATAACAGGATATTGTCTCCCTCCGGAAGTGTGACGGACACTTTTTGGTTCCCAAACCAGCGGAAGGGCCCACCTATGATCTGGTTATTGAGGTAGGTCACGGAGTTGCTTCCATTGGTAGTGATTGCCACTGTTGTGGGCCTGGTGACCCGCAGTACCGTTACTGCAAAAGCTACCCCATTTTCTTGAGATCCATATAGCTGTGTTAAATCGATGCCCCCGCCTACCGGTAACTTCACCGGCTGCCAGCTTACCTTTCCTTCAGCTCCGGGATATTCAGCAGTAATATCCAGCTTACGCTGGGGAGGATAAAGCGAGTCCCCCAGCTCACCGGGCTGATCCGATGCAAAAGGCCCTACGACCATCCACTCTCTCACCATGTCCGTTGAGCTTAAGGCTGATAGCTTTATTTTACCCGAGCCATTCAACTGCCAGCCTGTACCCTCGACCCTGCAGGCCAGGGGAATTGTGGGTTTACCCCATACACCGGAAGGAACAGTAAGTTTTATACTGGTGGTAACACTTTCACCCGGTTTAACCTTTATTGGTGCTGATTTTACAGACTTCCAGCCCGGAAGAGGCGGTAAACTCAGGGAAAGGGTAATGGGTATCGACCATGCTGGCAAAGAGACCTTAAAGCTCGTGTTTGCGGTCCCGCCCGTACCTTCCGACAGGAGGGACTGCAGTTCGGCAGATGAGTTTTCCATAAAGGTCATACCCGTCAGAGCCTGAAGTAACGACAGGGATTGTCCCTCATGCAGTTCATTGGCTGCGGTTCGCGCCAGTTCATCCTGGTAAATGCGAACTTTATTTAACACTTCAATGGAGGCAGGATCCAGTATCAACAAGCTTTCAAGGTGTTTTATGGCAGTCTGCCATGCCGGCGTGCCCATCAACTTCTCCGGGACCATGCCTTCTGCGGATAGGAGGTTAAGGAGCTGTTCGGCGGGATGCATGAACACTCCATCTTTGAGCCCGGTCAGGGGTTCCTTAACCCGCTCGAATCGGTTGCCCCATAATAGCACACCATTATTAGGACCTCTTACATTGATGCCGATATCGGCATCACGGATAATGTTATGGTCAATAATCACATCACGCACAGTATCACTCCATCGGGGATATCCCCATGCGTTCATTTCGATCTCAATCCTCGCATTGTTGTGCAACACATTACGGCGGAAAACCGTACCACGTGAACCTTCCCCAACCGTATTAAGGTGAGAATCAATATGCCAATTTTCACCCCATGGGCCGCGGGTACCGCTACCCACCAGTATTTCATTATCGATGTACTGGTGATACCAACTGGGGAGTTTTAGATGTCCCCTATTGCGAATGCCTGGGACACGGGTGAATTTATTACCGGCCAATACCCAGTCAATACCCATACAGTAACTTTGAACAGTTGAACCTTCATGGAAATCATTATCTATAAGCATATTATGTTCGAAGAAAGGGGCAAGTATAATTGTAGAAGTGCTATCCGGCAGCACGTCCCACGGCCGGTCCAACTCAATCTTCTTTTCATTGAATGTCTTTACAAAACGGTACTGACCCGCTCCTTTTCCAAGGGTGATGAAGAAAGCAGTTTCCCATGTCAGGTTACCCATCCATGTTCGTCCGGTCAGTTCCTGCCAGTCAACACTCTGATCCAGAACTGCCTTAGTCCCTTCGATGGACTTGAAGTTGACAATGACATCAGGAGGTACATCTGTCGTAAATAGCTCGGCATCGTGGAGTGCCATGTTCCCTATGCTGTTGTGAGCGTAGTAAAGATTCTGCCTGACGTAACACCCACCACCACGAGCCAACTGACCACCCTGTACCACATTGTTTTCAAAGATGACATGGGTGCCGCTGATAAAGTTCGAAGCATCTCCTTCAAAGCAGCGGTTGTTGCTATACAGGCTATAATTTCCGTTGAAACGGAATGGGGAATGCGAGGAGTATATCTCGCAATCCGTCACCTGCACATTCTCGCCGCCGATGACAACAGCGCCCATATTCTGATCCGCACTTTCTAAGTGTCTTTCCGTCATACGATCAGAGACCATCTTGAAATCTGCGTTTTCGAAGCGGTTGAGGTAAATATATAGCCGCCGCAGGAACACATTGCCTGCCTCCGGAACATTACTCTGATCGGTCGTAATAGCAGCCAGGTGGTTCACAGCCAGAATAGACAGGTCTTCGATACCGAAAGAATTAGTGCCCTGGATCAGTGTTTCCAGGGGTGTAATCCGGTCACGCCAGTACAGCTGGGATAGATCTGAACCCTCGCCGCGCATAAGGACAAAACGCGGAATCATGAGGGTGGTAT
>CAYSJH010000100.1:0-8662 GCA_964431315.1 uncultured Bacteroides sp. | reverse complement strand
TGGGCACAGGTTTACAAGGATTTCAGCGAGGCAATGGCCGTCCTTCCCACCAAGCAGCAATACCCTGCATCGGATATGGGACGTGCCACCAAGGGCGCTGCCGCCGGCTTCCTGGCCAAATCCTACATGTATAACCATGAATGGGCCCTGGCCGAACCCCTCCTGAAAAGGATCATAGAACAGCAATACGGCAATTACAGCCTGGTTGCGGACTACCGGGATAATTTCACCACCAAAAACGAAAACAATTCGGAATCCCTGTTCGAGATACAGTTCAGCAAGAGCCTGGGGGGGACCACCCTGGGCTGGACAGGTGAACCGGCATCGGACTGGAGCAAGACATCGGGCAAGGCCCGGACCTATGCTCCCCTTGGCTTCGGCTGGGGAGACGTAACACCCACCGACTGGATATTCAATGAATACCAGCAGGATTCAGCACTTGACGGGGGACCCGATCCCAGGTTGAGGGCAAATTTTTTCTATGACTACCCGGGATCGATGGTGTATGGCAAGTCGTGGGCGAGTGCGGGACTGATCCAGCAATCCGGCAATGCAACTAACATCCACCTCAGGAAATACCTGAACGACGACACCGATCCAAACGAAGTCGAATGGCGCTCGGAGATCAATGAACGGATCCTGCGGTATTCAGACATTCTCCTTCTTTACGCGGAATGCCTGAATGAACTGGGCAGGACCGATGAGGCATACCCTTACATCAAGATGGTCAGGGACAGGGCCAACCTGCCTGACCTGGCCACCAGGAAACCGAACATGACACAACAGGAAATGCGGATGCAGATCTCCCATGAACGGGCCGTGGAATTCTGTTTCGAAGGCCAGCGGTATGTGGACCTGCTGCGCTGGGGCTGGCTGGATGCCACAAAAGGACCGAATCCCATGCTGGATGAGCTCATTACACATGACTCTGAGCTGGCGGGACTTTACGATACCCCGGGGCGGGAATACATGGCCATTCCGCAGAGGGAACTTGACGTTAACCCCAACATGAAGCAAAATCCATACTGGTAGAATGATCCGCAGACTCAAACCACCCGGAATTCCGGCCATAACGGCTGCCATGGTCATCCTGGTCATTTCGGCGGCCGGCCTGATCATGCCCGGGTGCCAGGGTAGATCAGGCGGACCCGCGCCTCCGAATATTGTGCTCATCATGGCCGATGATATGGGTTACTCGGACCTGGGATGCTACGGCGGGGAGATCCGTACCCCGAACCTTGATAAACTTGCCAGGGATGGCCTGTTGTATACCCAGTTCTACAACGGGGCGCGTTGTTGTCCCACCAGGGCAAGCCTGATGACGGGACTTGCACCCCACCAGGCAGGGATGGGATGGATGACAATCAGGGACCTCGGTCATGAAGGTTATACCGGCGAACTGAACGATCACTGCCGAACCATAGCAGAAGTGCTGCGGACCGCAGGATATTCCACCTATATGAGCGGCAAATGGCACCTGACCCTGGATGCCCATACGCGTGAAGGGGGACCTAAAAACAGCTGGCCCCTTCAAAGGGGTTTCGACCGTTTTTTCGGAACCCTGCTCGGGGGGGGAAGTTACTACGACCCGGAATCGCTTGTTCGTGACAATGATCCGGTGGAGCCGGGAGAGAATTTTTTCTATACGGATGCGATAGGCGACAACGCGGTGAAATTCATTAAGGATCATGCCCAAAGGGCAAAACGCTCACCGTTCTTCCTGTATGTTGCCTTTACTTCACCGCACTGGCCGCTGCATGCGAGGGACAGCACGATCGATAAATACATGGACGTCTACAATCGGGGATGGGATGAACTACGTGCATCCAGGTTCGAAAAAATGAAAAGCCTGGGGATCCTGCATGATGACTGGGAACTCTCCGAAAGGGATACTTCAGCCGGGAACTGGGTGGATCTTGACGATGAGCAGAAAGTGGACATGGCAAAAAGAATGGCCGTATATGCAGCCCAGGTCGACGAAATGGATCAGAATGTCGGGAAGATCATCCGTGTGCTGGATGAACTGGGACAGATCCATAATACCCTCATCGTCTTCCTGGCGGACAATGGGGGCTGTGCGGAGTACATTTCCTCAGGCCGGGACAAATCAACAACAGCCCTTGGCAGTCCCGCTTCATTCGAAAGCTACAGGCTTCCCTGGGCCAATGCCAGCAATACCCCGTTCAGAAGGTTCAAGCACTGGACCCATGAGGGGGGCATAGCCTCACCCCTGATCGTGCACTGGCCGGAGTGTCTGGAAGAGACAGGATCATACCGGACGGATCCGGCTTGCATCCAGGATATCATACCCACCTTTATTGAAGTAGCCGGTGCCGTCTACCCCGAAGAATTCGGGGGAAGTAAAATTTACCCGCTTGAAGGCCTCAGCCTATTCCCGACCTTCCTCGGGGATTCACTTGACAAGAGGCAGATCTTCTGGGAACACGAAGCCAACCGGGCAGTCCGGCAGGGAAAATGGAAACTGGTTTCTGCCGGTTCCACGCAATACCCATTCACGGGTCCCTGGGAACTTTACGATATGGAAATGGACAGGAGTGAAACCCAAAACCTTATTGAACAATACCCGGAACTTGCAGGAGAAATGGCCGGTGCCTGGGAGCATTGGGCAGAGACGCACCTGGTTTACCCCCTTGACGGCAGGGACTGGAATGCCAGGCTGAAAGAACCGGTATTTGATATCAACAAGCAGTAATTAATTACAACACACGAATAACTTTAAATTCAAAAAAATGAAGATCCGAACCGGGTTGAACATGGTTCTGGCGGCATTGTTGCTGCTGGGTACCCCCAATTTATCAAACGCTCAGAATGCACGGATAAAAATTGATCCCGACCGTACCATCGGAGAGGTGAGTGACCTGATCTACGGAAATTTCGTGGAACATCTCGGACGATGCGTTTACGGTGGTATATGGGATCCGGGTTCAAGCCTGTCGGATGGGGATGGATTCCGGAAGGATGTCCTGGACGCCGTCAAAGGGCTCAATGTTTCCATTATCAGGTACCCGGGCGGGAATTTTGTATCCAACTACCACTGGCTGGATGGAGTGGGACCCGAGCGCGTCCCACGCATGGAACTGGCCTGGGCAAGGCTCGAAACCAACCAGTTCGGGACCAATGAATTCATCAAATTTGCCCGTAAGATCGGGACGGAACCGTATTTCTCGGTCAATATGGGCACCGGCACCATCGAGGAAGCGCAGCGGTGGGTTGAATACTGCAATGTGAAGGAAGGACCCTATTTTGCAGAGCTGCGCACAAAACACGGTTACCCGGAACCCTATAATGTGAAGTACTGGAGCCTGGGCAACGAGATGGATGGCTTCTGGCAGATGGGGCACCTGAATGCGGAGGATTACTCGAAGAAGGCCCGTGAAGCCGCCAAGCTTATGAGACTCACCTCCCCCGGTATCAAGCTGATCGCCGCAGGCTCATCGAATTACCGGCCAAATGCTGATCCCGATGAATGGAACAGCACCATCCTCAGGGAGTTAAGGGATGTTGTGGATTACATTGCCCTGCATATCTACGTGGGCAACCCGGATAACAATTATTATAATTTCCTCGCCACACCCAGGGTCCTGGAACAGCGCACGAACATAGTCCGGGGCATGATCTACGAGGAAATGCAGAAAGCCGACCGCAGAGGAAGAGATCCCATTTACATTGCATGGGATGAGTACAACGTCTGGTACCGGGCGCGTGCAGATGAATCCATGCGGGGAACCCGTGCCCTCGAGGAACATTACAACCTCGAGGATGCCCTTGTGATCGCCGGATTCCTGAATGCTTTCATCCGTAATGCCGACATCGTGAAAATGGCCAACATGGCGCAGCTCGTAAATGTAATCGCACCCATCTTTACCAGTGAAACGGGAATGTACAAGCAGACCATCTATTATCCCCTGGAACTGTTTTCCGGCATGATGCACGGGACTTCCCTCGATGTATTCGTCGACTGCGGCACCTACGATACGGAAAGGTTCTTCATCGGCCTGGGGGAACAAACTACCCGCCAGACCGGTGTGCCTTACCTGGACGTGTCCGCAACGATGAAGGGCGACGAAGTGGTCATCGCGGTTGTCAACCGGCACAAGGATGAAGCCATCCGGACCGATATCCTGACCCAGGAGGGTAAATTCAGTGGTCCGTTTGAGGTGTTTGAAGTGAACGGGCCGGATATCAAATCGACGAACGATTTCAATAAAACCGAGGTCCAAACGGCAAAAAAACAGACCATAAAAACCGGGACATCCTCGTTCACCTATTCGTTTCCGCCCCATTCCCTGACTCTGCTGAAAGGAAAGATCGGGAACTGAAAGATAGTAAACCGAACAATTATGAAAATTATTCCATTCAAATCTTTTGTGGCTGGGTTTGCCACCGCTGTCGTGTTTTTATTCTCCGATTGTTCAGCGCAGGTTTCCGACATACGCGTGCACGATCCGGTCATGATCAGGCAGGACGGCACCTATTACGTATTCTGCACCGGTTTCGGGATCTCGGTTTTTTCATCGCGGGACCTGGAGAACTGGACTAACCTGAAACCTGTCTTCGAACATCCGCCTGAATGGGCAATCCATGCCATTTCCGGTTTCAGGGGTCATATCTGGGCACCCGATATCTCCTTCCATGACGGTCAGTACTACCTGTATTACTCCGTCTCGGCTTTCGGAAAGAATACCTCCTGCATCGGGCTGGCAACCAATATTACCCTGGATCAGGATGATCCGGGTTATAAATGGGTGGATCACGGCAAGGTCATCGAATCCGTACCGGGAAGAGACCTGTGGAATGCCATCGATCCCAACTTCATCATGGACGAGGAGGGAACTCCCTGGCTGGTGTTTGGCTCCTTCTGGAGGGGCATGAAACTTTTCCGCATGAACGAAGATTTCAGTGCACCGGCGGAACCACAGGAATGGTACACCGTGGCCGCCCGCCCCCGCGATTATTACACGGAAGACAGGCTCGCCGGAGAAGGTGCAATCGAGGCTCCCTTCCTTTTCAGGAAGAACGGGTATTACTATCTGTTCGTATCCTGGGATTTTTGTTGCAGGGGCGTTGAAAGCAACTACAAGATCATGGTTGGCAGATCCGTGAAGGTGACGGGACCGTACCTGGACAAAATGGGCAGGGACATGGTCCATGGAGCTGCCAGCCTGGTACTGGAAGGGAACAAGGACTGGCCGGGAGTGGGACACAACTCGGTTTATACCTTTGACGGGACCGATTACATTGTCTTCCACGGATACGATGCCGCCGAAAACGGCCGGTCGAAACTGATCATCCGAAAACTGGACTGGGATGTGGAAGGATGGCCCGTAGTCCTGGAGGAACAGCAGTAATTCCGGGAAGATTCGCACAAATTCCGCGGGAATCGCATGCCGTACGGTAAGCATAGCAGTATCTAATCGTTTGCCGATGAACAGATATATTCCCTTTTCAGGGCTGGTTTTAATATCCGCCTGCCTGACCTGTACAAGACCCCAATCGGGCCGTATACACGATGAAACAGACGGCATCATTGAATTCAGGTGCCTGCCTTTTGACCTGCGGGACATTGAACTCCTTGAAGGACCCTTCCTGCATGCCACAGAACTGAACGAACAATCCCTCCTTAATTATGAACCCGACCGTCTGCTGGCCAGATTCAGGATTGAAGCGGGACTGGAGCCGAGGGCCGAGCATTACCACGGATGGGAGGACAATACCATAGCCGGTCACAGCCTGGGACACTACCTGAGTGCCTGTGCCCTGATGTACAGGACCACGGCGGATGAGCGGTTCCTTAAACGGGTGAACTACATGGTGGATGAACTGGCCGAATGCCAGTCGGCCACCGGGAACGGCTACATCGGGGCTATACCGGGGGGACAGAAAATCCTGGAAGAGGAGGTTGCCAGGGGAGATATCCGTGCTGCCCCCTTCGACCTGAACGGGATATGGGTACCCTTTTATTCCATGCACAAGGTTATGGCGGGACTGAGGGATGCATACCAGCTGTGTGATAACTCAACTGCGCTGGAAACGGAGAGAAGGCTGGGGGACTGGCTGGGACTGACGCTTTCAGGCCTTTCTGAGGAACAGATGCAGGAGATCCTGTCCTGCGAACACGGCGGCATGAACGAGGTCCTTGCAGACCTGTATGCGGATACAGGGAATAAGGATTACCTGGCTCTTTCCAGGCGTTTCCACCACCATGCGATCCTGGACCCGCTTTCAAGGGGAGAGGATATCCTGGCCGGCAAGCACGGGAATACACAGATCCCCAAGCTCATCGGCCTGGCAAGACGTTACGAGCTGACCGGAGATGAGACGGACCGGAAAACAGCCGAATTCTTCTGGGACCGGGTCGTCAACCATCATTCCTATATCAACGGCTCCCATGGGAACCATGAACATTTCGGTCCCCCCGACCAGCTCAACAACCGCCTGAGCAGCAATACATCCGAATCATGCAACGTTTACAACATGCTGAAGCTGTCGGAACACCTTTTTTCCTGGGAAGCATCGCCGGAGGTGGCCGGTTTCTATGAACGGGCCCTGGTCAACCACATCCTGTCCTCCCAGCATCCGGTGGACGGCCATGTCCTGTACTTCCACTCCCTCCAGATGGGGGGACATAAATTCTACCAGGACCCCCTGTGGTTCACCTGCTGCGTGGGAACCGGGATGGAGAACCATTCGAAGTACGGTAAGGCAATCTATTATCATTCTGAAGATGAACTGTTTATAAGCCAGTTCATTTCCTCGAGGCTGCACTGGCAGGAAAAAGGGCTCATTCTCCGGCAGATAACGGGATTCCCCCAGGAGCAGGGGACAAGCATAGAGATCCTGAACGACGCCCCGGTCGATGCGACCCTCAGGATACGCTATCCGTCATGGGCGGGGGAAGACTTTTCCGTAAAGGTGAACGGGAAGAAGATCAGGACCAACGCGGGACCGGGATCCTTTGTGCCTGTGAGGAGGAAATGGCAGAGGGGCGACCTGGTTGAGGTGAGCCTGCCTTTCTCCCTCCGGCTGGAAGCGATGCCCGATAACCCGGACAGGGTGGCCGTCTGCTACGGTCCATTGGTGCTGGCGGGTGACCTGGGACCGGCATACGACTCCCTGGCTTCGGATCCGCTTTATGTACCGGGACTGTTGACGGAAAACAGGGATCCATCCGCCTGGCTGGTCCCTTCCCCTGATGAGCCCAACACCTTTGTCACGAAAGCAGTGGGCAGGCCGGTGGACGCTATCCTCAGACCCCTCTACAGGATCCATGACCGGAATTATACCGTTTACTGGGACCTTTACAGCGGGGAGGGATGGGACCGGCACATGAAAGACATCGAAGAACTGGAAAGGCATGAGGCAGAGGTGGAAAGCAGGACCATCGACCGGGTCACACCCGGCAGGGACCGGGATTCGCAGTCCCACGGGTTCCGTGCCGAAAACCCCGGGATCTTCGAGTTCAACGGCGAGCAATGCGTGGAATCCCGTCTCGGATGGTTCTCCTGGGATCTGAAAGTGGACCCCGGACAACCGGCTGGCCTCATGGTCGGGTACTGGGGAGGATTCCTCGGTCCCAGGCAGTTTGACGTGATCGTGAACGGCGAGCGGATTGCTACCGAGGATTTCTCAGGCCTTGAAGAAAACAGGAGATCCGGGATCCTGTATGACATACCCGCCGCCCTGACCGGCAGAGGGGTGGTTACCGTTAAGTTTGCCGCCGACGGGCAGCATTATGCGGGACCCGTATTTAACGTACAGACGCTTCGTGTTGAATAAACAGTCAGTATCGGATATATCAATCCCCAGACCGGCAGTCAATGAAAGGCATCCTGGATTCTGCCCTGTCCCCACTCCTGAACCCGCTATCCGGTCCCGGGTCCATCCTTTCCGGGCCCCTGCGCTTCATTGCCGGAACTCTTTTCTTTAGAACCGGGCCCATGCATTTCACTGCCGGCGCCTTTTTTTTTACTACCGGGTCGCCGCTCTTTACTACCGGGTCCTGGTTTTTTCTCCGGTTCGGATTTCCGGAATAATCCGATAAACTCCTTCAGGGCGTATTCGATGATCTCATACCTCAGAAGCTGAAAGTCGGTCCTCAGCCTGCTCTTATCTACCTTCAGCTTGTACTCCAGGCGCTCTGTCTCCTGCCTCAGGCTTGCCAGGTTATTTATCTTCATCGTTCCGGATATTGAACAGGTTTATAAGTATTTTCACAAAAAGGCTGGTAAGCAGGGGAACTTTCGACCTGATGACCCAGAGGATGAGCAAACCTGCCAGCAGTATGTCCCCGCCTCCCACGATCAGGTAACCCGCATACATATTTTCAAACCTGCTGTTCAGGAAGTTTGCCAGCGCGATCGATCCGAATACGATCCCAAGGATAAAGATGATCAGCACTATGAAAAAAGTTGCGATCACCCCGAGGAACGTCGAGGACTTTTCCACGCCCTTCAGGGAATAAAGCCTGACCTCATCCCTGAGGATGGACCGCAGGTTCTCTTTGATATCCTTCGGGCTATCCATCTTTTCCATCGAGGATTTCTTCCACGCTTCCGAGGATATTCCTGACCTTGTCCCTGAGATCCCTGGCTTCCTTGGTGTCCATGTCCTCGAGCTCCTTCATGATGTCGCTAAGGGATGA
>CAYSJH010000099.1:0-8834 GCA_964431315.1 uncultured Bacteroides sp. | reverse complement strand
ACGGTGGAGCTAAGCCGCCGCGTCAGCGGTCGGCTTCAGCGAGTTGTTCTACATCATATTTTTCATTTTGGATATGTTGAAAATAGTCTAATGGATACATAATTATATCATGGCAATGTTAGTAACTGTGATTATTGAGCTTTCCTAAAAGTAAGTTTTGATTCTACGAGTAATAATAGGAGGTCAAAATCTTTAGTGGAGATTTCCGACTTTGATATTGCAAAGCCTTGTAGAAAACTATCATCAATTAATAGAATGATCTGATCATTTACTTTGGAGTATGAGGAGAAGATTGACCATTTGTACTCAAGAGACTTTTCATTATCAGTATACTTGACTGAATCAGGAGTAATATCGTATTTGCATACGAGTGATTGTTCTTCAAATCTATCTGCTTCTGCTATTATTTTTCGTAAGAATTTGCCTTTAACTATACGCCCTAAAAAGTAAAATAGGAGTGAGATAGTTATAAATGCTAAACCAAATAGAATAAATGGGTTAAATAGTCGCTCATCAACAAACACAATGAAACCTATTATACAGTAAACTATCGAGCCAATTAGAAATACCTTAACGTTACGCCTAAATTTACGAGTATTGAGTCTATATCTAAACTTATAAGATTCGATGAATTCGGATCTACTGAAAGGTATTTCAAATATGATGTGATCCATAGGTATATTTATGATTGCTTACTAGAATCTATACGAAATTATCAGCTTTTACTTTTACATTTATTAGATGTAGAACATAAAAGTCTACTGCGTTTTGCGGTAGAGTGCTTTAATTGAATGATAATATACGGAATTTTACCTATTTAACGGTTCGTATTTTGGAAAGATATAGGAAGTTTATTTGGTTATATAACTGTTTGTTTGGATATATTACGAACAAAAAGTTCATTTGGCATTGTATGGCTTCGCCACCTCACTCCCAAAAAAAATTGCTTTTTTCAAGAGTATATGAAATGAAATTACGAAGAATTATAATCCAAATCAATAATAAGTTCACTTGTACTTACCCTGGAATTACCTGCGTGTTTCTCTGAATTCATAGCTGAGCCTGTGATCCGGTTCTTCCGGGGCTGAGAGTGAGAAGAAGGTACAGAAGCCGACCTGAGCGTGAACAGACGGGCAGGATCGGATGACAAATTCCCGGGAGAAAGGGTCAGGCCGTCCCGATCCATGAATTTGTTGCAGCTTTCTGGTCAGTGTCTACCCGCTTCCCCTGTCGGTTATGATCATCTCATCCATGCAATCAAACAGAAACCTCCCGTTGATCCACCGATAGACAGGATTCTCTCCTTCCCGGCTGATCCGGACCACTTCCCACAGTCCGATTAAATCGGGCAACCTGACGTTTTGAATACCAGGTATCGTGCCGGTTAAAATATCTGCCATTTCATAGATTAATCGGAATTCCGGAGAAAGGTAGCCGGAGTGGCGGGATGTTCTTTAGCAGGTTATTAAGGGAGCCAGGATCCGGGATGACCGGGAGAAAGTTTGATTCCTGATTGGACGTTATATTTATTCATGTAATCCTGTGTACCGGCCCCTGAATAGAAGGACAAATCTTACAAGGACGGATTACTTATTACGGAACCTGCAGAAAATACAGAAAAATGTTATTAACTTAAAAGGATTTCTCTTTCCCGGCAGCCTGTAAGGATTGATTGAATCTTGTAAGTGATGTATGTTGTATTTAAGTTTCCTTGTTTGGTAAGGAGGAACTTCTTATATTTTCGCCATTATAGGTCAGGGGAAGTTCCCGGGCCAGTTATACGGTAATGAGTTATCCGTTTTAGGAAGATGCAGCATAAGTATACCAATAACATGCGTGAACTGGCCGATATACTTGGATTATCGGTTACTACGGTTTCGAGGGTTCTTAACGGGAAGGCAAAGAAGTACAGGATCAGCGGTTCTACCGAACAGAGAGTGCTGAAGACCGCGAAGGAACACAATTACATACCCAATAAGATTGCCAGGAGCCTGAAGATGGCCAGGACCGAAACGCTCGGACTCATCATACCGGATATCGCCAATCCATTTTTCGCAGATCTTGCAAAGAGCATCGAGCTGGAGGCAAGAATGAAGGGTTTCTCGATTATTCTGTGCGACAGCCGTGAAGACCTCTCGGTGGAGAAAAAGCTCATCAACCTGTTATTGGGACATAAAGTCGATGGTATAATTATTGCCCCGGTCGGTACCAATTTTGACCATCTCGTCGGTATTTATGAATCCGGACTTTCAATAGTCATCGTGGACAGGTATTCCCCCGAACTTCATATACCCTATATTACATCCGATAATTACGGCGGCGCTTTTGACGCGGTTAATTACCTGATTTCAATGGGCCATAGAAAAATTGCCTGCATTCAGGGCATCAAGGAAAGCCAGCCGAATAAGGAGAGGGTCCATGGTTACATTGATGCCCTGAAACAGAATGGGATAGGCCTGGACGAATCCTTCATAGCCGGCGAAGATTTCAGTACGGAGAACGGGTATAAGCAGACCCGTGTCCTTTTCAGTGTGGATGATCCCCCCACAGCGATATTTGCATTAAGCAACCTTATTTCCCTCGGGGTTATTAAAGCCGTAAGTGAAATGGGACTTAAAATCCCGGGTGATGTTTCACTGATCTCCTTTGATGAACAACCCTACTCCGCCTATCTTGGGACCCCCCTTACCACAATTGAACAGAAAAAATTTGAAATGGGGGAACTGGCTGTAAACGTTATCCTGCGGTACATAGAGAACAAGGTCAGCAACAATAAACCGGTCAGTATGAAGCTTAAAACCAGTCTGATTATCCGCGAATCCGTAAAAAATTTGAACTAGATTGATCTGTAATTCAATTTTTTTTACTTTCTTGCACAAACGTTAGTGCAAATTTTAATCCTCAATCATGTTTGTAGTAAATTCGTATTCTTGGGCCGTGGTGCTCTGTGTAATTACCATGCTCTGCTGGGGATCATGGGCAAATACGCAAAAACTGGCTTCCAAATCCTGGGCATTCCAGCTTTTCTACTGGGATTATGTCCTCGGAATCTTATTGCTTTCCCTGGTCCTGGCATTTACCATGGGAAGCCATGGCAGTGAAGGCAGGGATTTTGTCAGCGATCTCCGGCAGGCCACGGGCTCTTCTTACGGGCTGGCCCTGCTGGGGGGTGTCGTCTTTAACCTGGCCAATATCCTGCTCGTTGTTGCGATCGACCTGACCGGAATGGCAGTGGCCTTTCCGCTGAGCATAGGACTGGCTTTGGTTATCGGGGTTGTCGTGAATTACGTGGGCGAACCTGTGGGAGATCCGCTCATGCTTGCGATAGGTGTAGCCCTTGTGACAATGGCGATCATTCTTGATGCGCTGGTATACCGGAAGAAGTCCTCCGGAGAGGGCAAGACGACTGCCAGGGGACTGGTCATTGCGCTGGCGGCAGGGATCCTCATGGGATTCTTCTACAGATTCGTTGCTGCCTCTATGATACGCGATTTCAGCATGCCGGAACCGGGGAAGTTCACCCCCTATACCGCATCGGTGATCTTTGCAATCGGACTACTGCTGTCCAATTTTGTATGGAATACAATCGTCATGTATAAGCCACTCTCGGGAGAAAAGGCATCCTATTCCGATTATTTTACCAAGGGGAATTTCCGGCTGCATACAATCGGGATACTTGGCGGGATCATCTGGGGATTGGGTATGACGTTCAACATTATCGCATCCGGGCAAGCCGGCTTTGCCATCTCGTACGGGCTGGGCCAGGGGGCGACATTGATCGCCGCCCTCTGGGGGGTATTCATCTGGAAGGAATTCAGGGGAGTACAGAAAGTTAATACACTCCTGACCTTGATGTTTCTTTGCTACGTTGCCGGTCTCGCCCTGATCATCGTCTCCAGGAATTTTAATTTAAGTTAATTCTTTGTACATGAAGCCAAAAATCGTTGTTATAGGCAGTTCCAATACCGACATGGTCATTAAGGTACCCCATTTGCCCGGGGCCGGCGAAACCGTACTTGGAGGCGAATTTCACGTGATCAATGGAGGGAAGGGTGCCAATCAGGCTATAGCTGCTGCCCGCGCAGGCGGGGAAGTCGTATTCCTGGCATCCATTGGGAATGATTCCTTTGGAAGTAAATCTCTCGAGATACTCAAGAAGGAAGGCATTGACATTTCCATGATTAAGATCCAGGAACAGGAGCCGTCCGGTGTGGCCATGATCAACGTTTCAGATTCCGGCGAGAACAGCATATCAGTGGCTCCCGGTGCAAACAGCTACCTGCTGCCGGAAGATATCGAGGAAGCAGAATCCGTAATCAGGGCTGCGGATATCGTACTGATGCAGCTCGAGATACCACTGGAAACCGTCTATACAAGCATCCGGATCGCCCACGAAAGCCATATCCCGGTAATCCTCAATCCCGCACCTGCCAGGAAACTGGATTTTGAAATGTTGAAACTGGTCAGTGTGATCACGCCTAACAAGAATGAAATGGCCGTCATCGCATCGAGTAAGAATGACCGTACCGGATATGAGGAATTCATTGAAGAGTTAAAGGGAAAGGGACTGAACACCATCATTGTTACGATGGGTGAGGAGGGAGTGATTTTCTCCAGCAACGGTCAGATCAAACACCAGGCCGGCAACAAGGTCGAAGCCGTGGACACCACTGCCGCGGGAGATACCTTCAACGGTTATCTGGCCGTGTCGCTGGCAGAAGGGAAGCCGATGGAGGAAGCCGTGAGGATGGCGAACCGAGCGGCATCCATTTCCGTGACACGGCTGGGCGCATCCACCTCCATCCCGTATCTGAAGGAGATCGTTGACCTTTAAAAAAAGGCATTATGAAAAAATATATTCCGACACTGCTTGCCTGCCTGCTGGTGCTCTCCGGGTGCAAACAGGGAAGGCAGAACGGCGGCAGATCCGGTGAAGCCGGGAAACCGAATATCCTGTTCATCCTGATCGACGACCTGGGATGGAGCGATGTGGGATTTAACGGCGGCAGTTTCTACGATACCCCCAATATTGACAGGCTGGCGGGACAGGGCATGTGTTTCACACAGGCCTATGCCACCTGTTCGGTTTGCTCGCCAACCAGGGCAAGCATCATCACGGGGAAATACCCTGCCCGTCTTCACCTGACCGACTGGTTGCCGGGAAGGAAAGATTATCCCTTCCAGAAGCTAAAAAATGCGGAAATCAACCAGCACCTGCCGTACGACATCAGTACACTTCCCGGTATCCTGAAGGAAAACGGCTACCAGACAGCCATCTTCGGCAAATGGCACCTGGGTGAGGATTCCGCCTCCACCCAGAGGCAGGGATTCGACCTGCATCTACCGAGGTGGAACAAGGGCTGGCCGAACGGAACGTATTTTTCTCCTTACCATATGGAGGGACTGGAAGGAGGGCCGGACGGTGAATATCTGACCGACCGCCTGACGGATGAGACCCTGAAATACATTGATGAACACAAGGACGGACCCTTTTTCATATACCTCGCGCATTTTGCCGTTCACGATCCCATTATGGGCCGGCCTGACCTGGTGGAAAAATACAGCCAGAAACTTCAGTCCGGGGGAGGCCCTGGCCAGGGTACCCCGTTTATTCTCGAAGGCAACCCGGACTCATCCGACCCGATGTCAAGAGAGGAACTGGATCGCCTGATCGGGGAGGGTCCGTACCAGGGCTACAGCCTGCTGCCACAGAGAACAGTAAAGATTAAACAGCAGCAAGACAATACGGAGTTTGCCGCCATGGTGGAAAGTGTGGATCAGAGTGTAGGAAGGATTCTGGGAAAACTCAGGGAACTGGGACTGGAACGAAATACAATCGTGGTCTTTTTCTCTGACAACGGCGGCATGAGCGCAGCCAATTTCGGCAATCCGACCCGGAAGATCAAGAAATCCGAACTGGACAAGGCATTTTCAACATCGAACCTGCCGCTGAGGGGGGGAAAAGGTTGGTTTTATGAAGGCGGTATAAGGGAACCGCTGATCGTCAAATGGCCGGACCACGTGAAAGCGGGCAGTGTCTGCGATGTGCCGGTGATCAGTGTCGATTTTTTGCCCACCCTGCTTGAAATGGCCGGGATACCTTGTGATCCCGACAAACTGGTACTGGACGGTGAAAGCATGGTACCCCTCCTGGCCGGTAAGGAACCACAGGAGGACAGGCCGATCTTCTGGCATTTCCCGCACTACAGCAATCACGGCCAGCAAAGCCCATGCGGGGCGGTCCGCCAAGGTAATTTCAAGCTGATCGAATATTATGAAAACCAGACCGTACAGCTCTTCAACCTGGTAACAGACCAGAGGGAGCAGCATGACCTGAGCGATTCCCTTCCCGGAAAGGCGGATGAGCTGCGCGAGTTGCTTCATCGCTGGAGGGAGGATGTGAATGCTCAGATGATGGCACCCAATCCCGGGTTCGATCTTTCCATGAGCTGGATGGATTATGCCGAAAGGGATAAGGATTAGGGCATGAGGCTTCAGCGAGAAAATCGATGAAATCGGCCGGCATGGGCATATTTAGTAGACCTGCAATGCATCTCCTGCTGATCCTGGTTGTCTCGAGCACGCCGGGCGGTAGCCTGTCCCAGATCCTGGGACAGGTGATCGAAATCATACCGAGGCCGGTAAGCGTTACCATGACCGGGGGCGCCTTCAGCATAGATGAAGGCACCGTCCTGTATTGTGGTTCCCCCGGGGTGGTTATGGACAGGATGATGACGATGTTTAGGGACGAGATAAAGGAATTCACCGGACTGGACCTTGAGACCGGAACCGAGATAGGGGGAAAGAAAGGCATTCTCCTTGAATTAAACGGGGCTGGAGGACCGTCCGAGGAAAGTTACCGAATTTCGGTAAATGCAGATGGCGTCAGGATTTCTGCCCCCGCTCCACACGGAATATTCAACGGCCTGAAATCGCTTGAACAGATGATCCTCTGCGCGGATCAGGGAAAAGACGGGATACTCGTTCCCTGCGTTGAAATAACGGACTACCCCCGCTACAACTGGAGGGGGATGCACCTGGATGTTTCCAGGCACTTTTTCACAACCGATTCCGTTAAAAGATACATCGATTTTCTTGCCCTGTACAAATTCAACCGGTTCCACTGGCACCTGACGGATGACCAGGGTTGGAGGATTGAGATAAAGAAATACCCGGAGCTTACCCTGAAAGGAGCCTGGAGAAAAGCAACAGCCGTAGGAGGAGAATCAGATTCGGTCCGGTGGTATGGTGGTTACTACACCCAGGAGGAGATCCGGGAGATCGTCTGCTATGCATCCGACCGCTACGTGACCGTTGTCCCGGAGATTGAAATGCCGGGACATTCGCAGGCAGCCATAGCGGCCTATCCCGAGCTCGGGGTAACCGGGCAAAAGCTGGAGGTAAAAACAAGCTGGGGAATCTCCCCCAATATTTACAATCCCTTCGAACGGACCTTTGATTTCCTCGAAGATGTCCTGGAAGAGGTTATGGAGTTGTTCCCCTCCGAATACATCCATATCGGCGGCGATGAAGCGATCAAGGACCAATGGAAAGCCAGCACGGAGGTACAGGAATTTATGCACAAACTGGGCTTGCAGGACGAAGATGAGCTGCAGAGCTGGTTCCTGAAGAAGATTGACAGCTTCCTGTCCCAAAACGGAAGGCGGCTGATCGGATGGGACGAAATACTGGACGGGGGCCTGCCGCCGGATGCTACGGTTATGTCCTGGAGAGGTATGGAGGGCGGCATCAGGGCTGTTGACCTGGGACACGATGTCATTATGTGTCCGAACACCCACTGCTATTTTAATTTCGCCCAGGCGGAGAACGAGCCGACTTCCTGGGCCAAGCGCCACGTCACAAAACTGGAAAAGGTTTATGTCTTCGACCCCTGTCCCCCGGGATTGAACGAAAAACAGGCTAGCAGCATACTCGGAGCCCAGGGTTGTGTCTGGACTGAGCATATTGAAACTTTCAGGGGTGTGGAAAACAAATTGTTCCCACGGATCTCCGCCCTGGCCGAAGTGCTGTGGTCGCCGGGGGAGAGGGATTTTAACGAATTCATGATCAGGCTGAAAGCACAAAGGACCCTGTTCAATAAATTGAAAATAAATTACTATAAAGGAGACCTTGATTAGAAAAAAAGCAAAATAATAAACGGGTTAAAATTATTTTATTATCTTGCACAAACGTTTGTTCAAATAAATGTATTACCTGGTAACCCAACCTTATAAATTCACCTGAGATGAGAAGAAAACCGACACTGCTGATCCTGGCCCTGGTCCTGATCTCCCAGTATTTGGCGGCACAGCAGAGGACCGTGACCGGGGTCATTACGGATGAGAACAACGAGCCCCTTATCGGGGTGACGGTGGTCATAGTCGGGACCACGACAGGCGCGGTAACCGACCTGGACGGCAGGTATTCGGTTCAGGTCAGGCCCGGGGAACAGCTTCAATTTTCTTTTGTCGGAATGCAGACCCGGATCTTCGATGTGACGGATCAGACTACTACGATTGACGTGCAACTGATGCCAAGTACCGAGGAGCTGGAGGAGATCGTTGTCGTGGGGTACGGCACCCAGAAGAAGGAAAGTGTCGTGGGCGCGATCACCCAAACGGCCGGTGAAAACCTGAAAAGGAATTTTCAGGGCAGCAACCTTGCGGACAACCTGAACGGCCTGATGCCCGGGGTGGTTTCGATAAGGTCTTCCGGCGTGCCGGGGGGAGCGCCCCTGATCAATGCAACCGGGAAGGACGATCACGAGACCCAGGTTTTCATCAGGGGACAGACAACCTGGAACGGGGGCGAACCCCTGGTCCTGGTTGACGGGG
>CAYSJH010000098.1:0-9381 GCA_964431315.1 uncultured Bacteroides sp. | reverse complement strand
TGGGACTCGAATACCAGCCGTTCAAGGTGTTCATGATCATGGAGAACAAGGAACGGACCCCTGCCGAGGATGTGGTTTATACCCAGTACATTCCGAAAGACGTCCCATTTTACTGGGTCGACCATTCCATCAATATTCCCATCCTGAAAACTCCCGGGGGAAAATTCGTGGATGTGCTCCGCGGCAGCAACGATGAAGACAGTCCGGATTACGATATGGACAGCGACGGGCATCCCGACGTGTGGCTCGATACGGCCTCCATCTTCCCCAAGGGATATACCCTTACCGAGGAAGAGGTTTACTGGGCCAACCCGTGGAACCACCTGCGGACGGGTGATGACAGCTTTGTTTTCGAGGACATCGACCACGACGGACAGGTGGCAGTGGACAACGACGGGGACGGGATCGTGGATGTGGAAGAGCCGGGGGACAGGATCCGGGTATGGAAGGTCACCTGGGACGTGGGCCGGGTGGAAGGATACGGATATTACGATCCCTACTGCAGCTACGAGATCTGGGTCGACCCGCCCGACCTGGTGCCCCTGGCCGCTGGTGTGGGACATGCATATGATTCACTGGACGGGCCTTACCCGGGCATGTTTTACCCCTATACGGCGGACATCAACTCTGCCGACCTGAACGATACCACATGGGCGCGCTGGATGATGAGGGACGAAGGCGGGGAGGTCATCTGGAAGCAGCTGGTCAGTCAACGGATCAATAACTATGAAGGCTTCGCGTTCATCGATACGGCTTCCAGTTCATACAGGCCCCTGCCCACCGATTCGGTCCTCGGCACGGTCCCCCAGCCCTGCCAGGAATTCATCGCCGTGCTTTCCATGGGAGGGGAGGAGATCGATATGTGGAACCCCACTCCTGACCAGTCCCTCTACTCGAAGGTCGATTACAACACCATCTTCGACGAACACCGGGTAACCCCCATCCGGACAACCTATACCTACTACGCCCCGCTGCCCAATCCCCTGCAGTTCGAGTACCTGTCAAACAATTATACCATCTACGATACCCTGGGCAACATCGTCAAATACCTGCCGGAGCACGGGGATGCACACCTGGTTTTCGACATGGATGCATCCACCGAGTATACCTATTACTGGATCCGGAACGTGGGATACGACGTGGATTACAACGACCCGTCCGAAGTTGCCGAAGGCGTTGAATCGCTCGGCGACGGGGTATTCGGGTATTTTATTTACGATATTCCAAAGGGATTAGGCGGATACCGGATCCGGCTTCCCAAAAATCCCGATGGCAGCTACAACATCGATTCGATCGTGAACATTGACGGAAAACCGTTCAGCAAATGGATCGACAATCCCAATACGGGGAACGAGGTGGAAATATGGGAAGATCCTTTCCAGTACCACGTTTACATTCCCCAGCTGCTGATACCGCCCGCCCTGGACGACGATAATTTTGATGCCGTTGATGACTGGATCGATGACCGGGGGGACCGTTTCCAGTCCAAAACCGGCTTCCTGCACGATGCCTTCATGCTGGATGACGGGGAGGACTGGCTGGCCTACCCGTCCGTGCCCTTTACCGACGACATTTACGGCACGGTAAGTTCGGGCTGGTACGGAGGAGCCGACCAGGCTTACGGGGATGATTATTTCGAGACGCTCGGCAAAACCCATATCCAGATCCATGCCGATTATACCGGCCAGGGCCGCGAAGGTCCCATCGAGATCAGCAAGGGAGGCATCCTGGTCGTGGAAGAGATCTTCGGCGGCTCGCCATGGGTGATCTTCTCGCATGTGCTGTCGGGGTTTGCAGAGGGACTGGACTATACCCTGACCTCATCGGTCAGTCCATCCATCACCAGGGTCGGGATCGATACGGTCTGCATCCGGCACATCATCGAGGACGAGAACGAACCCCACGACTTCAATGTTAAATTCGACCCCTACCATGTATCTTACGGGTACGGAGAAGCTACCGTCACGACTTTTGCGGGCGCAAAAGACCCCTGCAGCCTGATCGAGCCGGTCATTTCCATGCCGGCAGTTCTTGACCCGGGTTTTGACTCGCATCTGATCACGCTAGTCCCCAATGCGGACCCGGAAAACCCCGACCTGGCAGGCTATCCAAGGCAGGTTCAGGGCACCTTCCTGGAGGTGCGCATCGAGGTCATGAACGGCACCGATGACAACTGGATCAATACGACCGTGGAGCCCGTGATCCCGACCGGGCTGGGAGGGACCGCCCTTGAAATGAGTTACGTGGCCTATCCCAGGCCGCTTGTTCCCTCGCATGTCGACGGGTCGGGGAATATCATACCGGGTGACCAGCCGGGGACCTTCACGACCGGCTGGAGGTTTAACCAGCCGGAGGGTGAGGTACTGGTAAAAATGGGCCATACCCTGAACCTGCTGCAGCCCACAAGGCGCGCGTATTTTGTGTTCCTCTTCAACATCGACCAAACCCTGGAGAACGGCATCTACGAGATCCACTTCACGATGAACGGCAACCGGGTTCATTACACCGGCAGCAAGAACGGCAGCGCCGCCTACACAATCCCAACGGCAAAATTCAGCATCGCGGAAAAGGATGCCGGCGGTCAGGTCAAATCGTTCGAGGAGCTTGTCCTGGCATACGGGAGCCTGCAGGGACTGGAAGTAATCCCCACCGGTAATTTCCGCAGCCTTAACGACGCACGCTGGTCGCTGGGCGAGGTGGAGGCGGGGGACTTCGACGCCCTGACCAACACCCTGGAAGTCAGCACCGAAAACGGCAGGGAGGTGATCGACCTCAGGGGTTTTGCCCGGTTCCCGTCGCTGGATACAACGAAGCTGTACATCCTCCAGCAGGGGATCATTGACAGTTATAACAACCATGCCGAAAAACTGAGGATCACAAACGGGCAGCAACTGGACTTTACCAGCCAGGAGGAAGGGGGACAGTTCATCGTATCCCCACCTCTCTGGGTAACACCCGTCGGTCCCCGTATCGGCATCACCAACAGGGTATACACAGTGAACTGGAAAAGCGTGGAAGGCGGCCTCCAGTTCGAGCCGGACGGGGACATCTACGTCCATACCCTGCTCACCCTCCGCAACAGCGGATCGGATGTTTCTTCCAACACGGAGATAACCATCCAGCCCGGGAATTATTTCATCGTGCTGGAAGACAGCCTCCCGGCCAATTGCCGCCTGGAAGATGGACTGCTGGTGGTGGATGCCGGCCTTCTGATCCCGGGGGATAAATTCGAGGAGGTCCTGCCGTTCAGGCTGAGTCCCGGTATACCCAAGGGAGTCGACCTTCGTCCCATCATCTACTCTTCCGAGATCGACTACGAGGGAACGGCTGTTGAGGCCCGGTTCAGTTTTGCCGATTCCACGAAAGTGCTGCTCGAAGCCTATGACCTGGAGATACTGGAGCTCTTCTATTCGATGGTTTCCGATACGGTCGTCAACGTCACCGCCAGGGCGGGGAACCGGGCCATGCCCACAGGGAATCTCTGGTTCAGGATCTACCCGATCTACGGCGGGGGCACCTGGGAGTTCCCGATTGCTGAAATGTACATCGATACCTTTCCTACCAGGCAGGTCATCACCCTGTCCGCCGGGTTCAAGCCGCCTTCGCTGGACAAGTCCGTCGAATTCATCGCGATCATCGATGACTCACATTCCATCCGCGAGATCATCGAGGCCAATAACCAGCTCAGGACCAGTTTCCACGAGACGGCCATTGAAGACCCGTTTGCCAGGAACGGCCTGCTGGCCATCTATCCGAACCCGGTGAGCCACGAGGTATATCTCAACTACGAACTCAACGTCCGGTACGACAGGGTCTCACTGGCCCTGTACGATGCACAGGGCAAACTCTGCTTCATCAACGAAGGCTACCCGGGCTACCCCGGCAGGCACCAGGTCGTGCAGCGGCTCGACCGGCTTCCCGGCGGCATCTATTTTTACCGTTTCTCCGCCATGAAAGGCGGGGAGAAGCCTCTGTCGGCAACGGGCCGGTTGATTAAACAATAGCCGTTCAATTAAAGACCAGCAGCTCGATTCATGACCAGCAACCCGAACAGTCAGGCAGGGACATACAAACCGGTCATACTGCTGGCGCTCCCGGCCCTGTTTCTCCTGGCACCCCAGCCGGCCTTCCCGCAGGCATCCTTCGAGGTGAAGGATACGGTGTGCATCGATGAGATGATCCACATCACCAACAATTCCAGGGACGCCGCCACGTACTACTGGAATTTCTGCTCGGGGAACCTGTTTTATTCCCCCGAAGGGGAAAACCTGCCCAATCCCGGCACGCTCGACGGTCCCGCTTTCATCGATTTTGCGGTGGACAACGGCAACTATTATGCGTTCATCACGAACCATACCGACGGGACCATCACGAGGAATTTTTACGGGAGCGATTTCCTGGGCACACCCGTTTCCGAAAACCTGGGTAATTCCGGCGGCATCATCCCGCTGCATGTGCAGGGCGTGCAGGTGGTCAGTGAGAACGGCGACTGGTATGTGTTCCTGGTCGGTGGCCAGCGGACCGATTCCAGGCTGGTCAGGCTCGATTTCGGCAATTCCCTGTCGAATGCCCCGGCGGCGGTGAACCTGGGGAATTTCGGGGGCAGCCTGGACTATCCGGAGGATCTTTACCTGCTCAATGAAGACGGCACCTGGTACGGTTTCACGGTGAATTACAACACCAACAGCGTCACCCGCTTTGATTTTGCCGGGACTCTGGCCGACCCGGCGCCGGGGGTGGTGTCGTTCAGCGGGTTGGGACTGGACGGGCCGACCGGGCTGTTTCCCATAAAGGAAAACGGCACCTGGTACCTGTTTGTATCCAGCATGCAATCTAATGAGATCATCCGCCTGGAACTGGGCGCTTCCCTTACGGGGGACCCGGTGCCGGCAAGCATCGGCAATTCCAGTTACCTCTATCGTCCATTTGACCTGACGATCCTGCGGGATTGCGAGGGACTTTTCGGGTTTGTGCTGAACCGTTTCAACGATATTGTCCGGATGGATTTCAACCGCGGGATCGACCAGTCCCCCGATTTCCTCTCCCTCGGCGACCCGGGCAGCCTGTTCAACCCGCATGGCATATCCGATGTTTTCCGGGTGGGGGACACCCTGTATGCATTCGTGGCGAATATTGACAATTCCAGCATCACCCGGCTCTATTTCCCGGGCTGCGACAATGCCTCGATTTCTTCCAGCACCGACCGGGATCCCCCGGACATATCCTACAACGCGCCGGGGAATTACAACATCCAGCTGGTCCTGGACGAAGGGACCCCTCAGCAGGAAAATTTCTGCCGGAACGTGGTGGTGCTGGAGAGCCCGCAGGTCGACCTGGGCAACGACACGCTGCTGCCCCCTGGCGGAACGCTGACCCTTGATGCCGGCGATCATACCGCCTGGCAGTGGTCCACCGGGGAAGCTTCCCGGACCATTGAGGTCGGGGGACCGGGGACCTACACGGTCGTGGTGACCAACGAATACGGCTGTACCGCCACGGATGAGATCACGGTCACCATGGAAATCGGCATCCCGAATTTCTTCACCCCGAATGGCGACGGGATAAATGATACCTGGGAGATCCCCTACCTGGAAAGCGTCCCCCAGGCCCGGGTCTTCATTTACGACCGGTTCGGGCGCCTGGTCGCGAGCTACCTTTACGGGAACGGGGGATGGGACGGCACATGCAACGGGCAGGCGGTCCGCGGGGATACTTACTGGTACGTCATCGAAATGGGCTCGGGATCGAAACCCCTGAAGGGATCCGTGACCGTGAGGAGATAAAAACACCGGGGAATGATGCATTCAACTTCATCAGGAACGTTAGCTGGAATTTCCGGGATACTTCCGGTGACGGGAAAGTTAACCAGGATATCCAGGATTCTTCCAGTCCTGGCGGTGGTCCTGTTGTGCTGCACCGGCCGGGCGGACGGCCAGGAATTGCCGGTATACCAGCTTTACCTTCATCACCCGGCCCTGGTCAACCCGGCCATTATCGGATCAGGGGACTGCTCTGAAATAAAGCTTATTGACAGGCACCAGTGGATCGGCGCATTCAACGGTGCCCCGAAAACCCAGGTGCTTGCCGCCGAAACATCCATCCCGTCGAAGGAGTTCCGCACCCATGGGCTGGGATTGCAGGTGGTGAACGATGCCAACGGTGCATTCCGTCAGCTGGCAGCCAGTTTCGGCTATGCCTATCACATCGCCCTGGACCGGGCAGGCAGCCTTAAACTGGGATTCGGCCTGGCGGCCACTGTCCGTCAGAACACCTGCGACGAAAGGGATTTCAGTCCCATTTACGATCCCTCCGTCACCCGTGGGTTGCACAGGGAGATCCGGCCGGATGCTTCCACGGGGGTGTACCTGCAGGGAAGCAGGTTTTTCGCGGGACTTTCGGCCGTCCAGCTGCTGGCCAGCGGTTCGACCCTGGATGCGAACAGGCCTGAAAGGGGTTATTTTGCCGGCGGCGGCTACAGCCTGCCTGTCTCTGGAGTGGTGGATCTGCAACCCGGGTTGATGGTCAAATACCTGTCGGGAGAATTCCAGTCCGACCTGAATGTCCGGGCCACCTACCGGGAATCATACCGGGTCATGCTCTCATACAGGCATGCCTGGTGGGATTTTCCCGGCAGCCCGGCTGTGCTACTGGTCGGTGCCGGCATGGACTACCGGAATTTTTCGTTCGGATATGCTTATGAAGCGGGACTGACATCCATGCAGAAGTACGGCTATGGCTCCCATGAATTCATGGTGGGCTACCGGTTCTGTCCCCGCAGGCGCCCCTGTCCCGCTTACCTTTAGTCCCCCAGAGAAATAAGCTTTAGATTTGGTATTTTGCGGAGGCAATTTTAATAAATCGTCAGCAGAATAAATGACAAATGATTTCAAGGCCATGCAGGCAACCTGTGAAGAGAACAGCAGGATATCCGCCAGGGTGATTGACGGGTTCTTGATCGGCTTTGCCGCAGGTTACCAAAACCTGGGAAATAAAACATAACAGAAGTTTTCCGCCTTCAGGCACATAACCGGTAAGTTTGACAAAGACTGGGTTGGCCTGCTGCAGGCCCAATATATTGTGCACAGGGTTTTAAGAAGTGACGGCCTTATCCAGAAATTCCTGAAACATCCTGCATTCAGGCAGCTCAACGAGGAAGAAACGGATTTTCTTCAGCAGCAGGCAAAACAACCCTGGAGATTCAGTTTCAGTGTGATCATTGAAAAGCCTGCGGAGGATTTTTACCTCATGGAGGATATTTTTTCCGGCGAGCAATACATACTTTTCTCTCCCGGGATCACTCAACTGGTTCAGAAGGAGCGTCCCATTCTCTGGTTCAACCTGGTTGGTTTTAACGGCTTGTGCTGGCAGAGCTTCGGCCCGATAGGGGCTTACAGGGGCTTTGAACCCGATGATATCTTTTATTTTGCTACGGAGCTGCGGCCGGATATTGAAGATGAAGAAGAAATCCTCGAGGATGTGCAAAACGATCCCATTCCTTATATGATGCTGCTGTCGGGTGCAAATCATCCGCTGACTTTTAATAAAAAGGACCAGATGGTGCAGGTCGTGTCTGAATTTAAACTGGATCATATTAATACAAAGGATCTCAGGAAGAGTTTCAAAACGGAATACAGCAACGGGGTTTATCGGTTTACCCTGAAAGAATGGGGAGAATTTCCCCATTATGCCAATGCCTTTTTTGATGAGAACAGACGGATCATTCTGTTTTCGGCCATGACCGACCGGGGCTACCGTGCACTTGCAGCAGGGCTCAATGCGTACGGCCATCATTTTCCGGATGAACCCTTCATCTGTGTGAATACCTCCATGCTCGTGACCGCACAGGAAATACTAAAAAAGGAACTGGTCCTGAATGAATACGACCATTTGTTTCATAGAGAATCCACCGAAACGAATAAGGAAGAAATTGATAAACTGAACGCCTTTATGCAGCTGATCCTGCCTGATATAAATGCCGGCCGCAAACCGGACATTGAATCAATGGCGAAAAAAGCCGGGGTGGACATTGAAACTGCCCGTGACATTGTAAGGAATGTCCTTGGGAAGTTTGACGAGATGGACCAGTCTATGAAATAAATCCACCTGCCGGCATCAGGTCATTGATGACCTTTTGCAAGACCCTCCGGACTTTCCTGTAATCAATTTCCCGCCAGGCTTTCAGCAGGGGAAGAATGAATTCCGGATTTTTTTTCAATCGTTTGGACGATATTTGCTGCAATCTGTCATTAATTTTTACAAACGGTCAGGAAAGATGAATTTGAATATACGACAATATATTCGTATATTTACATCGTATTGAAAAATACGATCATTATGAAGGTAACAGCAATTATTCCTGATGATATTGTAAAAGATGTACAAGGTTTTACGCAGGGGAGGAACATTACGGATAGTCTGATCAAAGCACTTAATGACTGGTTATATTCCAAGCGCATCGAAAAACTGAACCAGGAATTAAACAGAGAACCGGTAAAGTTTATCAAAGGATTTACAGCTGATGAGGTCAGAAAATTGAGCAACAGAACATGATCCTTATAGATACCTCTGTCTGGGTTGAATTTTTCAAGCAGAATCCCGTGTATGTCCAGGAAGCACAGTCCCTGCTTAAGGCCAGGCTTGTCCTGACCATCGAACCCATATTTTCAGAATTGGTTTATGGTGTACGAAGGGAAAAAGACAGGAAGGTGATCCGTGCATACTGGAATATCCTGCCGAAAATAGAATTTGGTCCCAATTCAATGATTGAAGCCGCTGAGTTTGCTAATCAGAATAAGTATTATCAGCTGGGTATCGGCCTGGTGGATGCAATTATCATCAAGTCGGTAGTGGAAGGAAAATATTCCGTCTGGACGCTTGACAGGAAGATCAGTTCCAATATTGATCCCGTATATGTTTATCAATAGTGCAGCCGGTTTCAGACAAACTTCAGCAGTCCTGACTTTGATGATAAATCCTAACGATCTCTTGCTGTTAACATCAGGTCATAGATGACTTCCTGCAAGGCTTCACGGACTTTCCGGTAATCAATTACCTGCCAGGCGTTCAGCAGGGGAATGAAATCAGGATTTTTGGTTTTTCTGATCTTTGGTAAAAGATTTTAATCTGCTTTAGATTATCATGATAAACTAAAGTTGAGGTTTATATTTTAGCAGGCATTATTTTTGCTATTTCGCAAATATCCGGATGATCCGGCTGTCGAATTTTTTCCCAATGTATTATACAGTAACAGAGAAACTCCGTATCTTATATGGTTTAATTTTTGGTGAAAGTCTCTTTACCATGTATGTTCAATAACCCTTATAAAATCAATACCCGAACGATGAAAAAGACGCTGTTCTATCTCACGATGTGTATTGTGCT
>CAYSJH010000097.1:0-9944 GCA_964431315.1 uncultured Bacteroides sp. | reverse complement strand
CGATTGTAAGACGTGGTACCACCTGGAATCGAACCAGGGACACCAGGATTTTCAGTCCTGTGCTCTACCAACTGAGCTATGGTACCCCTTGCTTTTTTGAAGCGAGGCAAATTTATACAAAAAATTCAAACGGGAAAAATTCCGGTGAGGATTTTGAGACTGCCCTGGTTGGGCGGTTGGCGGTGCCGGTGGATCTGCAGATCCGGCAATCTCTGCGTGCGTTGATAACCGGTCCATTTTCATCCGGCTGGAAAACAACCCTAGAACCCTCCTTCGCTGAAGTCCATCTTGATCTCGTCGGGATTGCGCTGCTTGTAATTGTTGATGGCATAGCTCAGGCTGATCCCGAATATGGGCGAGCGGCTTTTGAACTTTGTCAGCAAGTACTGGTCCGGGGTTTCAACAATGTCTTCGCGGAGCTGTGTCATGAAAAGATCCCTGGCCGTAAGGGTCAGGATCAACTTGCGCTTGAAGAAATCCTGGCGGATTCCAAGGTTTGCCATGAAGTAAGCTTTGCGAGAGCCCTGTGCCCTGATAGAGGGACCGTAATACCGGCTACTGAGCTGTATACGGGTGCCCCACTTAAGTGTGAAGCTGTTGTCAAACTTGGCATCCCAGGAATTGGCCGTCCGCACATCCGAAGCGATATTGGTGGCATCGAGACGTTCACGGTAAAGGTTAGCGCTCGCCATGATATTCCACCATTTAACCACATCCATATTAATCACGGCCTCCGTACCCACCTCGAACTTCTGGTTCAGGTTATCGAAGGTTGAGATTGTAATATCTTCTTTATCATTATATTCGGCAATCCTGGCAATTTCGTTGAGGGTTTTCCGGTAATAGGTTTCCAGGGCGAAGAAATTCCGGCCAAAGCTTTTCATATAGTTCAGCTCCCAGGAGTTGACGTATTCCGGCTCCAGCAGGGGATTTCCCTTCCAGATCGAAGTCGGGTCATTGTAACGGGGATACGGATCGAGCTGGAAGGATCTTGGACGTTGTATCCTCCTCGAATAACTCGCCTGCAGCTGGTGGTCGCCCTTGAATTTCCTGCTGAGGTTCAGGCTCGGGAAGAAATCAAAACGATTCACCCGGTAAGTCTCATCGAGTGTCCGCTGCCTGATCACCCGGTCAGTGTATTCCGTCCTGAGGCCGGCCTGGAAATCAAGGATCCTGTTCTGGTTGGCAAACATTGCGTACCCTCCCTGGACATTGCTGGTGTAATCAAGATTGCTCTCCCGGCCCGGATCCTGTACCCACTCGGACCGGTCAGGGTCGTAAACCTCCCAGATGTTATGCTGTTTGCCGAAATCGTAGGATCCCTGGTAACCGGCTTCGAGTTTGCTCTTATTGCCCAGGGGCCTCGAATAATCGAGCTTGGCTTCCATTTCAGAGGAATTGTTATCCTCAATCCCCCTCTGCCTCAGGGGTATGTCTCCCACCGGGTTCCAGTCCGCATCGGTATCCCTTTGATAGGCCTCGTTGTTGTCATTCCCGTTACGGCTTGAATAATTGATGTAACCGGAGATCTCATGCCCCTTATCATCGAACTTATGGAGGAAGTTCGTGTTCAGGCTGTAATAAATCGCACTGGTTGCAAAGCTGGATTCCTGGCGGTAATATTTCTCGTCCGTTGCCGGTATGGTGTAATCATGAAAGTTGGCAGGATTGGCATACCTGAACTGGAAATGCCCTACGTTTCCGAAGGCGGATATCGTGGTCTTATCAGACGCAAAATAATCGCCCCCGAACTGGATCCGCTCACCTCTCCTGCCCCAGGTCCAGTCCCCATTCCCGATCACATACCTGACGGTATCTCCCGAATATGTTTCTCGATAGCGGTACCATTCATTGGGACTCGGCCGGTCACTCAGGTTCAGTCCCCCTGAAAGATTCAGTTTCTTGTAACGGCGGCTCAGGTTCAGGTCCGCGCTGTATTCCCCCGAACTGAACAGGGAGGTACTGGCAAGCCCGTTAATCCCCTGCTGCCTGTTCTTCTTTGTGACGATGTTAAGGATCCCCGCTGAACCCTCCGGGTTGTACTTGACCGACGGGTTGGTGATGATCTCGATGTTCTGAATGGAGCTGGCCGGCATCTGCCTGAGGGCGTCGCTTCCCTGAAGGACGCTGGGCTTTCCGTCAACAAGCACCGTAAAACTGCTGCTTCCCCGCAGAAGGACGTCTCCGTTCACATCTGTGGAAATGGAAGGGGCAGTCTCGAGTACATCGACCGCAGATCCCCCGGCCGCTGAAACCGCCTGGCTCACGCTGACGACCTTTTTGTCGATCTTGTATTCGACCGCTGCCTGTCGGGCTACTATTTCCACCGCCTTGATGTTGCGGGAGGACTGCTTCAGCTCAATGCTCCCGAGATAAATACCCGGCTGATCTTGGCGGATACTGACCTTGTTGATCCGTTCGTTGGAATATCCTATGAAGCGGACGTCAAGGTAATAATCTCCCTGCGGCAGCTTCTCAATTTTAAACTCTCCCTTATCGTCACTGATGGATCCGGTCACCAGGGAGGAATCGCTTTCGCTGTAAACCCCGATGGTCGCAAACTCTACCGGCTGATCCGTGTTTTTATCAAGCACGATACCCAGGATATTGCCCGGGGGAACCGTGACATTCGCTGCAGGATTATAAGCTTCCGCTGCCGGTCCGGTGAGATTACCTGCAGGGCCCGTGTATGCGGCCTGAAGCCCTCCTGCAAACAGAGTGAATATGATGATATGTAACAGTAGTTTCATTGGTCTCCTTTTTTTACTCTAATACTCTAATACTTCCGATTTAGGCCCAAAACTACAGATTCTAACATCGATTTTTGCATCTTTTTATCTTTTTAAGATATTTTTCACATTTAACAACGATGGAATATATTTGTTCAGCAGGTTTTTTCCGGAGTTTGTATCGTATTCATTCGTATTTTTGATCCAATTTTAATTTAATGGATTACGAAGCCTACCAGCTTGGCAACGGGATACGGGTCGTTCACCAGAGGGTAACTGGACTGATCGCACACGCGGGACTCCTGATTAACGCCGGATCAAGGGACGAGATGGATCATGAACACGGGATAGCCCACCTGATCGAGCACATGGTTTTCAAGGGGACCCGCAAACGCAAGGCTTACCATATCATCAGCCGCCTGGAAGACGTCGGCGGGGAGATCAATGCCTATACGACCAAAGAGGAAACATGTGTTTATGCGTCTTTCCTGAAGGAGGACTATTCCCGTGCGCTGGAACTCCTGAAGGATATCGTCTTTGACTCAACCTTCCCCGAAAAGGAGATCGGGAGGGAAAAGGAGGTGATCATCGATGAGATCAATTCCTACCTGGACAACCCCGGGGATCTTATTTTTGATGATTTCGAGGACCTTATTTTCAGGGGTGGATCCATCGGCAGGAATATCATGGGAACCCCGCAGAGCCTTGCCGGGATCAGCCGTAATGATATCCTTCAATTTATGAGGGAACACTACAATACCAATGAAATGGTGATTTGTCTTGTCGGTGACATTCCCGCCGGGAGACTGAAAAAATCCATGGAAAAATATTTCGGGGGAATCCCGGGGAATTTCAGAAATGAAAAAAGGCCCGCACCGGGGGAATACAAACCGGATCACATTCGTGTGGTAAAAGACACCTTCCAGGCACACTGCATCATCGGGAACACCGGCTACGACCTGCAGCACCAGAAAAGGATCGGGCTTCACCTGTTGAATAATATTCTCGGGGGACCCGGACTGAATACCCGGCTGAACATGAGCCTGCGGGAAAGGAATGGTTACTCCTACCATACCGAATCGCATTACAGTCCCTATTCGGATACCGGCGTCATTTGCGTGTATTTTTCCGGCGACAAGAGCAAACTTGACCGCAGCAGGAAGGTGGTCATGCGGGAATTTGCCAGGCTGAGGGAGGTGAAGCTTGGAACCCTTCAGCTTCACAGGGCCAAGCGGCAATTGCTCGGACAGATCGCCATCTCTTCCGAAAGCCATGAAACCCTCATGCTATCCAACGCTAAAAGTTACCTGGTCTACAACAGGATCGACAGCCTCGAAGAGATCGGGAAAAAGATTGATGGCGTCAATGCCGGGGAAATCCTTGAGATCGCCAACGAAATTCTCATTGAAAAAAAACTTTCAAGCCTCACCTTTTTATAAAACCGGATTTTATGATAAAGCTTTCTCCGGAAATTGAACGGTACATCCTCGAACATACCAGTCCCCAAGACCCCCTGCTTGAGGAGCTGAACCGCAGCACCTGGGTCCGGACCGTTCATCCGCAGATGATCGCCGGTCACCTGCAGGGAAAGATCCTGGAAATGATCAGCCGGATGATCGGTCCCCTTAGGATCCTGGAGATCGGCACCTTTACCGGTTATTCCTCGATATGCCTGGCAAGGGGACTGGCTGAAGGGGGACACCTGTACACCATCGATAGAGATGATGAGATCATTGATTTTGCCGGCAGTTACATCGAAAAGTCCGGATTGGCCAGCCGAATCACCCTCCTCCACGGGGACGCAAGGAAGATCGTCCCCGGCCTGGATGAGACCTTCGATCTTGTTTACCTGGATGCCGAAAAAGATGAATACCTGGATTATTACGAGGCCGTCTTCCCGAAGCTGAGGAACGGGGGATTCATCCTGGCCGATAATGTGCTCTGGGGAGGGAAGGTCCTGGAAAAACCGGGATCCGGCGACCATTCCACCAGGGGCATCCTGGCCTTTAACGACAGCATCCGGAAGGATCCCCGGGTGGAACAGGTCATCCTGCCTGTCCGGGACGGCCTGATGCTCATCAGGAAGCTGTAAAGCCGGTTTTACTAAGATCTGTATCCCGGTGCCGGAAAATCTGAATGCGGGTTCCTGAAAATCTGAATCCGGATCCCTTTTAAACCTTTTTTTCTTAATATTGTTTATGCCATAACTGCGAAAGCTAAACAAACATCTTTGGCAAATTATTCTATTAAGGACCTGGAACGCCTGTCAGGCATCAAGGCCCACACCCTCCGGATGTGGGAAAAAAGGTACGGACTGATGGATCCGTCCCGTACCGATACCAACATACGGTCCTACAGCGACTCGGACCTGAAAAAGATCCTGAACGTCTCCATACTGAACCGTTACGGCATCAAGATCTCCCGGATTGCCTCCATGGATGAACGGGAAATAGCCGAAAAGATCGTCCTGATCTCCAGGGATCCGTCCGATTACGACAGCCTGATCGAGAACCTGGTCATTGCCATGGTGGACATGGATGAAGAGAACTTCGGGAAGCTCCTTTCAAGGGCAATCATGCAAATCGGCTTCGAGGAAACCATCCTCAGGATCGTTTATCCCTTTTTCGAAAAGATCGGGATCCTCTGGCAGACCGGCGCGATCAATCCCGCACAGGAACATTTCATGTCGAACCTGGCCAGGCAGAAGCTCATCGTGGGCATTGATTCCGTAATCCCCGCAAACAATCCCGATCCAAAACATTTCCTGCTCTTCCTCCCTGAAGGCGAACTTCATGAGCTCGGGCTCCTGTTCTACAATTACATGCTGCAGAAAAAGGGACATAAAGTGACCTACCTCGGACAGTGGGTCCCCATGGCCGACATGGCCTCCGCCATTACGGTGTGCCGCATCGATTATTTACTTACTTCCATCTCTGCCGTTTACTCGGGCAGCGAACTGGTGGATTATCTCAACCAGCTTTCGGCCTCATTTCCGGACAAGACCATTTTTATCACCGGATACCAGACTGCTTTTCTCAAGGACAACCTTCCGTTAAACATCATCCGGCTGAACTCCGTCCACGAGCTGTTTGAAAGGAACCTTTAAAACCATTCCCATCGCCCTCCTTTACCCGATTTTCCAGACCTGATCCTGTTTTGTTTAACAGAATGTAATATTTTGTTTATTTTATGTATTATTTCATTATACATTTTCAAAGATAGAAGTAATTTAGAAACTCATATTATATATTTTCATAATATTCATATTTACAAATTATTATAATACTTTCCTTATTTATAAAATAAGCCTTTCCTGTAACATTCGCATAAAATAAATTTGTTTTTCTGTTTAACTTATTTGTATATTTGTTCAACGTTTTAAACCGATAATTAAACAGAAATATAGCCATGACAGCAATAGAATTCAATCACCACCTGACAACCCTGGAGAGTCCGCTTCTGCGTTTCGCCATAAGCCTGACCTCCAACAGGGAGGATGCGCGTGACCTGGTACAGGAAACCTTCCTCAAGGCACTGACATACCGTGAAAAGTTCACAGATGCCAGCAACCTCAGGGCATGGGTTTATACCATCATGAAAAATTCTTTCATAAACAACTACCGGAGGAGTGCGCGGCAAAAGACTGCCTTCGATAACACCCAGGATCTTTACCATCTGAACAACCAGCGTCAGCCGGAAGATTTCAATCCTGTGAGCAGTTTGTCAGTCAAGGAAATACAGGCCCATATCGACAGGCTGGAAGACGAATTCAGGATCCCTTTCAAAATGCATCAGGAAGGTTACAAGTACAAGGAAATCGCGGATGAGATGAACCTGAAGATAGGAACCGTTAAGAGCAGGATCTTTTTCAGCCGTAAGAAACTTATGGAAGCACTGGAAGGAGGCAATCATGAAAATTAACGGGAATGCATTGATCCGGCATCCGGAGATCAGGCCGCAGAGTCGCACCGAACATCACGAGCACCTGCATGTGCTGGATGATGAACACGTTTATACGGGCCCGCAGACCCCGTTACTCCCGGACGCATAACTGCTTGACAACAGGGATAAGATCGATATGATCGAGGATCATTTCAGGAAGATTATAATGATAATGGGACTCGATCTCAGCGATGACAGCCTGCAGAACACCCCGCGAAGGGTGGCCCGGATGTTTGAGGAGGAAATCTTCAGCGGACTGGATCCGGGGAATAAACCCGAGATCACCCTGCTGGTGCAATATTATGCCAGGCACCCCCAGGTGCAGGAAAGGCTGATGGTTCAGATTGCGGAAGCCCTGAAGGAGGCGATGGGAACCGAGGACGTTGCCGTATACCTGGATACCACCCATATGTGCGTCACGATGCGGGGGATTCAGGATCCGGATTCTTCCACCGTGACCAGCAGTTTCCACGGTGCATTCCGGGAAGAGGCCAGGAGGAAGGAGTTCCTTGAAATGATCCGTTAATCAGGCAGGTGATACGCCCCGCCCATAATGATGTTTCCTGTCCTTAACCGGGAAAAACGTTATTCATACTACGATGGTCCCCTCTTCCGGTATCCCGAACTCATGGCTTTTCTTTTCAATGTGGCGCAGTCCCGAGATAAACGCTAGCAGGGCATCGAGATGGTGCCAGCTGCTTACCTGTTGCACATTTATCCTTACCCCGAGTACCCCGATCAGGTGATTCACGATGCCGGGCAGTTCTTCCTGCCGTCTCTTGCATCCAGCCAGGGGCAGGTTCAGGATTTCAGCGAGTTTCCTGGGATAGGTTTCCAGCATGCAGACATCCGCACCCGGATAATCCATATTCCTGACTGTTCTTCTCAGGCTTATAGCCCTTGCGGTCAGTCCCCCCAGGAACATCGGGGACATGGCACTCAGCTCCCTGTCACAACTGCGGAAGAAATGGTCCCGGTACCCGTTCCCCAGCCAGAAAACACCCGGCAGGCTGAGGGGAGCATCGATCATGACCAGGTCGGGCTTCAGGTAGGCCAGTTCTGTAAGCAGGAAGGAATCCGCATCGGCATTTTTGGATGAGGAGATGAACCTGACCTTATGAGCCTGGTTATAGCAAATCACGGTTGTCCCGGCAAACTTGCTTCCATAATCGATTCCCACGATTGTCTTTTTCAATATCCCGATGTTGTTGGTCATCTCTCCTCCCGCCTGATAGACTAAAATCCGGGACTAAAAGTTGCCTTCAGAACTTCGCCGCAGGTCTTGCGTTATTAGGGAGCGGTCTGTGTACTCAGCCTACGTACATAGTCAGCCTGCTTACAGGGTCAGCCTGCATGCAGGATCAGCCGAATATTTCCCTGATTTTCCCTTCCCTGTAACGAAAGATACTCTCCAGTTTCCTGCGCACGAGCAGCCGGTGCATCCATCTGCCGATAAAACCGAATGGCAGGGCATAATCTACTGCATCGTGCATCCCGGTCCCGCCCTCTGTTTCCCTGAAATGATCATGCCCGGGTACATTTTATCGCCGGACTGGCGGATTATCCTGAATCCCATACCGGGTGGAGTGATTATGCGGAGATTGGCCGGATCGGAGAAAAACTCCCAGGATTTCTGAAGTGTTGCCGCAATGATCTGTTTCGTTTTTAGATGGTGCATGAGTCAGCCCTCGTATTTTTTGTTTATGAATAACACCCCGTATTCAATTTTGCTTATTTTTGGTCATCCTATGTGGCTGCTGAAATTTTATAATCGTAAACCTGTCTGGCTGATCCTGTTCATTCTATGTACAGCGGTGATCATCCTGTTATCCATCATACCCTACTCCCCGGAGAAGGCCGTCAGGGCTGAGTCGGATTTCCGCTGGGATTACCTGGAACATTTCCTGGCATTTTTCACCTTCGGTAGCCTTTATGTGGTTTGGAGAAGCGACCGGAACTACCACATGAGGGGCATGGAACTGTTATTTCTTTTTATCGTTGCCGGGGGTTTTTCAATGGGAACAGAATACGTACAGTTATACATCCCAGGAAGGGCATTCAACCTGATTGATTTTACTTACAATATGGCCGGTGTGCTGGGCAGCATTTTGATTGTATACGTTTACCTGATCCGGCAATACCTCCGGAAAAGGCACAGCAGGATAAAAATGAAGCCATGAGAATTACTTTATACAGGGTATATCTTCTACTGACAGGAATGGTACTTGTACCTCCTGTTGCTGGACAAATTGATATGAAACGGTCAGATTCAATCCCGATCATTAAACCTGATCTGAGGGAGAATTTATTCCAGTTCTTCGATAATAATGAAGCAATAACAATTCAAATTTCTCCGCTGCGATCAGAATTTGTTTATTATAAAGCAAATCCGGTTATGAGGGATATGGGCGATTTTGTTATGACCATGATCACAGGTATAGGCTTTAATTCCACAAGGGATGCAAACTGGAAGATTTCCGGGAGTATAGGCTGTAACGGTTTGCTTCCTGACTGGAATGTGAACCTGTATTGCGAGGGATACGTGGAAAAAAACAGGGAGAGAGTCCAGAATGATGATGGTTCCTGGTCGGTAGAAACTTATGAGACAAACGTTTATTATTGGGATAAAGAAGCCACCGGGGTTCTGATAGAAGGTTTTGATACCATTGGATTTTTCCTGATCATTATGAATCCCCGTGAAAACGAACTTCTCAAAAGCTATGCGGCTGAAATCTGGCCACCGCAGAAGCCCCAGAAGAAGACCAAATCAAATGTAAGGATGGATGTCTTCTGGAAGCCATCACCCGGTGTTGATTTTGGGATTATTGGAAAGTTACATAATAAGAATTTCGTAATGATCCAAAATGGGAAAGATCGCAAAGCATGGATCTTTTCAGGGAATTCATACCTGTGCATGTTCCAGAATGATATCAATTTCATTGGGATTAGAAAGAAATACATTGTTCTGCCTTATCTTTTAATAAATAAAGAAATTCCACAGAAAGACAGACTCGATCTGTTCATGCTGGCGATGGTGAGTAAAATATTGAACTGGTCCATAAACATGCCTGAATGAACACCGGATCATCAATCCATCTCAACCTGACCAATCACCTCGCGCCTGACCGCACCTAAAAACAAATCCCCGCGAAACATTGACGAATCGGGGGGATTGTTGAAAGAATTGTACCCGGAGCGGGACTTGAACCCGCACAGCCATTACTGGCCACTGGATTTTAAGTCCAGCGTGTCTACCAATTCCACCATCCGGGC
>CAYSJH010000096.1:0-10416 GCA_964431315.1 uncultured Bacteroides sp. | reverse complement strand
ATGATCTTCCCGAACATGCCCCTGGTGCTGATCTTTTTCCCTTTCTTCCCGATCAAGGCCAAATACATGGTCATCGCCATGGGAGCCATTGAACTTATTGCCGGATTCACCTGGTCGGGAAGCGGTATCGCACATTTCGCCCACCTGGGGGGAATGCTCTTCGGATTCATCCTGATCAAATTCTGGAACACCAAACGGAAAGATTTTTATTAATTTCCCCGTTAGTCCCTATGGCCATCCTCGACGAGATAAAAGACTCCTTCAGGAAAGGATCGACCCTTACCAGGCTGATCTACATCAATCTTTCCGTTTTTATTCTGGTAAACCTTGCGGAACTTATTCTATTTCTCGCCAACAGACAGGACCTGTTCCCCGGATTCCTTACCCGGCTTGCCGTGCCGGCGGACCTGTCGCTCCTGATCCACCGGCCATGGACCCTGGTCACATACATGTTCACCCACAAAGGCTTTATCCACATTCTGTTCAACCTTCTCTGGCTTTACTGGTTCGGAAGGGTGTTCCTCGAATATTTCGATGGTAAGAAGCTTGTAGGGGTTTACCTGCTGGGGGGACTGGCCGGCGCGGTGGTCTATATTGCCAGTTTTAACCTCCTTCCCGTTTTCAGCAGGGACCTGCCCGTAGCTATAGCGCTGGGTGCATCCGCCTCGGTTATGGCGGTTGCCATAGCCATTGCGACCTACGTACCCGATTATTACTGGAACCTGCTCTTTATAGGGCGGGTAAAGATCATCTATGTGGCCATTGCAATGTTCATCATGTCCTCCCTGATCGAATTTTCGGAAAATACGGGAGGAAAGCTCGCCCACATCGGGGGAGCCCTTTTCGGGTACCTGTTCACGCTCAGGTATAAAAAGGGAAAAGACATGACACACGGGATCAATTACCTGCTGGAAAAGCTGTTTGCCCTGTTCAAGCCCAGGCCGAAGATCCATGTAACCCACCGCCGGAATGAAACCGACCTGGAATACAACAAGCGGAAAGTCGACGAACAGAAAGAGATCGACCAGATCCTTGACAAGATCGCAAAATCAGGCTACGGAAGCCTGTCCGCCAGGGAAAAGGAGATCCTTTTCCGCCAGAGTCAGAAATAGGGCACGAGCCATATAGCCGCTCACGCTAAAACTCACCATTGGGCAACATTCCCGATGAGTTGATAAAAAAGTTGGAGCACCCTGACAATTTATTTCTAAATTGGTATTGCCACTGCCAAATTCATTGATTTGAAAAGGGTCATTCGCCGCATCATACGATACGCCAACCTGGCAATTGCCTTGCTCCTGGTGATCTCGTTCCTTTCGCCGGGAATAAGCCCGGAAAAGTTTTGGATGCCCTCTTTCATGGGACTTGCCTATCCATACATCCTGCTTCTGAACCTGGTATTCATGCTTTTCTGGATCCTGATGAAGAAAAGGGAATTCATCATTTCCTTACTCGCCGTCCTGCTTGGCTGGCATACCCTGACCCGGTACATCAGCTTTCACCCCGGATCAGTCTTCCGCAGGGCATATTACGAAGGACTTACGGCCGGGGAACGTAATTCGGAGCGGCAACTGAAAGTCATGTCATTTAATGTCAGGGCATTCGACCAGTACCGCTGGGCGAAAAACCCTTCTACCCGGGAGGACATCATCCGGATGTTTCGTGAAGAAGATCCCGATATACTATGCCTCCAGGAATTCTACAGTACCGACAGGGGACCTTTCCGGTCCACGGACCTGTTCAAGGCACTGGATCGTACACCCCACCGGCACCTGGCCTATACCATCAACCACGGGAAAAACAGGTACGGGATCGCGATATTCAGCCATTATCCCATCGTGGCCAAAGGGGAGGTAGAATTCGAAGGTGCCCCGAGCATATGCTGCTATGCCGATATCGGGGCAGGGGATGACACGATCCGCATCTATAACATGCACCTGCAGTCCACCCGGCTGAACAGCCAGCATTACCGGATCATCGACAGCCTGAAGTTCCGGTACGATAACCAGCAGATGGAAGAATTCAGGGACATTTCATACCGGCTGCGGGATGCTTTCATCATCAGGGCGGGCCAGGCGGACCGGATCGCGGAGCACATATCGCATTGCCCTCACCCTGTGGTTGTGTGCGGGGACTTCAACGACACCCCGGTATCCTACACTTATCACCGCATAAGCGAGGGACTGCAGGATGCATTTGCAAAGTGCGGACTGGGAATGGGAAGGACCTACAACGGCAAGTTCCCTTCGTTCCGGATCGATTATATACTCTGCGGAAAGCAACTGGAAGCCATGCATTTTTCAAGGAAGAGAGTCCGCCTCTCCGACCATTTCCCCGTCACCGCCTACCTCAGGATACCATAAAATCCGGGCCGCTCCGGTCAGAGACACCTCAGGTTTTGAACGGTAAGCGGGACAGGTCAACGTTTCCGCCCGAAAGAATGAGTCCCACCCGTTTCCCCCCGGCATCGATCTTTTTCTCCAGGATCGCGGCAAGCGGGACAGCCCCGGAGGGTTCGACCACGATCTTCATCCTTTCCCACAGCAAGCGCATGGCAGCTACTATGGATTCCTCGGTCACGGTCACGACCTCATCCAGGTGCTCCTTCAGCACCCGGAAAGTCAGGTCGCCCAGCGAGGTCAGCAGTCCGTCGGCAATGGTTTGAGGATTTATCGATGGAACGATCTTCCCGCTTAAAAATGAGCGGTATGCATCGTCGGCACCTGCGGGTTCCACGGCAATTACCCTGGCCCCCGGAAGCAAACCCCTGGTGCTTATTGCAGTCCCGCTCATCAGTCCCCCTCCCCCGATCGGCGCGGCAACAACGTCAAGCTCCCCGGTATCCTCGATCAGTTCCTTGGCGGCCGTTCCCTGTCCACATATAATATTCCGGTGATTATAGGAAGGAACGAAGGTGCACCCGGTCCGGGCCACCACCTCTTCCATCCCCTTTTCCCTTGCCTCCAGGGTGGGTTCGCAGTAAGTGATGATGCCGCCGTAGGATTTCACCGCGATTTTCTTTATTTCGGGAGCGGTGCGCGGCATCACGATGTAGGCCGGGATTCCCTGCATCCGGGCTGCCAGGCAGAGCGCGGCAGCATGGTTACCGGAGGAATGGGTCCCCACACCCCTGCTTTTTTCTTCCTCCGAAAGGGAAAGAATGGCATTGGTGGCTCCCCTGAACTTGAAAGCCCCGACTTTCTGGAAATTTTCACATTTGAAGAACAGGGATGTATTGAATATCTGATTTATGCTGCTGGAAGTCAGCACAGGGGTCCGGTGGACATAGTTCCGGATCCTCTCGTGTGCTTCGGCCACATCTCCGAATACTGGAATATCTTCCCTCATGATGAAATAATTTTTCAGTCCCCCTTCAACGCCTTCACTCCTCCTTCAACGCCTCAAAAATTTTCTGTTTTTCAAGCACGGCGTCCCGGATGACATAACGGTCTGATTCCCGAAGGAATTTCATGCTAAAACTACAAAAATCCATGAAGCAGTAAAGCTCGAACCCTGAATAACCGGTGATCCCGGAGACGATAATGGGACTGTACTTATACGTGATCTCTTTCTCGAACTGTTCCTGCTCGATGAGCTTTGCCAGTTTTCGCCTGGATTTTCCCTCCTTGCTCAACCAGTTGTACAGGGCCGTTATCGGGCTGATCGCCGGGTACTGCACCATGTCCAGGGTATCCGTCCCCTGTTCGATCTCCTTCAGCACGGTTGGATTGATCTCATAGCCTGTAGGAGGCAGCTGCAGGCTGGCCACCCGGTATTTGAAACTTGTATAGGACCCGAGGGGATTGATCATCACCCCCCGGATGGAATAACTAATGCCCCGCAGCGGTATGTCCGGGAGCCTTTCCAGCGCCCGGAGACTGTCACTGATGAAAAGCATTAAGGGTGCATACCCGATGGCGCTGAATCTCAGGGTGTCATTCAGTCTTACGCGTATGTAAAAATAACCGAGGGTATCGCAGATCGTGGCCGTATTCCTTCCCGTGTTGATGATATGGGTAAAGGCCACAGGCCGTCTGCTGATGGAATCCACGACCCTGCCCTTGAAGTAAAAGAGCGAATCGGCGCGGATCGGGAACGACCTTGCAGCTGCTTCCGGTTCCCGTAACCAGGAAAAGGCCAGGAAGAAAATCCCGGCTGTAAATAATATGCGGAATCTACGGCTCAATTTGCTGTTGTAAAACCTATGCAACTCGGATGAAATAAAGTTAATTTACATCCATAAATAATCCAACTAAAACCAAGCCCATCATGAAAAAAAATGACCCGGCCACCAGGATCCAGGATCTCAGGCAGTTTGGTGAATTCGGCGGGGTAAATCCCTCCATCACCGATTCCTCGACCTATACCTTTCTTGAAGCGGACACCATGGAGGATACGTTCCACGGACTCGCCCATGGTTGTTTTCTCTATTCCAGGCACTGGAATCCCAGCAACAAATACCTTGCGGATGCACTGGCTGCGCTTGAAGAGACCGAGGCGGGCTGGATCACGGCTTCGGGCATGGCAGCCATAACCTGTTCCATACTTGAATTGTGTACATGCGGAGACCATATCGTCACGAGTGTCACCACCTACGGGGGAACCTATGCCTTCCTGAAGAATTACCTCCCGAAATTCAACATCGATGTCAGCTTTGTAAACATTGCGGATCTGGAAAGCGTGGAAAAATCCATACGCCCCAGTACAAAGCTGATCTATACCGAAACACTCACGAATCCTCTGCTGCAGGTTTCCGATCTGCCGGCCCTTTCCACGATGTGCAAAAAACATGGCATCCGGCTCATTGTCGATAACACGTTCACACCCATGATCATTTCCCCGGCAAAACTGGGAGCCGATATCGTGGTGTACAGTATGACCAAGTTCATCAACGGCAAGAATGACTGTGTGGCGGGAGCCATCTGCAGCACGCAGGATTTCATTGAAAATTTGTCTGATGTGAACCGGGGAAGTGCGATGCTGCTGGGTCCGGTGCTGGATCCGATCCGGTCGGCCGGAATACTGAAGAATCTGCACACCCTCCACCTCCGCATGAAGCAGCACAGCCGGAACGCATTGTACATAGCGGAGCGGATCCATGAAGCGGGACTCCCGGTGATTTACCCGGGACTTAAATCCCATCCCCAGCACGGGCTCATGAAGAAGATCATGAACAGGGAATTCGGATTCGGAGGAATGATCTCCCTCGATCTTGGCGACCATAAAACCTCCAACCAGGTCATGCAGGCCATGCAGGAAAAGGACATCGGTTACCTGGCCGTAAGCCTCGGATATTTCAAGACCCTCTTTTCCTGCTCAGGACACAGCACCTCTTCCGAAGTCCCCCCGGAAATCCAGCGCGAGATGGGCCTGTCTGACGGGCTCACCCGGTTTTCCATCGGGCTGGACAATGACATCGAGAGGACCTGGGAAAAAATGCACGGCTGCCTGAAAGAGGCCGGCCTGCTTTAAGGAATTTCGGATATAAATATGTTATTTAGAGTAATTTTACATAACTTTGCAGAACTGGAACTTAAAAAATCATTCGTTATGTCCTATACACTTCAGACCGGGCATAAGGCCCCGGATTTCAAACTCCCGGCAACCGACGGTAAAACCTACAAATTATCGGACTTCAGGGATCCTTATCTCGTGGTGTTCTTCACCTGCAACCACTGTCCCTACGTCATTGGCTCCGACGAGGTAACCCGCAAAACGGCCAATGCTTACGCGGCAAAAGGTGTAAGGTTCATCGGTATCAATTCGAATTCAGCCAATACCTATCCATCCGACAGTTTCGACAACATGAAAAAGCGGATGGAGCAGTATTCCTTCCCCTGGCTTTACCTTTACGACGAAAGCCAGGAGATCGCCCGGGCATACGGGGCACTCCGGACACCCCACTTCTTTGTTTTCAACCGCGAAAGGGAACTGGTTTACACCGGGAGGGGGACCGACAGTCCCCGGGATGCTTCCGCAATTACCGTCAATGACCTGGAAAGGTCGCTCGAGGATCTAACATCCGGCCGCAAGATCAGCGTTCCGCTCACCAATCCGATCGGGTGCACCATCAAGTGGGAAGGGATGGATTCGCACTGGATGCCCACGGAAGCCATAGACCTGGTCTGATCCGGCATTGGCACCAGCCCGCAGTAATCCTTTTTCTTCTGTCCGTACAGGCAGCATTTCACTTCTGTCTGCAAAAGCCTGCATGAAGGCACTTCGTGGTATGCCATTAACGGGAAGCAACCACGGGGCCGATTTTTTCATCTAATGAATGTCTGAGTGCCAAACCTTGCGATTAAGAACGAAATAATTGCATTCCGGTCCCGGATTAATTAACTTATATGCTACTCACCCTTAAACCCTGAAAAATGAAAACCAAGACTTTCCTGCCCGGAGTCTTCCTGGTCCTGGGGACTTTCCTGTCATGCCTCCCGGCATGGTCGCAGGTTGAGGAGGACAAGACCCTTTCTCCGTATTTTTTCGTCATGAGCACCGACACTGCCATCGACCAGCTGCCCCTCAAGGCAACCTCGGCCGATGTCCGGATCAGCGGCGTGATTGCCAGTGTGACAGTGAGGCAAACTTACTGCAACGAGGGGGATTCCGTTCTTGAAGCGATCTATGTTTTTCCCGCTTCCACCCGCGCGGCCGTGCATTTCATGCAGATGTCCCTCGGCAACCGGATCCTGATCGCCCAGATCAAGGAAAAGGAGGAAGCCCGGGAGATCTATGAGGAGGCAAAGGAGGAAGGGAAAACGGTCAGCCTCCTCGAGCAGGAACGCCCCAATGTTTTCAGGATGAGCGTGGGGAACATACTTCCCGGTGACACCATTGAGATCGAGATGCGGTACACCGAACTGCTGATCCCCCTGGAGGGGGAATACGAATTCGTATACCCGACTGTAGTGGGACCCCGTTATGTCAGTCCCTCTGAGGACGGGGAGGAATGGACCGAGACCCCTTATCAGCATGAGGGAGAGGACCCGTTGTACGATTTCCACATCGACATCTGCATCAATGCCGGTATGGCCATCAAGGATGTGTACAGTCCCTCCCACCCCAACATGCATTTCAGCGCCCCGGCCAAATATACGGCCTGTGCATCGGAGGATCTCAAGGGGAACAAGGATGTGGTGGTTAAATACCGCCTGTCCGGGGCACAGATCGAATCCGGACTGCTCACCTGGGAAGGGGAAGACGAAAACTTCTTCCTGGCCATGTTCCAGCCGCCCAAAAATCCGCAGGATTACCAGATCCCCCCGCGGGAGTACGTATTCATCATGGATGTCTCCGGGTCCATGAGCGGTTTCCCCATCGCGGTTTCAAAGACCCTGCTCAAGGACCTGGTGGGAGGATTGAGGCCGCAGGACCGTTTTAACCTGGTATTCTTTGCCGGCGGGAGCTATGTACTGTCACCTTCTTCGCTTCCGGCAACACAGTCCAATATCGATATGGCCATCAATGCCATCGACAACAAACAGGGAGGGGGAGGCACGGAACTCCTGAACGCCCTGAATATCGCCCTGTCACTCCCGGGCACGGAGGACTTTGCCCGGACATTCGTGATCGCGACTGATGGGTACGTGAGCGTGGAGCGCCAGGCCTTCGACCTGATCCGCAACAACCTTGGTGAGGCCAATTTCTTTGCCTTTGGCATCGGTTCCTCCGTCAACCGGTACATCATAGAGGGCATCGCGCACGTGGGCGTGGGAGAACCGTTCTTCGTACTCAACGAAGGAGAGGCTGAGGCTTCAGCCGGCCGTTTCAGGCAGTATATCGGGAATCCCGTGCTTACCAACATAAATGTCAGTTTCACCACCTTCGGGGTGTACGACGTCGAACCCCCGAACGTGCCGGATGTCTTTGCAGAGCGGCCCGTGATCCTGTTCGGCAAATATCGGGGCAGTCCCAGGGGAGAGATCAGGGTATCCGGACTCAGCGGGAGCCAGCTTTACACAGAAACCCTGGACGTGAGCAGGTATGAGGCCGACCCGGCCAACGAAGCCCTTCGTTACCTCTGGGCGAGGCATAAAATACAGCTGCTGGATGATTATTCCAGGGCGCCGGCATATGGCTACGATCAGGAGAATTATGCGGATTCGATCAAGGAGGTGGTGACTCAACTGGGACTCAAATACAACCTGCTGACCCAGTATACCTCCTTCATTGCCGTTGATTCGGTCATCCGTGCAGATTCCGGAGCTGCGGTCACGGTCAAGCAACCCCTGCCAATGCCCGAAGGCGTCACGGACAATGCCCTGGGTGACGGAGCATATTACGGTGCGGCCGGAGGCTACGGGTATTACGGAGGGGCCGCAACCAGTAGTGCGGTGAATGGCAAGACATTTGCCAATAACGTCGGGGAACCTGATCCGGAAGATTCCCGGATCGGGGTCGTGTTCCCGAATCCTTTCAGCTCGGTTGCCATGCTGCGGGTCTACATCCATGCCACGGATAAGGATGCTCCCAAGTCTATCCGGCTGTTCAATGCAATGGGACAGCTGGTGGATGTGATTGAAATAACCCAGCTGGATGAGGGCTGGCACATCGTTGAACTTGATTTCAGCGCCCGTTATCCGGATCTGCCGGCCGGATTTTACACGGCAATCCTGTATGCCGGCGACGGGAAAAGCGCCCCTGCAAGGATGCTTTATATGAGTAATTAGGCAGGGAATCAGGGTCTCAGGCGGGGCAGCAGAGCGGGGCTCAGGCCAGGAGTTGGCCGAGGTCCGGAAGCTGGAGGTCGAAATTGTCCTCCAGTATGAGGCGGGCAAGGTCAAGGATGGGAAGTTCGGTGTTGTCAAGAACATCGGAATCGGAGCTGACCACGATGCCCCGGTCCTGGCGGATGAGGATGGTATCCGGATTCCTGTCGATCCGGGCATCCCCCTGCAATCCACCTTTGGCCAGAAGCTCCCTCAGTCTCCTGGCAAGTTCCGCGCTGCGTGAAACGGGACTGTCAAGAAAGAATTCCACCCGGACCGGTTGCTTTTTGACCAGGTAGGAAACACAGAGTTCAATTCCCCTGGCAAAGACGGGATCATCATGCGGCTTCCCGTAAACTTCCCCGGTATCCCTTACAAAACGGTCGTTCCCGATAAACAACATCCTGCCCAGCAGGTAATTGCAAACGGTGAACAATACATTGTATGCGTCGATATACAGTTCCTGTCCCCCTGCCTCGCTGACCGTCTTGCGGATCCTTCCCTTCACATCCCTTTCATTGAATATGCCGCGTGAAAGCAGGATGCGCTGAAAGGTATTCAGCATGTAGCGGTCGCCCGTGATCTTCAGGATGGTCTTCCTTGGGTAATCCCTGTTCAGCAGAAAGGCGTAGTCACGCAACGCCTTGATGAATTCATCGGTAATGATATCATTCCTCATGTAAGGAGAGGTGCGGCCGGCAAAAGGCGGTCAACCGGGGTAACCCCGGAAATATTTCATGAACTGGACGCGCTCGTATGCAGCCGGATTTTCAGTTTTAGACTGGCTCAGCTTTCCCCTGAAATCATCTATGCTGCCGAATGCGTGCTTGTCCATCCAGGATTCCAGGTCGTGCAGCATTTCCGCTATCCGTTCCCCTCCGTATTTATAAATGGCCGATACCACCTGGACGGCATTCGCCCCTGCAAGCAGCTGCTTGATCAGGGCTGCGCCGTCATGCACTCCGGTTGAGGCTGCCAGATCGCAGCTGACCCGTTCGGCCATTATGGCAATCCACCGGAGGGAAAGGGACAGGTCCCCCGGCGAACTCAGCACGCTGCCTGAGGTGATCTCGAATTTTTCAGTGTCGATATCGGGACTGTAAAAGCGGTTGAAGAGTACGAGTCCCCTTACACTGGTCTCGGAAAGCTTCCTGATCATGTTTGCCAGGTTTGAAAAATAATAGGATATTTTCAGGGCCACGGGGATCTTCAGCTTATCCGCTACTTCCCCGACAATGTCAAAATAGACCTTTTCGTTTTCCTCGACGCTCCGGTTCATATCGGATGGCAGGATGAACAGGTTGAGTTCGAGAGCATCCGCCCCGGCACCCTCGATCTCCTTCGGGAACCATGTCCATTGCCTGGCCGTCATGCAATTGATGCTGGCCATGACCGGGATGGAAACCTGTTTCCTGACGTTCCGGATCAGCTCGAGGTACTGCGTTGTGGTTTCCCTGGGGGCATCTTCATACCGGTAAAAGTCAAGGCTCTCGGGATAAAGGGCCTCTCCGCCCTGCATCCGGCCAAGACTGGCCTGCTTCTCCAGCACGATCTCCTCTTCGAACAATGATTTCAGGACCACCGCTGCTGCCCCGTTCTGTTCCAGGTTGCGGATGGATTCTATTTTGTCGGTAAGTCCGGAGCTGCCTACAATGATTGGATTCCGGAGTTTCAATCCCATGTAATTAACTGCCAGGTCTGCCAT
>CAYSJH010000095.1:0-11342 GCA_964431315.1 uncultured Bacteroides sp. | reverse complement strand
TTTTGTTGTGGGCGATAATGGATTCGAACCATTGACCCCCTGCTTGTAAGGCAGGTGCTCTGAACCAGCTGAGCTAATCGCCCATTTATAAATGCCCCGGTTTTATCCAGGGCGGGTGCAAATATACAGGACTCTTTTGTTTTGACAAAGGATTTTAAATAAAAATGATGTCTCTTGAAAGCCGTCCGTAACAATTGAAAATCATCAGATTTTGCCGGATCATTAATTACTATCAAGGATTGGACATCAGGTACTTTTGAATGAATTCAATGAAAACAGGGTAATCGGAAGGCAGGATCCCATGCCCCCCGTCATGCATCAGGAAACCCAGAGTATGGAGGACCGGCTGGCCGGCTTCCGGGAGATCGCTTATCCCGAGGCTCTGTGCGCCGAGGAGTTCATAGACCGGCCCGGCTGCCATGGCAGCCAGGAACTCGCCTTTGGGGTCGGACCAGTAATCGGTGATCCCCGTCTGGAGTAGAAGCGGGCGAGGGGCCATCAGGGCAACCAGCATATGGGCATCGACCGGGAAATGCTCCACGTCCTCTGCATATTTCTGGTAATTTGTACAAAACTGGTAGGGATACCTTGACGGGGCAGTAAGGTGGGCGATGGTCTCGCCGTACCTGCGGCGGCTGAGTGCTGCACCGCCTTCCCCTGAACAGCATGCAATGACCATGGCAAACCGTTGATCGGTTGCCCCGGCCCACAACACGGTTTTTCCGAGCCTAGAGGCACCCATGATCGCAATTTTCCGGTGGTTAATATCCGGGTCGGTCTCCAGGTAATCCATAGCCCGGCTGAGTCCCCAGGCCCATGCCGCAATGGCACCCCACCCGTTTGCCCCCGGTTCAGTCTCGCCCGGTTTCAGATAAGCACCTCGTATGCCATAGGGTATACCCTCGCTGAAATCGGGCTCAATATCCCCGTAATAGACCGATGCATAGGCTATGCCCCGGGATAGGAAAAGCGTCGGATCAAAATAGCTGAAGCGGGATCTTTCCGGAGCCGGGACTTTCGTATGGTCCCTTCCCCACATTTCACCCTTCCGGATACCCGGGTCATCGATGTAACTGCAATTGGGGACAAAATTTAGCCCCATGAGGAGCGGGAAGGGACCGTTTGCATCCGCCGGCAGGTAAATGAGCAGGTCCATTTTAGAACCCGCTGTATCCCCTGTGAAATAAACGCATACTTGCTTCCGGACGGCCATGCCGTTAAGGGCAGGGGTGCCGGGATCGAACACGTCAAACCACATATCCTCCGGGCGGCCGGGGGCGAACCCGAACTGGTTCTCCCTGAAATCGTCCAGTATCTCGGGTCTTCGCTTCATGAACCATTCTTCCGGCGTTTTCACCTTCCCGCCGTCGTGCGTCCTGAAAAGATCTGGCAGGGTATAAATTCCAACTTTCTGCTCATCGTAATTGACGGGAATGCCTGCGATGGTGTCCCTGAGTCCCGCCCGCTGCCCGCTGAGATCAGCCGTCAGGAAAAGGTATGCCGCAAGGACGGCAAATTTTAGCGTATCGGTTTTAGGTAACATTCCGGCAAGTGACAGGGTGAACGCACTGTACTAATCGTTTAAGACTGAAACAATCCTGACGGGACCGATAAGGCCGGACTCTTTCAGTTCCGTTCGCCCGAACATGCGTATTGTCAGGCTGTCCAGCACCTTTTCCCCCTCGCCCGCGTGCATATCCCCGATGATCCGGTTGGTCCACTCATTTGTAACGCTTATTTCAAGCCGGTTCAACCCTCTCTTCAATTGATCGCTCACATTCACCCGGTAGGGTTCCTTCCACAGCAGGGTAATTCGTCTGTCGTTCAGGGAAACTTCGGCAAGGTCTTTGACCTGTCCGAGATCGAGGTACAGGGAGTTGCCGGATTTGAGGAAGGAACCCGGGATAACCAGGTCTTTGACGTAATCCGCCGTTCCCGAAAAGTACCTGACCTCATCCACCGGATTTTCGGTCCACGACCCCAGCCGGTCAAGAATGATTTTGCCGGGGGATCCGGGTCCTGGCCTGAAATTGACTTCCCAGGGACCTTCTACCGTCATCAGGTCGGTTTCTTTTCCCCTTCTCCCGGGCCGGGAAGGGATGCCTGTACTGTCCCGGAACACCACGAACACGGTACCGTAACCTTCCAGTTCCAGGGGGATCCTGGTTGTATTTCCCTCAAAAGAATATGGAGCCGGGCGGATGCTTCCGTCAACCGGATCCCAAAACTCAACCTCCCGACTGTTAACCCTGAATCGAACATCATATCCCCGGGAACCTGGATCATGGCTGGCAAGAAAATAAATCTCCATGTCCCCGGTCCGCCTGTGGATCCATGATAATTCAGGACCCGGACCGGCGCAGGATTGGACGTCGGGGGACAACTGCATCAGGTCCAGCACCTGCCCGGGCGATTCGCCCCAGACCACCATTCCCCTGCCAAAATGATTCCTTGTACGGGTAATCCCATCAAGATCTGCCCAGAGGTCCAGGGCAAGTTCCCTGATCTCCGAATCTCCCCGCGGATAATCCGCCAGGCTCGGTGAAGCAATCACCCTGGAACCGGCAACCGTGGCCCCGGCCCTTACCAGCTCATGGACCTTTTTCAGGACCTTCAGGGTCATCCGGCCGGTGTTGGGAAGGACCAGGACGGCATAGCTCATTCCCCCCTGAAGGACGATCCGCCCGGAAGAATCGACCGACATCCGGTTCAGCAGGACATCCGTGTTCACGTAGTCATAATCGTATCCGTCCGGCGGAGCCGGAGTAAGTCCCGGTCCCCAGAAAGGCATGGAGGAAGGGGCACCCTCATCCAGCAGGTAGGCCAGGTCCGCCACAAATACCCCCTGCTGGAGCATGCAGGAATTCCTGGAAAGGTAATCCATAAAGGGACCCGCCTGTTCAGCCCAGGTCATGTTCCGGTTGAGGTGGGTGCCCACCATCGTGTTCCCGGGTTTGGTATCCAGGGACTGGTGTGCAGAGGTATGGAAGACCAGCCGGTTCACTCCACGGGTGAACCAGTAATCGCTGATCCGCTTGAGGGTGGAGGGGGACTCGTAGCTACCGCCTGTAAAAGCTTCGGCCGCGACCAGTGTTTTGCCATAGACGTGGGCTGCCGAAGCGGCTCCGCGGATATCCACGTAATAAATGGGACCCGGGTGGAGATCCCTCACCCAGAATTCCCCCATGGGTATGTCGACGTATTTTTTACATAGCAGGGCATCCTCCAGGATCTCGAGCGACACTCCGGATGCCTCTCCGTAGGTTTGAAGTCCCTCTTCATGCAGGTATCCCGTCACGGTGCCGTAAAAATTCTCCGCGAACATATCCGCCAGCGTCCTTCGGAAATCCCACAGGAACCGGTCGCTGACTTCGGCACTCTGAACCACGTAGCCGGCCAGTGCAGGCAGGTAGGGTACAGGATCGTATCCCCTCCTGCTTGTAAATTCACTGACCATGTCGTCCGTCCAGTTCTGCATGCCCGCTTCCCAGCTGTCAAGCAGGACGTATTGCAGCCTCCGGCCGTATAGCGGTCCCAGTGCATCCCTGAGCGGGCGCATGTATGCCTCCATATATTCCCTGACATAATCCTCGTTGAGCTTGTCCACCTCGTAACCGAGCCCGGAAGGCACGGGGGGACGGTTTTTTGCACCCGTCAGGGAATAACCCGTCCGCAGGATGATCCATTTTCCTTCCGGAACCTTCCAGTTCAGCTTTCCGGTTTCATCCACCCGGTTGCTGAGGTCGATGACTTTCCCGGCCGGCACAAGCGAACCCCGGTCCGTTTCCGGTGTGGGCGACGAGCCGTATTCGTTCAGCAGGCTGAAGCCCGCCTTGTCTTCCCAGCGGTGGACCCGCCCTCGCGTGTGAAGGATCAATGCGGCAAGAATCACCGAATCGGGGACAGCCGGTTCGGGCTGGGTGATGAAATCCGCGGGACGAGGGGCCATCCCGGTGAGCTCAAGCAGGTAGTGCCTGGAAATGGATGCGGGAAAACTGAAGGTGCGGACCCTGCCCCCGCGGTAATTCTGGACCCCGGGCAGGATCAGCAGGGTCTCGTACCGGTTGCTGTCATCCCCTGCCAGCAGCCTGCCGGCGGGAATGCCCGCCGGTGAGGCAATGGTAAGCGCCCGTGCCGGGAAGGGCTCCTTAAAATCCATGTAAAGTCGGATCCGGTCCTCCCCGGGCTGCCGGTACAGCGTCAGCCGGCTGTTGAGGTCGTCATCCAGCAGGGCTCCCGGGTCGCTGATGGATGCAGTTCCGGAGGTGAACCGGGGACCAAACCCGGCGATGTCCTGCTCATCCGGGGGAGCCGGAAAGGCCAGGACCCTTTCGTCGCGGTAAAATTCAGGATCCGCCTGCTGACGGTTGCCCGGGCTTCCCGGGGAGTAATTCCCGATGGGCCCGTTGCAGGAAGGCGGAGCCACCAGCCCGGCTGAGAACAGGGTGGGACCTTCAACCTCATTTGTGCTCCAGACCAGCTTTTTCATGGCCTGCCGGGGTTCCACCCAGGGACCCCCCGCGATGGACCAGCCCGCCGAACTGAATATGGCCATTTCGAGTCCCAGGCGATCCGCCTCTTCCGCTGCAAACCTTACCGCATCCAGCCATTCGGTGGATCCGAACCACAGCTTGTTTTCCACCTCCTGTCCCATGCCGAAACCAACATCTGCCAGCTGCATACCGGCTATCCCTACCCTGCTCATCCATTCGAGATCCTTAGTGATGCCCTCCCTGCTTATATTTCCTCCGGTCCAGTGCCACCAGGTCCTTGGCCTGGCCGAAGCCGGCGGATTAAGGAAAGCCTGCTCCAGGGAAGGAACCTGTCGATCAGCGGGGATCAGGTCCCGCCCTGCAGACGCGACAGGATCCTGTCCACCAACCGGGATCAGGCAAAGCCACGCCGGGGAAAAAAGGAGTGAACCACGCATGAGGAAACCGCGCATGAGGAAAATACGAATGAGTTTGACGCTGGCCCTGCTTAACTGAGACGGTTCATTTCTTTTCATACCGGTCGCTGAGGTCGAGCAATTCAACCTTGCGGAATTCAAATGGATGGCTTTCAGCCTGCAGGGCTATGTAACCGGACTCCAGCAGGGTGCCCTCGATCAGGGGGAATCCTTCCGGCAGTTCTCCCCCGATCTGGGGTTTGCTGTAGGTAAGAACGGTGTCCCCTTCCACGATGTGGTGGACGATTTCACTGCCCAGGACCACAAGCTCCACGCTGACCCATTCCTCCCCCCTGTAGGTTTTTGAAGAAGAGTTAACGCAATGCGGCGTAAAAAGCTGGCCGTTCAACACCACGTTAGTACCCGGTGTACAGAGGTTCATAGTGGGACGTTCGCCGACCGTATCACCGCCCAGGAGCTGGGCCTCGATGCTTACCGGGAAAGGCTGGTCGAGCAACATACTTTCGGCGGACTGCGAATGGAACATGATGCCGTTGTTCTTGAAGGCCCATGCGGGTCCCCCTGGTACCTGCCTTCCAACGATCCTGTATTCCACCCTTAATTTGTAATGTGAGAACGGCTTTCGATAAAAAATGTGTCCGAATTCCCCCCGGATGCTGTCCCATTCGTCGTAACGGACCACCAGCTTGCCATCCTCGACGCGGAAGGTGTTATTGAAATTCTCGTTCAGCGGGTGTTTGGCGAACTTTATGTCCCAGCCCTCCAGGTCCTTCCCGTTGAAAAGCTGGATCCATTTCCCCTCTTCACGGACATCAGTCCCCGGCCTGCATGCCGCAAGGGCGGCCAGTAAAAATAATGTCAGGTATTTCATGAGTTTGGTTGTTATGGATAATAAAGATAGCAATTATCGTTGGCTGGCGTGGCAAATCTTAATTTAATTATATTGCTTAAACATTTAATTCGTATATTTGGATCTGAATGTATTTTTTAGATTAAAGCAGGAAACGTCATGATTGAAGTATGTCCCGTTAACGAAAGACAGATCAACGAGAACGTAACACGGCTCAATGCCCTGGTAACCTTCATCGCAATGAGCATATTCATATTCACCCCCTACAAGTGGATCCTTTTCTTACTGCCGGCGGACTTCGCACTCAGGGCCTGGTTCGGGGGCAGGTTCAGTCCCGTGGGACGAATGAACAAGTACCTGGTCCGCAGCCTTAACCTGGGGGAGATCCTGATCAACGAGGGACCGAAAGTCTTCGCGGCCAGGATAGGATTGACCCTGTCGGCCCTGGCCCTGGTAAGTTTTATTGCAGGCTTTAACCTGGCAGCCTACATCCTCGGCGGGATCCTGGTTTTCTTTTCCTTCCTTGAGGCGGCCTTCGGGTTTTGCGTGGCCTGCAAGATCTACCCGATCTTCTTCAGGCAAAAGTGAGTCATATCAGAGCAGCTCGGCCACCAGGAAGATGCTGCCGCCTGCAAAGATCAGGTCATCCGCGGTAGCTTCGGAGCGGGCGATTTCCAGGGCCCTTGTTGGAGAGGGACAGACCTGGCCGTGCAATCCGAATCCCATTGCCTCCCTGGCCAGTTTTTCACGGTCCATTGCCCGGGGTATGGAAGCCTGGGTGAAATAATACCTGGCTTTCCTCGGCAGCAGGGACAGCAGCCTTCGTGGGTCCTTGTCGTTCACAATTCCGAGAATGAAATGCAGGTTCTTCCAGGGCATATTACGGATCTGCCGGAGGACTTCCTTCATTCCCTCCGGGTTATGGGCCGTATCGCAGACGATCATGGGATTATGGCCGAGGATCTCCCAGCGCCCCCTCAGGCCCGTCAGTACCCTTACATTTGCCAACCCGCGGCGCACCTGTTCCCCGGACAGGGAAATCCCCAGTTCCCCCAGTACATCAATGGCTTTCAGCACCGTGGCGAGGTTCATTTGCTGGTAGTGTCCCAGCAGATCGAGTTCGAGGGATCCGGGCCATGGTTCGTCGTGACGGTAAACCTGCATGAGCTGTTTGCCCTCGGGGGACTGCGGGTCGGTTTCCACACGGTATTCCTGGTCGGCAAAATAAAGGCTGCAACCCATTTCCCTTGCCCTTCGCTCGAAAACAACGCTGATCTCCTGCTGCTTTTGCCCGATGACGGCGGGGACCCCCGGTTTCATGATGCCGGCCTTTTCCCGCGCTATCTTGTACAGGGTATCGCCCAGGAACTGGCTGTGGTCCATCCCGATGTTCGTAATGACCGACAGCAGGGGATGAAGGACGTTGGTCGAATCCAGCCTCCCTCCCATGCCGACCTCCACCACGGCAAGATCGACCTTCTGCCGGGCAAAATGATCGAAAGCCATGGACACCGTCATTTCAAAAAAAGAAGGTTCGATCTGCCGGATGATGCCGTGGTGCTCATTGACAAATGCCGTGACCCGATCCTCCTGGATCATCTCCCCGTTGATCCTTATCCGTTCACGGAAATCCTTCAGATGGGGGGAGGTGTACAGGCCGGTCTGGTAGCCTGCTTCCTGAAGGACTGCAGCCAGCATGTGGGCGACGGACCCCTTACCGTTGGTGCCTGCCACGTGAATACTCCGGAAGGCAAGGTGGGGATGCCCGAAATGCTCGTCAAGGGCCAGGGTGTTCTTCAGATCGGATTTATAGGCCGCCCGGCCGACCCTCTGGTACATGGGCAGGCTGGAGAAAAGGAAAGATATGGCCTCGTTGTAATTCATGGAGGAAGTCAGGATGCTCTACCAATTGTCCCAGTGAACCCGGTCTTCTTTAACCCGGTCGGGCAAGGGTTTTTCTTCGGCCGGGTGCCCCAGCGAAACCAGGGAAAACGGATGTATATAAGACGGCAGCCCGAAGATCTCCCGGATCGCTTCCTGCCGCTCCTCGCGCGGGTATACCCCCAACCAGACGGCCCCGAGTCCCACTGCATGCGCCGCCAGCAGGATGTTCTGGGTGGCGGCGGCACAATCCACCGACCAGTATCCCCTGCTGAGCTCGAGGGTCTCGTCACCGCAGACCAGGATCGCCAGGGCCGCTCCGGAAAGCATGGAGGCATAGGGATGGACCGACATGATCTGCTCCAGGACCGGGCGATCACGGATCACCAGGAAATGCCAGGGTTGCTGGTTCCTTGCGGAAGGTGCGTACATGCCCGCAATTAACAATTCCATTATTTCTGATTTATCAACAGTCCCCGCACGGTAACGTCTTATGCTCCTTCTCTTTAATATGGCGTTAATTACAGGATTTGAAGATTCCATCATTATTTACCATTTAACAGGTTATAAACAGTTTGTCAACAAATTATCCAGTATTTTATTGCTAATTTTAACCGATTTTACCTCAAAAGTGCCTTTGATGCCCAAGAAAACCAAGAAAACATTTGTCGTGGATACGAATGTGCTGCTGCATGATTACAAATGTATCTATAATTTTGAAGAGAACGATGTCGTCATCCCGATTGTGGCCCTGGAAGAACTTGACCGTTTCAAGAGGGGAAATGACCTGATCAATTTCCACGCGAGGGAATTCACCAGGGAGCTCGACAAGCTTTCGGGTGACGGGCTTTTCAACGGCGGCATTTCGCTGGGTGAGGACCTCGGGAAGCTGTCCATTGAAACCGGCAAGGCCTATTCCGACGAAATGAGGAATTCCTTCCCCGAGGATACCCCGGACCACCGGATACTGGCCATCGCACAGTTTCTTCAGAAGGAGAAGCCAAACAGGCATGTCGTCCTGATCACGAAAGACATCAACCTGAGGATGAAAGCCAAGGCACTGGGCGTGGTCGCACAGGATTACAAGAATGACAAGGTGGCCAACCTGGATGACCTTTACAAGGGCATCAGCACGGTGGAAGGGATCGGAAGCAAGCTGATATCCCGGATGTATGAAGAATACGAAGGCGTGCCGGTGGCGGATTTTAGTTTCGAGGTGCCGCCTACCGCGCACCAGTACTACATCCTGAAAAACGGGAAATCGAGTGCGCTGGCGCATTTCGATCCCTTCAACGGGTTAATTGACCGGGTCGAAAAGCAGAAAGCCTACGGCATCGAACCCCGCAACGCCGAGCAGGCATTCGCACTGGATGCCCTGATGCGCCCGGAGATCCAGCTTGTATCTCTTACCGGTAAGGCGGGTACGGGCAAAACCCTGCTGGCCCTGGCTGCCGCGCTTTACCAGCGTAAACTGTTCACCCAGATCTTCCTGGCAAGGCCCATTGTGCCGCTTGCCAACCGGGATATGGGATTCCTGCCCGGCGATATCAAGGAAAAGATCGAGCCATACATGCAGCCTTTAATGGACAACCTCTCTGTCATCAAGCACAAATTCAGCCAGCAGAGTCCCGAGTTCACCAAGATCGACGAGATGCTGAAAAACGAGAAGCTCGTCATAACTCCCCTTGCTTATATCCGCGGGCGCAGCCTCTCGCGGGTTTTCTTTATTGTGGACGAGGCACAGAACCTTACTCCCCACGAGGTCAAGACCATCATCACCCGTGCCGGGGAAGGGACAAAAATGGTGTTCACGGGGGACATCGAACAGATCGATTCCCCCTATCTTGACTCAACCTCGAACGGGCTGTCCTACCTGTCGGACAAGATGAGGGGACAGGAGATCTTCGCCCACGTGAACCTGGTCAAGGGCGAGCGCTCCTTCCTGGCCGAACTGGCCAGCAACATCCTGTGACAGGCAATCGCCTCCTCTTTGAAATTGACTTTTTTAAGTAAATTTGGCAGAAACAAGCTGCCATGAGCAAAAGATCCCTCCACATCATCCGGCACGGCAAATCGAGCTGGGACTTTGAGAATATCTCCGATATAGACCGTCCGCTGAGTCCCCGTGGCATTGACAATGCCTACCTTATGGCCCGGAAACTCGCCGACCGCAAGGTGGTTCCCGACCTCATCCTTACCAGTCCCGCTAACCGCGCCCTTTACACGGCTATCATCCATGCCCGGATCATGAAGTTCCCCTACGAAAAGATCCGTATAACGGACAGCATCTACATGGGCAATACGGACGACCTGGTTGAACTCATCCGGAGCCAGGAAAAAACAGTCTCCCAGCTCCTGTTATTCGGGCACAATCCGGCCTTCACCGCCCTCGCCAACCACCTGATGAATCATTACCTGGACAATATCCCCACCTCCGGCATCGTGAGCCTGACGTATGACATTGAAACCTGGGACCAGGTCGGGAACACCCCTCCTGAAAGTGATTTCTTCGATTATCCCAGGCGCTACGGCGAATAAAGGGTTCAAGGTTTTTTTATTACCTTTGTCCCTCTGATTTTTTGCTAACCCAATCCAGGCATCACCGGCAAGCAAAATGGCTTTAGAAAAAAAGATCATCAACAGGGAGATCAGCTGGCTGTCGTTCAACGAACGGGTGCTGCAGGAAGCCATTGATCCGAATGTTCCCCTGGTGGAAAGGTTCCGTTTCCTGGGTATTTTCTCCAACAACCTGGATGAATTCTTCAAAGTCCGGGTGGCGACCATCAAACGGATGATCGATGTGGAGGAAACTACGGGACTGAAAAACAGGGAGAAGCCCAAAAAGATCCTGAACGCTATCCAGCAGAAGGTGATGCTGCTGCAAAAGAAATTCGAGCAGACTTACCAGGACCTTATCGCCGAACTGGCGGAACAGGACATACACATCATCCGGGAGGACCACCTGAACGAGGAACAGTCAAGTTACGTGAGGAAATATTTCCAGGATGAGGTGCTATCGGTCATCACACCGGTTATGCTGCACAACGTCAAGGAATTTCCGCAGCTGCATGATAAATCCATCTACCTGGCCATAAAACTCACCAGCAGGGAACATGCAACCGACCCCGAATATGCACTGATCGAAATCCCCGGCGATGAGATCGGGCGATTCGTGGTCCTGCCTTCTTCCGGGGGCAAGCAATACATCATCCTGCTGGACAATGTGATCCGGTTCTGCCTCGACGATATTTTCGGGATCTTCCAGTACGACCAGTTTGAGGCCTATACCATCAAGCTCACCAGGGATGCGGAACTGGACATCGACAACGACCTTTCCAAAAGCTTCCTCGAGATCATCGACAGTTCCGTTTCGGACCGGCAAAGCGGGCAGCCCGTCCGTTTTGTATACGACAGCTCCATGCCCGCTGACCTGCTTGAATACCTGAAGAACAAACTCAAGCTCGACGAGGAGGACAACCTGATCCCCGGGGGAAGGTACCACAACTTCAAGGATTACATAAAGTTCCCCAACCTGGGCGGAAAGGAAATGGTCTATACGTCCACCCCTTCCATCCCCCATCCCCTGATCCATCCCCACAGGAGCATTCTCGAGGTGATCAAGAATCAGGATGTGATGCTTCATTTTCCCTACCAGAAATTCGACCACTACATCAACCTGCTCAGGGAAGCCGCCATCGATCC
>CAYSJH010000094.1:6775-11417 GCA_964431315.1 uncultured Bacteroides sp. | reverse complement strand
CTCAGGCATAGGTTAAAATGCCGCTTCAAAATTTCCGCGTATTACCGATGGCATTGTCAATCGAGGAACCTTTTTCTGCTGAAGGCAGAAAGCCGAGACGAGATGACAATGCCTTAGGTACGAAAATTTTCATAGGCGGCTTTTTTAACCATGCTTTCGGTGAAATGCTGAGTTCAGGGGGGGGTGTCATGAAAAAAGCCGCATCGGCAGGATGCGGCTTCCTGTATGATATATGCGGGAATCAGAGCAGGTTAATGGCAACGTTCACGCCGGCCATCACGATGGAGACCATGCTCATCAGCTTGATCAGGATATTCAGGGACGGTCCCGAGGTATCCTTGAAAGGATCCCCAACGGTATCCCCGATTATAGCGGCTTTGTGGTTGGCCGAACCCTTTCCGCCGAGGTGGCCGGACTCTATGTATTTTTTAGCATTGTCCCATGCACCGCCGGAGTTGGCCATGAATATCGCAAGTACGAACCCGGTGCTCAATCCCCCTACCAGCAGTCCCATGCTCCCTGCAATCCCGAAAATAAGTCCCGTTACGATCGGAACAATAATGGCCAGGGAAGATGGAAGGATCATTTCGATCTGGGCTCCCCGTGTTGAGATGGCCACGCATTTGGCATATTCGGGCTCGGTTTTCCCGTCGAGTATCCCCTTGATCTCCCGGAACTGGCGCCTGACCTCCTCTACCATCTTTGCAGCGGCCCGGCCAACGGCATTCATGGTCAACCCGGAAAACATAAAGGCCATCATTGAGCCCAGGAATATTCCCACAAGTGTATTCGGGTTCATCAGGTGAACTTCAAAAAGTCTCATGAAGTCAGCAAATCCAAAATTCTTTAGCTGATCGGCAGAGGTAATGACGGTATGATCCGGGAATACGTACTGTGTCCATCCGGTATCCACCAGCAATCGTTTTATCCCCTCCTTAATCTCCTCAATATAGGCTGCAAGCAGGGCAAGCGCTGTCAATGCGGCAGAACCGATGGCAAAGCCTTTCCCGGTGGCAGCTGTGGTGTTACCCAGGGAATCAAGCGCATCGGTGCGTTTCCGGACTTTGGGATCAAGACCGCTCATTTCGGCATTCCCCCCTGCGTTGTCTGCAATGGGCCCGTAGGCATCCGTGGCAAGGGTTATGCCCAGTGTGGAAAGCATGCCGACGGCAGCGATGCCGATCCCGTAAAGCCCCATTCCCATATCTGAAGCGTCAAATCCGGATGCGAACATGTAGGCAAGGATGATCCCGATAACCACTGAAATCACCGGAATGACGGTTGAGAACATTCCCATCCCGATCCCGGAGATAATCACGGTAGCGGGACCCGTATCCGAGCTTTTGGCAATTTTCTGGGTCGGCCTGTATTCCTCCGAGGTAAAATATTCCGTTGCCTTGCCGATAATGATCCCGACAACCAGGCCGGTCACAATGGCACCCCAGACTCCCCAGAAATTCGGAATATGAAGTATGTACAGGACAAACCATGAAAGCACGACAATCAGAATTGAACTGATGTTTATCCCCCTGCCGAGGGCATTAAGCAAATTTTTCTGGGTGGCATCTTCCTTTGCGCGAACCAGGAAGATGCCAAGAATGGAGAGAATAATCCCCACCCCTGCTATGAGCATCGGGGCAAGCACAGCCTTGAACTGAAGAGCGGGATCCGCTATAAAAGCGGCACCGCCCAGGGCTGCCGTGGCAAGGATGGAACCGCAATAGGATTCATAAAGGTCGGCTCCCATACCGGCAACATCCCCGACGTTATCTCCCACGTTGTCGGCTATCGTTGCAGGGTTCCTCGGATCGTCTTCCGGTATACCTGCTTCGACCTTGCCGACAAGGTCCGCACCCACATCGGCTGCCTTTGTAAAAATACCTCCGCCAACCCTGGCAAACAGGGCCTGGGTGGAAGCACCCATGCCGAAGGTCAGCATGGTCGTGGTGATGATGGCAAGCTTTTCACCCTCCTCAACATCGATGAAATGATTCAGCATGATGAACCAGAGTGAGATATCCAGCAATCCCAGTCCAACCACCACGAGTCCCATTACGGCACCCGAGCGGAAGGCAACCTTCAGTCCGCTGTTCAGGCTCTTCTGTGCCGCATTGGCGGTCCTCGCCGAGGCATATGTGGCGGTTTTCATCCCGAAAAATCCTGCGAGTCCCGAGAAGAACCCCCCGGTAAGGAATGCAAACGGAACCCATTCATTCTGAAGGTGCAGTCCATATGCAAGTATTGAAAAAACAATGGTGAGGACGATAAAGAAGATCCCCACCACCTTATACTGCTGCCTGATATAGGCCATGGCACCCTTCCTGACGTGTGAGGCGATCCTTTTCATGGTGTCGGTACCCTCGCTTTCCTTCATCATGTTCCGGTAAAAAAACCACGCAAAGAACAGTGCCAGAACCGAGGCAACAGGCACGAACCAGAATAAATTACTCTGCATCATTTTAAAAAAATTTTAGGTTTAGTACAAACACAAAACCCGCCGGTGCATATTAACCGCCAGGTTATAAGACATTGAATTCCAGATTATTATAAACATTAATCGCCTGCAAAGCAAGTCCTTTAAAAGAGGGTTTAAAGATAAGGAAAAAAAGAAAACCGCAAAGAAGATTCCTTACTGCTTTACCAGTTTCTGATGGTACACCTGTCCGTTTGTCATGAGCTGAAACATGTATGCACCAGCGGGCAGCCCGCCCAGGTCAAGTTCCAACCGCCCGGACAGGTTTTGTTCATATTTTCTCTGTATAAACAGACGGCCTGCCAGGTCGGTCAGCTGGATTTCCGCGTCGACGATCGGGAAGGCCTCACTCCAGACGATCACCTTTCCGCTCGTAGGATTGGGATACAGGTAAAATCCCTCCGCCACTCGGGAACTGATTTCCCCGGTATTTTTCAACTTGTTATCATCCAGGTTTGACAATGCGTGGGTATAAGGCCCGGTCCCCGCTTTGCGCAGGTTGCCGGTAGGCACACAGGGATTGGGGAAGGGAACCCTTACATTGTAAAAAATCAGTCCCGGGGGAGCCGAGAAATCGGTGTACGATTTCAGGGTGCTTGGAAGCTCGGCCAGCAACTCCCAGCTGTACAGGCTGGTATAACGCCAGACCTCGAATTTGTCGAAATTTTCCCCGATGTAGTCGTCCCAGCGCAGGTTGATGATGTTGTCCGAGAGTCCGGGGCTGATGGTAAGATGCACGGTCTTGTGCAGGTGGCTCAGGTAGGATTCGTTCCCGCACTCGTCGACGGCGGCGATTTTATACCGGTAAGACCGGATCTGCGGATTTGCGACCGTATCGACGAAGACAGACAGGTCTGCACCGGCAACCGAGCCTGCCAGCAGGTAGACGTCCTTGGCTGAAGTTTCCCGGTAGACATTATATAGGACCGCATCCGCGACTTTTTCCCATACCACCAGGTTGGATCCTATGACCGTGTCGACGGTGACCAGGCAGATCTGGTTGTCAACCGGTTTTTTCTCCGGGATATCCACCAGGTGGACGGCTTTGCACCCGGCTTCACTGGTTGCCGTGACAAAGTAGCCCCGGGCGCTCTGTCCTGTGATCAGGTCGGAAGTGGTGCCGCCTGCATCCGACCAGAGGTAAGTAATGATACCCGAAGGATTCAAAACCCTGACTTTCGCGGCTCCGTCCGACATACCGCAGTTGGCGGGTTCAACGTATTCGGTCTCAACGAGGGGTGAGTTCTTTTCGCTGAGTGCCATAACGGCTTTCAGCTCGCAATTGTTGGCATCCTTAACGGTAAGGGTGTACTTTCCGGCTTTTTCGTTCATGAGGGATTGGGTGAACACCCCTGTGTTCCACTCCCAGTCGTAGGGCTTGGTCCCCCCTGAAGTAAATACCTCGATGGCCCCGTCGGTCCCACCCCCGCAGGTGGCCGGTTTGAGGGTAAAGGATACATCCAGCGGCTTGGGCTGCTCGATAGTGTAAGTCGCCGAGGTGATCAGGCCCCCTGCATCCGTAACGGTCACGGTATAGGGTGCAGCGCTCAGGCTGGCCAGGTCCTGGGTGGAATACCCGTTGTCCCAGTAATAGGAATACGGCTCCGTGCCCCCGCTGACGCTGATGTTTATAAATCCGTCAGCTTTTTCATAACAGCTCACGTGGCCGAGTCCGTCGAGTTTGATAACGGGACCGTTTTTAATGTTGATTGAAAACTGAAGGTACTGTTCACAGCCTTTGCCATCCACCACCGTGACCTGGTAGGTCCCAGCGAACAGGCTGTCAACAGAGGATGTTCCAACCTTCCCGTTCGACCAGGCGATCGTGTACGGAGGGGTCCCCCCAGAAATCGTTAATTCGGCGGTTCCGTCACCTTTTCCGAAATCCTCGTCAACTGTCTGGACCGTCAGTTCCATGGTGCAACCGATGATGTCCTTCCCTATCAGTCCCGCGAAAGAAGACTGCGATGCGGTCGAGATCACCTGCCCACCAATGGTGACCGAACCATTGCTGATCCTTCCCCCGACAAGCACAACATCCTCCTCGAAAACAGCAAGGCTGAAGAGCTCAATTTCTCCTGAGTTGGAGGCTTCGGAGGTCTTCATCCACCGGAGTTCGCCCTGGGGACTGTACTTCATAACGTAGTAGTCATAACCACCGTATCCCGC
>CAYSJH010000094.1:0-6675 GCA_964431315.1 uncultured Bacteroides sp. | reverse complement strand
TCTCCCTCGATCCTGATGTAATCGTAAAAACTGCCCCAGGCGTAAACGTTTCCTTCATTATCAACTTTGATCCCGGATGGATTGCCGTTCGGATTTTCCATGAATTTGAACCATTCCACGGTTCCGTTATTCCTGAATTTCATGAAAAACACCCCGCTGCCGCTGGTAAGGCTGCCGAGGATCTTCACGGTCCCCCGGTAGGAACCCTGCGCATAAAGGTTGCCGTCCTCGTCGATGTCCATGGTATACCATATCGCAGCATCCCCCCCGTTGTTCAAGACCTGCAGGTTCCAGGATTCCGCGCCTGAAAGCAGTCCTTTGTGCAGCCAGAGGTCGTACAGGTCCAGGGAAGCGCTGTAGATGGTATTCCCCGATTGAATCTCAAAAGCAGTGAGAGGCACTTCGTAATCGTAGATGTTCAGCACCTGCCCGGCCGAATTTAATTCCGCCAGGAAATACCCGTATCTGTAGTCGGGTTTAACCTTAAAGTTACCCAGTACCAGGGAATCATAGAATTCGCCGTAGACAAAAAACTGATTGTCGGAGACCTTTACCAGATCAGTGAAATAGGAATTATATGTCATTTCCCTGTATCTCAGCCATTGTACGTTCATGTTCGGGTCAACCTTCATGAGGAATCCCTCGGGGGGATAGATATGAATGACTGAATCCCTGAAATGGACTTCGTCCTGAGCCCTGCATGCCAGATACAGGTCCCCTGTGTTGTCCATCTCGATCAGCAGATTCAAATACTGGTAATTTAAATAGTCTTCAAAGATGTATGACTTCATAAATTCAATGGACTTGACTTTTCCGCCGGCATCAAGCCTGGCCAGGAAGAATGCTCCGTATAACCAGTCCGAGCGATACACAGTGTCACCTACCGCCATGCCGGTATCCGTAACGGCACCGGTGATCCAGATGTCGTTTACACTTTTCGTGAAATCGAACATCCGGCCATCCGTCAGGGTTGACCAGACCGGTGTACCGGTTGCATCGAATTTCTGCAGGCTCATCGAGGACAGAAGGAAAATGTTATTTCCAGCATCCGTCATGATCTTCCCGGGTTCCTGGCCGTCATAAATTTTAAGCCAGTCCACTGCATTTGACGAACTTATATGTGCCATGAAAATACCCTCAGTCCCCTTTCGGGTGGCCGATTTCCCGCCGCCTGAAATGCTCTGGCTCTCAAGACGGCCGCTCACCACCACGCCCGTGGTTGTAAGTGCAATCTGTCCGCCGTAAAGGTTTTGATCCGGACTCGCTTCCATCTGCCTGATCCAGGTCAGGGTGCCGAAACTCCCGATCTTTGCGATGAACACATCCCTCAGTCCCTTGCTCGCCAGGGTTGTTGAGGCAATTCTCATGGAGTCTGCAAAGGTCCCGATGACATAAATATTCTTCGAGGCATCAACAACCATATCCGTGATTTCCGCGCCCCCCGATCCGGTGAACGCGCGCACCCAGTTCCATGCAGGTGGATTCCCTATGTCAGCCATGGCGGATTTGAGCCTGTCAGCTCGTAAATGCATGGGCCTTATTCCCATTGCTGGCCCGGCGTGTCCGGGTTGCTTAAAATCACGCTCAAATAACTCCCTCTCGATCCGGTCAGGATCGTCTGGCATGGACTGGGAAATCAATCCATTCAGAGGTACCAGTATCCCTGCAAGAAATAACACCAATCTGCTCATATGGATAAGGTTGTTTCCGGTAATTATGACAAAATTATGAAATTAATAAATAAGACCATTCGGGGGGGGACAAAGGTTGCCCGGAATTCAGGTTCCCACAGCAAAATACTATCTGTTAGGCGTCCCGGACAAAGAATTACCGGCAGGAACGGGCAACCGGCCTGGGGCATGCGGAAACTATATTTTTTCCGTCAGCCCGTACAGGACCGGGTTGCCCGGTCGTGCAATGATCCGGAAATCGTCCATCAGGAAATTGTTTTTCCCGCGGTTCCATATATATATTTTTATTATGGGGTTGCTGCCTCGCAGGAGACCCTTATGAAAGTAACGGCCCGGACGGAAGGTATGGTAGACAGTGTACCATTCCCCCGTTCCGGGATCGTAATCGGTGAAAGGACTCGCGGTCCATTCCACCAGTCCCTTTTTCCCTTCAAGGGAAATCACCAGAACGGAATTATTCATGGAATCGAGATTGCGGACCGACACGGATACATCGATCAGGTCGTTTTTATTTGTGGCGAGGTCCGCGAGAGGGGCTGTGAAAGCGGGACCGTATTCGTGCCGCCTGTCCATTAAATAGGATGTGCTGAGCGAGTGGCCCGTGGTATCGGTGTACAGGCTGTCAATGCCGGGGGACCAGCCTTCCGTGCCACCGTCGAAACCGTTCAGGCTGACCAGGCTTGAGGCGGGCGGGACTGAATCATGCTTTGAGAACAGGTAGTAATTCCCCCCCTGGTAATTGATCTTTTTATTCATGAAGGGGTAGTGGTCCATGATGATCCGGGGAAGGACGAATTCGGTCTGTGAATCCACGCCCAGGCTGAGGTATTCCTCATCGCCTGCCTGCAGGAGTTCTATAAAATCCGTTTTCGTGGCAAAATCGTCGTAGTTGTAATGATCATAATGGATATCCATCCTCTTATAGTAATATTCCGAGATCCTTTCATGCGAATCCATGACCGCAAGGCAGTTGTTTGCTCCGTGTTCCTTCAGGCTCCGGTCTGTTTCAAGGATGATCTCCTTGAATCTGGAGCGGTAGAACAGGTGGTAATACTGCCTCTCGAAAACAAGGCTGAGGCTGAAAGCCAGGCATATGACCAGGGTGAGGACGGTCCTGGCGGGTTTCCTGAGTTCCGGCAGGTTCCCGGTAAACAGGAACAGCAGGAAGGGAAAATAAAAGATCAGCACCCTGAACTGCAGTACGGCATTAACGTAGCGCGAATAGAAAAACCCGGTCAGAAAGGGAATGAAGAACCATGCCAGGGAGATGTAGAAGAACCGGTTGCTTAAAAGTTTGCGGGTCTGCCCGGAGAGGATCCCTGCCAGAATGATGCCTGCAACGATTAAAAGAATATAGGGGGAATAATGGAAAACATAGCCCAGGTATTCCAGGATGAAATCATTCCGGGGCTTTGCGAGCCAGCCTTCCACTCCCCTTTCCCTGAACTGGTAAAAGAAGATCCTGAGATGGGGGACCCAGAGCAGGACTGCCGAGGCACATCCGGCAAGGTAAGGCAGCACCTGCCTGCGCTGAATGAAGAGGAATCCCGTTAAACCAACCAGCGCTGCGAACATCAGCGAGAAATAATGATTGTAGGCGCAGATGGCCGATGCCAGCACCCAGGTAACAAGCCATGCGGCCGGGGTTCTTCCGGGCCGGAAAAGATAGCGTTGCCAGGCGTAAACCATGAGAAGGCTGAACATCAGTCCGCTGGCATAGGGCCGGGCCGTCTGGCTGTGCATGACCATGTACTCCATGGCCGAGACGAATGCGGCCGAGATGAGTCCCGCATCCTCCCCGAACCAGTCCCTTCCGAGCTTATAGACCAGGAATATGGAGAGGATGCCGAAAAGGATGAAGGGCAGTTTCACAGCAGGCTCGCCGGCACCGAAAAGGGCTACCCAGTAATTCATGAATACCTGGATCCCGGCAGGGTGTACATCGGGCATCGCGCCTTTCGAGATCAGTTCGCTGAAACTCGAGTAGCCTGTTCGAAAGATCACGCTGAGCTCATCCTGAATGAAGGGGATGTCCCTCAGGTGGTAGACCCTGAGGACGGTACCAAGCAGCAGGATGAGCACCAGCAGGATCTGTCTGTTACGGATCTTAAGCCTCATGGAGAAATCAAGGTTATCGGATTTTCTGGGTCAAGGGGTTTTCTGAGTTATGGGGTTTAGCCGTATCATGAGGTTAATTCAAAGTTTCTCCCCGCAGGATTTGCAATAGTTGGCATCCGCATCGTGCGAACTGTGCCCGCAGGCTTCACATACCCGCTTTTCCCGCTGTGACTTTACGGCCGATGCGATCTCGAAGGTCACAATCCCCGTTGGCACGGCAATGACGCCGTATCCGATGATCATGACAAAACTGGCGATGAATTTCCCGAACCCGGTGGCCGGTGTAATATCGCCGAAACCCACCGTGGTCAGGGTGGTGATGGCCCAGTAGATCCCTGCGGGAATGCTGGTAAAGCCGCTTGCCGGTCCCTCTACCAGGTACATCAGCGTTCCGATGATCAGCACGACAATGAGAACGGCGAAAAGGAACACCAGGATCTTGTAGCGGCTGGCACTCAGGGCCTCGATGATGACCCTTCCCTCAAGGGAATACCGGGTGATCTTCAATACCCGGAAGATCCTCAGCAGTCTGAGTCCCCTGATCACTGCAAATCCCATTGCTCCAGTAAAGATCAGGGCCAGATAGGTGGGAATGATGGCCAGGAAGTCAATGACCCCGTAAAAACTGAAAATGTAACGGAAAGGTTTCGGATGGGTCCATATTCGGGCCATGTATTCCAGGGTGAAGATCGCTGTAATGATCCATTCGGTGGTCTTGAGCAGCGGAGCGTGCAAGGCCCTGAACGACGGGATGCTTTCCAGGATGACCGCCAGGACCGAAAGGATGATCACAATGATCAGGACAAGGTCAAACATTTTCCCGGCCGGCGTGTCGGTTTCGAATATGATGCGGTATATTTTCTTTCGAATCGTTTCCATTTGTCCGGTAGCGGAATAAAAATAAAACTTTTTATCCAGTCATCCTTCAGAAAAACCCTGAGAGTATTATCTTAGGCAGCTGAAAAGGCGCCATCAACACCTTTATAATGAATTTACGAAACCTTGCCCCGGTAATCCTTATGCTGTTCCTGATCAATCCCGTCGTCCGGGCGCAGGAGCTGAGCTCCAGGCAGGATGTCCTGGAACAGATGGAGCGGGCAAATCAATACTTCATGGCCAAGTGGCCGGATCCCGGGGAGGACATTGTAACGGACAAGGTGAGGCCCAGCAACCTGTGGACCCGTGCGACCTATTACGAGGGTCTGATGGCCCTTTACCGGATAAACCTTGACAGCATCCTTTATAAGTATGCGGTGGACTGGGGTGAAAGCCATGACTGGGAACCCACCTACGGGATCATGAATACCCGGGACGGGGATCATCAATGCTGTGGGCAGACCTACATCGAGCTTTACCAGATCAGCGGGAATCCGGACTGGATCGCTCCCATCAGGCAGAACATCGACCTGATGGTCGACAGTGCGAAATCGGATGACTGGTCCTGGATCGACGCCATCCATATGTCCATGCCGGTCTTTGCCAAGCTTGGCGCTGTGCTGGAGGATACCAGCTATTTCCGCAAGATGTACGATATGTACAGCTTCACCAAGTACCAGCACGGGGATTCCGGGCTTTACAACCGCCAGGACCATCTCTGGTGGAGGGATGCAAATTTTGATCCGCCAGTCACCACGCCAAACGGACTGAATGTCTATTGGTCCAGGGGGAACGGATGGGTATTTGCCGCCCTGACCAGGGTGCTACAGGTGATCCCGGCAGACGAGTTGCACCGGGAGGAATACCTGGAAGATTTTCGCAACATGGCCGAAGCACTCAGCGCCGTTCAAAGGGAAGACGGGTTCTGGAACCCGAGCCTGGTGGACCCGGATGATTATGGGGGGAAGGAAACCTCGGGGACGGCCTTTTTCGTTTACGGCCTTGCCTGGGGGATCAACCATGGCATCCTGGACTCGGCAACTTACATCCCGCATGTTGTTTGCGGCTGGGAAGGCCTGGTGAACGATGCTCTCCACGAGGACGGTTTTCTGGGCTGGGTCCAGGGCACCGGCAAGGAACCGGGGGACGGTCAGCCCCTTTCCTACGACAAACCTCCAAACTTCGAGGATTTCGGACTGGGTGCATTTCTCCTGGCTGGCAGCGAAGTATACAACCTGGCGGTCGTGGATTCGAACTATCACTCCACCCTGGCGCCGGACCATGCAGAGAACGGCTTATCCCTCCGGTTAATCCCGAATCCGGCGGAAGGCCGGTTTTTGGTGCAGTACACCCTCCCGGCCAGGACATCCGCCAGACTTGAGATCTTTGACCTGGGCGGCAGGTTGGTGAGAATGATCGAATCTCCCGCAATAAAAGAAGCTGGCGAATACGAAACTTTCCTGTCTGCGGGGGACCCGGGCGGGGGGTTCATTCCGGGGGGACTTTACCTCATCCGGCTCGCAACGGACCAAGGCACCATGATACAAAAAATCCTTATCCTGTAGACCGGTTTTCCCACAGGGCGTATACCAGAAATGGGTGATCCGGACCAGGGCATTTCGGTCCGCACGTTCACTGTCGAAGTCTACATCTCAGCCGGAATTAATTTTTTCATGGTGGGATTGACCGATTCGGTCGCCGGGAAACTCGGCCGGAACAGTTTTCTCCTGACACACATGCCTTCCAGGGATCCCCATCACACCATTTCAGAAGTAGCTAATTGATCTGGTGAATTAAGTTTATTTGAGTTTGATTTATTAATTGCTTAACTTCCAATAATATTACTGACTTACATATTTCTTAGTTATGTTCATTAAAAAATCCCGGCTATGAAAAAAATCTGCATTATTTTATCCATTGCTTTAATGGTAATAGCTGCTTGCCAACAAATACCTAAAACTGTCCCCGTGGACATGGAAGCTGAAAAAGC
>CAYSJH010000093.1:0-11724 GCA_964431315.1 uncultured Bacteroides sp. | reverse complement strand
ATCGCATTATTAGAAGTAAAAGTTGAATATTTGTATAATTTTAGCCACTCGCGATGGTTGAAGAACTTTCTGGCAAGGTTGAAAAAAGAAACACCACACCGGCTCATTCTATTCAGAAAGGCAGCTCTGCTGTCTCTTCTCACGGCTTTGCTGATTCCTGCCATTGGCCAGGTGGTGATCAATGAGTTTGGGGCATCGAATTCCTTCACCATCGATGATCCGGACTATGACGAGTCGGCGGACTGGATTGAACTTTACAATACGGATGCACAGTCCGTGAACCTGAAGGGTTTTTACCTGACGGATAATTTCGGTACTCCGGATAAATGGCAGATCGCGGATGATGCAATCATCGCACCCGGGGGTTTTCTTCTGATCTGGTCAGATGGGAGGGACAATGGCCTGCACACGGGCTTCAAACTTTCCTCGGGCGGCGAGGAGCTGGCATTGTTCACGCCCTCTTCAGGACTGGTGGATTCGGTGACATTTTCCACGCAGCAGGCCGATGTCTCGTATGGCCGGGTCACTGACGGGAACACCGAATGGGGGTATTTCCGGGATCCCACACCCGGGAAAACGAACAACACGGAAAGCTACCAGGGGATTGTTTTTAACCTGCCGGCGTTTTCCCTGAGGGGCGGCTTTTACCCGGGCGCACAATCTTTAATGCTGTCGTCTGAATTCGGCGGGGATGTCAGGTATACCACCGATGGTTCAGAACCCCTGGCATCCTCGGCCCTTTTCACCGCACCGCTTGACATTTCCACCACCACCATTGTCAGGGCGAGGATCTTCAAACCGGGTATGATCCCCGGGCCGGTGATCACGAACAGTTATTTCATCAACGAGAATTCTGCCGGGGGGAAGCTGCCTGTTGTGTCCATAGCCACCGAACCGGGGAACTTCTGGGACCCGGTGACGGGGATCTATACCCAGGATTTCAAGCCGGACTGGGAGGTGCCGGTGAATGTGGAGCTTTTTGAAAACAACGGGATGGACAGGGCCGCGTTCAACCAGCGGGCGGGGATCAAGATCAACGGTCTGTATTCCTGGCAGCTTCCGCAGAAGATGCTGGGGGTTTACTTCCGTAAGGCCTACGGCTCCGGCAGCCTTGATTACCGGGTGACCCCGCAGCGGAAACGGGACAGCTACAAAAACTTCGCGCTGAGGGCTTCCGGGAGTGACTGGAGCTATACCCTGTTAAGGGATGTGGTCAGCCACCACGCCACACTGCACAACATGAAGATCGACATAATGGGGTTCAAGCCGGCGGTGGTGTTTGTCAACGGGGAATACCTGGGCATCCATAACATCCGTGAAAAGGTGGATGCGGATTACATCGAAAAGAGCTATGACATGGAGCCGGAGACCTTCGACCTGGTGGAGAACGCGGATTACCCGGAGGCGGGGGACCTGCAGGCATACCAGGTTTTCGAGGGATTGCTTTCCGCCAACCTGTCCGTCCAGGCCAATTACGATGCCGTGGCGGCGCTGGCGGACATAGATGACTTTACCGACTTTGTCATTACCGAGATGGCCTGCAGGAACACTTCCATCGACCATAACGTGATGGCCTGGAAACCGAAGGATGGCGGGAAATGGAAGTGGGTGCTGATGGATCTGGACAGGGGATTTTTCAGCGCTCCAGGCAACTTCCTGGATTTTTACCTTTCACAGCGCCAGCTGATCCTGAGCGACCTGTTCGAGAACCAGGGATACAAGGAGTATTTTGCCGGCAGGCTGGCATCCCAGCTGTTCACGACCTTCAATACGGAAAGGATGGTAAGCCTTATCGATGAGCATGAAGCGATCATCGAAGACGAGATCCCCAGGCACATCGGGCGATGGTACGGCAGGACCTCTTCGTATGGCAATGCCATGCCTTCGGAGACCTACTGGAGGGAACAGGTATGTAACCTGCGCTCGTTCGTTGAGGAGCGGCCCGCCTCACTGCTTGCCGATCTCCGGAATTACGGGTTTTCCGGGATCACGAACCTGGCGCTGGACTGTTACCCCGCCGGGGCCGGGGAGATCACCCTGGATGGGCTGAAAACACCGGGACCGCTAACGTTCGGGCCTTGCCTCACGGATATGGAATTCCGGGTCGGGGCCACGGCAAAGCCCGGGTACGATTTCACAGGCTGGTACGAAACTCCCCGGATCGGGGTCATTCCCACAGGATCTACATGGAAATACAGGGATACCGGGGTGGACCCCGGGTCTACCTGGGTGCTGCCCGGGTACGATGACGCGTCCTGGAGCGAGGGACCGGCGGAACTGGGGTACGGAGACGGGGATGAAAAGACCGTGGTCGGTTACGGGGGGAACGGTTCGAATAAATACATCACGACCTGGTTCAGGAAGTCCTTCGATGTCACCGAAAGCCGGGTCCGGGACGGGGTATTTTTCCTCCACCTGCTGAAGGACGACGGGGCCATCGTGTACCTGAACGGACAGGAGATCCTGCGGCTGAACCTCAGGTGCGGCAATACGGATTACCGCACGCTGGCGGGAACCGGGTTAGGAGGGGAGACGGAGAAGATATTTATCACCTGCCGGATCGATAATGCCCTGCTGCAGGCCGGATCGAACCTGCTGGCCGTGGAGGTCCACCAGAATGCCGCGAACAGTTCGGATATCAGTTTTGACCTGGGACTCTCCTGTTACCTGCGGGACAGCTCAACGCTTTATTCCACCGACCCGGAGATCGCGGTGACGCTGGCGGGGGATCGGTTTTTCACGGCGAGGTATTCGTCAAACACCGGCTGTATCATTCCCGCAATCCTGACGGGCGACATGACCCTCTCGGTTGAATGTTCCCCTTACCTGGTGCAGGAGGACGTTACCATCCCGGAGAATATCACGCTGACCATCGACCCGGGCGTGGAGATATGGATGCCTGAAGGGGGGAACCTTTTCGTGCAGGGAGTGCTCAATGCAAACGGGACCCCCGGGACGCCGGTAAGCTTTAGGCTCAACCCGGGCTACCAGGGTGGGAGCTGGGGAGGGATGGTGTTCAGGAATACCAGAACACCTTCGTCGCTGCAGTATGCGACAATCGAGGATGCCTCCGAAGGCCCCGATCCCGTGCTCGAATACGCCGCCATCTCGGCATTCAATGCCGACCTTGTCATGGATCACCTGGTAATCGGGCAGGTCTACAGCAACCCCATAATTGCCAGGTATTCCGACATCACCCTCACGAACAGCAGCCTGCATTCGGAGGTGACGGGGGACGCGATCAATGTGAAGTACGGGCATGCCCGCATCGAGCATTGCCGGTTTACCGGGAATGACCGGACCGATGCCGACGCCATCGATTACGATGAGATCGAAAACGGCCTTATCCGCGGCTGCACCGTTTCGGGATTTTACGGGTTCAACAGCGATGCGGTGGACATCGGCGAAGAGACAAGGAATGTCCTGATCGATTCACTGGTGGTATTCAATGTTTTCGACAAAGGGGTTTCAGTGGGACAGCATTCTTACGCTACCGTGAAGAACAGCCTGTTCATCAATTGCAACATGGGGGTGGCCGTGAAGGACTCGAGCAGCGCCCGCATAGAGAGCTGCATATTTTACGGTACAGGGACCCCGGTGGCCTGTTATGAGAAGAACATCGGCCTTGCCGGGGGAAATGCCGTTGTGATGAACAGCATCCTGTCCAATTCCTCGGCCGGTTCCTACCTGGCGGATGGCAAATCGAACATTAAGATCGAGTACAGCCTTTCGGATGACCTTACCCTGCCGGAGGGACATTCGAATATTCTCGGCAATCCCCTGTTCGGGGGACCATCATTTTTTAACTTCGGTCTGTCGGCTTCCTCTCCCGCTGTCGCATCGGGGTTTTCTGCAGGAGGACCCGTGGATATGGGGACATCCATTACCCCGGACGGATTTGACCCGGCGGTGATGATCTCGGAATTCTTCATCAACGGGAGCGACCTGGACCTGCCCCAGTTTATCGTCCTGTACAATCCATCCGGCAAATCGTTGGACCTGTCCGGTTACGCCATCGACAAGGGAGTAACGGCCATAATCCCGGAGGGGACATCGATAGGGCCGGGGGGAAGGGTATTCCTGACCGGCGATGCGGGGCATTCCTTTTGGGACAGTGTCTATTCCCCTGTCATCCAGTGGTCGGAAGGGAAACTGTCCGGTAACGGGGAATCCCTCCAGATGACCGAAAGTCATGGCATTGTGCAGGACTACCTGGTGTACTCGGATGCCTCCTGGCCGGCGGACGGGTTCTGGGGCTACCACGTGTTTACACTCATCGATCCTGCACTGGACAACCATTTCAGCGAAAACTGGACAACGGCTGATCTTTCTGGTGCACTGGCATCCCCGGCTATCCGGCGGACGGATAACTTCCGCATCTATCCCAATCCCACTTACGGTGTCATCTACATAAATAACCCGGGAAAGGCTCAGTCTCAAGCGGGATCGGGTCAGACCCAACGGCAAGCGAAACTGTCCCGGCCGGGATCGACCATATCCGGTCCGGAAACAGTCCCGCCACAGGTCGAGATTTTCGACATCAGCGGGCAGCTGCTGGCCCGCTTCCCACTGAACCCCTCCGCCGAGACACCGGTTGACCTGTCCGCTTATGGAGCGGGACTGTACCTGCTCAGGATCGGGATGCAGGTGGAGAAGGTGGTGGTGGTTGAATAATTTCCGTTTATAAGCCGGGAGACCGGGCTTCTTTAGCCGGATTCTAAATTGGCCTGCCGGGGAACCAACAATGCAAATATTTACTTTATTGCATAGGTAAATATGGAGTTTATTTCATCTTAATTGAGCGAATAGCATGATCACGGGAAAAATCAAATACTGCCTTAAAGGCATTCTACTCATATCACTTCCCTTATTGTTCCTGTCTTTCGATACGGCTGATCCGGTAACAACAGACGGAAAAGTGGACTTCACCGTAAAAACGGTTACCTATAACGGGGACAGGTCTCCGAAGAATATTGTGGCGATCTGGGTTGAAGACATTTCGGGCAAATTTGTCAAAACACTCCTGTTGAGAGCCGATCAGAGAAAGCAGTGGTTGCTCACCTGGAACATCAAATCCGGCGGGAATACGGTCGATGCCATAACCGGTGCGACGCTGAGCAGTCACCAGACGCATACCCAGGGCCCGATGACTTCAGTGTCCTTTACAAAAGGACCTGAGAACAGTACGGTTACCCCGGCAGATGTGACGAATTTCATTAATATGAACCTGAAATACACGGTCCGGCTTTCAACGGATGCGACCCTGTCCCTCCTGCTCGTGGATGGGATTGCCATCGAAGGATTTAATCCAGCCGGTCTCAGCTATGATGTTATGCTGCCGGCAGGGAAGGTAACCGTGCCGGCTGTAACTGCCACACCGGCGGATCCGAACGCCAAGGTTAAGATTACGGATGCAGCTGACCTGCCCGGCACAACCGTCGCAGAAGTAACGGCAGAGGACGGGGAAACCATCATTGCCTACACCATAAATTTCAGTCTCGAACCTTCAGGTCTATCAACCTTTACAACAGGATCGATCATGGTTTACCCTACAGTTTCCAGGGATGTCTTCACGGTAATAACAGGTGGTGGCCCGAGTACCATTTCCGTTTATGACCTGGCCGGAAGCATGGTAACGAAAATAATGACCTCTCAGAGCGAAACGGTCATATCGGCACCCGGACCGGGGATTTACATACTCCGGGTGGATCGTGGTAAAGAAGTTGCATTCTTCAGGATTGTGCGGAATTGAATTATAACCTTACAATGGGGCTGCCCCGGAAGGAGCAGTCCCATTGCCTTCAGTCATTTGAAGAATAGTCTTCCACTATTTCTTCGCCTCTTTTTCCTCATTCTTTTCCACCTTTTCGCTCCAACCGGATCATGTGTGTACAGTTAAAAAATGAATTAACAACACTTCTCTCCTGCCTGAATTGGGGGGCATTTCACAGTACCATAAGAGCAAAATACACAACAGTCATCTTTTTTTGGCTTTAGTACCGTTTTACAGTTTGTGCATTCATAAAAGAACTGGCAGGAATTTTCTGGCATGGTTTCTTCTTTTGAAAAACCACATGCAGGACAAGTGATGGTGAATTTGAGTTGTATTATACTGTCCACCACCCAACTGGTAAGTTCAGCCATGGTGCTTATTTCTGCTGCTTCGATAAGCGGACTATTTTTTAATCCTCTGACTTCCACTTCTGCATGGTCTTTACCGAGTTGCAAAGCCAGCCGTAATGCATTATATGCTTTTTCAGTCCTGTAGGGCACATCATTTAACAGAATCTGTATTTTCTGTGCCATCGAATTAAAATTTGTTGATTGTAGGAATTAGCGACAAAAATAACAATTAATGTGTTGGTCGGGGGATCATATAATTTAGAGTTATGAAATTGATCTTTCGGGGATTTGGAAAACAAAAAAGAGAGCCGGTAAGGGCTCTCTTCATGGCATCACGATCCGGTGGAGGATATCGCTACTTCTTCCCTTCTTTTTCCTCTTTCTTTTCCTCCTTCTTGTTTTTCATCTCCGCCATTTTCTCCACCAGGTCCGGCACTTTCTCGAATAGTGTTGAGAGCGCCGTCTTTTTATCAACGGCAATAAAGGAGATCTCACTCCCCCTGGCGACCAGGAATCCCAGCGGTATGATGCCGATGCCGGCGCCTGCTCCGCCTCCCGTTCCCTTGTATTTTCCCTTGGGGTCGTCACCGCTTCCGTATCCGCTTCCAAATCCCGTTCCCACCTTAATGACGGGCTTGCAGGTGAATTCCCCGATTTTGAATTCTTCTCCAACCACGGTTTCCGTGTTGGCTATGCTTTTCACATGTCCGGAAAGCTTGTCCAGTAATTCAACGATGTTAAGTTCCATTTCAATAAAATTTAAGGGTTAAACATTGATTTATATTTATTTCTGATAAATATCCATAACAGGGCGCCCAGGCGGGTTCTCAGGTCAAGCAGCAGGGATGCATTCCCCTCGAAATTCACCCGCATCCGGATGTTTTCGCAGTTGACCATTGAAAAAGCCGGTACCAGCCAGGCATTCAGGATGACATCATCCGTATCCAGATCCAGTTCAAGTTTCCTGATCCGGAAAGAACGAAGCAGGTCCCCTGCCATCCGGAGCGATCCTGACCGGATTTTCAATCCCCTGGGTTTTTTCGGCTGCTTTGCTTTCCCCTTTGCCTTTTTCTCTTCCTTTTCCAATCCCTCTTCCTTTTTCGGCTTAAATGGATTGTACTGCCAGGGGATGAAGAAGGCCCGGCAGCGGATGTGGAAAAGTCCACCTGACGGCACCACCGCCAGTCTGAAAACACCCGGAAGGGCCAGCTGGTAGCGATTGGTCTCCGTGTTCACGAAAATTATAATGGGACCAAACAGTACCCAGGCCAGAAGGCCTACAAGTAAAAATAATATGATGAAAATCCAGATCATGCCGTAAAATTACCACGGCACCGATCGTCCGGCTACAGGAAATCGGCAGAACTGCAGGATTCGCCGGTGAATAGAGGAATTCCGGCAATTTCCCTGAAAAGGCAGGCTTACCGGCCCGAAACCGGCAGGGAAATTTCCTGGCATTTATACGACGGAATAAACCCGAAATAATCAATATAAACTTGAATATTTCAGGTTTAATTCATACTTTTAAGCCATGATCCGGAGATCCATTACCGACAGTTTACTCGAATCGCTGGCCTATTTCCCGGTAACCGGCATAATCGGGCCCCGCCAGGTAGGCAAGACAACCCTGGTAAAATTTCTTATCAAACAATTTGGTAAAGAATCAGTCTACCTGGATATTGAGAATCCCGGAGATTACGCAAAACTCACTGATCCGGTGTTGTATTTCGTACGAAACCAGGATAAATGCATTGTACTGGATGAAATTCAGCGGATGCCTGAACTTTTCCCGATACTCCGGTCAATGATCGATAAGCACAGGGTAAATGCACGCTTTATTATACTTGGATCCGCATCTCCGGAATTAATCAGGGACTCCTCTGAATCCCTTGCAGGGCGTATTGCTTATGAGGAGCTTGCTCCATTTAATTTAACCGAGATCGCTGATCAGAAAGATATCTATTACCACTGGTTTACAGGAGGATTTCCGGATGCTTTTCTTGCCCCTGGTGATTCGATTAGAAAAAAATGGTTTTCAAATTTTATTATAACGTATATAGAACGTGATCTTCCAATGCTTGGTTTAAACATCCATCGTGATATTATCAGAAAGTTATGGACCATGATCGCTCATATTCATGGTAACGTATTAAATATGAACAGCCTGGGCAAATCATTGGAAGTAAGCTCTACATCCATTAAAAAATACATTGCATTTCTTGAAGAAGCGTTTTTAATAAGGCAATTATATCCATATTCAGCGAACGTAAAAAAGAGATTGGTGAAGTCCCCCAAAATATATATCAGGGATAGCGGGATTTTGCACCACCTTTTAAATATTTCAAAATTTGAGTCACTGGAATCAAATCCGATCCTGGGCCATTCCTGGGAAGGATATGTCATTGAACAGATCACCCAGAAACTTGAGCCGGGAACGGAATTTTATTTCTACAGGACACATGAAGGTGCTGAATGTGATCTGGTGCTTGTAAAAGGAGGGAAACCAGTAACCGGGATTGAAATAAAGTATACCTCAAGCCCAAGAACCACCAGGGGGTTGAATCAGGCATTCCAGGACGTAAACGCTGACCGGAATTTTATCATCACACCCGCAACGGATGATTACCTGCTTAATGAGAAGACCAGGGTTTGCAGCCTGACTGCATTCCTGGAAAAATATCTTACCTGAACCTCCGGTCTATGAAGGCTTGTATGATCTATGCAAGCTTGTAGCCCAGGGCCGAGGCGACTCCCTGGACATACCCGATGGACCGGGCCATGCCGGGCAGGGGGTCGTTCTCTTCCGCTTCGAATTCGAGTGCGGTGGTCTGCGAATACTCCATGTCGACCAGGGTCCGGATCATCCGGGGGATGTCGATGATCCCCAGGCCCATGATGCAGGTTTGTCCCTCTGCCCTGGCCTCCGTTTCATCCTTGATATGGATGTCGAATACCCGCGGGAAGTACTTTTCGATCTCTTCCGACGGGTCGAGTCCCAGCCTGGCCGTATGGCCGATGTCGATGCAGAGTCCCATGCGGGGATCGAGGTCCCTGATCCGTTCATAGGCTGAAGCGGGGGAAGGATATCTCTTGTCCTGCGGCCCGTGGTTATGGATCGCGAGCCGGATGTTGTATTTCTTCACTTTTTGCTCGACGTAGGGGATCAGTTCGTGATCGGGCACCCCGATGATCATTTTCATGCCGGCCATTCGGGCATATTCGAAGGCCTGGTCCGCTTCCTCCCTGCCGGCCATGTAGATCACCCCGCCGCCGTATACCTCGATGCCCTCATCCGCGAACATCTTTATTACCGGCTGGATCTGCTCGCGGGTCGATTCAAGCGGCAGGTGCATGTCTTTAAAGCTGATGGCCTTTATGCCCAGCCTCTCGGTCATTTTTAAAACGTCATCGATCCCGAATTTCCTCAGTGAATAGGATGCGATGCCCAGCCTGAAAGGCGCTGTTTTCATTTCAACACGGCCAGCCTGCGGTGATGCATTGGACGTGCGGGGCAGCGCCGCTGCCAGTGCGCCCAGTCCCGTGATTTTCAGAAAATTTCTTCTGTGGGTCTTCATTTGATTTTCTTTTGCTTTTCAGTTGATTTTACTCTGAACTGATCAGGAAAAATACGCATTAATTCCTTTGTTTTAACAAACTGAAACCCGTAACTTTTGCTCAACAGCCGGACCATGAAAAAAGAGATCCCGGGCACATTATTCCTGTTATTGCTGTGCATCCTGTTGCTGACGGCGGCTGCTCTGCCGGCTGCGGCACAGATCCGGCTACCCTGCGCTCCTTCCTTCAGGTCCCTCCCTGAAGTGCACGGGCAGTCACGCAAGTCCCTCACCACCCTCAATTCCAATCCACTGCTCCTGGATTACGATGTCAAATTCTATAAGCTGGATGTAGAAGCAGATGATCAATCGGATCATATACAGGGAAACGTTACCATCCTTGCAAGGGTCCGGAACAACCCCCTTTCTGAATTCGTGGTGGAGCTGTACGACGGCCTGGTTGTGGACCGGGTCCTGGTGAACGGGCAGGAAATGCCCTTCAGCCACGCAGGAAATGAAATCAGTATCCCGCTGGGCTCACCCCTCGATACAGGCGAAATGCTGGAGGCGCAGATCTTTTATGGGGGTAAAACGGGCGGCGGAATGGTCAACGAGATCGATGAATACTGGGACATACCGGTCACCTCCACCCTGTCGGAGCCATTTTATGCGAAGGACTGGTTCCCGTGCAAGGAGAACCTGGGGGACAAGGCCGACTCGGTGCATGTTTTCATCACCACCGATTACGGGCTGATGGCTGCCTCCAACGGGATCCTGACAGGAACGACCTATTTCCCGAATGGAAAGGTAAGGTATGAATGGAAATCAAGGTATCCGATCGACTTTTACCTGATCTCCATCGCCGTAGCGGACTACATCGAATACGACATCGAGGCCCATCCGGCCGGCCTTTCATCCCCTATATTGATCCAGAATTTTTTGTATGACCGTCCCGGGTGCCTGGAAACGTGCAGGGAGCTGATCAATGTCACGGTGCCCATCATGGAGTTGTATTGCGATCTTTTCGGACCCTATCCCTTCCGCGAGGAAAAATACGGCCATTACATGTGGCCCTGGGGAGGAGGGATGGAGCACCAGACCATGACGGGCATGGGCACCTTCGAGTTTTCCTACGTGGCACACGAACTGGGCCATTCGTGGTTCGGCGACTATGTGACCTGCGCCACCTGGCAGGATATCTGGATCAACGAAGGGTTCGCCACTTTCGCGGGATACCTTGCCACCGAGAACCTGGCACCCGAATATGCCGCCGGTGAGCGAACCTACCGCTTTGAAAGCGCCATGAGGGAACCGGACGGGAGCGTATATGTTCCGGCCGGTGAGGCGGACAATGATTCCAGGCTATTCAATTTCTCCCTTTCCTATAACAAGGGAATGGCATTGCTGTACATGATCCGGTTCGAGCTGCAGGACGACGGGTTATTCTTTCGGACCCTCCGGGATTACGTTGCCAGGTATGCCGGCAATGTTGCCACGGGAATGGATTTCAGGCAGGTTCTCGAGGAAACTTCCGGGATGGATTTCAGCGGTTTTTTCGACCAGTGGTATTTCGGGGCCGGCTATCCCATTTATGCCATAGACTGGGAGCAGCAGGATCAGACCCTGATGCTGACCTCGACCCAGACAACTTCCTCTGCGATCACCACCCTCTTCCGGATGCCCATGGAATACAGGTTGTTCTACCCCGGGGGAGATACCACGGTCAGGGTCTACCAGTCGGCCAACGTGAAGACCTATACCTTCGATATTCCCCATGCGGTCGACAGCATACAGATCGATCCCGACGACCACGTCCTGAACGGTATAGCGGGACTGAAGGGAAACACGCGGAGCAAGAGCGGGGCTGAGATGGTTTCGGTATACCCCAATCCGAACGACGGACATCTCAGTTTCAGGCTGATCGGGGAGGCAGGGGCAGACAAGGTGAAAGAACGCTCAGAAGATCCGTCAGAAGTTCGGTCAGGCAATCCATCAGAAGTTCGGTCAGGCAATCCGTCAGAAGTTCGGTCAGGCAATCCGTCAGAAG
>CAYSJH010000092.1:2231-12207 GCA_964431315.1 uncultured Bacteroides sp. | reverse complement strand
ATATTAATATTATCTCCATAAAAGTGATATGTTATATTATAAGATAGTTGCGTCACCCACTGTAATCCAGGAATTGCTCTTTCCAGAATGCTCCATCGGGGGTAAAATAGGGCACCACCCATAGCATTACTTTAAATCCCAGGTCTTTTATCTCTTTCAACATGGCTTTCGGGTCCGGGAAGCGTCCGGGATCAAAATCCCAGTTTCCATATTCCCTGAACCAGCCTTCATCGATCATGAGAACGCCGGGCTGAAAACCGTTTTCCACAATTCCCCTTGCATATTCAAGAATGCCTTCCTGGTTCTGGTAATAGGTGAATTCAATCCATGTATTGAACTGTGGAAAGGTGAACAGTTCCTCGGCGGGTATTTTCCCTGAGAATGGAAAGAAATTCCTGCTGCAGTACAAATAAGCATCCTTCAGGGTGGAGCCGGCTGTACCTGTAACAAAATCAGCTAACCCGGAGCTGGCAATGATTTTGCCTTCATTCACCGAGATATTAAAGGGATACTCATTCCAGATGTATCTTCCCCTGTTTGAAATTAACAGCGGTTGCCCCTGGTTTCCCGCTGTATTGCCGTAAAAGTCAAAGGAATAAGCTGACTCTGCATTTAAGGGAAACATATGAGAATCGGTAATTACCCCGATCCACCAGTATTCATCTTATTGCATTGCAAGGGACACCGGTTAGGGCTGAGCAATGATGTTTAATGAGCTTGAAATCATTAAACTGAATAACAGGATGTTTTTGATCATTTTTATTATTGATTATAGACTGGTAATGCTTTCGGCTGATTCATACCCTGATTGGTTTACACAAATTTAGCTTTAATTCAGTAACAACTGAAGTAGCCTTTGTCCCCGGTTTTTAAAAAAAACTCCTTATTCTATGCATACCCTGAGAGAGGAATATGGAAGAAAATTCTATTTTTGTCCTCACTATCAATGCATGCAAAAAGTGCCGGAAGATAACAAGGGAAAAATACCGATCACGGATCCTGTCAAAGGATATGCCTCAAATACAGGCAGATACGCCTTCAATATGAAGTACGTCTGGGCCATTTCCCTGACAGCAGCGCTGGGGGGGTTGTTATTCGGATATGACTGGGTGGTGATCGGCGGGGCGAAGCCCTTTTTCCAGGAATACTTCCGTTTGAACGGGGAGGAAGGATCAGGTGCCCTTGGCTGGGCCATGAGCTGTGCATTGCTCGGATGCTTCCTTGGATCGATAATTTCCGGCGCTCTCAGCGACCGGTTCGGACGGAAAAAACTGCTGATCCTGTCCGCGTTTTTGTTCATCCTGACCGCGATTGCCACGGGACTCGCCCCGACCTTCAGCCTTTTCATTGCCGGCCGGATCTCAAACGGCGTTGCCATCGGCCTTGCCTCGAACCTGTCCCCCATCTACATTGCCGAAGTGGCCCCCGCAGAAAAGAGGGGAAGGCTGGTTGCCGTGAACCAGCTGGCCATAGTGATCGGGGTCCTGCTTGCACAGCTGGTCAACTGGATTATCGCCGAACCCATCCCGGAAGGGATGCAGGGTGCCGCCCTGCTTGATACCTGGAACGGGCAGCACGGCTGGAGGTGGATGTTCATAGCCGCGTCGATCCCGGCCGCGCTGTTTTTTATTCTTGTATTTTTCATACCTGAGAGTCCCCGGTGGATGATCAAGAACCGGATGGAGGACAGTGCCCTTCGCGTACTGGGCAGGATCGGGGATGAAGGGTATGTTAGTGCCAGCCTTTCGGAGATCCGGGAATCACTAAGCGAGGAAGCGGGTCCCGTTAATTTCAGGGCTCTCCTCAGGCCCGGGATCTTCAAAATTGTCCTGCTGGGAATGTTCCTCGCATTCCTCCAGCAATGGTCGGGGAACAATACCATTTTCTATTACGCACAGGAAGTCTTCACCGAGGCCGGGTACCAGGTAGGGGAGATGCTTTTCAACATCGTCATCACAGGCTCGGTCATGCTGGTTTTTACCTTCATTGCCATCCGGACGGTGGACCGGGTGGGAAGGAAGTGGCTGATGCTGACTGGCTGCATCGGCATGGGCGTTTCGGAGATTATACTGGGACTGTCCTACCACTTCCATGTAACGGGACTGCCTGTAATCCTGTTAATCCTGGCGGTGGTTGCTTTCTACTCGTTCACCCTGGCCCCGGTAACCTGGGTCCTGATTTCGGAAATATTCCCGAACCGGGTAAGAGGGGCGGCCGTTTCCATCGCCACCTCGTCACTCTGGATCAGCAGCTTCCTGCTGATCTACCTCTTCCCGTTCATGAACAGGGCCGGGATTTCAGTCCCGTTCATTATTTACGCCGGAATTTTAATCCTTGGCTATATTATCATTAAAAACACGCTGACCGAAACCAGAGGCAAATCGCTTGAACAGATCGAAAAAGACCTTGCCTGAATATATAACAGATATATGGACCCGATGACACCCAGAGAACGGTTAAATGCCACCCTGAACCATACGGAGCCTGACCGCCTGTGCGTGGATTTTGGCGCTGGAGGCCAGACCGGCATGGGAGTTAGTGCCGTGCATCATTTGAGGCAGGCGATCCTCCCGGACCCGGACTTCCGAGTGAAAGTGACGGAACCTTACCAGATGCTCGGGGAAGTGGACCTGGAAATAATCAAAGCCCTGCGGCTCGATGTGGCGGGTGTTTCGACTCCCTCCACCATGTTCGGGTTCAGGAATGAAGGCTGGAAGCCTTTCACCACCCACGACGGGATCGGGGTCCTGGTGCCTGGGAACTTCAATTACACCGTCGACGGCGAAAGGGCTGTGCTGATGTACCCGGAGGGAGACACTTCGGTCCCCCCCAGCGGGAAAATGCCGAAAGCCAGCTTCTTTTTCGACGCTATCCCGAGGCAGGACTGGGTCATCGACGACGCCACGCTGAAGGTGGAGGAGAATACCGAGGAATTCGGCTTGCTGTCCGGTGAAGACCTGGAATATTACAGGGAAGCGGTTGATTTCTTTTATGAACATACGGACCTTGGGATCTATGTCACCCTGCCCGGGATGGGGTTCGGCGACATCGCCCTTGTGCCCGCCACCTGGATGAAGCATCCCTCGGGCATACGGGATGTGCAGGAGTGGTACATGTCCCTTGTCATGCGCCCGGACTATGTCAGGGCCATTTTTGAAAAGCAGTGTGAATATGCGCTGCAGAACATCGAGCTGATTTACAGGGCCATCGGGAACAGGGCGCAGGCGGTTTTTATAACGGGGACCGATTTCGGGACCCAGACAGGGCTTTTTGCCTCCCTGGAATCCTACCGCGACCTGTTCAAGCCTTTTCACACTGCCGTGAATAAAAAGATCCACGAACTGACCGGATGGAAAACCTTCATCCATTCCTGCGGGGCTGTCTTTGATCTCATACCTGACCTGATCGATGCGGGATTCGACATCCTGAACCCAGTGCAGATCTCGGCACGCGGGATGGATGCCCGGAAACTGAAGCAGGAATTCGGCAAGGATATCGTATTCTGGGGCGGCGGGATCGACACCCAGAAGACCCTTCCGTTCGGCACCCCGGAAGAAGTTTACAGGGAAGTCAGGAGAAACATCGATATATTTGGTGATGGAGGCGGGTACGTCTTCAATGCGGTTCATAACGTCCAGAGCAATGTGCCGGTGAAAAACATACTGGCCATGTTCAGAGCCATCGATGATGCCAGGTAATGTTATTTATCGCAAAAATCATTACAGATGAAGTATGGTTATTTTGACGACCTGCAGAGGGAATACGTGATCACGGATCCGGTGACTCCGTTTCCCTGGATCAATTACCTCGGTACGAAGGAGTTCTTTTCCATTGTATCCAATACGGGAGGGGGTTACAGCTTTTACAGGGATGCCCGCCTGAGGAGGATCACCCGCTACCGTTACAACAGCGTACCGCTCGACAGTGTGGGGAAATACATCTACATCAACGATTCGGGGGATGTATGGAACCCGGGCTGGAACCCGGTGCAGTCCCCCCTCGATTCCTATAGCTGCAGGCATGGAATGGGGTATACCCGGATAACCGGAAGCCGGGGCGGTGTTGAAGCGGGACTGCTTTGTTTTGTGCCCGTCGATGACCACTGCGAGATACAGAAGCTTGTGCTGACCAATAAGGGACCCGGGGCAAAGTCATTAAAGATCTTTTCCTACGTGGAATTCAACCTCTGGAACGCCCTGGATGACATGACAAATTTCCAGCGGAACCTGAATACCGGGGAAGTTGAGATCGGCGATTCGGTGATCTATCATAAGACGGAATACCGGGAGCGAAGAAACCATTTTGCCTTCCATTCGGTGAATGTGCCGGCGCAGGGATTCGATACCGACCGGGAGCGTTTCGTGGGACTCTACAACGGGCTGGACAGGCCGGAAGCAGTGATGAACGGAAAACCGGGGAATTCGCGTGCTCACGGATGGTCACCCATTGCCTCGCATTACCTTGAGGTAAGCCTGGATCCCGGTGAATCCAGGGAACTGGTATTCATCCTTGGTTACGTTGAAAACCGGGACGATGAAAAATGGGAGAGTCCGGGCATCATTAACAAATCCAGCGCCCATGAGATAATGTCACGCTTCGATGACCCTGAAAAAGTAGACCATGCTTTCTCGGAGCTGAGATCCTACTGGGACGGGCTTCTTTCGGTCATCCGGGTTGACAGCGGGGATGAGAAACTGGATCGTATGGTCAACATATGGAACCAGTACCAGTGCATGGTGACATTCAACATGTCCCGCAGCGCATCCTATTTCGAGAGCGGGATCGGCCGGGGAATGGGGTTCCGGGACTCCAACCAGGACCTGGTCGGCTTTGTCCACATGGTTCCCGAAAGGGCCAGGGAACGTATCCTGGATATAGCCGCGACCCAGCTTGAGGACGGAGGGGCCTATCACCAGTACCAGCCGCTTACGAAAAAAGGGAACTCCGAGATCGGCGGCAATTTCAACGACGATCCCCTATGGCTGATCCTGGCCGTAAGTGCCTACATAAAGGAGACCGGAGATTTTGATATCCTCAGTGTGCCGGTCGCATACGACAGCGACGAATCCAAAGCCGCTCCCCTGTATGATCATCTCAAACGTTCCTTTTATCATGTGGTCAATAACCTCGGGCCCCATGGACTGCCGCTGATCGGGAGGGCCGACTGGAACGACTGCCTGAACCTGAACTGTTTCTCAACGAACCCGGACGAATCGTTCCAGACCACGGAGAACCGGACCGGCGGAAAGGCTGAATCGGTGTTTATAGCAGGGATGTTTGTTCTGTATGGAACAGAATTCATGCAGCTTTCGGAAAGGATCGGAGAGAAGGCTGAGGCAAAGCAGGCTTCACTGCATATCGAAAGCATGAAAAAAGCCATCCTTGACCACGGTTGGGACGGGGACTGGTTCCTGAGGGCCTATGATTATTTCGGGAAAAAGATCGGGAGCTCGGAGAACAGCGAAGGAAAGATCTTCATCGAGTCCCAGGGGATGTGTGTCATGGCCGGAATGGGAATTGACAACGGCCTGGCCCGCAAGGCACTGGATTCGGTAAAGGAACGGCTGGACTGCCCCTACGGCATCGTCCTGAATAATCCCGCCTTTACCACCTATCATATCAACATGGGGGAGATCTCGACCTATCCTCCCGGGTACAAGGAAAATGCCGGCATTTTCTGCCATAACAATCCCTGGATCATGATCGCGGAAACCATCATGGGGGAGGGAGACCGGGCATTTGAATATTACAGCAAGATCTCTCCGGCTTACCTGGAGGACATTTCCGATCTCCACCGGACCGAACCCTATGTCTATTCACAGATGATTGCCGGGAAGGATGCCTCGAAACCCGGCGAGGCCAAGAATTCATGGCTTACGGGCACGGCCGCATGGAACTTTTATGCCATAACACAATACATCCTGGGGTTCCGGCCCGATTACGGGGGACTGGTCATAGATCCCTGCATACCGGGGGACTGGAAGGAATTTGAGGTAACCAGGAAATTCCGGGGTGCGGTATACCGCATTGCCGTCAGGAACCCGCACAGTGTAAGCAGGGGAGTGAAGGAAATCCGGGTCGATGGCAGCGTAATCAAAGGACAGACCGTTCCCTTTGCCAGGGAAGGCACAGAAGCAAACATCGAGGTCACGATGGGCTGATCCTACAGAAAATTTAATGTATAATTATTCCAGATGAAAAGGATTAATGTATTAACCATGGTTTTTTCCTTACTGCTTTGTGTGATCACCGGCCATGCTCAACCCAAATATCCGGTACTTCGGGAACCACAAGCAGAGGATGTAATTATAAATCAGTTGTCAGAAGAATTTATGCCTGTCATTGGCGTCTGGGTCTTGAAGGAAAGCGAGCTTGAGCCGGATGGTTTCAAGCGTATAATTGATCAGGCGAGCATGAATTCCCCATTCAACCTGTTGATCCCCCATCTCAGGTACCCGGACAAAGAGGTGGTGGACGATGAGGTATACCGTGCAGTCAAAAATGCGGCCGGGTATGCCGTCCGGAACAACATCGCCCTGGTCCCCGATCTGGACATCCGGAATGCACGCCGCGCTTTCCAGAAGCAATATCCGGATGAACTGCAGGAATTGCTAAGGCTGCAGGAGGTAAGCCTGTCTGAGGACGGGGTTACTGAAACATCGCTTACCAGTATCCGTAATCTGAGTGACCATTATTCGGGAGGGAATATCCCGAAATATTATCCCGTGAAAAGTTCCCTGTTGCGGGTTTACGCGTACAGGGGGTCTTCGGAAGGGATCGAGAAGGAAACACTGAAAGACATAACAGGGGAATGCAGTACGGTATATTCCTCGGAAGATTCCGTAAGGATCAGTATACCTCGCCAGGACGACAACTCCACCCATGCCTGCGTCATGGTGTCGTTTACCCTTTTTTACCCCGATATTTTTGCCCCTCACCTGATGGAATTCCAGCGTGAGGTGATCCGGCAGTATGCCGATGTTCCCCTGGCCGGGGTTTGCAAGGATGAGTGGGGATTTCCACCCTATTTCCCGGAGTATGCCCTTGAGGATATTTACGATTTCTGGTATTCCGCACATCGTGCAGCGGAATATGCCAGGAGAACCGGCGGAAGGGACCTGCTGGCAGATTGCCTGATGATGGCAAAGGGATTCAAGGGGAAGGAAGTGGAGCGGCAGATGGCCATAAATCATTTCATGGAAATGTCGCTGCAGAGGAATGTTGCAGTGGAAAATGATTTTTATGATGCGGTTAAAGAGGTTTTTGGTCCCTACGCGGCTGTAACGGTCCATCCAACCTGGTGGCCCTATCCGGATAAGCAGGAAATGAAAAAGAACGGCCTCGATTGGTGGGGGGTGAAGCGAGACTGGGCCCAGACGGATGAGATCGTACCTTTCGGCGCACGTACGGCACTCTGCAAGAAATGGGGGAGTCCCGTTTGGTACAACCAGTACTATTCAAAGGTATTCGAAGACCAGGTCTGGAGTTCCGCCCTGGCCGGAGGAAGGATCGATTACCTTCCATTTCAGCGCCTGTATGACGCGGACCTCATGCGGGCAGAAACCAGGATAAGACTTCTTAATGCGATCAGCCGGAGCCCGTTGGATTGCCCGGTTGCCGTGATTTTTGGCCATGCAGCTGCCATGAATTGGGCGGGACCTTATTTTAATGACGTGGGCATGGAACTGGTCAACCTTTTCTGGAATACGGGATATCCGGCAGATCTGATCCCTACAAGTGAAATAGAAAACGGCAGCCTGCGTATCGATGAGGATGGATGGGTGACCTACGGGGAACAGCGGTATGCAGCGGTGGTCCTGTACCACCCTGAATTCGAGAAAAGATCAACTTCGGATTTTTTCCTTAAAGCAGGCCGGAGCAGGACTGCAATGTTCCGTATCGGAGAATGGACAAAAGATTTTTACGGAGAGGCCCTGGAGAGCAACAGACTGTTGCCCAATACCATGATCGTCGAAAATGATTACAGGGATGCATACCTGAAAATCATGGAGGTATTCAGGAACCTGAATATAACTGCACAAACACCTGCAACGGAAGACCTTGACGAGAAATACTTTTCCTTGGGGGATGATTTCAAAGAGGTTTCCAAATTCCCCCCGACCACAGGCTTTTGCCGACTGATTGACGGAACGGTCATTCATGTGGCCGGCACCGATGAAGTAAGCGGTGATCCTATCGCCGCCGTGTTTGAAATAAGTGGGCACCCGGTTACTTTTGATGCCATCGGAGTGGCTGCTGTACGCCTGGATGGGAACGGAGAGGTTCAGGCACTCGCGGCGGGCAGCCTCAAATTCTTTAAGGCGGGAGATTTTGAGATTAACCTGGACGAGAGGTTGGATATTGCATTATGGATCGATGAGAACGGGCAGTGGAAAGGGCTTATCCAGGGACTGAAGGGAGAAATTCCGGCTGTGTTGCGGAGGATCACCGGCAACTGGGAACAGGTCGGCCTGCCCGAGCCACCGGCGAACCGGGCCGGCCAGTTTAATTAACTCAAGCCTGTCATCCCTGACTGCAGGAAACGGCAGGTTTGCGTTTACGGTTGATGATAAAAATATCTCGGAATTTCCGGATGATGGCGGCATTTAATGAGTTATACAAGGGATCGGTCAATATTACCTCGAAAAAATATTCGATAAACCTGCTGGAAGAAAAAGAAGTGTGGTAAACACAAAAAACGCCAGCAGTTAATCAGGGTTCAGGAAGAAGGTATTCAGATGGACATTGGCGAGTTTTTTCCGGGTATCCGTGCAGAACTCCTGGTAGCTTGCCCTATCCTCATCCGTAAAGCCGGACTCTGACATCATTTCATCCGGGATACCGCAGGGGACCAGCTCGAAAAGATAGCGGCCGCCCTGCTCTGGCTTGTGAACGTAAACCGGCAGGTAATCGATCCCGGTGATCCGGGTGCTGCTTCTCCCTCCGGAAATGCTGCCATCGCCGGTCTTTTCCAGGTCGAGTCCCACGATGATCCCCCCGTTCCGGTAGCGGTCCCGCTGGTTGGAAATGAAATTCCCGAGCGAGTATACCACGGGCCGTATGATCCGCGTGCTGTCCCGCTCAAACCTGATTGGCTGAACCACGTGGGGGTGGGAACCGATGATGGCATCGACGCCCTGGTCGAAGAGGAACCTGGCGAGGGACTGCTGCGTCGGGTTTTCCTCCCGCTCGTATTCCTGTCCCCAGTGCACACATGCAATTATGAAATCGGGTTCAACCAGCCGGGCCTTGCGGATGTCCTGCCGGATCAGCATGGTATCGATGTAATTTATGATGTTGGGCGTGTCCGCCACCAGGCTGTTGGTGCCGTAGGTATAATTCAGCAGAGCAAGCAGGATCCCGTTTTTTTCAAGGATCAGCGGGTAATTGAGCTCTCGCTGGCCGGGCGAGATGAAAACCCCGGTCTGGATCATTCCTTTATCTCCGAGAACATCCACGGTGCGTTCGAGTCCCTCTTTCCCCCGATCAAGTGCATGGTTATTTGCATTCACAAGAACATCGAAACCGGCATCAAGCAGGGCGTCACCGAGTTCGTCGGGAGATGAGAACTGGGGGTATCCCTTGTAGGGATGACCACCCAGCGTGACTTCCAGGTTCCCGACGGCAATGTCTGCTTCCCTGAGATAAGGAATAAGGTTCCGGAAGCAACGGCTGTAATCGTATCCGGCTATCATGTATGCACGTCCGGCTGAGTCCATCCGGTTTGCGGACTCCACCCGGGCTGCGGACTCCACCCGGGCTGCCTCGATCTGGGAATCGTGGCCCATGATATCCCCTGCAAACACGATCCGCAGGGTATTCCCGCCTTCCCGCTGCCCCTGTGCAAAGCCCGGTAAAACCTGAAACGCCAGAATTATTATTATCGCAAACCTCATTTCATTACGTTCTTCCCACACCTCACACTCACACCCAAACTCATGCCTTCATACCCAAACTCATGCCTTCATACCCAAAC
>CAYSJH010000092.1:0-2131 GCA_964431315.1 uncultured Bacteroides sp. | reverse complement strand
ACCCAAACTCATGCCTTCATACCCAAACTCATGCCTTCATACCCAAACCCATGCCTTCATCACCATGATCCCCCTGCACCGCCACCTCCGAAGCCACCTCCCATGCCTCCACCGAAGCCGCCTCCGCCGAAACCCCCGAATCCCCCGCTGCCCGAGCTGAAATTACCGAAGCTTCCACCATGCGATTTGCCGGCACCGCTTGCCAGGAAAAGAGCTGCCCAGAAAGGCAGGTTACGGCCCATTGCATAATGTCCCCTGCGGCGTGACCTTCCGAAGATTGCAGACACCACGATGATGAAAATGATCATTACGATGATGCCCTCGGCCGCCGAGGAGCTCTCTTTCTTCCGGATGTATTGATCCATGGTATATTCACCCCGGGTCAGGTCCATTATAGTTGTGGTTGCCGCGTCGAGTCCCCCGTAGTAATCCAGTTCCTTGAACCGGGGGACCATATCGTAATCGACGATCCGGTTGGCGCTGGCATCCGGGACGACTGATTCCAGGCCGTAGCCAGAGGCGATGAAGACGTCCCCGTGTTTTCGGTCCGGCGATGGATTCATCAGGATGAGGATCCCGTTGTCCTTGCCTTTCGTCCCGATCCCCCATTTATCGCCCAGTAAAAAACTGAATTCCCCGATGTCGTATCCGCCAAGGCTGTCGAGTATCACGATATAGATCTGCGTGGAGGTCTTGTAATAGAACTCCTGGAGTTTGGTTTCGAGCTTCTGCCGGTCATTTGAATTGAGCAGGCCGGAGAAGTCGTTGACCATCCTGGGAGGCTGCATGGGTTCTGGGATCTCCTGGGCCCCCACATGGAAAGAGGCGAGGAGTATCAATAGTATACCGATTGTTTGTTTCATACCTGGATTTTTATCATTGGTTCAAGATGCATAGGGTTAAACCGGGAACATGCGCCCTCACTTCAGGCATCAGTCTTTCGGTCATCCCCGAACGAAATATCGTCGGGCAGTTCGTTGACATCGTCCTTCTGCCAGGGGAAATGTTCCTTCAGTTTCTCCCCGGCCATCCGGATCCCCGTTTCGAGTCCCGCGCAAAACCTGTTCTCCCGGAACTCGGCCAGCATTTTTTCCTTGATGTTATCCCAGAAATCTTCCGGTGTCACGGCATTGATCCCTGCATCTCCCAGGATGGCAAACTTCCGGTCGTCCAAGGCCAGGTAGAAGAGAACCCCGTTCCGTTTTTCGGTCTTGTGCATGTCAAGATGCTCGAAGAGCCATGCACTGCGGTCCAGCACATCCTCCCTGCACCAGCGTTCGATGTGAACGCGGATCTCCCCGGAGGTATTCAGCTCCGCTTCCCGGATGGCCGAGCGGATCCGTTCCTTTTCACCGGTGGTGAAAAATTTCGAGGGATGCATGGTTAAAACTCTACGGTTGGCGGTTTTTCCGTTCCTTCGGCTGCTTCAAAATAACCTTTCTCGTCAAAACCGAATATGGCGGCCGTGATCAAGGTCGGGAAGGTACGCCTGTACGTGTTGTACGCACGGGTGGCCTCGTTGAATTTTCTCCGTTCGACGGCGATCCGGTTTTCCGTTCCCTCGAGTTGTGCCTGCAGGTCCAGGAAATTCTGGTTGGCCTTTAGTTCGGGGTAGCGTTCAACCACCACCATAAGCCTCGACAGGGCGGAACTGAGCCCGTCCTGGGCGGCCTGGAACTGCTGGATGGCTTCCGGGCTAAGGTTCTCGGGATTGATCGTGACGCTGGTGGCCTTGGCCCTGGCTTCGATCACCCCGGTCAGGGTCGCCTTTTCAAAATCGGCGTATCCTTTCACCGTGGCCACAAGGTTCGGGATGAGGTCGGCACGGCGCTGGTAGGCGTTTTCGACCTGGGCCCACTGGGCGGGGATGGCCTCCTGCATCGACACCAGGCGGTTGTAACCGCAGGACGAAAGCAGGGGCATTAATCCTGCCAGGAGCAGCAGGTTTACGAAGTGTCTTCTTTTCATTTTCATGGGATCCGTTTTTTATGATGGTTAAAAATACGATTATGAATTCTTTCTAACAAAAGTTGAACCAGTCCCCCGAACTTGTTGTACAATATAAAACTTGACATGATTTAATCTTAAATTTGAAGTCAAAGCATGTTAAAATGACAGATGCCGAATTCAG
>CAYSJH010000091.1:0-12216 GCA_964431315.1 uncultured Bacteroides sp. | reverse complement strand
GATCGCCGGAAAGCCCGGTACCGTAATCCCACCAGCACCGCCAGCGGAAAAACCTTTCAAGGCTGAACGGGTGATCCGAGAAGGGCCCGTTGAACTGTGCCCAGTCGATGTTGCCGGGACCGGCCCCCTCATCGATGTTATACAACCAGGCCCCGTCGGGACTGTTCCGGTTCGTGCAGACCTCGATCAGGTTGATCTTGCCCAGGATATCTTTTTCAACTGCTTCCCGGGCCTTCATATAGCTTTCGGTCTGCCTTCCCTGGTGCCCCAGCTGGAAACATATCCCGCTTTCCTTTATCGTTGCGACCATATCGGGGACTTCCTCCAGCAGCCGGGTCATTCCCTTTTCAACGTAAACATGTTTGCCCGCTCGTGCAGCATCGATCGCCATACTGGCATGCCAGCAGTCCGGTGTGGCGATAATAACGGCATCAATATCGGTTGCGTCCAGAAGCTCCCGGTAGGTCCTGTACCGTTTTGCGTGCGGGATTATGTTTGCATCCAGGCCTTCCCGTTTAAGGTTGCCGGAGGTCCTCAGGGCCCTTTCCGCCCGCACATCATAGACGTCGCAGATCCCGTTCAGTTCCACATTCAGGTCTTCCTGGGCCAGGTAATCCTCATACCTTTTATCTTCTGGATGGGTGGCTGCGAAATCTTTCCAATGCTGTATCAGTTCCGGATCTGCAAATCCCGCGGCTTGCATCAGTTGGGTCCCTCTTATTCCGATTCCGATGATCCCGAGCCGTACAGTCCTGTTTTTGGGTGGTGAGGGGGGGAAGTGCGGCGCACTGGCGTCAAGGTCAAGTTCCCCGAGAAAAACATTCTTCAGGAAATGATCCTTTCTTCTCTTGCGCCACCAGGCGATGGCGAATGCACCCAGGAAGGGTATCCCGGCAAGCCCTCTGAGCATGTTCCTGCGATCTATCTTCCCGGTCAGGGGATTCTTTTCTCCTTCCATAGCAGATTATTTAAAGAGTTCATCCTGTTGAATCTTGAGAATTTTTCCTGCGGAAAATGAACCTGTCGAGTCCCGCCTGAATGCCGGTGGGAAACAGGAACAGCAGCCACAGGGCAACCAATTCTATCAGGGTCTTGTTTACAATAAGGTAACTTCCTTCTCCGGGCAGAACGTATTCCAGGTTCAGGAAAGGAGGATGACTGAGGTAATAGAAGGCCAGCAGCAGGATGCCTCCAAGGGTGGCGATCCGGGTGAAACATCCCAGGATAAGTCCCAATCCAATAAGGATCAGTCCCCATACATTCAAAAAATCCACCACCGCCAGTACCCCGGGGTTTGCCGCAAGGGACTCGAAGAATCCTGCGAAGATCCATTTCGAATCGAGAAGGTAACCGATGGAGGACCAGTCCGGGTCCACTACCTTGACCATGCCTTCGTAAAGGAAATGCCACCCGATCAGCACCCTGAGAAATACAAGGATCCTTAATTGCCATTTAGAGTATTGCATGGGACAATCGTATTTGTAAATCCTAAAAATATTCAAAATTCAGTAATAAGGGCACCTTTGAAGGAAAAATTTACTTCTTATCCAGATTAATGGTGTATCACGGATTCAGCCGGTCAGTGCTCTTATGGAGTCCGGATCGATATCTGACAGGCTCCGGATGATGAGGTTCGCACCAGTCAGGTCAAGGTGCATGCCGTCTTTGTGGTGCAAGGCAATTACCTTCATGCCCGCGGCCAGGGCTGCCCGGATGCCGTTCTCCGAATCCTCGATCACAAGGCATCGTGCCGGGTCTGTCGCGGAAAGCCCGGCTGCCTTCAGGAAGATATCCGGGGCCGGTTTCGACCGCTTCACATCGTTGCCGCCTACAAATCCCCGGAAATAACTTTCCAGGTCATTGATCAGGAGAACCCTTTGGATGATCTCCGCGGAGGAGGAGGAAGCGATCCAGCAGGGTACTCCTTCCTCCCGGAGGGCTCCGAGCAGGGGCAGGAGTCCCTCCATCAGGGGGATGGACCCGGGGACCTCCAGCCTCTCCATGAATCGTCTGCGTTCTTCCATGATGAGTTCCTCCAGGGTACGTTTGATGGGGTAATGCTCATGCATGTAACCCCACATGGCTTTTTCAGCCGTGCCCATGAACCTGAGGTGTTCTTCCCTGCTGACCGGGATGTTGAGCTCATCGTACATTTCGCGTTCGATCTCCTGGTACACGCGCTCGGAATCCAGGATCACCCCGTCCATGTCAAATATAACGGTGAAGCCCTTCCTTTGTGGGATGTCCTGCATTCGAGGTGACTTAAATCGCAGTGATTCTATTTGCTTTCCTGGTGAAAACCGCCAAGATCGCCTTCCAGGGTATTGGAGGAAGCCGGGTCGTTGATGCCGAAATCGGAGGCACCCGATTTGACCAGCACGCCGTATCCCTTGCTGTTATTAACGGTGGAATTGGTAAGGCTGACATCGGAGGCGCCTGCCTCGACGATCAGGTTGGCCTTATCGCTGAGATCCCCGCCGCCGTCGCGGATAAGCATGAAGTCGAGCTGCACCTTCTGGGTTCCCTTCAGGAAAATCCCGTCCCAGTGTCCCTTTTTTGACTGGGTGCCTTCAATGGTAATCTCAGAGCCTGCAGAACCTGAGGCCAGCAGGCCTCCGGATACCTGCAGGGTGGTACCCACGGACATTTTAATCACCGCGCCGGCCTCAATGGCCAGCTCCTTGGTCGCCTTGATCGTAAGCGTTTCGAGGATTTTGAAGTCGTATTCGGCATCCAGGTTCTTCCAGGTCCCCAGCGGATCATCGAGTCCCATGTGAACCTCAACGGCAGGAACGGAAGCAGAAGGTGACCTGAGTGTGTTTCCGTCCGCAACCTTGCCGACATCGTCCATGCGTATCCGTATGGCCGAAACGGCATTGTTTTCGAAGGTATTTCCCTTGAAATTTTCGGAATACTGGATATGCGCATCGCCCGGCATGAAGAGTCCTATTCCCCCGCTTCCCGAGATGGTGGAATTTTTCATGCTCAGCAATTTTTCCACAACCAGGGATGCTATCTGGTCGGTGCCCGTGAACATCGAGTTCCCGGCGTTCAGCAGGTTCAGGCAGCTCAGGTCCGCCTGTCCCACCCGTACGTAAACGCCTTTCCATGAACCGGGCTGGGACGTTACGCCGTCCATCAGGACGGGACTCTCCTGCGTGCCGGAAACCGTCAGTATTCCGGACACTTTCAATCCCGCGTTCTGCTCAAAATACATTCTGACCCCGTTGTTTATGGTCAGGTCCCTGTTGAATTCCAGCAGTCCCCTGATCTTATAGGGCATCCCCTGGTCGCTGAACCAGGGAATGCTGCCCGAGGCGGGGTAGGTGGATCCGTAGATCTCGATGTAGGTTCCGGGGGTCTCGTTTTCGAAGAGCTGGCCGGAAAGGTCGCTGAGCACGTGGACCGGGATGACCATTGGTCCCAGTGCGTTCATGACGAAACGGTTGTTCCGGTATGCATACACCTGGTTCTCGGTATCGTAAAAGAAATCTGAGTTATCCTTCACGATGAGCCCGTATCCCCCGCTGTATTTCAGGGTATTGCCCGAGAATGCCAGGGTTGCACCGCCGATCATGATCACTGAGGCCTTTTCCCCGGGGTCAGGGGTAAAGGATGCATTGCCCGCATTTTCGATCAGGCAGTTGGCAAATGCATTCCCCGTTGTTTTAAGGCAGATCCCTTTCCAGGTTGAATCTGCCGCGACAAAGGAGGCGTTCTCGGCGTAGATTGTTCCGCCGTCACGGATGACCAGGGATGCCCCTTCCTTGAATTCGATGATCACCCCGATGTCCACGATGAGCGCCCCTGTGACGGCCACTTCCCCGGTAGCGATATAATCGACATCATCCCCTGTGGCGATCTTTTTGAGTCTTGTATCCGAGGAGATCAGATCATCCAGCCTGACTGCCCCTGAAATGATGATGTTCTGGTAGTCGGAGCTGAAAAGCTCTCCCCTGGTAATGGTGAGTTTTACCTGGTAGGTCCCGTTATGCATGGGGATAAAAAATGCGGTATCCGCGGTAGAATTGGTGATGGTGTCGTTCCCGGGCTGGTTATGGAAGCTCCAGCTGACCTGGTAGTCCGTCCCCGTTGAAGCGTTTGCCACGAGCCAGACGGTATCGCCGATGCTGGCAGTCGTATCCGGTCCCGTTCTGGCAACCAGTTCCGGCAGGTTGTCCTCTTTCTTGCAGGTACTGAATATCCCGGCTGCAAGGACCAGGATTATGATGATGCGGCGGGTTCTCATTTTTTTGTAATGTTTGCTAAAATTAATCTTTTGACGCGGAATGGCCAACAAGGCCCTCATTCGTAGCGGTCCATCCAGACCTCATTCGTAGCGGTCCATCCAGACCGCCATTTCCGTTCTCCCCCGGTTCGCCCAGGCATAATAGGGAATCGCTGTAAATTGACCATCCCTGCTCGTGATCACCATTATGCCATTCAGCATATCCGGTCGGTATTCCGCGACAAGGTCCCCCAGGGTAGGGATCCTGAGCTGCAGTGCTTTTCCCCCATTGTCTGTTCCCTCTGCACAGTATACGATGGGACCGCGTTCCAGTGCCTCCTTGCCCTGATCCTCGCTTACGTGGATACTGGCAGAAACGTTACGTACGGGCATGGGAAGATCCAGCTCGATGCGATACCCCCTGTGCCATTTCCGCCGTATGACCGCAAATCCGTTTTCCAGGTTCATTTCAATCCCGGCGCCGTTCAGGCTGAGTGCAGGCCTGCTGTCATCCGGATCAAGGAATGCGTAAAGGTCCCCGGGCACAACGTGGTTGCGGCTCCAGCCGGGGATCCGGATTCGTATGCCGAATTCCCTGCTTTTTTCGGGATCTACGATTACCGTGACGCGTCCGTTCCACGGGTAATCCGTCTCCTGCCGGATATTCACCCGGTTACCGGGAAGATCAATCTCTGTGGTTCCGGCAATGAAGAGGTTTACGTAGATTTCATCCCCTTTGCGTGCATAGATGTAGCCAGGGATGGACGGCATAAACCGGGCGATGTTCGTGGGACAGCAGGCGCAGTCAAACCAGGGGGAGCGCTCGTAATTTCCCTCGGAGGCAAGGGGATTGGGGTAGAAAAAGGTATTGCCTTCGAGGGACACCCCTGGCAGTATCCCGTTGTACAGGTCCCGTTCCAGGATGTCCAGGTACTTCGAATCGCCGGATAACAGGAACATCCGGTGATTCCAGAGGGCATTCCCGATCCCCGCGCATGTCTCGTTGTAGGCCCTGAGATTGGGGAGCATGTATTCCTCCCCGAAGCCTTCATTGTAATCCTGAACTCCCATGTTCCCGGTCAGGTAAAGTTTTTTACCGGTGATGTTGTTCCAGATTGCGTTCAGGGGTTTCAGGTAGGAAGAATCGCCGGATATGGCAGCTATGTCAGCAATCCCCGAATAGAGGTAAAGTGCGCGGACGACGTGCCCGACCGGTTCGGTCTGTTCGAGAATGGGCAGATGGTCCTGGTTGTAAGTGTAATCGTCCAGGTAATGGTGGGGTTCCCGGCCGTTGTAATGTCCCCGTTCATCGATAAAAAAACGGGCCGTCTCCAGGTATTTTTCATTTCCCGTTATGCGGTAAAGCTTGACCAGGCCGATCTCGATCTCCTCGTGTCCCGGTACATTCCGGATCGCATCCGGTCCGAATTCCCGGCAGACCAGGTCGGCGTTGCGAAGGGCCACATCCAGCAGGGAACGTTTCCCCGTTGCCAGGTAATGGGCGGCGGCGGCCTCGTACAGGTGTCCCGCACAATACAGCTCATGGCTCTGGTCCACCCTCGACCAGCGGGCATCGTTGCCATACATCCCGTTGAACCTCTCTGCCAGCCCGGTTTTAATGATCGTCCTGGGGGTGGACAGGTAGCCGTCCTCTTCCTGGGCCGTGCCGATCAGGGCTATCAGGCTGTCGAGGTAGGCTTCCAGTTCAGCATCCGGGTGCACCTGCAGGGAATAGGAGGCTCCTTCGATTACCTTGTACACATCCGAATCGTTGTAACGCCTGCCCTGATAGTCCCCGTCCGCCAGTCCTCCTGCAACGGCAAAATTATGGATCCGTCCCGTTTCCTCGCATCGCTGAAAGCAGTAAGGGATGGTCACCTTACGGTTGGTCTCCAGGCGGGGCGACCAGAAAGCATCGTCTATGGTCACATCGGTGAATGAAACGGGCTGTAAGGGATAGTCTTTTTTTACCTCAGGGGCGCGGCATCCACTCAGGGGGACCAGCAGCAGGGGGGAAATAACGGCCGCAGTCTTCACGAAAGCTTTCATATTTATTTTCTTCTACAGGCAATGAAATATACAAAAATCTTTTGCTGTTGGGACATCGAATGCAGGTTGATGAGCCGGAAGCTTCTCCATGACCGGCATTAATCCCCTGCCTGGAAATCGGACAAGTATGTATTTTTTTTCTTATTTTGTGACGGAATAAAACGATGTGCATATGTGTTTGGCGGTCCCCGGAAAGGTAATATCAATAGACGAGAGCAATCCGGATCTCAGAATGGCCCGGGTTGACTTTTCAGGAGTAGTAAAAGAAGTCTGCGTCCAGTGGCTCCCCGAAGTTACCGAGGGAGAATACATACTGGCCCATGTGGGCATGGCCCTGAATGTAGTTGATGAGAAGGATGCCCTCGAGACCCTTGAATTGCTTAAGGAAATGGGGGAACTCGATGCCGAGCTCGGTAAGGATGCATGGTGATGAAATACGTAGATGAATTCAGGGATATCGGACTGGTCCGCAACCTGTCGGTGAAGATCCGCAAGATCACGACCGGGGAATGGACCCTGATGGAGATCTGCGGGGGACAGACCCACAGCATCATGAGGTACGGCCTCGAGGAGTTCCTTCCCGATAAAATACGGCTTGTGCACGGTCCGGGATGTCCTGTCTGCGTCACGCCCCTTGAGATCATTGACAAGGCCATCCGGATCGCCGGGCGGCCGGATGTGATCTTCACCTCTTTCGGGGATATGCTCCGGGTGCCCGGGTCGGAGAGGGATCTGATGAGCGTTAAGGCAGGGGGAGGCGATGTGAGGATACTTTACTCCCCGCTCGACGCCCTGAGGATCGCGGAAGAGAACCCGGACAGGAACGTGGTGTTTTTTGCCATCGGCTTCGAGACCACGGCCCCCGCCAATGCCATGGCGGTGAAGGAGGCCCGGCGCAGGGGACTGAAAAACTTTTCCATTCTGGGTTCCCACGTGCTCGTACCCCCCGCCATGGAAGCGATCCTTTCATCCGGAGAAAACCGGATCCAGGGTTTTCTGGCTGCGGGACACGTATGCACGGTGATGGGATACGAAGAGTACATTCCGATCGCGGAGAAATACAGGGTCCCCATCGTGGTCACCGGTTTTGAGCCCGTCGATATCCTGAAAGGGATTTACCAGCTTGTCGTCCAGCTCGAAGAGGGCAGGTGCGGGGTGGAGAACGCCTACGGCAGGGTGGTCACCCGCCAGGGCAATCCCGCCGCCAGGCAATTGCTTTCGGAGGTGTTCGAGGTAGCCGATATGAAATGGAGGGGGATCGGGACCATTCCCAGGAGCGGTTTCCGCCTGGCCGCGGAATATACAGGATTTGATGCTGAGAAGATTTTCGATGTGGGGGACATCATCCAGCAGGAATCGCCTCTCTGCATTGCGGGCCAGGTTCTCCAGGGACTGAAGAAACCCGCCGATTGTACCGCGTTCGGCCGGGAATGCAGACCCGAGCACCCGCTTGGAGCCCCGATGGTAAGCTCCGAGGGGGTCTGTGCGGCGTATTATAGGTTTAAAGTTCCAAACTAAAAGTTCCAAACCTTTTCCGATGAACCTCGAGCTGAATTGTCCCATTCCCATATCCGAATACCCGGTCATTACCATGGCTCACGGGAGTGGTGGAAAGCTGTCCCACCAGCTGATCGAGAAGATGTTCCGTCCCGTTTTCTCCAGCAGGGAGCTTGATGCAGGGCATGACGGGGCAATCCTTTCGCCCGGAGAGGGCGAGCTGGCCTTTACCACGGATTCCTTCGTGGTAAAACCCATATTTTTCCCGGGAGGCAATATAGGGGACCTTGCCGTGAACGGAACGGTAAACGATCTTGCCTGCTGCGGTGCCCGTCCAGAGTACCTTTCCGTGGGCATGATCCTGGAGGAAGGCCTGCCCATGAAAGATCTATGGAAGATCGTTCTGAGCATGAAAGAGGCGGCAGACAGGGCAGGAGTGAGGATTGTCACCGGGGATACCAAGGTGGTGGATCATGGCAGCGGAGACCTCATTTTCATCAATACTTCCGGGATCGGAAGGGTCAGGGAAGGGGTCAGGATCGATCCTTCGAGCTGCAGGCCCGGGGATGTCGTTATCCTGAGCGGTTTCATCGGTGATCACGGGGTCGCCATCATGTCGGCCAGGGAGGGACTCCGCTTCGAGACAGGCATCGAATCCGATACCGCACCTATTAACGGGCTGGTGGATGCCATACTGGATGCGAGCAAAGAGATATCCGTTCTCAGGGATCCGACACGGGGAGGGGTGGCAACCACGCTCAACGAGATCAGCCGTTCTTCCGGGGTGGGGATGGTCCTCGATGAAAATAGCATACCTGTTCGTCCCGGGGTTCGCGGTGCATGCGAGGTTCTTGGACTCGATCCCCTTTACATAGCCAACGAAGGCAAGCTCCTGGTGATCCTGCCTGAGAAGGAGACCGGAAAGGTTCTGGAAGCAATGCGAAACCACCCCCTCGGAAGCGATGCTACCATCATCGGCAGGCTTACCGCCGATCATCCAAACATAGTCAGGATGACCACGACCATAGGATCGAGCAGGATCATCGACATGCTGACAGGAGAACAGCTGCCAAGGATTTGCTGAGTTTAGCTGAAAAACCTTCTTACTCTGATTGAAACGGCCTTTTGTAAGGAAACCGTCATTATGGCTTGAGCAGGATCTTCAGGGCTTTTTCCTCTTTCCTGTCAAAGATTTCATAGGCCCTGGGACCTTCTGATAATGGAAGTTCGTGGCTGAAGATCATATCCAGGTCCCATTTCCAGTCCTCCAGCTTCGGCAGGATTATATCCATGTAGTATCGCGCGGAACAGCGGCCGATCTTAAAGGTCAGGTTAAGGTTGTAGGCTTCGGAGGGACTGAAGGAAAAATCATGGGAGGTGTGGACACCCACCGTAGAGATGATGCCTCCCGGGCGGACCAGCTTTATAGCCAGGTCCTGTGCACCCGGACTGCCCACGGCTTCCATTACCGCTTCGGCCCCGACTCCATGGGTTTTTTCAAGTATATACAGGATCGGGTTCTCGTTCAGGTGCCAGGCGACGGCACCCAGCCGGTTGGCCAGTTCGAGACGATCGTACACATTGTCGATGGCCACGATGTGCTGGGCCCCCTGTTCAAAAGCGCTCATGATGGTAAGAAGTCCCACCGGTCCGCACCCGATCACCACGTAGAATCCCCCCGGCCTGATCTCTGCCATGTCCGCGCAGAAATAACCGGTCGAAAGGGCATCCCCTGCCAGGAGTGAGTGTTTGGGGTCGAGTGATTCCGGGAGGTGGACCAGGGTACTGTCCGCATAGGGGACCCGCACAAACTCTGCCTGGGCTCCGTGGAGGCCGAGTCCCCCTTCCACCCAGCCGAACAGCTGACCTTCCGTGCAACGGGCGGTCAGGCCGATATCGCAGAAATAACATTGGCCGCAATTTGTGGTGAAAGGGCTGACAATTTTGTCCCCCGTCCTGAAATTCTTCACCGATTTCCCGGTCTCGACGATTTCCCCGATAAATTCGTGTCCCATTACCGTACCCTCATCCAGACCGCTCTCCCGTCCGTGATAAATATGCAGATCAGATCCGCATATGGCAGAAAGTGAAACCTTTACAATCACGTCGGAAGGATTCTGGATCCCCGGGTCTTTAACCGTCTCGTAACGGATGGTTTTTATCCCCTGGAAGGTAAGTGCTTTCATACAAACTAATATACGAATTCTGTGAAATTATAAGTTAACCGGAACATTAATTGTATGTACACTTTAACATATAAGCAGATTTTCATATTATTGCAAATTGTTTTGACAGGCCGAGGTGGTAAATACTGTATGATCCCGGAATGGTATTGAGAAACAGTTGTTGAATCCAGTAAAAATCAGATAATTCATGAACAAAATTGCATTAATTACCGGTGCCAGCAGGGGAATTGGCCTTGAGATCGGGAAACAGCTTTTGTCCCGGGGATGGACCGTTCTATTCACCGCCCGCAACATGCTGATCGGCAGGCCGATCGTGAACGAACTGAGAAAGCAGTACAAGACGGCCTGGTTCCACCAGCTCGATGTCACATCCCGGGAGAGCATCCGGGATCTGGTTGATTATGTAATGGAAGAACATAGCGGTCTCGACGTGCTCATCAACAATGCAGGCATCTACCTTGATGAAAACCAGACCACCCTGGATGTTGACATCGAGGATTTAAGGAAAACCATGGAAACGAATGTTTACGGTCCCCTTTTACTTACCCGTGCCCTGCTGCCGGCTTTGAAAAAAAGCGACAATCCGAGGGTGATCAATGTTTCCAGCACGATGGGGCAGTTGACGGGCATGGGTGGAGGGTCCCCGGCCTACCGGATTTCAAAAGCCGCCCTCAACGCCCTGAGCATAGTGCAGTCCCACGACCTGGCTTCAGCAGGTATCAGGGTCAATACCATGCATCCCGGGTGGGTCCGTACGGAGATGGGAGGCCCGAATGCTCCCAAATCCCTTGCAGAGGGGGCGGATACAGCGGTATGGCTGGCTACCGAACCCGATATTCCGACTGGAAAATACCTCTGCGAACGCAAAGTCATCGACTGGTAAGCACAAGGGCCTTTTAACGGGAAACAGTTGTGCCGGACTTCAGTGATTCTTCGACAGCATTGTTCAGAACGATGGAGGAGAGTCCGTCCAGGTTATTCACCATCGGTTCGGACCGTTCCCGGATTGCCTTCAGGAAATCCTGGATGTTTGCCCTGACTGATTTTTCAAAAACAGCAGGGTCAGGGGCCAGGCGTGGTTCAACTTCATTATTCACGGCAAGCATCCCGGTATGGTCGGCCAGGGCCCGGAATTCCTCACCAGCAAATTCCATGGTCCAGCCGATTTGTTCGGGGTCAAACCGGAAGGTTACCATAAAATCTTCGTAATAAACATGGATCAGCCTCAATGCTCCGGCTGAATTTGCTTCTGCCTTATATGAAAGAGGATACGAATCGCACATCTGGGAAACGATTCTCAGCAGGCACTGGGCCGTACCTGCCGTGCCTGACACAAAAAAATCATTTCCGAGGTTCGCGGGATGGGTATTGACCTGGACCTGGCTGAATGAAATGTTCTCCCTTGCAATAATTTCCTTCAGTGCCTGAACTGAGGGATAAAATGCAATGGGATTCATCAGTCCAACGACCCGGCCGTACCTTTCCATGAATTCCGAGATGTTTGCGTAGTCCCCGAGAGTGAAACCAAGCGGGTAACCGGTCAGAATGTCCTTCCCCTGTTCCAGGAGCATGACAATGTATGCCGGTTTTGTGGAAGAAACCGTATCGAGAACCACCATGCCCGATTCACTTATAAGGCTTGCTTCCAGCGTACTGAGATGAATACGCGTCCTTTTGATGCTTTCGAGATATTCCCGGTAGATCTCAAATCCAGTCTGGTTTCCGATGTAATCTATTTCAGTAGCCTTGCCTTCATCCCTGAAAATACAGGAGCCAAGCATTGCCGGCGGAAGCAAAACTGTTCCTGCCATTGCCAGGGAAGATCTCAGGAACCTGCGGCGGGAAGGGATCATTTAGGGTAATTCTGCTTTGTATCTGCTTAAAAGTACTGATTTTATGCCTTCCTGTTACATTTCTGTCAATCTTCTGTACATAGCTGTTAGATATCCACGCTTAGCGGGGCATAATTTTGTTTCAGCAAGTTTGATAAACGCGAAAACTTCTAAACAACAAATAATAAATGGAGGACCAAATCATGAAAACCACAAAGAGATCATCCAGTAAAACCTTACCGTCACCTATTAAGGTTTCCATCTATCTTCTCGTTGTTGCCGTATGTTGTTTCATCAACTGGACCGTTCTTCGCGCCGGTGATCCCGTTAATTCTGTGAGCAACTCACTGGAGGAAAGGCTTGCAGCTGCCCTGGTACCGGAAACGGATCCGGAACCTGCACTGGAAGATTGGATGCTGACTTT
>CAYSJH010000090.1:0-12766 GCA_964431315.1 uncultured Bacteroides sp. | reverse complement strand
TCCCCGATCGAGATGATCCCGACGATCTTGTTGTGGTCAAGAACCGGGATGTGGCGCACGTATTTATCGGTCATCAGCGCCATGCAATCAAGCACGGCTGTTTCGGGCCTCACGGTATAGAGTTCGGTGGACATGTAATCCTGCAGTTTTGCCTCCTTGGAGGACACGCCATGGAGAATGATCTTCCGGGCATAATCCCTCTCCGTGAACATCCCGATTAATTTTCCCTCGTTGTCTATCACCATGAGGGCACCGACGTTTTTTTCCGCCATGATCTGCAGTGCTTCGAACACGGTCGCATTCGGGTTGACACTGTAATAATCATAGCCCTTGTTATCCAGTATTTGTTTTACTGTGGTCATAGTTCTTTGTGTTTTTCTGGTGATAAAGTTAATTAATTCTAATGAGTCAGCCTGCATCCAACCGGAAAGGCCTGCCTACAAATTAAGTAAAAAGAAATAAATAAAAAAGAAGTTACATCCTTCACATCAACCGGACGGGCCCGGTAATCATTCATCTATTTATAAAGCAGTTAGATAGTTAGGTTACTACTGGGTGATCGGAAATGAAATATTTTTTGATGTTACGCTGGTAACACATGGAGGAATTTATTATGGGAAGGAAAGGGGACCCTAAGGGAAGGAAGAAGACCGGATGGGACAGAAGGGGACAGGAGGGGATCATTGATATTCGATGTCTCGAGAGAGACGGATGCCTGTCAGGTTTTCTTTCAAATCTCCGATTTATTTTATTTTTACGGATGGAAAACCTCACCACCCGATGCATGAATTTTCCATAGCGATGAACATTGTTGATATAGCGACCGACTACGCCCGGAAGGAAAATGCATCCGTGGTGAAGGAGATCGAGATCGAAGTGGGGGAACTGGCCGGCGTGGTCATGGATGCACTCGAGTTCTCCCTTGATATTGCCGTTAAGGAAAGCATTCTGGAGGGTGCTGACCGGAAAGTCATTAAGATACCCGGCAGGGCCAGGTGCAGGGAATGTTCGCATACCTTTGCGATCCATGATCTGTATACCCTTTGCCCGAAATGCAACAGTCCCGCCCCGGAAATCCTGGCGGGTACCGAACTCAGGGTAAAATCCCTGCTCGTTGAGTAGGGGAATCGCCCCATTTTATGTAAGTTTGCATCGTATAATTCTGAAGCATAAAAAAAATGTGTGATACCTGCGGATGCGGACAGAGTGAACCCACGATCCGGAAACCCGGCGAGGAGAATACACATTCTCCGGAAGATCATGAGCATTCCCACGAAGGGCATCATCACCACGATCATGATCACAGCCATTCGCATGACCACGGCCATAACCACAGCCATGACCACGATCACGATCATGACCACGGCCGCGGGCATTCGCATACCCATGCCGGGGACCATACCCATCCGAGGAAAATCGAGATCGAACAGGACATTCTCGGGAAGAACAACCTGCTTGCAGAGCGTAACAGGGGATTTTTCGAGGCGAAAAATATCCTGGCCCTGAACCTGGTAAGCTCGCCCGGGTCGGGGAAAACCACCCTGCTCGAACGCACCATCCGGGAGACGGGCAAGGAGCTTTCGTTTTTCATCATTGAGGGGGACCAGCAGACCATGAACGATGCCAACCGCATTGCCGAAACCGGTGCTCCTGTGGTCCAGGTGAATACGGGGGAAGGCTGCCATCTGGATGCCGAAATGGTCAACCGGGCCGTTAAAAAACTTGAAGTAGCAGAAAAGGCAATACTGATGATCGAGAACGTGGGAAACCTGGTATGTCCCGCCCTCTTCGACCTCGGGGAATCCTTCCGGGTGGTTATCATGAGTACCACGGAAGGGGAGGATAAACCCCTGAAATACCCTTACATGTTCCGGTCTTCAAACCTCTGTATCATCAATAAAACCGACCTGCTTCCCTACGTCGATTTTGATATGGCCAGGGCCAGGGAATATACCCGGCGCATCAATCCGGACCTGCAAATCATCGAGCTTTCAGTGAAAACGGGGGAGGGGATGGAGCAGTGGTATGAATGGTTTAAGAGTAAAACCAGGTAATCGGTTTTTAAGAAGCCGTTTTAATAGTTATCTCAAGGATTCCATGCAATCCAACCTCGACAATTCGCCTTAACGTTGATACCTGGATATCACTGGCATCATTCTCAATTCGACTAATGTAAGATCTTTTTGTACCGACTCTTTCTGCTAATTCTTTTTGTGTTATATGTGCATCTTTTCGTGCCTGTCGTATTAATACACCCAGCATAAATGCTTCCGCTCTTTTCTCGAACTCCACCCTCAAGGGTGATCCAGGTAAACCTATCTCTTTATCCAGCATTCTGTCAAAATCATCTTTTTCATTTCTTTTCATCATAATATTTCTTTTTAAGTTTTTCAGCCAGCTTGATTTCTCTCAAAGGTGTCTTCCTTGATTTCTTTGTAAAAGCGTTCAGAATTATTATCCTATCATTGGAATCGAAGAAACATAGGATTCGGATGGACTTATTGTAAAGATTAATTCTGATCTCATATAATCCCTTGCTTCCTGAAACCAGTTTAAAATAATTCTCAGGGATTATCTCCAGGTATTTTATTAAATACAGGACCTGTCGAATTCTATCCTTTCCTTTATCATCAAGTTTTAAGCGAAAATCATTGAAATATTCTTTGTAATAGAAAATTTCTCTATTAATATTCCCGATCATAAAGGTAACTAATTAGTTACATTTAGTCAATTAAAACGATGGAAATTGATTAAAATGTTGACGTCGCTGAGGTTTAATGGCAGATTTCCGGGAATATCATTTACCCGGAGTGAATTTACCCAAGGAATGCCTATCCTTGAAGATTCCCGTAAAGATCAAACGGGGTAACCTGGTAAACGTAATAGTTCAGCCAGTTGGTGTAGAGGAGGTTGGCATGGCTGCGCCACTGGACCAGGGGTGGTTTCGACGGGTCATCATCCGGGAAGTAGTTTACCGGCACCTGGATGTCAAGGCCTTTGGCAAGATCCCTTTCATATTCTTCCCTGAGGGTATTCGGATCGTACTCAGAGTGGCCGGTCACGAAGATCTTTTTCCCGTCCTTTGTGCCGATGATGTATATGCCCGCCACGTCGGACTCGGCGATTATCTGCAGTTCCTTTACTTTCAGGATGTCTTCTCTTTCGATGTGAAGGTACCTTGAATGGGGAGCGGGGAAGAGGTCGTCGAATCCCCTGACAAGGGGTATTTTCCTGTCCAGTACACGGTGTTTGAAGACGCCGAACATTTTTCTTTCCAGCAGCCTTTTCTCGACCCCGAAGAAATGATAAAGGGCTGCCTGGGCCCCCCAGCAGAGGTAGAGGGTGGAGGTGACGTGGGATTCCGACCAGTCCATGATCTGCGTCAGTTCCTCCCAGTAATGCACATCCTCGAAGTTGATGAAACCCAGGGGCGCTCCAGTTATGATCAGACCGTCGTAACGCTGGTCCCTCACCTGGTCGAAGGTCTTGTAAAAGGTCTGCAGGTGCTCGATCGGTGTGTTCTTTGAAGTATGGTTCTTCGGATGGATCAGGTCGATCTCGATCTGAAGGGGGGTATTTGAAAGAAGCCGGAGCAGGTGCGTTTCAGTCGTATGCTTCACGGGCATGATGTTCAGGATCAGTATGCGCTGGGGACGGATATCCTGGTGGATGGCACGGGTCTCATCCATCACGAAGATGTTCTCCTTTTTCAGGATAGCGGCAGCTGGCAGGTTATCCGGTATGTTGATGGGCACGGTGCTCTTGCAATTATATTTCCACAAAAATACACATCTGGCGTAAAAAACAAGTATATGAGCCGGGAATGCGACAGCCGTGATCTTATCCGGGACACCGTGATCCCATCCGGTACTGTGATCTCCCTATAGCCGGATACGGATACCCGGACCTATGAGCAGGAACCACTTCTGGCTCTTCAGCTGGTAACCCCCGCCGATGTATAGCGGGAAGGTGAGTTTGACGTCCTTGGTCGTCGGATAAAGGCTGCCCAGGACCACCAGTCCCAGGTCGCGGCCCTCGGCATTATCGCTGAAGTTGAACGTGTTGAGGGCAAGGAATCCGGCACCGATCTTATAGGGCCGCTGCACGTTGATCTTCTCGGGATAGTAGAAGGTGAACTGGGCGATCATGGCAACGCTGATCCCCGTCAGCTGTCCCAGTCTCTGGTTCTCTGATCCGGGATCGGGTCTGGATACGGTGATGAGTCCAGCAGGAAACGAAACTTCCACATCAAAGGAGTATGCTTTACGCAGGATCATGTCGAATTCCTGGGACAGTCCCCCTCCCTCGTATTTATCCGCCTGGTTGGATACCCGGACCTTGATCTGGGACCAGATCTCCAGGCTGGAGGTTTTCTTGCGGAAATACTGGTTCAGGTCAAACTGGCTGGGCCCGCAATCGCTCCGGTTGTAAAACTCGGCCCGGGGGGAGCGTATCCCCGGGCAGATCACGAGGTTTTCAATGGTTTTAACCTCAAGCAGCTCGCCGCGCCTGCCTGTAACGGTAATATCAAGGCGCAGGTACTGCTTCCCGTATAATTTATCCTTTGAATCGATCATGTCCGGATCGCTGCCGAAAATGAAGTTCTGGATGGTCCCGTCAACCAGGATGGTGGAGGGAAGGTCATCGATGCTGTGCCGTATTCCCTGGTAATTGATCCACAGGTAATCGAAAGGCCTTGCTTCCTGGTACTCCCTGACATTGAGCGTTCTCCCGGTTGGACGGGCATAGTTGAACAGTTCCAGCCTTCGTCTTGAGACATTAAGAGGGATCCTGAACCTGTAAAGGGCAAGCTTTTCTCCACGGATCAGGGAATCGGAAGAGGTAATGTCCTCCAGTTCCTCGAAGGTGAAGTTTGCCTTGTGAAGGCCCACACCCTCGATCTTCAGGTCGATGATCTCCCCGGGGTAGACGGACAGGTTCTGCGACCACAGCCCGTCCCTCAGGATCGAGATCTTTTCCACCGTGGTCTTCTGGGTGATATCAAAGTTGGTGATGAACCTGGCCTCATCGCCATCCTTGATGTACAGGTAACCCTCCGATTTGCGGTGATAATTGTAAACCCTCAGGATGCAAAGCACCCGGTTGTTGGTCAGGGAGTTCTTTGTAAAGATCTCCGCCACAAGGCCACCCCCGGGTTCCTCCTGTTTCTCGATCCGGTAGGTTTTCTGCATTTCCAGCAGGCGGCTGTTTTCCAGCTGGATCTCGATGCCTTCGGTCTTTGTGGAATCGTCCAGTGTGACCTCGTTCCTGTCAACGTTAAGGAATTGCAGGCGGCTCTGCCTTACGTAAAAGGTATGCCGGATAGGGGGGAGTTCGAAAAGCACTTGCCTTTTCTCACCCAGGTAGGGTTTCTTTACCTGGACGGGGACCGAAATCTCCTGCCGGCCGAGGGTTTTGGGCACGATGTGAAGGCGGATCTGGTTAAAGCTCTTACTGATCCTGTAGTTGAGGTTTTCTCCTTCCACCCAGTCGTTTGAAAAGCGGATATTTTCAATGTTATCGGTAAGCAGTTCAAAGACTTTCTCTTCGCCGATGTATAGCTCATCGCTGGCCGAATAGAGCTTAAGGTAGGTTTGCGTGCAGGGAAGGAGGTTCAGCTCAAAAAGGCCGGAGCCCTGGTCAAGGCTGTCCCCGGTCCTGAATGTGAACTTCAGGAAGTTCGAATTGATGAGGTCCCTGAACCTTACCTTGAATTGTGCCAGGCCCGGATCAACCAGCAGCAGGGAATCGACCAGCTCGAAATCCCCGGACGGGACAAGCTCCAGTCCCTCCAGGGAGCCCCCGGGGAGGGCTTTAAGGATGACCTCGCAAACGGGTTCCGGATCGCTGAACTGGAAGGCCAGGTAGGTCCTGCCCTGGTAATTGACCCGGTCCCTCGCCAGGGAATATTCACTCGTGTCAATGCGCAGGACCGCGTCGCCGAATATCCGGGAAACGTTCTGTGCTTTTGCCGGCCATGCCAGGACCAGGCTCAGAAAAATGTATGTGTAGCGGGACTTCATGGTTCATCTTTTTAAGACCGTAAAAATAATCGTTGAAACCGTATTTCCCCAATGGAACCTGAAAAATCCTGTTGCCTGTTCTTTAACACTGACATTTATCAGGGCCGTTCTGGGGCTATTTTTCTAAATTTGTTTCAGACCAGACCAATGCCTATGTTAGCCCGGGAACTCATTCATCCTCAAAGCATTGCCGTGATAGGTGGTTCGAACAGCCTGCACAAGCCGGGGGGCAAGGTGCTCCAGAACCTGCTGAAGGGAAATTTTGCAGGAGAACTGTATGTTGTCAATCCGAAAGAGGACACTGTGCAGGGGGTGAAAAGCTACCCGGACGCAGCCTCCCTGCCGCAGACCGACCTGGCCATCCTTGCTGTTGCGGCCCGATTTTGCCCGGATACCCTAGATATCCTTGTCCGCGAAAAAGGCACCCGGGGCTTCATTATTCTCTCCGCGGGGTTCGGAGAGGAAAGTGAGGAAGGAAGAGCAATGGAAAAACATATGGCCGGTATGGTCGAATCGGTAGGCGGCAGCCTTATCGGTCCCAATTGCATCGGCGTGATCAACCGTCAATACAGGGGCGTATTTACCAGTCCCGTTCCCCAGCTTGACCCGCAGGGCTGCGATTTCATCTCGGGGTCTGGTGCCACGGCCGTTTTTATCATGGAGGCAGGCATTCCCAACGGGCTGACCTTTTCCTCGGTCTGGTCCGTCGGCAACAGCGCACAGACCGGTGTGGAAGACGTATTGAGGCACCTGGATGAAACCTTCGATCCGGCCACCAGCTCCCGGGTCATCCTTCTATACATTGAAACGATCGAACAACCCGGGCTCATCCTGAAGCATGCGTCCTCACTTGTCCGGAAAGGCTGCCACATAGCGGCGATCAAATCGGGTACAACCGAGGCGGGCAGCCGTGCGGCTTCCTCCCATACGGGCGCCCTGGCGAGTCCGGATACAGCGGTGGAAGCCCTTTTCAGGAAAGCCGGGATCATCCGATGCCACAGCCGCGAGGAACTGGTGGCCGTTGCCTCGGTATTCCGGCACAGGAAGCCGGAAGGGAAGAGGATGGCGATCATAACCCATGCAGGCGGACCCGCGGTCATGCTTACCGACGTGCTGACAGAAGGGGGAATGGAAGTACCGCCCATCGTGCACCCGAAAGCACAGGAACTGCTCAGGCGGCTGAGTCCAGGCTCATCCGTTTCCAATCCAATCGACATCCTGGCCACGGGAACAGCCGAACAACTCGCCATGGCAATTGATTACTGCGAGCGTTATTTTAACGAGATCGACGGGATGATCGTGATCTTCGGAACCCCCGGGCTTTTCAGCGTCAGCGACGTATACCGCACACTGCATGAAAAAATGAATACCTGCCGGAAGCCCATATTCCCGGTGCTGCCATCGGTCGTGAACGCAAGGGAAGAGATCGCGGAATTCCTTTCCTTAGGCCGAATCAACTTCCCGGACGAAGTCAGGTTAGGGAAGGCCCTGGTAAAGGTGGTCAACGCACCGGGCCTTCCGCCGGACGCCAAAGAAACTTCCCTCGTTGAGGATAACTGGCTGCGGGAGCTCGTTGCGGATTCCCTGGCCGAAATGAGTGCCGGCGAAACGGGATCGGGCCAGCAGGGAGCCGGACATGGATACCTTTCCCCCTCACGGGTACAGGACCTGCTGGATGCAGCCGGAATAATCCGTGTCCTGGAAAAGGTGGTCCGGACCAAGGTGGATGCGGTGCTGAAGGCGGAACAGATGGGGTTCCCGGTGGTGATGAAGGTAGTGGGACCCATACATAAATCCGATGCCGGAGGGGTAGCGCTCAATATCGGGACACCGGCCCGGGCATCGGAAGAATTCGAGCGTATCATGCGGATACCGGGTGCCGAAGCCGTAATGGTACAGCCGATGGTCGGGGGACTCGAACTGTTTGCCGGGGTGAAACGGGAAGGAAAGTACGGGCACCTCATCCTGTGCGGCATGGGAGGGATCTTTGTCGAGGTGCTGGGGGATGTTAAAGCGGAACTCGCACCCCTGACCCGTGCAGAAGCCATGCAGATGATCCATGGCCTGAAGGGATATTCCCTCATCCAGGGAGTCCGGGGAAGGGAAGGGGTTGATGAAGAGGCATTTGCAGACATTCTGCTGAGGCTGTCACAGCTCGTTCAAGCCGTCCCCGAAATTGCCGAACTCGACCTGAATCCCCTGTTCGGCATGAAGGACAGGATCATCGCGGTCGACGCCCGTATCCGCCTGGACCCGCCCGGTCCCGGCTGACAGACCGCCTGAAAGGCCGGCCTGATAATTGAACAACTAACTAAAACCAGATATTCCAGTATGAAAAACCAGACACCGATCAACCCCGACATCGTGGATTCGATGGTGAACGAACTCGGGATCGCTGACCTGGGACAGGCCAAGATCCGCGAGATCGTAAAACTTGTGAATACCATCGAGGAAGCCAGCGGCGAGCAATACATCCGGATGGAAATGGGGGTACCGGGACTCGAACCGGCCGGCGTGGGGACGGAGGCCGAGATCGAGGCCCTGAAAAGGGGTGTGGCCTCGAAATATGCCAATATCGAAGGGATCCCGGAGCTGAAGAAGGAAGCTTCCCGTTTCGTGAAACTTTTCCTTGACCTGGACGTATCACCCCAGTCCTGTATCCCCACCGTAGGAAGCATCCAGGGCAGCATAGCCGCTTTCCTGGTCGCCAACCGGAACGATCACCGGCGCGAAGGGACCCTCTTCATTGATCCCGGGTTCCCGGTACACAAACAGCAATGCATCGTGATAGGGCATGATTACCGGACATTCGACGTTTACAATTACAGGGGTGAAAAACTGGGACCCAAAATGAGGGAGTTTCTTGACACGGGACTCGTATCCACCATTCTTTATTCCAATCCCAACAATCCCTCATGGATCTGCTTTACGGAAGACGAACTCAAGACCATCGGCGAACTGGCCACCGAATACGATGTGGTGGTGATCGAGGACCTGGCGTATTTCGGCATGGATTTCCGCAAGGATGTGTCTGAGCCGGGGAAACCCCCTTTCCAGAGCACCGTGGGCAAGTACACCGATAACTACCTCCTGCTGATCTCTTGCTCGAAGACATTCAGTTACGCGGGACAGCGGATCGGCCTGATGGTCATGTCGGACAGGCAGTTCAATCGCAGGTACCCGGACCTGCTCCGGTATTATACCTCGGACAGGTTCGGGCATTCCATGATCTACGGGGCACTTTACGCCCTTTCTGCCGGCGCCAGCCATTCGGCACAGTTCGCCGTGGCTGCCATCCTGAAAGCAGCCAATGAAGGGAAATTCAATATTGTTGACGAGGTCAGGGAATACGGCGAGCGAGCCAAAATCATGAAAAAGCTGTTCCTTCAGAACGGTTTCCGCATCGTGTACGACAGGGACATTGAGCTGGACCTTGCCGACGGGTTCTACTTTACCATCAGCTACCCGGGATACAGCGGGGCCGGACTGCTCAGGGAACTGCTCTATTACGGGATTTCTGCCATCAGCCTGGAGATCACCGGATCGGAGAGAAAGGAAGGATTAAGGGCCTGTGTCTCGCAGGTTTATCTCGACCGGATGTCCCTGCTGGAGAAGCGTTTACAGTGGTTTCACAGCGACCATCCCGTTCATTAAATCATGATGACCTGACATTTATCATACCCTGTGCGGGACCTACTTATAATTAGAATTACTATTTTTGGTTGAATCAATGCTGCATAAATTCATCTCATATGGCTAAGCAACGGGGCGCGATCGTTGTCGACATTGAACGTTGCAAAGGCTGTGAACTCTGCATAGAGGCATGTCCCACCAGCGTTATCCGGATGGAGCGGAAGGTGAACGCGAAAGGTTATCATTTTGCCTATATGGAAAATCCCGGGGACTGCACCGGGTGTAACAACTGTGCCATTGTCTGTCCCGACGGGGTGATCTCAGTATACCGGATGAAAGTCGAGGTCCAGGGACCTTATTGAAAACCAGCATGAAGAAAGAACTTCGTTTGTTGAAGGGAAATGAGGCGATTGCCGAAGCCGCCATCAGGGCAGGCGCGGATGCCTATTTCGGGTACCCCATTACCCCTCAGTCCGAAGTGCTTGAATACCTGATGCTCGAAAAGCCCGAGGAACGGACCGGCATGGTGGTCCTCCAGGCGGAAAGCGAACTTGCCGCAATCAACATGGTCTTCGGTGCAGCCTCCGCCGGGCGCAGGGTGATCACTTCCTCATCGAGTCCCGGGATATCCCTTTTCCAGGAATGCATTTCCTACATCGCGGGGGCGGAACTGCCCTGCGTGATCGTGAACGTGGTGAGGGGGGGACCCGGACTGGGGACCATCCAGCCCTCCCAGGCGGATTATTTCCAGGCGACCAAGGGGGGCGGACACGGCGATTACAATCTCCTGGTGCTTGCACCGGCTTCCGTGCAGGAGATGTCCGACTTCGTGCCGCTCGGCTTCGAACTTGCTTTCCGCTACCGCAACCCGGTCATGATCCTTACCGACGGCCTCATCGGCCAGATGATGGAGAAAGTGGAACTCTTTGAACCCATAGCCAGGGCCACCGAATTCGACCAGTCCTGGGTGGCAACCGGCAAGACGGCGGACCGTGAACGGAACATCATCACCTCGCTCGATCTCGATCCGGCCATGATGGAACAGCACAACAAGGACCTCCAGGAAAAGTACCGTAAAATGCAGTCGGAGGTCCGGTTTGAAGAGATGGAATGCGCGGATGCCGAATACCTGATGGTCGCCTACGGGTCGAGCGCCAGGATATGCCAGAAGGCAGTGCAGCTGGCTCGCAGCAGGGGGATCAAAGCGGGACTCCTGCGTCCCGTTACACTTTATCCCTTCCCTTCCGGGAAAGTGCTGGAAATGGCAGGCAGGGTGAAGGGTATCCTGTCCGTTGAAATGAACACGGGCCAGATGGTCGAGGACGTGCGCCTTGCCGTGAACGGAAAGGTCCCGGTCGAACATTACGGCCGTTTCGGGGGAATGGTACACTCGCCCAATGAGGTGCTGGAAGCCCTCCACGAAAAAATCATTAAAAGCTGATCATGGATGTAAAGGAAATATCAATAACGGATATCATCAGGCCTGAAAACCAGGTTTACCGCAAGAGTCCCCTGATGACAGACAACGTGCTGTCTTACTGCCCGGGCTGCGGTCACGGTGTGGTCCACCGTCTCATCGCGGAAGTAATCGAGGAACTGGGCATCCAGTCCGAAACCATCGGCATAGCCCCGGTGGGCTGTTCCGTACTGGCCTATGACTTCATCGATGTGGACTGGCTGCAGGCCCCCCACGGGAGGGCGCCGGCCGTAGCAACTGGACTGAAACGGGTCATGCCGGACAAATACATTTTTACTTACCAGGGGGACGGGGACCTGGCTGCGATCGGGACCGGCGAGACCATTCATGCCAGCAACCGGGGAGAGAACATCACCATCATATTCATTAACAACGGGATATACGGGATGACAGGGGGACAGATGGCGCCCACGACCATTCCCGGGATGGTATCTTCCACTTCCCCTTACGGAAGGGATGTAAGCACAATGGGCCATCCCATTAAAATAACCGAGCTGGTGGCCCAGTTGCCCGGCAGCTATTATGTCACAAGGCAGGCCGTCCATAAGCCCGCCAACGTAAGAAAAGCAAAGAAGGCCATCCAGAAAGCCTTTGAAAACCAGGCTCTGAAAAAAGGCCTGTCACTTGTTGAAGTTGTTTCCAATTGCAACTCGGGATGGAAAATGACGCCGGTCAAGTCAAACCAGTGGATGGAGGAGAACATGTTCCCCTTCTATCCCCTGGGCGACATCAAGGTGGACGGAGTGCTGGTGAAATAGACACAGTTAATGCCCGGCGCAACTCGAACTGGTATTACAGACAAATTGATGATATGACTGAAGAAATAATCGTCGCGGGTTTCGGGGGACAGGGAGTGCTTTCCCTGGGGAAAATCCTTGCCTACTCCGGGATGATGCAGGACATGGAGGTCAGCTGGTTTCCTTCCTACGGACCGGAAATGAGAGGGGGTACCGCCAATGTCACGGTCATCCTGTCGGACGACCGGGTCAGTTCGCCGGTGCTCAATGAATACGATACTGCCATCCTGCTGAACCAGCAATCCATCGATAAATTCGAATCGAAGGTCAAGGAAGGGGGACTCCTGATCTACGACGGGAACGGCGTGACCACCCCGCCGTCCAGGAAAGACATCCAGATATGGCGGATCGATGCCGCCGATGAAGCGACCAGGATGTCAAACACCCGCACTTTCAACATGATCGTCCTTGGCGGGTACCTCAAAATCAAACCCGTGGTGAAGATGGAGAATGTGCTCGCGGGACTGAAAAAATCACTTCCACCCCGCTACCACCATCTGATCCCCGTTAACGAGGAAGCCCTTAAGCGCGGCGCGGAGATCATTTGCCAGGTAGCTTAATCTTCCATTACAACCGGCCGCGACCACCTTTGAAATGACCGTTCTCCCTGCTGAAGGGATCCTTACCGGTAAAAATTCATTTCATCCAGGTACTGCCAGACCACCGGAGGCAGGAAGTGCCGGATATCCTTTCCCCCGGCAATTGCCCTGCGGATGAAACTCGATGATATCTCGATGAGCGGGGCATCAACCACCACCAGGTTCTCTTCATCGGTGAATCCGGTGAAACCGTAAGATCCGGCGGATCCGGAGGGTTCTGCATGCCCTGAGGGTTCT
>CAYSJH010000089.1:0-12885 GCA_964431315.1 uncultured Bacteroides sp. | reverse complement strand
CGGCCGCCCTGTGCATAGGCGCCAAAACCTTCGGCCGTGGGAAACGCAAGCTGCTGGGCAAAGACATTTCCCGGATGGCAGGTGATCATTAGGAACCCAATCAGAAATACAATTCCACGATATCCGGCCGCGAGAATGGAGGCTGAAGACTGATCTTTACAGATGAATCGGGTTAACCGGCTGTTGTATTTATTGATCATAGGATTAACGGAATGTCAATAAAGATATATATTAATTCGATTCGATCGGGACTTCCCGGAACAATGGGGCATTCCATCCTCAATAACCGCATATCCAAACCCTGCTCAAATACCTGTCTCAATCCATTAACCTTAATGGTATTTCAGGATCATTTTACAATAACTTTTCTTTCTTCTTTCCACCGGTCGCTCCGGATAACGAGGATATAAAGGCCCGGATCCAGGCCCGACAGGTTGAGGCTGGTCCTGGCCATATTATTTTCCCCGATAACTTTCTCAAGCATGGTCTGCCCCAGGGTATTCATCAGCGTGATATGCGCGGCGGTCCCACCCGGGCTGTCCAGTTCAATCCATAGCAGTTCACTGGCGGGATTGGGAAATATCCTCAGCTGTAAGTCCTCCGGACCGGGAGTCCCCCGTATGCCGGTCACATCCAGGAAATGGGCGGTAATCGTAACGGGCGCAGCAGGCATGGTGAGTCTTGCGACCTCCGATTCCGTATTATCCAGCAGCGCAGTATCGCCTGACCAGTACTGGAAGATGAAATGGGCATTCGGGCTGGAAGAAATGGTAACCGTTTCCCCGTAGGTATAGGAACCTTCACCGGTCACGGTTCCACCCCCGGGCGGATCGGCCAGCAGGGTGAGCTGGTTCACAGGCAGGGGAAGGGTATGGAAAAGTCCCGGTCCCCCCCAATCGCTCACCTGTCCGTCCGCGCAGGCGGTCCTGGTGTAAAACCCGTACAGCGTCGATTGCATCAGCCCGTCAACGGCATGTGGATTATCCACGATCCCGGTGTCAAGGTTGCCGTCCTCGCTGTAATCAAGGCCGGCCGGCACCCGGAGCAGGTCCCACGAGGTTCCCTGTCCAGCTTCCGTCCAGCCGAGATCAGCCGTGGTTTCGGTAACGTCCGCCGCGACAAGTCCGGTGGGTGCTTCGCAGGGCGCGGCTTGCAGAACTTCGAACGGTTCTGTGTAAACCAATCCCCATCTGCCCTCGCTGTCGAGTGTCCGGACGTAGAGGGTGTTGGTCCCCGGCTGGAGTTTCCCGGGATCAACCACGAAATACTTCATGACTGTTTCGCGCGGGGTATTCAGTTCAATTTGAGTCCCCTTTCCAAACCCGGGATCCTCGTTCACGAAGTATTCCATGCGGGTGACCCGGGCGTTGCCGGCAAGGTCGGTATATTTCATAAAAGCGCGCTGGAACACCATGCCCCAGTCCCCCTTGTCGTCCCTCGCCCGCACATACAGCGCATGCAGGCCGTTCGACAGCCTGTCCAGGGGAAGCTCGGCTGTGACGGAAACTTCAGCACCCGGCTGGAATTCAAGCGGGTTTGCCAGCCCGTAGCCGGGGTCTTCATCGAAAAAATATTCGATGCGGTCAACCCGGTAGCTTAGGCTCGCAGGCAGTTTCTGCACCAGGAAGTTACGGTAAAAAACCATGCTCCAGTTCCCGTTATCATCCGCAACGCGCGCATAAAGTGTATGAATGCCTCCCGGCAAGATCTCAAGAGGCAGGTCAACCGCGACGGAAATTCCTGCTGCCTCCTGGAATCCGGCCGGGGTTGCAAGGCCGTAACCCGGATCGGCATCAAAAAAATATTCCATTCTTGTAATGGGAGGGAGCTCATCCTGCGGAAGTTTGCAGAGCAGGAAAGCACGCCGGAACGTATGGGACCAGGCGCCATTGCCGTCCTTCACCCGGGAATAAAAGTTGTGAAGCCCGGGTTCCAGTTTCCCCAGCGGAACGGTCAGGGCCATTTCAGCATCTGGAGCAGCGGTAAAGGCTATGGCAGCTCCGTTTCCGTGTCCGGGATCCTCATCGATAAAATATTCGGCACGGACGATCTGCTGTCCCCACAGGGACGCTGCGATCATCCATGAGCAAAATAAAAGGATCAACCCTTTCATGCCGGTTAGTTTTGCGATTTCGCCTTGATGATGACAGGGAGCCCTGAAACGGTCGATCCAGCCGTGGGAACAATGGCCTCATAGATACGAGGGATGGCCGGCAGGCCGGAAAGGACATAGGGCATGGAACCGCCGAACATGCCGCAGTCAATTCCCCCTTCACCCGCGCCGTCTGCGGGTCCCCCGGCCTTGATCTGCCACCTGCCGTCGGTGCTGTAAAGCCCCTTAGTTGGGTAACCGGCTAAAACGGTGCTCATGTCCACGCCGCCCAGATTACCGGGCCCATAGCTGCCTCCTGATAATAATGATGTGGCAGATATATTATAAGCAACGTAGTTTCCTGAATTATTGACGCTCAGAGCATCAAATGCTCCTAAATCCTGGAGAGTAAGATTGTTTTTTATCTGGGAATTGTAAACATTTTCAATGCTCTGGCCCAGCGTATTATTGGTAATAATCCCGCTGGAACTGTTATTCATATAGATCCTATAGCCAATGAAATTGTTTGAGATCATGATATTGCTTACCGTTGCACCAAGCTCAACCGAGTAAAGGTAATTCTGCGTTATGGTGACATCCTGCACATTTGCATTTATGGTAAGGTTGTTGTAATTATTCTGATAAAAGTAGTTTCTCGAAATAATAACATCAGAAGCGTAGATCCTGAGTTTGTTGGTATTTCCATCGGTGGTAAATATATACAAACCGTAAATCTCCGTACCTGCTGCGGATGCCTGTATGTAAATGCTCAGGAATCTTGCAAAGTTAGGATTTGCATAGGTTGAGTCATTTTCATTAAGGAAATACCCGGGCCCGATCAGCACCAGTTGCTTGGTTATGCTAATGTTGCCGTAGTGGGCCTCGTTGCCGTTCCCCTCCACGTATATGGTATCGCCGGCGGAGGCCGAATCCTGCGCCTCGGTAAAAGTCCGGAAATCTGCATCCACTGCCGGATTGTTGTTCAACCTCCAGATCGTGGCGTTAACGCTGGCAAAGGACAGGGACATAAAAAGGACAGCTAGTTTTTTCATAGTGGTTCTGTTTTGTTGGGGTGAATGTGTAATTGAGATTTTGAAGAGTAATCCGGAAATTTATGATACTTTTCAGAAATTAACAATAGTCTGAAAAAAAGGACTGAAAAATCGGGAATCCATCACCATCCATTCCTCAAGTGCCTGTAATCAGATTGATGTTTAAAATCAAGATAAATAATGCCGGTCTGACTCACATGCTGCGGAAACGATATGATAATAATTAACCTTTCTTAACTATTTTCTGCCCGAAGTATTGCTATTTTTAAAGCTTATGTTACTAACCCTCGTTAAACGGCATCTGCTTAAAAGGCCGTTTCTGAATAGCATCAAATTAACGGGACTGGTAATAGCCCTGAGCAGTCTGATTCTCATTGCACTGTACCTGAAATACGAACTGAGCTTTGACAGATTTCATTCCGCTGCCGACAGGATTTACAGGTTCACGATTACGTCACCAGCAATCTTTTCCGGCAAACATTTTGCCAGGGTCCCCAATCCGGAATATATTCCGGAAATGGCTGAAACATTTCCCGGAATTAAGCAGTTCGTAAGACTTTCACCGATGGCCGGTGGAATAATTCAATGGCATGAAAAAAGAATTTTCATGAGCCAGGCCTTCGTATGCGACAGTACCTTCTTTAAGGTATTTGATGCTGATCTTCTTGTGGGTAATACAAATACGGTGCTTGAGGGTCCGGGTTCCATGGTCATTTCCGAAAGCTTTGCAAAGAAGATTTTCGGAAGCGACAATCCTGTCGGCCAGATACTTACCATACCTGAAGGGAGATATTTCGGGGAAAAACTGGATTTCACGGTCAAGGGAATTATGGAAGATTTCCCCGATAACAGTCATTTCCACCCCGAATTCATCGCAACACCTGTGAACCGGTCCGATCTGGATGACTGGGCCTGGACCTATTTGTTACTAAAGAAGAAAGCGGATCCTGCCGATATTATATCTTCATTTAGCAAGTTCTATGCATCATATTATGATAAAAAACCGGAGGAGGTTGACCTGACAGCCCATCTTCAGAAAATCCGGGATATCCATCTGCATTCGAAAAAGACCAGGGAGATCGAGGGGAACAGCAGTATTTTAGTGGTTTACTCCTTTTCCGCGGCTGCGATGATCCTCCTTTTTATCGCACTGGTGAACTATTCCAATCTCAACCTCGGCATGGCCGTCTTCAGCGATAAATACCTTTATGTTTCCAGGGTATTCGGAGCTTCCAGAAGAAGACAGCTAAGCTATTTCGCAACTGAAGGGTTCATTATGATCCTGATGGCACTGATATGCAGCATAATTATTGTAGGAATCACCAATTCCGTGATAAGCAGTTGGTTTAATATCAATCTGCTGGCCGGGAACATTCCCTTTATTGCTGCGGTGGCGGTCCTGGTATGCCTGCTGGGTTTTCTGTCGGGTTTCCTGCCCCTGCTGAGAACGTATTTCTCCGGGATAGTCTCTTCTGCCAGGGACATTTCAGGGGGAACTTGCACCCATCGCGGGATAAACAGGGCGCTGATCTTGTTCCAGTATGCCATCGCGGTAATGCTGATCATTGCGGTTGTGGTCATACACCGGCAGACTGCCTATGCGCTCAGAAGCGGGATAGGTTCAGAGAATAAAAATGTCATATGCATGGACCGTGTACACAGCGATATCGTGCAAAGGTTCCCGGAATTCAAGAAGGCGCTGCTTGAATATCCCTCCATCCGGCAGGTATCCGCCATGATTGCGTCACCCGGCGAGGATGTGAATGATATGTTCCGTTTTACCATGGAAGGGTATGAGGCCGACGAAATCAGGCACGCCGACAATTACATAGGTATATTCCCGTGCGATTATTCCTTTGCCTCCCTGTTCGGCCTGAATTTCCTTGCCGGCAGGGATTTCTCGGAAAAATTCACGGATAATGAGGGATCCGGTGAATATATAATCAACGAATCGGCAATGCGAAGGCTTCATTATACCCATCCGGCGGATATCATCGGCACGGAGTTTCAGCTCTTCTTTCACACTGATGCCATATCGATCCCGGCCGGCAGAATTGTCGGAGTGGTGCAGGATTTTCACATTTCCAGCCTGAAAAGGGAAATTGAACCGCTTGTACTGTTCAAACGAAGCGATATCTGGCTGAACAACCTGGTGGTTTCCTTCTCACCGGGCATGCAAAAAGAGGCATTGAAGGATCTTGAAAATGTCTGGAATGAAATGTTCCCGGAATATACCTTCCGGTATGATTTCGTGGACTCAATTTACCGGAAGGTATACCTGTCCGAAAGATTGCAGGCCACATTGCTGATGATATTTACCGTAATTGCGCTTTTTATCTGCTCAATGGGACTTCTTGGAATGTCCCTGCTTGCTGCACAGCGGCGGATAAAGGAGGTCGGGATCAGGGTTGTGAACGGAGCCGGTGTCATGTCCATTATGACCATGCTCAACTGGGACTTCCTGAAATGGATCCTTTTATCCTTTTTACCGGCCTTTCCGTTAGCATACATCGCAATGCGAAGATGGATGGAAGAATTTATCTATAAAACCGATCTGAGCTGGTGGATATATGTTATGGCCGGGCTGACAGTACTGCTGATCTCGGGTGTTACTGTTTCAATTCAATCCTGGAGAGCGGCCCGAAAAAACCCGGTGGAAATACTGAGGTATGAATAGAGGTTTAAGTTTCTGTGAAAAAATAACCCTTGGATTTATTATTCACCTACAACCTGAATTATGAGAATCCTCCCAAAGAAATATGTGGCATTGTTTGGTATAACGCTTTTATTTTATGTTCAGAATTGTTACGCCGGACCTCCTTTTAATACGGATGATCCACAACCAGTTCCATTTAAACATTGGGAATATTATATTTCGTCAATAAATACATTTCAGCCTGAGGTATGGTCAGGTACCCTTCCTCATTTTGAAGTAAATTATGGATTATTTCATAATATGCAGGTCCATCTTTTATTACCGGTTAATTATACTTATGTCCAACATCATGAAGCAAAATTTGGATATGCTGACACTGAGGTTGGTGTTAAATACTGTTTCATACAGGAAACCGGGAGTCGCCCTCAGGTAGGCACTTTCCCGATTTTTGAAATACCAACGGTAAAAAATAATGAATTCAGCAATGGAAAAGTTAAAGTCTTTATTCCAGTCTGGGCACAGAAATCCTGGAATAAATTAACGACTTATGGGGGCATTGGCTATTGGATAAACCCGGGTTCATACAATGAAAACTCCATCTTCGCAGGATGGGAATTACAGTATGACTTTTCACCGGTTGTCACGCTTGGCGGGGAATTTTATTATCAATCCGCCGATGCTGTGGACAGCCAATCAGTGATGGCCTTTAATATAGGTGGGTCAATAAATGCAAGCCCCAAAATGCATTTTATCTTTTCCGTTGGTCATAGCCTTATAAACGAAAATTTCTTCAGTTCTTATTTTGGTGTATTGTGGACAATCTAAAATCTTTGGTAGCAACCGGGGAAATTGATAGCAGGTAAATAGTTGATTAATAACCCTCTGAAGGAAATGGCGCTGTTATTTCTTAATCCGGGAACTATTCGTTTCGGTGACCCTGTATGCTTTCCTTAACCAGCTACGCTTGTTTTAGAATTTACTATTATAATTCAAGATCAACAATCCAGATCGAACCCGATCAAACTTACACAAAATCGGTGGCACAGAGGGTACCCCGCCAAATCGTCCGAAGTCCCTTCCTGTCAATGATCTGAGGGGATTTTGTCTCCGGGGATGCTGAATTTTTCGAGGGCGTTGATTTTTGCTCATTCATACCTCAATGCATCAACCGGATTTCTTTTTGCAAAACGCCAATTTTGCCAGCTCACCATTGTTAAAGTAACCATAAATACAAGGAAGCCGGAAGCTAAATAAATCCATATGCCTATGCTTGTCTTGTATGCGAATCTCTCAAGCCAGTTATGCATTGCATACCATGAAACCGGGCAGGCAATGACAAATGCTGCCAGGAGAATCAGCATAAAATCCTTATTCATTAACAGCAGCAGGTTCCACGAAGTTGCCCCGTTAATTTTGTGTATGCCCATTTCTTTTATCCTTTTCTCGCAAATCAGCAATGAAAGGCTCAAAATTCCAATCGTGGCAATAAGGATCGCGATTAATGAAAAATACATGATCGCATTCCCCATTCTTTCGTCATTGCCGTAGAGCTTTTCGAGACTTGAATCAAGGTATTGGTAACTGAACGGAAAACCCGGTGCGAGATCATTCCAGATTTTTCCTATTTCATTCAGGGTGAGGCGGGGATCGTAGCCTGCTATCCGGATGTTGACATACCCGGCCTGACCGGGTAAGAAAACAATGACCAACGGCTCGATGCGACTGTGAAGTGATTTGAAATTAAAATCCCTTATAATACCAACAACTTTTGCCTCTCCACCCGGAACCCTGATCCTGATCCGGAAGGGATCCTCTGAATCAAATTCTTTAAGCGCTGATTCATTGATTAAAGCGGTCGTATTTACATCACTGCTAAAATCTTTAGAAAAAAACCGTCCTCTCGATAATCGAAGGTCGTATAAATCAATAAATTCTGCATCCACCCAGATGGAAGCAAAGCTGGCAACCCTGCCATTTATTTCCTGGCTGTTTAAATTTTCAATCTTCCCGAATACGATACTCGAAAAAGAAACATTCTGCACATCAGGTAGTTCCAGGACTTTATCCCGAAAGATCTCCTTGCTGCCACGCATGATCTGGAAAGGCAGTTTGGCGTAGATTACTTTTTCCGTCCTTATTCCCGGGTCTTTATTCTTCAGGAAGGATACCTGTTTATTGATCAGGAATGTGCTTGAAATCAATATCATTGACACGGAAAACTGGAAAACGATGAGAATATAGCGAAGAAACAGGCCCCTGTTCCCATGCAGTGATCTCTTTGTGAAAATATCTGTAATCTTGTGGGAACTCATCATGAATGCAGGGTATATGCCTGTAACAAATCCCAGTAACAGGACTCCGGGAATGATCATCAGCAAAATGAAAGCAGAAAATCCAAGGCTTCGGTTTACATTCATGAAGCGACTGAAACCGGGCAATAATATCCATGCGATAATCAATCCCGTGATTGCGGCAAAGAAGCTGATCAGGGTAGTTTCAGTCAGAAATTGAACTGTTAATGATCGTCTGCTTGCGCCGCTGACTTTTTGGATTGCTATTTCTTTTTCCCTGGTCGCTGCTTTCGCTACGGAAAGATTGATGTAATTTACGATCGAAAGCAGCATGATAATGATCCCGACCGTGATCAGGATCCGTGCATATTTCCCCTGTTTGTTGTATCATTGGCAAGGTCTTCATTAAAATATACCTGCCTGAGTTCGTGCAATTCCAGGGGATTTGTTTCCGCATCCGCATAACAGGCCCTTGTTGAAAGATTTAATTTATAATAACCTGTAAGGAAAGCTCTCAGTTTTTGTTCAAGTTCCGATGAATTTACCCCGGGGTTTAAGAGAAGATAGGTCTCAAAAACCGTAAATCCCCAATTGTTTAAATAATTCATTCCCATTCTTTCAAGGGATGTCTCAGAGATCAGTCCGTTAAAACGGATGGAAGAATTTTGCGGAGGGTCCCTGACAACGGCAGCCACGGTAAATGTAAAATCCCGGAAGATCCTCCAGGTTACAGTTTCCCCGACGGGATTCTGAGAGTTAAAGATCCGCTTTGCCTCAGTCTCAGTTAAAATGATTGAAAAAGGTGCCCTGACCGCCGAATGCATATCACCATGCACCACCTCGAAATCAAACAGCTGGAAAAAAGAAGAATCCACCGAGTAATATCCTTCGATCTGGAATGGTTGACCTTTGTAATCGAGGACAGGTGCAAAAGCAAATAACTGATGGGTTTCAATATGTGTGGCCTTCTGAATTTCCGGGAATTTCTCAGACAGCAGATAGGAAAGGGGACCGGGGGTGGAACTTGAATTACCGTAGGAGACTTTACAGATTTGCGGGGCCTTGCTGTGAAAACCATCCACGCTTAACTCATTGCGTGTATAAATTGTGATTAGCAGCAGGACGGATATTCCGATTGAAAGGCTCAGGATACCGATTAAAGAGACATTCCTGTACTTGATCGCACTCCTTAGACCAATTTTTAATAATACCTGATCACAATTCCTGTATGAGTATCCCGGTAAGTATGATCTAAATATAACTATTATTTTAGTTCTAAAAACTAATTTATTAGTTTTATTTGAAACCAGGGACAAAATCACTCTGTCCTCAGTGAATCAACAGGATTTGATGAAACCGATTTGACCAGTTTGAAGCTCAGCGGAATTAGCGCGATGAAAAGGGTAAAGAGGGATGATATTATGATTATATCAATACCAAAACTGAATCGATAGGCAAAATTCTTCAACCAGTCTGCAGATAAATACCAACCCGGTATACCCCCTATCAGGGTCGCGATGCCAATTATGGGAACGATATCCCACAGTATGAGTCTCAGCAAACGGACAAAAGATGCCCCCATTACTTTTCTGATCCCGATCTCTTTCGTTCTTTCCTTGAGGGAAAAGGACATGAGTCCAAATATCTATTCGACATCAGGAAGCAATTGAATCTATTGAATCTTACCTGGGAGAAGATAGAGATTTTATTGGTTATGTAAATGATAAAATGCTCAGGAGAGCAGTGGAGAGGGAGTTCGTGATTATTGGCGAGGCCATGACCAAGATTCTGAAAATTAATGAGAATATTTCAATCTCCAGCAAACATCATATTATCGGAATGAGAAACAGGGTAATTCACGGATATGACAAAATTGACGATAAGATAGTATGGGGGACAATAATCAGGCATTTGCCAAAATTGAAAAGTGAAGTCACTGAACTCCTGTATCAATAGAGAATCATATTGAGCCCTAGCTCCATGAAAAACAAAAAATTAAATAATCCAATAACATCTGCGATTTTCGCAAATTTTGTTCGATTCACAGCTACACCCAGTAACTTAATAGCTGTTCAGCATTCCGTTTGCTGCTCATACGAGGTGTTCATTCATAACGGATGGCATCAACCGGATTACGCCCAGCGGCACTTGCAGTCTGCCATGTAACGGATACAACTGCAATGGTTGTGACTATAAGACCGGTCAACAGAAAGATCCATACAGAAGGGGTGGCTTTATAGGCAAAGTTTATCAACCATTTCTTCAGGGCCCAAAGCGTAAACGGGCAGGCAACAACAAAGGAAATTACCACCCACTTCAGAAATCCAAGGTTCAGTAATGAAATTACCCGCCATTGGGAGGCACCGAATACCTTTCTTATCCCGATCTCTTTTGTCCGCTGTTGTGTGATATACAGGGACAGTCCATACAGGCCGAATCCGGCTATTAGGATTGAAAGCAGGGTGAACAACCTTATGATCACCGCTAATTTCCTGGAGGATGCATATTTGTTTTTCAGCATTTCAGAAAGCAAAAATCCATCATGCTGCCGTCCAGGAAAATGCCTTTCCATCATTTCATTCACAGCGGACATGCACGCTGTAGACTGTCCATCCCGAAACCTTACCACAAGCCAGCGATTGTAGAGGGACTCAGGATTTCTGATGGCAAATGCAAAGGGGCCGATCCGGTCATAAAGCGAACTATAATGGAAATCCTTCATTACACCGGCGATTTTAAACCTCGTTCTGCCGTCTTCCGCTGCATTCTCTTCCATTACGTTAAAATTACTGCCTGCAACAATCTCCTCAGAAAAATCCTGAACCAGGATCTTGTAAAAGGTCTCATTAATTACCCAGCCCTCTATATTGGTTTGTCCGGGACTAAAATTTTTGATAAGTTTAATGTCAAGCGTATTAAAAATATCCTGGTCAACCATCCTGAATTCAAACGGGTACTGCGACTGTCCAACTGCAAAATCCATATGCTGAAACACATCCCCGGGATGGTGATGAACGGTCGAGGCCGATACCACAGATGCATTTCTCCTGATCTCCTCAAGCAAAAAGATGCCCCTCGGCTCCGGGGAAGGGATGCGTACTATGTAAACATTTTCTGAAGTGTAGCCGAGATCTTTATGATCCAGGAAGCGCAGTTGCTTCCCGATCATCATTGAAAATCCGATCAGGAAAACGACGATCCCGAACTGGACAACCGTCAGCACCCCAAAGATCCCGAAAAGCTTTCCGCCAGAAGGCAGTTTCCCCTTCAGCAATTCAACCACAGATCTCCGGGCACCCATCAGGTGCATGCCGGATGCCGCTACAATAATGACAAAGCATCCTGCAGCCAGGGAATACAACAGGATCTTAGCGATTGACTTCCGGGGCTCCCAGCCAGATCCGAAAAAAACCTCAAGCCAGGTGCCGGCAAGGAAAATAATAAACCAGGACAGGACCAACCCTGCTCCGACAAAGATGAAAATCTTCGAAAGAGAGACACTGAATAATTCAAAATTGTTGGCTCCAAGGGTCCTCATGATCCCGGTTTCTTTTCTCTGTCTGAGTGCCTGCACAATGGCCGTACTCAGGAAATTCATGCACAAGAGGATCAGGATGAGTCCGCCAACATTGAAAAGCAAATAAAGGACCGATTTGCTGATCACCGGCTTTGGTTCCCGGTTGAGATCCGAAGTAAAATGAATCTCCCTGACCGGCTGCAACCTTGAATGAAAAGCTTCAATGGGAGGCCCTTGACTTCTACCCAGGAAGGGGGCCAGGACATCTGTCAGATCTGCTTCCAGATTCGCAACCTGTGCTTCATCAAAAAGACGCAGGTATACATTTGCTGCAAAGAATTTTCCATCTTTCAGATTGCCGATCATTTCATTAAAGTTTCCCTGCTGGCTGAATATCATCTGGAAACTAAAATGAGTGTTCCCTGGAAATGGTTTTATGATGCCGGCAACTGTGAATAATCCCAGGCTATCAAGCACATTTCCCTCATACTGCCTCAACAAGATCTCCTGGCCATAAGCATTCCCTCCGGGGAAAAGTCTTTCCGCGAGTTCAGAATCCAGGAAGACCGTGTTCGGTTGGCCCAGATCCTCCTTCCTGCCAGCAATGCATTCAACATTAAAGAAATCAAGGAATGCCGTATCTGCGATTACCGATTCTGAAACGTTATAATCGGACTCACCGACACGAAGCTCATTGTTGTTCGTGTAGATAAATGAAGTCATGTTTTCAATTTCCGGCCTGTTGGAAAGTGCATCGGTATAGCAGGCAAATGAACGCGACCAGTATTTTCCATCCGTCAGGCGGGAAATGATCCGGTAGGTCCTTTCATAGTTCGGTATTTTCTTATCAAAACCCTGTTCATAGGAAGCATACACAAGGATCACGATGCATGCTGCAAGCGATATGGTCAATCCCCCAAGATTAATAAGTGTAAAGGACCTTTGCCGCAGCAGTTTTCTTATTGCAAGCTTTAAAGGGAATGCGTTCATATCAACATCAAATATAGTCATACGAACTTACAACTTATACTTAAGTTAAAATAATTTATTTTTAAATATTATAACTTATTATTAAGTTGGCAGTGGTCTGTCCTGTGATTATTAAATGTAATTCCCGGACACAAGGTGGAAAATCCGGACTGAGTGCGCACCTGGTTCCGGAAATGGTTGAGCACCTAACAGGGCTGTATTTTTAAAATGACTCATTGCACACTCAGAATGCGTGAATTATGTAACTTTTTACCAAAGTTGTGTAACATTTATTTGTTTAAATGAGC
>CAYSJH010000088.1:0-13643 GCA_964431315.1 uncultured Bacteroides sp. | reverse complement strand
AGAGATCGGCAAAGGCTGCGGCAATGGGATCCACGCCTGTGAACCTCCCAATGACTGGATCGTAATACCGCGCTCCAAAATCGTACCAATACTTGTTAAAGAACATTTTTTTATTATGGATTTATGCAAATGCCTTTTTATCCCGGTGAGTTTTAATAAACTCGTTTATGGAAGGTACATTCAGGAGTTCCTTTCGATCAGATGGTTTTAACTTAATAGATTCAGATCCAACGACAAGGGATTCAAGTGGAATCCCAAGATATCGATTTAACAAAATAATCATTTTTTTAGATAAGGATCTTCTTTTATTCAGGACCTCAGATGCTCTTGTCTTGCCACCAAATAATATTGCAATATCTTTTTGCTTTAAATTCATCTGTTCCATTCTAAACTTAATTGCTTCGATTGGATCCGGGGCTAAAATCGGGTAATGTTCCCGCTCGTAATTCTCAACAAGAAGAGATAATAATTCTAATTCATCGCCCTCGGGCGTACCAGGTGCAACAGGTTCCTCACTCAAATGCATTAAATTGGAGAGCCGTTCGCAGGCTGATGCATATTTACTTTCAGTCTTAATCACTTTTGCCTTCATAACTCATTGTTTTTACATCTATTTGGTCATATTCTTCTTGTGTACCAAACCATACAACAAATACTAATTTCAAAGTGTATTCGATGTCAACAAGTAACCTGTAACCATTGCCCTTAACGCTGAATACAACCCGTTTGGAACTTATTATGCTCGCATTGCCATACTTAGCCTTTAATTCCCCTGAATCGTTCCAAAGAGAATTCCTTACTTCATACACCCACGATCTGATGGCAGATTCAGCTTTCTTATATCCACCACGCCCACAATACTTAAATAAAGTTTTCTCCTTTATGATTCGCATTCTTGTGTAAAAATATTAATAGTTACCAATTTTGGTAACAATTGCATTTATATTTAACATTCTTTGATGTTTCAAAGTAATAAACCAGACAAACATAATAATCAATATGAATTAGATATTCCGCGATGTAAATTGGCAGAGGTTTTATTACATTTAACGCTGTTCCCAAACGTAGGCTATTTTCGTGAATATCCTGAGAATCACCATAATTGCGCTTTCCTGCCTGCTGGCATTCATTCTCGCCGGGGGTACTTTATTCTCCATGGCCGCAATGATAAGCCTTCCGGCTGGTCCCAGGCCGGGCATAAGGGAAGAAAGCATCGATGATGCGGTGCGGCTGCTGGAGAGTTCCGGCCTGTCCGGCTGGGGACTTGTACGTGAAGCTACCAATCATGTCGATGAGCGCTTTGAATATTGCCGCAGGAACAATCTCCAGCATTTTCAAAGGGCTTATGAAAGGAGACTCGGGTTCTGCCAGCAGCAGGCATTTGCACTGAATGAGATTCTAAACCGGCTGGGGTTCGAAACCCGGCCCGTGCAGTCCGTAAGGTGCAGGTTTGCGGACGGAAGGATCGGGGGACACGCATGGGTGGAGGTCCGCCATATGCGAGAAACCAAGTACGTTGATACCCTGCTCCAGGATCCTGGAACCGCCACGCTTACCTTCGAACCGATTGCCCGCGTAACAGGGTTCTAACGGCTTTTCAGGATTTTCTCGAGCTGGGGCTCATCGATCGTGAATGCCAACGTCTATTTTTCCACCGGATCGGATGCGACCCGGTACAGGTAATTCAGGAAGTACAGGTAATTCCATAGAGCACAATGAAAAAGATCTATTTTGCAGGATCCATCAGGGGAGGAAGAGAGCTTGCAGGACGCTACCGCGAGCTGATCGGAATGCTCCGGGCATATGGACATGTTTACTCCGAACACGTCGGAAGTGATGAAGCGATCAGCAGGGACAATAAATTATCGGACAGGGAGATCCATGAGCGGGACCTGGAATGGATCCGGCAGTCGGATGCAGTGGTTGCCGAAGTTTCCATACCGAGCCTGGGCGTAGGTTATGAGATTGCCAGTGCAATCGCACTGGGTAAACAGGTTCTCTGCCTCTACGATCAGAATTCCGAGTACCGGCTTTCCGCCATGATCTCGGGCAGTGACGAGACAAAAGTTCGCAGGTATGGTTCCCCTGAGGAGGCAGGCAAGATCCTGGAATTGTTTATGGCAGGGAAGCTTTGACCGGGATCCCAAGGTAATGCCCGTTCAGGAGGGTGCGTTCCGGGAACATCCTGCCAACCTGATGCATTCAGGCGACGCCCTGTTAATCCGTGGCATGCTGTTCATCGTACTGTTTGATCTTCTCCAGGATCCTCCCCTCCGCTTCATTGTACATTTCACGTATGAAATCATCGCTAAAATTGAAGGTGCGATCCTCCAGGCTCATGGACCCGATCCGGTCGAACAGCATTTCTTTTGCCTGCTGTATGTCCCTGCCGTAAATATGGTAGGAATCGGCCTGCCAGTTCAAACGGCCCAGTCGGATATTTTTTCCGTTTCGCTTTGAGATTTCGTCCGCAATCACTTCCCTGTTGAACTGGATAAAGCCGAACATGTTCATAAAACTGGCGCCCCAGGCGTCGTTGCTCCGGAAGCGGATATTGCAGTTCAGCCACTGGTTGCCCTTCTCGTCTTCCGTGATGCGGTACCAGAGCGATTGCAGGCAGGGTGGATCGTACACTTCAAGATCGTGGTTGGGCATCCAGGTGATCATCTGGGCCTGGCGGGTATAGGGCTGTTCCACCAGTTTCCGGATCACATGCTCCACCTGATCGACCTGGAATCCTACATCCACCCTCTCCTTCTTCCCTCCTCTCCCAGTCAGTTCCTTCCAGGAACCGTAACGCTGAAGACGCCCGTGGTAGGTATATTCCCAGCGCGTATCCGACGGATCGTTCATGTTTTTCACCCAGTGGTCCTTGAAACCCTTTAGTTCCAGGACGTATTCCTTCAGTTCATCGATCCCGCCAGGAAATGCCTGGTGGATCATCGGGTCACTCTCCGGTTCCATGATCGTCAGGTTCATGGTGCAGTCCAGGCTCAGGGGATCACCCGGTTTGTCGTACTGTGTTTTGAAACGCGCTCCCTCGTTGTAAAGCCTAAGAAGGGCATTTTCATAGGCCAGGGCCAGGGTGCGCTCGGTGACGTGCAGGACAGGAATGGAACTCATCGGAAGCGTTTTGGTAAAGATATTTAATGAATCGGGGTTAATCCAGCGTTGTTGAAATATTGTTTATACATTTGTGGAGTTTTTTTTGGGTTCCCGATGATAAAACTTCTGTTCCTGATGACCGGGGGTGCCCTCGGAACGCTTGCCAGGTACGCGGCATCCGGTCTGGCACACCGCCTGATAATTTAACTATGAAAAAACTCGAAGAAGGCGTATGGCTCAGGATCTTCATTGATGAAACCAGCCGCTGCGGGGGTCATCTGGTACGGCAAGGATAACAGATAATAATTCGGTAATCTCACAATCAGTAATCACCCTAAGAACTCCAGAATGAAACGATTCCAATTCACTTTTTTAAGCCTGGCGGTCATCATCATGGCCGCTGTATCCTGCCAGGGAGATACCAAGAAAGCAGGCTCAGAAACCGTTTATAATGAGGTCTGGAAAGATCCGGATCAGTCCATCGAAACCAGGATAGCAGACCTGCTTTCCAGAATGACCCTCGAAGAAAAGGTCTCACAGATGGTTAACAACAGCGCAGCCATTGACCGGCTTGGTATACCCGCTTACAACTGGTGGAGCGAGTGCCTTCACGGGGTGGCCCGGTCGGGCAGGGCCACCGTATATCCCCAGGCGATCGGGCTGGCGACCACATGGGACACCGACCTGATCGGGCGGATCGGGACGGCCATCTCCGATGAGGCAAGGGCCATGTTCAATGCTTACCAGGAAAACGGGTTTAACAGGCAGTACGGCGGTCTGACCTTCTGGACACCCAATGTCAATATTTTCAGGGACCCGAGGTGGGGACGCGGCCAGGAAACCTACGGTGAGGATCCTTTCCTGACCTCGCAGATCGGGGTATCCCTGGTGAAAGGGATACAGGGTGACGACCCCAGGTACCTGAAGGCCGGTGCTTGCGGAAAGCATTACGTTGTCCACAGCGGTCCCGAGGGACTGCGGCATGAATTCAATGCCCTTGTCTCGCAGAAAGATCTTCACGAAACCTATCTATATGCCTTCAGGGAACTGGTGGATGCGGGCGTGGAATCGATCATGTGTGCCTATAACCGGACCAACGGTGAAGTCTGCTGCGGGAGCAAAACCTTGCTTCTCGGTATCCTGAGGGATGAGTGGGGATTCAAGGGACACATTGTTTCGGATTGCGGGGCATTGCGGGATTTCTACGAGGGACACAAAGTATCGGCTAACCCGGTTGAGGCCGCGGCGCTGGCTTTGAAAAGCGGGGTGAATGTGAACTGCGGAAAGACCTATCCCTACCTGGTGGAGGCGGTCAGGAAGGGAATGGTGAGCGAGGATGAGATTGACGCTTCGCTGGCCTACCTGCTGCGAACTCGTTTCAGGCTGGGTTTGTTTGACCCGCCCGAACGGGTGCCCTTCACCAGTATATCTCCCGATGTGGTGAATTGCCGGGAGCATAAGGACCTGGCCCTCGAAGCGGCCCGCAAATGCGTTGTCCTGCTGAAAAACGACAACAACGTTCTCCCTCTTTCGAATGAAGTTGAGAAAGTGTTCGTTACAGGGCCCAATGCCACCAACCTGGATGTGCTGATGGGGAATTATTTCGGGGTAAGCCCCGACATGTCGACCATACTGGAAGGGATCACAGCCAGGAGGCCTGTGGGCACATTTATTGAATACCGGATGGGTACCATGCTTTTCCAGGAGAATGTGAATCCGATCGACTGGGTTACGGGACCCGCAAAGAATTCTTCAGTAACCATAGCTGTGATGGGTATCAGTCCCCTGCTCGAAGGCGAAGAAGGTGAATCCCTGTTATCACCGACCAAGGGCGATCGCCTGGATATCCGGCTGCCGGCCAACCAGGTGGACAAGATCAGGAAAATACGCGAAGGAAGCGACCATCCCATCATACTCGTGCTGACGGGCGGAAGCCCGATCGACGTATCGGAAGTGGCAGACCTGGTCGACGCGATCCTTTTTGTCTGGTACCCCGGCGAGGAAGGCGGCAACGCCGTCGGGGACATCCTGTTCGGCGAAGCCAATCCCTCGGGACGACTGCCGATCACCTTCCCGAAATCTCTTGAGGACCTGCCTCCCTACGACGACTATTCCATGAAGGGAAGGACCTACCGTTACATGAGCAAAGAACCGATGTATCCCTTCGGATTCGGACTGAGTTACACCACATTCAGCTATGAAGCCAGCGGGGCGGAAGCTGAAATCAGGGCCGGTGAAAAAGCAACCATCGAGGTAAAGGTAAGCAATACCGGCACTCAGGCCGGCGACGAAGTGGTCCAGCTCTACATCACCGACCTGGAGGCTTCTGTGGATGTCCCCATCAGTTCCCTGAAGGGATTCCGCAGGATACACCTTGAACCCGGGGAAAGCAAAACGGTCTCCTTTACCATCACGGAAAAGGAACTGCAGCTGGTGAACGATGAGGGCCGGTTCGTCCTCGAACCTGGCGTATTCCGGATCATCATTGGCGGCTCTTCACCGGGTGTCCGCAGCATTGAGCTTGGCGCCCCCCAACCGGCTGAAATACTGCTGTCGGTAAGGTGAAAAGACTTCATGCCATCCTGCTGGGTACGGTACTGTTCTCATGCAATCCGTATGAGCCTTACTTCTTCACCCATTATCACATCCAGGCTGAACTTGACCCCGGAACGGGACTGATATCGGCAAATGTTCAGATGGTTTTCGTCGCCCGACAGGATTACAGCGACAGCATTTGTTTCCGGCTCAACCCGGCACTGAATATCCACACACTGGCAGCCCAGAACCTGGAACATTATATCTACAGGCAGTCCGACAGCGGTTGGCTCGTGATTTTCCTTGAAGATCCTATAGGTCCCCGTGACCAGCTTCACATATCATTGAGCTATTCCGGACAGTTGTTAGGAAGCACACGTAAGGTGAGGGAAGAGGACCAGAAGGATTTTATGCAGCTGGATTCCACCCTGTACTGGTATCCTGCCAACCAGGACACGTGGCCCTTTACTTTCCAGGCAAAATTTGCCCTTCCCGGATCCTGGCAGATAATCCGGCCTGATGCATCAACGGGACGTCACGGGAAATGGCTGATCCACTCGGGGGAACCGCAGAAATCCATGAATATCCTTTTCACCCGAAAGCAATAATCCAGAGTCCCTCATCAGTATGTCCTTAAATCATTATTAACATTGTAAAATCACCAGGATGGGAAATAAAGTCAGGCGCAACGACAAGGAGCTTAAGGATCCGGCGGCATTGGAGGAGATCCTGAAGAAGGGTCTGGTGTGCCATCTTGCGATGGTTGATGGGGGAAAACCCTACCTCGTAAGCATGAATTACGGCTACCGGGAACATTCCCTGTATCTGCATTCGGCCCTTGAAGGAAGGAAGATCGACATCATCCGTAATAATCCAGAGGTCTGCTTCCAGGTAATTACCGGAACCCGGCTGACCACCGGGCCTGATGCATGCGGGGACTGGACCATGAAATACCGGTCCGTAACAGGGTTCGGCCGCGCCGTGTTGATCGAAAATGGCCCGGAAAAGATCCGGGCCATGCATATCCTTATGGAACAGTATACCACCAGGGGGCCCTTTGAATTCAGTCCGGAACGCGTGGAGCAGATCATGGTGATCCGGGTCGATATCGGGGAGATGACCGGGAAGGTTTCCGGTTTTGACGAACAATAATTAACAGGAAACCCGCCTCTGAAATTGCAGGCGGGTCTTCTTTGCATATTATCCTTCTGATTCCTTTAATAAATCATTCGGCGCCCAGCCTGAATTCAACGGGTATTACGAAAAGGACCGATACATTTTTACCTCCCTGCTTCCCGGGTTCCCAGTCAGGCATCGAATAGACTGCCTTGAGTGCAGCCTTATCGAGCAGAGGATCCACTCCTCTGACAACTTTTGCATCCTTCACCTGCCCTTTCGCATTGACCAGGAATTCCACCTTAACAATGCCATTAATGCCTTTTTCCTTTGCTTCCTGAGGATACTCAAGGTTTTCCTGAACATACTTTTTGCAGGCATCGGGTCTTTGCCCCTGGAATTTCGGCATATCTTCTACAACGTAAAAGACCTCACCTCCATCGGTTGATTCACCGGAGCCCAGTGCCTTTTCCTTTTCCATCTGCTCCCGGGTGATTTTCTCCTGTGTCCGTTTTTCCTGCTCGAGATATTCCTTTTTTTCTTTGCTCATCTCTCCGGAAGCTTTTTCGTCGGCATCCCCGGAGATCTCGAAAACCTTCCTTTCCATTTTGACGGTGAAGTCCCCCGCCCCCCTGGTAATTGCCGTCACAAAACCGACAAAGGAATAGACCACAACCGCATTCTTATCCTTGACATGCAATGTGAAATTGCCGTTAATGTCGGTGGAAGTGCCGGTGGTGGTTCCCTGCCAGATCACATTCACACCGGGGATCGCTTCGCCTGTTGCGGCTTCAACTACCTTTCCCTTAACAACATAATCTTCCTGTACCGCAGGAGGTGCAGAGGAATTTGCAGCATAGGCAATCAAAAGGACTGCCAGTACGGGCATGGCAAGCAGACCTTTGAGCCATGCACCTTTTTTTGATTTCATTTTGGTCATCATGATCATACGTTTTTTGGTTAAAGACTTACTGAAACCGTTGGCAAGCCTGAATACCTCCGTTCCCGTAAGCTGGTTAACCAGTAAGGCCTGGTAACTGCCGGTGCCTTCTCCAGACCGGAGCACGGCAGCATCAGCCTGGTATTCATGAATTTCCTTCAGCGACCTGACATACAGCCAGGCAAAGGGATTGAACCATTGAAATATCGTGATGAATTCCAGTATGATAAGGTCAACGAAATGCAGATATCTGAAATGGGCAAATTCATGGTCGAGGATGGTCGTGATCTTCGGATTCCTGCGGATCTCATGGCTGACAAACACCCGGTTGAGGATGGAAAAGGGAGCGATGTCCTTACCCACGAATATGATCCTGAGGGGACCGTAGCGTTCCCTTGCGGTCCTTCTTATAAACAGCAGCCGCAGCATTTGAGTGAACAGCGTCAGGACCAGGATCACCACCCCGGAAAGGTAGAGGATCCGTGCAAGCACAAAGCCGCTGATATGCCATCCCCCGGCCGAGGCATTCCCAACCGAGACTGAAGCATCGGCAATACCCTGATTACCGGGGTTGATAAAAATCACAGGCAGGCTGGCCAGCTTCCCGGCCATGAAAAGCCTTTCAAGGGGAAGAACGGGCAGCACGAGGGCCAGGATGATGGTACCGACCAGATAAAAGCGGTTCAGGGAGTAATTGGTCTCCTTTTCCATGAAGAGACGGTATACCCCGTAGAAAAGGCCCATGGCAAGGCCCGATTTTATGAAGTACAGTACCACGCTATTCATTTTCAGCGGATTTGTTTAATTTTAATTCCTTTTCGGTCATTTTCAGGATCTTTTCCATCTCACTGATATCAAGATTCTTTTCACGGGCAAAAAAAGCGGCCATTTTCGGGAATGAATCGTTGAAATAATCCTTCATGAATCCCATGAAATGAATCCGTGCGTATTCGTCCCTGGTAACAAGCGGATAATACACATAGGTATTGCCGTATGCCCTGTGATCGACGAATCCCTTTTTCTCTAAAACGCGGATGACTGTCGATACAGTATTGTATGCAGGTCTGGGTTTCGGAAATTTCGCGATGACATCCTTCACAAGTCCCTCTTCAAGGTCCCATAAAATCTGCATCACCTGCTCCTCGGCCCTGGTAAGTTTTTTCATTTGCTTCGGTATTGGTTTACGTAGGTCATTCCATGAACTGTCGGTAATGTCTCCGGTATACATTTATATTTAGTCGGTTCTGGAAGTTTCAGGCTTTCCAACGGAACAAACATATAACTATTTTTTTAGTTTTGCAACTATTTATATAGTTTTTTGACTATTTTTTTAGTTTTTCTGTAAAAATTCACCTTTGTATGACGAAATCATAAGGCAGCTGTTGCTGATCCTGGACCCCAAATCCTGCAATCGGTTGCATATCCCATAAGTTTAAAATACTTTTGTAGTCTAAACCATGAATACAGATGGGATACATTGACAAAATATTCAACCTGGAGGGAAAAACGGCACTGATCACGGGAGGCGGGGGTGTCCTGGCCGGTGCAATCGGGATGGGACTGGCAAAAGCCGGGGTGAATGTTGTCCTGGCCGGACGAAGAAAGGAAAACACCCTTGCCAATGCCAACAAAATTAAAGAGGCCGGCGGCGAGGCAAGGATGTCGATAATGGATGCGCTGGACAGGGAGATGATCCGGGAAACCTGCTCATTTGTGCTCTCCCATTACGATGGCATCGACATCCTGATCAACGCGGCAGGGGGTAACGTACCCGGCGCAACCATAGCTCCAGGCCAGAGTGTTTTTGACATGAACATCGAGGATTTTGAGCGCGTATCGGACCTTAATTACAAAGCCGCGGTCCTTCCGACACTTGAAGTGGGAAAGATCATGGCAAGGCAGAGGAGCGGCAGTGTCATAAATATCTCATCAATGGCAGCAACACGTGCCATTACACGCGTCATCGGATATTCGGCGGCAAAAGCGGCCGTTGCGAATTTCACCCAGTGGATGGCCATGGAGATGGCGATGAAATGCGGCGGGAAGATCCGGGTGAATGCCATAGCGCCTGGATTCTTCATAGGCGACCAGAACCGGGCCCTGCTGACAAATCCCGACGGCACCCTTACAGAAAGGGGAAATAAGGTCATCATGAACACACCCATGGGCCGCTTCGGTGAAGCCGACGAACTGATCACTGCAGTATTATTCCTGGCAAGCGATGCCGCCTCTTTTGTAACGGGTGTAATTTTACCGGTCGACGGCGGATTCAGTTTCTATAGCGGAGTATAATTCAGCATGCTTATTCATAGTTGGAGATGGTTCGGTCCGGGGGACCGCATTACACTTGAACAGATCATTCAAACCGGAGCATCCAGCATAGTCACCTCCCTTCATGATGTTCCTGCCGGCATGGTATGGAGTCCCGGGAGCATCCGGGAACGGAAGAAACTGATCACGGATGCAGGCCTGACCTGGAGCGTCGTCGAAAGTGTCCCGGTTCACGAGGACATTAAAAAGAGGACCGGCAGGTACCGTGAGTACACGGAAAATTTCAAGCAAACCCTTGTCCACCTGGGAAAGGAAGGAATCCCGGTGGTCTGCTATAATTTCATGCCGGCGCTGGACTGGTCGAGGACCGACCTGAAATTTAAATTCAGGGACGGCAGTGAAAGCCTTTATTTCAACTATAACCATTTTGCGGCCATCGACATTTATATCCTGAAACGTCCGGGTGCCGCTTCCTCCTACCCCAGGGAAATAAGATCCGGAGCGGATGAATTCTACATGACACTCGACAGCACTGCAAAAGAGAATCTGAGGAGCACTTTTTTGCTCGGATTCCCGGGATCCGGCGAATCCTTTTCCCTGGAAGAAGTGCTCGAAAGGATAAAAGCATACGAGGGAATGGATAAAAATGCCTTCCGGTCCATCCTTGGCTCATTTTTAAAGGAAGTGGTTCCCGTAGCCGAAAAGGCAGGAGTCCGCCTGGCCATCCATCCGGATGATCCCCCGTGGCCCCTGATGGGTATGCCAAGGGTAATGAGCACCCTTGAAGACGCCGAATACATCATCAACGTCATAGATTCCCCTTCGAACGGCATTACTTTCTGCACGGGATCTCTCGGTGCTGCATATACGAACGATCTGAGCCATATTGTGGAGAAACTGGCCCGAAGGATCAATTTCGCCCACCTGAGGAATGTGACCCGGGATGAACACCTGAATTTCCATGAAGAGTACTTCTTAAACGGGGACGTGGATATGTACCGGGTCATGAAAACGCTGATACAGGAGGATAACCGGAGGGTAAATGAGGAGGGGGACAAAACGGGCATACCGCTGAGGCCGGATCATGGGGCCCAGTTGCTGGGAGACCTCCAGGAGACCAACTACCCCGGGTATTCCCTTTATGGAAGGATGAAGAACCTGGCTGAGATAAGGGGACTTGAAACAGGAATCCGGAAAAGCCTGGAAGAGATGCAGGGGCCATGAAAATGAAGAAAGCATGAAAATGTGGGACCATTTAAACGGGACCATTTAAAAGATTACCCTGAACCTGTAAAATAATCCACCCATGAAGCACACTCCGCACATTCCAATCCCAAGGAAAGCAAAAGCCGGCTTCCACCATCAAAGACCTACCTGGCTGCTGTTGCCATCCCTTCTCCTTTTGCTGGCATGCGAGATGAATCCATCAACCCTCCTTGCTGAGAACGGTTATGATCTCTGGCTGAGGTACAGGAAGGTGGAAGACCCCGTCCTTCTCAATACGTACCGTGAGAAGATCCGGTACGCGGTATTTGAGGGATCGGCACCCCAGATCGAAGCAGCAAGGCAGGAGTTCGCCCGGGGCATATCCGGCCTGCTGGGAGTGGACATTCCATTCATTGCCTCCGTGAGGGGACCGGGAGGAGTGATTGCCGGGACCCCGGAAAGCAATCCCCTGCTCAATACGGAGGAATTCCGGGACAGGGCCGGGGGACTGGGCACCGAGGGCTACTCGGTATTCACTGCCAGCATCGGCAAAACGGAATGCATCGTCATTCTTGCCCGTGAGCCCACCGGAGTCCTTTACGGGGTCTTTCACATGCTGAGGATCCTGCAGACCGGGGGCGAGATATCTTCCCTGGACATCACGGAAAAACCGCTGATAGAGCACCGGCTGCTGGATCACTGGGACAACCTCGACAGGACCGTTGAAAGGGGGTACGCGGGGTTTTCGATATGGGACTGGCACCGGCTCCCGGAATACATATCTGAGCGATACATCGATTATGCCCGGGCAAATGCCTCGATCGGGATCAATGGAACGGTCCTGACCAACGTCAATGCCAATTCCTATGTCCTCACCGATGAATACCTTGAAAAGGTGGCAGCCCTGGCCGATGCTTTCCGGCCCTGGGGGATCAGGGTATACCTTACCGCCCGGTTCAGTGCCCCCATTGAACTGGACGGCCTGCAAACGGCGGATCCCCTTGATCCGGCTGTTATCGGCTGGTGGAAGGAAAAAGCCGCGGAGATCTACCGCCTCATACCCGATTTCGGAGGCTTCCTGGTCAAGGCCAATTCAGAGGGACAACCGGGTCCCCAGGAATACAACCGCACCCATGCCGACGGCGCCAATATGCTTGCAGATGCAGTGGGACCATACGGCGGCATCGTTATGTGGAGGGCTTTCGTTTACGACAACAACGTACCGGATGACCGGGCAAAACAGGCTTATAATGAATTTGTACCCCTCGACGGGAAATTCCGGGACAACGTCATCATCCAGGTCAAGAACGGCCCGATTGATTTCCAGCCGCGCGAACCCTTCCACCCGCTTTTTGGGGCTATGCCCGGGACTCCTCTCGGAATGGAATTCCAGATCACCCAGGAATACCTCGGGCAGGGCACGGACCTTGTATACCTGGCCCCCCTGTACAAGGAATGCCTCAACGCAGACACCTATGCCATGGGTAAAAATTCAACAGTCGCAAAGGTCATAGACGGTTCCCTCCATAACCTGCATACAAGCTGCATGGCTGGGGTCGCCAACATCGGCACGGACCTGAACTGGACCGGGCACCTGTTCGGACAGGCGAACTGGTATGCGTTCGGAAGGCTGGCCTGGAACCATGAACTGGGCTCCGGGGAGATAGCCGGCGAATGGATCCGAATGACCTGGACAGATGATCCGGTTTTCATCACCGAGGTAAAACAGATGATGATGAGATCGCGTGAAATAGCCGTACAGTATATGACTCCACTGGGACTCCATCACATCATGGCCATGGGCCATCATTACGGTCCCGGTCCATGGGTAAGCAGGGGCCGTGCCGACTGGACCTCCGTTTATTACCACCGGGCCGATTCCGCCGGGATCGGGTTCGACCGGACCTCCACAGGCAGCAATGCGCTGGCACAGTACAGCCCGGAAATGAACCGGTTCTGGTCCGACCTGGCTACCTGTCCTGACGAATACCTGCTGTGGTTCCACCACCTGTCCTGGGATTACCCTATGAGATCCGGCATGACACTCTGGGAAGAACTTTGCCGCACCTATTACAGCGGCGTCGATTCGGTCGTCTGGATGCAGAAGTTATGGGCCGGGCAGAAGGACAGGATCGACCCGGAAAGGTTTGACGAGGTATCCGCTTTCCTGACCATTCAAAGGAAACAGGCGGAACTCTGGAGGAACGCGTGCGTATTGTATTTCCAGTCCATTTCAGGGCGCCCGATTCCACCGGGACTGGAAAAACCCGAAGGCAGCCTGGAGGAATACATGAAGCCAACCTTTCCTTACGGTCCTCCACGCTTCAGGGGTCCACGCTGAGCATGATGTTCCAGCTGAGGACGCTTTTCTCCAGGATGAATAACTGATTCATACCCTATGCAACTAAAAATCCAAAAAATCATGTTCAAAGTCCTGGTTCCATTCCTGGTCACAGTCATGCTCTGCTCC
>CAYSJH010000087.1:0-13878 GCA_964431315.1 uncultured Bacteroides sp. | reverse complement strand
CCATCGCCGTCCGGTCCTGCGTCAGGGGTGCCTTCCTCAACGTCAGGATCAATGCTTCAGGGCTCGATGAACGGAAATTCACAGACCGGCTTATCAGGGAGGGTGAGGAAATAGAAAACAGCGTAACAAAGACGGAAGAGGAAGTCCTCAGGATCGTACTGGGAAAAATTTAGAATCATTCTAAATTACTACCTGGATTTCCATCTGGTTTTAACCCGTAATTAATCAGTATTTACGGTGCATTCAGGCTGTCTGTGCTTCCGGGGCCCCTGTATTTACTGAAAAAACATTCATTCACCCGGTTCAACAAACCGTCCGGATTTAAGCATTTGCAGCTATGATGCAGGATACAAGGCTTTGTTAACACCCTCCATTTATTTTTATATCATCCGTTTTTTTTTTAGATTTCGTGCTTAAATACCTAATTATCCACTGTTTAATTTAACCTAAAGCTATTATCTATGAAAAGATTAGCATCATTTCTGGTGCTTCTTGTGTTTGCATGCATGCAACTGTTGCAGGCTCAGGGAGTGCAGATCACAGGCAGTGTGACCAACTCCGAAGATGGTTCGGCATTGCCTGGCGTATCCATTGTGATACAAGGTACTACCATGGGTACGGTTACGGACTACAATGGCGAATATTCGCTGACTGTTCCTGATGCAACAACAAGACTGATTCTCAGTTTTGTTGGCATGAAAACGCAGGAAGTTGCCATTGCCGGCAAGACAGTCGTCGATGTCGTCATGGAACCCGACATCCTGGGTCTGGATGAAGTGGTTGTCACCGCACTTGGCATCAGCCGTGAGAAAAAATCACTGGGTTATGCAACTCAGGAAGTTTCCGGTGATGAGGTTAACAAAGTTAAATCCGACAACTTTGTTAATTCAATTTCCGGAAAAGTATCCGGCGTCCGTGTGAAATCAAATGGCAACATGGGCGGATCCACCGACGTGGTCATACGTGGGGCAAAATCCTTTATCGGTTCGAACCAGGCATTATTCGTTGTTGACGGCGTTCCGGTGAGCAATGCCAACACCAATAACCAGGGACAGTTAGACGGTCGCAGCGGTTATGACTACGGAAATTTCGCAGCGGATATTAACCCGGCGGACATCGAGTCAATAAGCGTCCTGAAGGGAGCGGCCGCAAGCGCTCTTTACGGTTCAAGAGCCGCTAACGGGGTTATCATGATTACTACGAAAAAAGGTTCACGCACACCGGGAAAGGCCGTGGGCGTTGAGTTTAACTCCAGTGTCTCCTTCGGTACCTATGATAAGAGTACCTTTCCAAAATACCAGAAGGAATACGGGGGTGGCTACGGACCCTATTACAGTGAAGGAGACCATCCCGGCCTCGAGGAATATGACTTTGACGGGGACGGAACGGACGACCTGGTTGTCCCCTTCTACGAAGATGCCTCGATGGGAGAAAAATTTGATCCCAACCTGATGGTCTACCAGTGGGGATCACTCTACCCGGAATCCCCAACCTACGGGCAGAAAACCCCCTGGGTGGCTGCCAAGAATGATCCCGGGACATACTTCCAGACCGGCGTAACATGGAACAATAATATTGTGGTCACCGGAGGTGGCGATAACACAACCTTCAGGTTGTCTTACACAAATTTTCATGAGAAAGGGATCATTGAAAACAGTTTCCTTATGCGGAACAGCTTCCTGTTAAGCGGCACGCATAATATAACCAAGAAACTGTCGGTCTCGGCATCTGCCAACTATGTTGATACAAGGGCTCAGGGCCGGAATGGCACAGGCTACAGCCAGAATCAGATGTCGTCTTTCCGCCAGTGGTGGCAGATGAATGTGGATGTCCAGGAGCAGAGGGACATTTACATGAATACCCATAAGAATCTTTCCTGGAACCCGGTTTATCAGGACGACCTAACACCGATTTACTGGAACAACCCGTATTTCCATTTATACCAGAATTATCCTACGGATGAGAGAGGCCGCCTCATCGGATACGCGCAGGCCGATTACCAGTTGACCAGCTGGCTGAATTTCATGGGCCGTGTCTCGGTGGATACCTATAAGTACCTGCAGGAAGAAAGAAAAGCGGTCGGATCGGTCTCGGGTGAACTGGGCGTAGGCAGACCCGATGTTACATCAGGGTATTCGAGGTATACCAAGAATTTCATCGAGACAAACTTTGATCTGATGGCGAAGTTCGCCAAAGACCTTACCGAAAACATTAATTTGAATGCATTGCTCGGCACAAACATCATCCGGTTAACGGATGACCGCGTTTTTGCATCGACAAACGGCGGATTGAGCGTACCCGAAGTATATGCGCTGGGCGTAAGTGCCAATCCCATGCTGCCTCCGGAAGAGAACTTCCAGGAGATCGGGGTAAACGGTTACTTTGGCGGAATTTCTCTGGCTTTCAGCAATCTCGTGTTCCTTGACGCCACCTACCGGATCGACCAGTCCTCCACCCTGCCTTCAGAAAGCAGGATATACGGTTATCCTTCCGTTTCAGCCAGCTTTTTATTTTCCGAACTGGTTCAGTCGAACTGGCTGAGCTACGGTAAGTTGCGGGTGAACTATGCAGAAGTCGGCAACGGTGGGCAGTGGGGTTATCTTCGAGATGTTTACATACCTGCTTCTCCCTTCGGCGGTGCATCGATTGCTTCGGTTTCAAGCAGGAAAAGAAATCCGGACCTGAAGGAGGAAAGGACCAAGAGCATGGAAGCGGGACTTGAACTGAATACCTTCATGAACAGGTTAAGGTTCGATATTGCCCTGTACCGGACCACATCGGTCGACCAGATCATGCCCGTCACGGTCTCTTATGCAACGGGATATACTGACCGGATCTACAATGCAGGAGATATGGAGAACCAGGGCATTGAGCTTACGCTTGCAGGCACACCCGTAAAATCTTCTGCATTTTCATGGGATATTGCCTTGAACTGGACAAAGAATGTGAACGAGGTGAAGAAATTGTACGGTGATATTGAGAACTTGCAGCTCGACGGAGGACTCCAGGGAGGTGTTTCCGTGAATGCACGCGTAGGCGAACCGTACGGTACCATTCAGGGATCTGACTTTGTTTATCTCGACGGACAGCCGATAGTCCGGTCAAACGGTTACTACCAGCTCACAACCACAAGCGATATCGTAATCGGGTATATGAACCCTGACTGGCATGCCGGTTTAAACAATACCCTGAAATATAAGAACCTGTCTCTCGACTTCCTGATCGACTGGCAGCAGGGAGGAGACCTTTTCTCAGTCGACCTCTGGTATGGTTTGGGAACAGGACTGTACGAAGAAACGGTAGGTACCAATGACCTGGGGAACCCGGTGAGGGACCCGGTTATCGATAATGGAGACGGAACATACGATCCGGCAAGCGGCGGTTTCATTCTTCCCGGTGTGCAGGCAGACGGAACAACCAATACCATAAGGATACCAGGAGATAGGTATACGGCTTATGGCTGGGCACGTAACCCGAACTCACGCTATATTTACGATGCATCGTATGTCAAGCTGCGTGAGCTGGTGCTTACCTATAACCTGCCAGGATCACTAATGGAAAAGACCTTCATCTCGCGTGCATCCGTGAGTTTTATAGGTTCCAACCTGTGGATCATCCACAAGAACCTTCCCCATGCCGATCCTGAAATGGGACAGAGCTCCGGTAATGTCCAGGGATGGCAGAGCGGTGTCATGCCGGCTGTTCGCAATTTTGGTCTGAGCCTTAACCTCCAATTCTAAACTTTTAAAGCAATGAAAAAGATATATTTATTATTCATACTGATTGCAACAATTCTGGCAGCCTGTACGGATGATTTCGACAATTATAATATCGATAAGAAACTTCCTGCAGAGGTGCCCGGAGATGCCTTGTTTACCAGTGGTCAGCTGAACCTCATGGATCAGATTTCCACCCCCAACGTGAACCTGAATATTTTCAGGCTTATTTCGCAATACTGGACAGAAACGACCTATACGGACGAGGCCAACTATGACCTGGTAAACCGTACCATTCCGGACTTTACATTCAGCGGATATTACAGGGACGCACTGAAAGACCTGGATGAGGCGGCAAAATTAATTGCTGCTGAGGAAGCATTAACGGATGCCGAAGCAACAGCAAAGCAGAACAAGCTCCATATCATCGAACTGCTGACCTGTTATGCCTATCAGAACCTGGTCGACATTTTCGGAAATATTCCTTACACCGAGGCGCTTGATCTCACTCAGGTAACTCCAGCCTACGATGACGCATGGACCATTTACCAGGATCTTATCTCGCGTGTAAATACTGCGATTGCAGGTCTTGATGACTCCGGAGATAGTTTCGGCGGACAGGACCTTGTTTATGGCGGTGATGTGGCAGCCTGGATATTGTTTGGTAATTCACTGAAATTGAAGCTCGGGATCGCCATAGCCGATCATAATGATGCGATGGCAAAATCCAGCGTGGAAGCAGCCGTAACCAGCGGTGTACTTTCCTCGAATGCAGACAACGCCCTTTTGCAGTACCTGGGTGCTCCGCCGAATTCAAACCCGGTTCATGACGAACTCGTTCTTACCGGGCGGAAAGACTTCGTCGCTGCGAATACAATCACCGACATTATGAATGGCCTTGCTGACCCGAGACTGGCGAATTACTTCACTCAGGTCGATACGTCCTCGGAATCGGGTGTGGTAAAGCTTGCCTATGTGGGCGGGATTTACGGGGCAAGCAGTCCCTATGCACTCAATTCCCATGTGGCCGATGCGATCCAGGAACCTACCTTCCCGGGTATATTATTTACCTATGACGAAATTTTGTTCTATCTTGCCGAAGCCGCTGAAAGAGGATACACAGTCGGCATGACAGCTGAGGAGGCTTATAACGCAGCCATTACCGCATCCTTCGAATTCTGGGGCACGGATGGCGCTGCTGCTTACCTGGCCAAACCCGAAGTGGCTTATGCCACCGCGGCGGGCAACTGGAGGCAGAAGATCGGGACCCAGGCATACCTGGCATTCTATACAAGGGGACTGGAAGCATGGTGCGAGTGGAGAAGGCTAGATCATCCGACCTTTCATATGCCACCCAATGCTTTCACGGATACCATTCCCAAAAGGTACATTTATCCGATCAATGAACAGACTTTGAATCCGGATAATTATGCAGCAGCAGCAGCTGCCATGGGAGGTGATGTAGTGGATAACCGGATCTTCTGGGATAAATATTAAAATGTAAATGATTTGCAAGAAAGAGGGCGCCACCTGTGGCACCCTCTTTTTTACATCTGTCTGGTACAGGGTTACGGATCCGTATGTTAACGGGCATGAAATACATCTATATCCTTCTGATTTTCTTTTCAGTAAGCGTATGGACCACAATCTCATATGCACAGGACAATACTCCCCCGGAATACGGCATTGATCCTGATTTATTGAACGGAAGGCGCTATTCATCCAATTTATCGCACAACATACAGGGCCATCCATATTTTTTCGATCCGGTTTATGAACCGGGCTCACTGATGATCCGCGGCAATGTTTATGACGGTGTACTGCTGAATTATGACATATACAACCAGGAACTGGTGCTCAGGTATCAAAAACCAAACAATTCCTTTGACTTCATCGCGCTTTCGAAAGCATGGCTTGACGGGTTCCATCTTCAGGGCAGGAAATTTGTGTTACTCGGGATCGGTGAAGGGAAGAAGGAATATTTCCAGGTGATCGGCCAGGATTCCCTGGAAATCCTGTATTACTGGGAAAAAGAACTGATTTTATCCAAGGAACCTGGAAACACGCATTATTCCCTGTCCGAACCGTCCAGGACGATGTACCTTTACCGGAACGGTGAATTTTACCTGTTCAGGAACAACAGGGAATACGTGAATTTTTTCGGTCCCACTCAAAAAGAACAGATGAAGAACTACATCAGGGAAAACCGCATCAATGTCAGGAAGGCACCGGATGAATTAATGCTGAAGCTGCTCACCTTTACCAGACAGACCGGGATTTGAGATCATTTCTTTTTATATGGGTTCTGCTGGCCTCGCTGCCTTTATTCCCGCAGGAATCAGATCAAATCATTTCCTGCCACCTGGAGAACGTATCCTTTGATGAGTTCAGGGAGTTCGTTAAAAGCAATTCCGGAAGGGATATATTTTGTAAGCCGGAATGGGTCAAAGATATCACCGTCAATCTTGATACGGACAGCATATCCGTTTTGAATGCATTGATTTACATCTTAAGGGGCACCGGCCTGGAGATTTCTGAATGGAATAACAGTTACATTTTATTGCCCGAAGAGCGCCTTATTGCCGAATTGCCCGGATTTTCCCTTCAGGCCGAGAAGCCAGACAGTTCCGGACGGGATGTCCGGGGTACGGGCAGCCGGTTTCTGACAAGCAGGAGTTCAGACGTAATCAAGGTGATCACGATCGGACAGAGAAATGCTGCCCAGGCGGGACTGGTGGAAATTGAAGGGAAAATATCGGACCTTGAAAACGGGGAGCCGATTGCAGGGGCAACGATGTATATCATTGAAACCAGAACGGGCAACGTAACGGATCTTCAGGGTAATCTCAGGACAAGCCTGAGGCCGGGGAAATACACGGCCCGTTTCGAATGCATGGGTTACAAAAAACTGACCTGCCAGCTGAATGTAAACGCAGGAGGCAGTTTTCATGTTGACCTGGCAAGGGACTTTATCCCGATCGGGGAGGCGGTGATATACGGAGACAGGCAGATGATCATTACCTCCAAGGATCCGGGAATCGAGAAAATTGCGGTGAAATCAATCAAGGAAATCCCGATGATGCTTGGAGAACGGGATATCCTGAAAGTGTCGGAAATGCTGCCCGGCATTGTTAGCATTGGTGAGGGGTCTTCGGGACTGAATGTCCGGGGGGGTAATTTTGACCAGAATGCCTTTTATCTGAATCATGTTCCCGTGTACAATACCTCGCATTTTTTCGGGTTCTTCCCTGCATTCAATGCAGATGTGATCAATGATTTCACCATCTATAAAGGTCATGTACCGGCCCAGTTCGGGGGAAAGCTGTCCTCGGTTTTCGATATCGAAACCAGGCAGGGCACAAGAGACAGGTTCTCACTGCAGGGAGGGATCAATCCGGTTTCAGCGAATCTTACCATTTCCGGTCCCCTTATCAGCGATTCCTGCACTTATCTGATCAGCGGGAGGACTTCCTACTCGGACTGGATCCTGACCAGGATAGATGACTATCTGATCAGGAACAGCAGTGCGGGATTCTACGACATGACCGCCTCCCTTACCTATGATTTCAAAAAAACGAATGTCAACCTTTTTTTCTATCACAGCAGTGACCGATTCAAACTGGCCGATCTCAGCAGTTATGAATATGCAAACCTGGGGAGTTCACTGAACATTAACCATCGGATTAATTCATCCATGCGGAATCATTTTTCCCTTATCGGATCAGGTTATTCGTATGGCACTACAGACCAGCAGGAAATATCCACTGCTTACAGGCATTCCTACCACCTCCAGCATTTCGAGCTGCAGAATGACATCACGCACACATTGAAACAAAACCATACGCTCAATTATGGGATCGACCTCACATTCTACAGGCTTAACCGGGGCACCCTGGAACCCTATGGACCGGAATCCTTAAAATCACCCGTACCCCACGGAATTGAACAGGGAATGAGCGGAGCCCTTTATGTATCGGACATGTACGACATTCTTCCCTGGTTGAAGCTTTCCGCTGGATTCAGGTTCTCGCTGTATTCTTACCTGGGTCCGGGGGAAGTCTTCCTTTACCAGCAGGAAGACCACCGGGACATCAGGCTGATCACCGATACCCTTGAATTTAATCCCGGTGCAATCATCAAGTCATACTCCTCACCGGAGATCAGGATCGCCCTGAATATGATCACGGATCCGAACGGTTCGGTTAAACTTTCCTTTAACCAGATGCAACAGCCCCTGTTCATGCTGAGCAATACCATTGCCCTTGCCCCGAATACGCAATGGAAACTTTCAGATTACCACCTGAAACCTTCCAGGGGCAATCAATATTCGGCAGGCATATTCAGAACCTTCTTCGACCGGAGGCTTGAGGGTTCGATTGAAGCTTTCTATAAACTCGCCAGGGATTTCCCGGAATTCCGGGACGGGGCTAATTTTTTATCCAACCCGGTCGTTGAAACGGATGTCCTTCAGGGAGTGCAGAAATCATACGGCATCGAGTTCTTCCTCAAACTGAACGCAAGAAAGATGGATGGCTGGATTGCCTATACCTATTCCCGTTCCCTGATAACGGTCGACGGGAATGACATCTGGAACCGGATAAACAGGGGCCAGACCTATCCTTCCAACTATGATATCCCGCATGCCCTGAATACCCTGTTCAATTACCATTTCAGTAAAAGGGTCACGATTTCCTCCGTCGTGACCTACCAGACAGGAAGGCCGATAACTTATCCGGTGTCAGTGTATTATATTGAAGATCAACCCTATGTTGATTATTCAGGCAGGAACAAATACCGCATTCCTGATTATTTCAGGGCGGACCTTTCCCTTAACATTGAAGGTAATCTCAGGAAGAATAAGCTCATTCACAGCTCCTGGCAATTCAGCCTGTACAATCTGACCGGCCGTGCCAACGCATACTCGGTCTATTTTATCTCAGACAATTGGAAACTTAACAGTTATAAATATTCCATAATCGGGACCCAATTGTTTACCATATCCTGGCTTTTTAGAATCGGGAACATTGCAAGTGGCTAAGATTAAAATATATATGATCATGATTTCCCTGATGCTGCCGGCTTCATGCATAGAGGAGTATATACCTGATATTCCGGCTGCCGAAACAAAAAAATACTGTGTATACGGCGAACTCACGACAGAACGTGAAGACCAGTTTATTTCGGTTGCCCTGGCATCCTCCATCCGGGACCCGAAATCGCTTCCCATCAATGAATGCAGCGTGAGAATAACGGATAACAGTGGAAACGCCTTTGAGGGAAGCGAATACAAGGCCGGTGAATACAGGATCCGGGTCCACCGGGAATACCTGCTGGCAGGCATGTCCTACCGGCTGGAAGTGGTTACCCCGGCAGGCACAAAACTGGTCTCTGATTTTGAAGAATTACTGGAGAGCCCGGAAATTGATTCGCTTTACTGGGTGAGAGAGCTTAAGCCCACGAGCAATCCGGAGGTCTTCCGGGATGGAATACAGTTTTACATGGACTTCAGTGCACCCGGAAACGGGAATGCCTATTACAAATTTGATGTGATTGAAACCTACGAATATCACAGCCTGTTTCCCCTGGAATGGTACTACGACGGGACCCTTCATCACGTCTTTCCCCCGGATTATTCCCACATGGTGTGCTGGGCCACTAATAAAATCCCCAACATATTCATACTGAATACTGCCGAGTTGCAGAAGAATGCTTTCAAACGGTATTCCCTTCAATTCGTTGACAATACCTCACAGCGCCTGGAGCACCTGTACAGCCTGCTTGTCAGGCAATATTCGATCAGCGAGGAGTCCTATTTTTACTGGGACCAGCTGCGGGCAAACAACATCGAAAAGGGAGGGCTGTATGAGACCCAGCCCCTGCCCGCGCAGGGTAACCTGGTAAACCTTACCCATCCGGATCAATCGGTCCTGGGATATTTTCAGGTATCATCCGTAAAGACCAAGCGGATTTTCGTAAGGGACGTGCCGGACCTGGAATTCCATTATGAGCCGGATTGCGGGATCTGGCCCCCTGAGAGACTTCAGTTCTACGATCCCATGTCCTATCCGATTTATTTTTCTCCCTCCTTTTCGGAAGTTTCACCCGAATGCATTTTCTGCGACCGGTCCGTGGCGGGAGGAACCATCGATAAACCTGATTTCTGGCCCGATACGAAATGAGAATTCAAAGAAATACGGTCAAACTGACGGGCATTCTCGTACTTCTGGGAATGATCGGGATGCAGGATTCTTGCATTGAAGAGTATATACCTGATATTGAGGCAGGCGAGTCGAGGAAATACGTTGTATCCGGGCAGCTTACAACAGAACGGGAAGAACAGGTTATTTCGGTTGCCCTGGCTTCCTCAATACGGCACCCCGGCCCCGTTCCCCTGAACGATTGCACGGTGAGGATCGCAGATGAGAATGGAAATTCCTTTGCCGGCACTGAATTCGAAGGGGGTAAATACAGGATCCGGATCCCCCGTGGTAATCTGATCGCGGGACTTTCATACCGGCTGGAGATCACCACACCGGCCGGGGCAAGCCTTGTTTCTGATTTTGAAGAATTGCTTGATTGTCCCGATATCGATTCTGTTTATTTCACCAGGGAGAGCCTGCCCACGAACGATCCGGGGGTTTTCATCGAGGGTATCCAGTTTTATCTGGACCTGGACGCAAGGGGTTATGAGAATGCCTATTATAAGTTTGATGTTGAAGAGACGTGGGAATACCACTCGGAATATCCCCTTGAATGGTATTACGATGGCGAATTCCTCCATCATGTTGAACCGTGGGATTATTCACACTCTGTCTGCTGGAAAACCCGGATCATTCCCGACATCTTCATTTTGAATACCGCTGAGCTGCAGAACAATACATACAGGAGGTACCCGTTTCATTTTGTGGACAACACCACGCAGCGACTGGTATACCTTTACAGCATCCTGGTGAAACAATATGCCGTTAGCCAACAGGCATACGTTTACTGGGACCAGTTGCGGATGAACAATGTCGAGCAGGAAAGCCTTTATGAAACCCAGCCTTTGCCCGTGCAGGGCAACTTGAAGAACCTCACGGACCCGGAACAGCCGGTACTTGGAAATTTTGTGGTTTCCTCCGTGAAAACAAAAAGGATCTTTGTAAAGGATGTGCCGGACCTGGAAATAAACTTCCAGCCAGACTGTGCGGTCTCTCTCCTGCGTTATGGCCTGAGGGACCTGACTCCCGACGTATACCGATACCCGGTATACCTTTACATCGACAGGAATGGCTTTTTTGAACTCACCCCTGAGTGTATTTTCTGCGAAATGATGGGAGGATCCGTAACCCCTCCCCCATACTGGCCCGATCCGGAATGAAGTCCATCGTCAAACATATGATCATTTTTATGCTGCTGGGCCAGTTCCTCTGCCCATCCTCGGGTGCACAGAATATCCAGCATCCGGATCCGGTGGAAAGGGTCAGTCTGTTTACGGACAGATCGGTCTACATTGCCGGGGAGGAGATCTGCTTTTCGGCCTGTGTAGTATTGAATGGTTCATCCATGGATGGAGATCTCAGCAGGGTTTTATACCTGGAAATTATTGACCGGAACGGTAACCAGGTTCTCGGGAAAAAATTCAGGGTTTCGGAATTCATTTGCACGGGCGTGTTCCCTTTACCGCCGGAATTGTCCACCGGCACCTATTACATCAGGGGTTACACGAAATACATGCGCAATTCCGGTCCCGTATCCTTTGACTATAATCAAATAACCGTTATTAATCCATACATGGAGGACGTTCCGTTTGAGGGGACTGAATTGAAGGGCCGGCAAGCGGGATACACCATCAAATCACCCTATAATGACCAGGATATTTTTGATATTCAAACAGATAAGCAGGCATACGGTCGGAGGGATTCCGTTCGCATGGAAATGCGCCCCCGGATCCATCCGGACTCCCTCAGATCCGTATGCATTTCCGTTGTGCCCTCCCATTCAGCAAGTTATAAGACGCTTTCCTTTTTCAATGCAGATACACCCGGCAATGATTTTAATTACAAACCCGAATATCACGGCATTACCCTTTCAGGCCTGGTAATCGATAAGAATTCCAGCCGGCCGTTGCCCAAAAAAATACTCGATCTGACCATACTGGGAGAGAACGGCGATTTCATTTCCGTTTATGCAGATTCCTCGGGCCGGTTCCTGTTCCCCCTGCCGGGATTCACCGGGCAGCATAACGTATACATCGGAACCCGGGAAACCGATACTGCAATGCCTTCAATCCTGATTGACAATGATTTTTGCACACAGCCCGTCAGCATCCCCGGTCAATCCTTTATGTTAACTGAAGATGAACGGATTACAGCCCTGAAACTTGCAAGGAATTTTCAAATATCACGCCGCTTCAGGGACAGCATTCCGGAGGGTATCCCTGGTGGGGACAAGGATTACCACGATCCGTTTTACGGCATACCGACCGAAACCCTGAAGTTTGATGATTACATCCAGCTGCCTACGGTTGAGGATTACTTCAACGAGTTGCCATACCTTGTCAAGGTCAGGAAAACCGAGGGCAGGAAACATTTTAAAATCCTGGGTTCCAGTCCCGAGCTAAGTATTTTTCAACCCCTGGTCCTGCTGGACATGGTCGCGGTATACGAGATCGACAAAATCCTGGCCATATCCTCCATGGATATCTCTCATATAGATGTCATCAACGAGCCTTATATTAAAGGGGTTATGACCTACGGGGGGATCGTAAGCATTTTCTCGAAAAACAATGACTTCGCGGGCATCGGGCTGCCCCGGTCCGGGATTTTCATCAACTATGATTTTTTGTCCCCTTCAGGCTCATTTGACCGGGGTCCGGCTGATCCAGGTATTCCCGATGCAAGAAATACCTTATTCTGGGATGGGAATTTCCGGGCAACGGGGAACTTACAGGAGGAGATTTCCTTTACGACAGGGGATTCACCTGGCGGGTATGAAATCGTGGTCCGGGGAGTTCTGCATAACGGGAATAGTTTCATTCAAAAGCTGGCTTTCAGGGTTGAATAACAGCAAAAACATTCACAAATGAGGATTCTTTCTATCAGATATGCATCCTTCTTGCTGGCAGGCATCTCAGCAATGCTGCAATTTTCATGCAATTATGAATCCGGGACCGCACCGGTCGATAATCACCAGCTGGTATTTCCAAACAAGGGGGAAACATTGATCCAGGGTTCGACCTGCACGATAGAGTGGACCGACCAGATAAGTACGAACATGAGGATCCGTTTGATGAAGTCCGGGACAGTCCATGCCAGGATAACTGAAAATGCCTCAAACACGGGTGAATTCACCTGGACGATACCCGACACCCTTGAGGTTGACTTTGATTATACCATCAAGGTTCTGAGCAATGACGATGATTTTACCTACTATGAAAGCGAGAAACCCTTCAAAATCCTTAAACCGAGTGATACGGCAAGCTTTACCGATCCAAGGGACGGACAGGTGTACAAAACGGTCAGGTTATCCAACCGGTGGTGGATGGCAGAGAATTTCAACTACGATACCCTGGGATCATTCTGCTATGGGGATGAAGATGTGAATTGTCAGACATATGGAAGATTGTACACGATCAACACGGCAAAAAATGCCTGTCCCCCCGGCTGGCATCTTCCGACCGATGATGAATGGCGGACCCTCGAGGCATACCTGGGGATACCAAACATGGAAATCAATACCATCGGATTCAGGGGTGTCAATGCCGGAAGCCTGTTGAAAGGAGATGATGTTGTTGGTTTCAATGCCAGATTATCGGGTTATGTATACAGCAGGTATTACGTTCGCTACTATTCCATTAACCAGAGTGTTTACTTCTGGACCTCATCTTACGACCCCGGCGATTCGAAATACTGGATCCGGCAATTAACCTCAAGTTCAGGGGGAATTGAACGTTCAAAGATCGCGGCACCCAATTACGCTTTTTCCGTCCGATACATCCGGGACCTTAATTAGAAACTATTTAAATAAAATCGTATCAATTAACATATCAAGGATACAATCGTTATTATTGCTGGATATTTTTTGGAAATTAATTTTTTTTCATAGATTTAGGGCTTGAATAATTTGATTTAACCACTGTTTTCTAACCTAAAATTTTTATCTATGAAAAGATTTACATCTT
>CAYSJH010000086.1:11263-14003 GCA_964431315.1 uncultured Bacteroides sp. | reverse complement strand
AGGTCGACGATGTAATCCACATGGTCCCAGTAATCATACTGCCGGGGATCGGAGAACAGGTTTCCTTTCGTGACCAGGGGGTCTGCCACATCCCCGTCAACCAGGGCGGTGTCGCCGTATGCATTAACCGCTCCCAGCGAATGCAGGACCATGACCTGGATGACATCGAAACCTTTCCCGGCCCGGTCTTCCAGGTAGGTTTCCGCCTCTTCCCTGGTGAGCTTGCTGAACAGGAGCCAGCCGGTATCCCCCAGCCAGAAAAAGGGATTTCCCGAGGCATCGGTGAAAAACCGGCCGTTTTCGGAAATTTTCATGGGACCCGTCCCGCCTTTTTCAGTATTTAAATTACAGGCCGGAACCAGGACCAGCGTGGCGGCAATCAGAAGAATAAATTTACTCATAACAAGTCGTAGTTTATGGGTTTAGGTCAAGCGACAGCCAGAGGATCAGCGGTCCCTCTGCAGGTTTCATGAGTTCATCGAGTGCTCCGGGTGCAACCGTTTCCGCCGCTTTGACAAGTTTGCCGGTTGCCGGATCCATCCAGGATACCTTCACCGGCTCTCCATATTTTCCGGGATCCGGGACAGAATACCGGTCCCCCCTCAGATAAACGATCATTCCCCCCCTTTCATTCCTCATGCCCCAGGCATCCTGGTTATCCGGACCGGGATTCATAGGATCCATGGTGGAGGCTTCTTCCAGAAATCCCTCAGGCAGGGATGCGGGAAGCTGCGGAAGGGACCCACCGGCCAGCAGCACGGCCCAGCCGAATCCGGCGGAGCCCGGTTCCGAAACGATGACGGCCTTGCCCGGATAGGCATTCCGGTATTCAAGAACCGCCCGGTATACCTGCCCGAAGGAACGCGTGCCCGGAGGGATTTTGCGGGCGTGCTGCCTGGGGGCCATATGCAGTCCCCCTGCCGGTGCAAACAGCGAGCCGTCTTCCCTGTAGGCCCAGTAACGGATGTCAATGATATCCACCAGGGCAGACCGTGCGGGGTCTTCCAGGATGGAGTCCTGGACATCCTTCGTCGCGCTCAGTCCCACCAGCGCATCTTCTCCGGTTTCTCTCTCCCATTCCCGTATCACACCCAGCCAGAACTGCATGAAGTGAAGGGGACCGGTATATTCGGCGCTCAGCAGCTGGATCACGTTGGAATTCCCGGCGAAATTATCCAGGCACTGCCGTATATATTTCCTGTGGAGCTCACGGCGAACGGGATTCCCGGTGTCGTAAAACTGCGCATCCATGAATATCCGCTTGTCCTCCGCATAATTCGGGGGTTCCGGGAACCCGGTCCCGTTAATGTTATTCGCCGTACGCCAGGGGAAATCGGCATAGTGTGCCCCTGCTTCCAGGATGTTGTGCTGGAAATAATTATGGTGGAGCAGGACAATCCCCCTGCTTTCCGCAAGGTCCGCGAACTCTTTCAGTCGCTGCCAGTACCAGGGGTTATATCGGGTAAGATCGTACTTGCTCAGTCCGTCCCAGGCGGTTCCCTGTCCCGAGCGCACAAAAGGCAGTTCGTAGAACGGGGCCCAGACCTCCCCGTCCATCCTGCGGATGCGCTCATGGTCATCCCTCCTGCGATCGTACCACAGCCCGTAATTATGTTCCAGGCCGACCAGGTTGGCGGTGAGCATCCCTTCAACCAGCTCCCCGAGATCATCGGTATACCCCGCTCCGTACCTCCCCGGCACGAACCGGGTGACATCCGGCCTGGCCTTTGCCGCAGCATAGGGCCTGGCATCCCCTCTCCAGTAGGGTACGCTGATCCTGTCCCCGGCGAGAAGCGCTCCGTTCCGTACAAGGCGTCCGTTCGCCGGCATTATCCTGCCGGTTCCGGGAACATGTCCATCGTTTCCCGGGGTAAGGGCCCCTTCCTTTGCGGGTCCCTGCCTGTGCGAAGCCTTATCGTCGAATACTTCCGCACCTTCTTCCCCGTATGGAACGGGATCCCGTTTTCCGGCATCCCGGATCCATTCCCTCAGGGTGAGGGCCGGTTCATAGGCTTTGCGAGTCAGTTCGGCGGCCAGTTCGGGTGTCGGACTGGTACTGGAAACATTGCTATAGGGCATGATCCGGTCCGAATAACCGGAAAGGGGCACGGACAGGCGCTCGGCCAATTGAGCATAGTAAAGGCTCCTGGGAAGGATATGGTTATTGGGATCGACCCATATCCCGTTACCGGCGAACTGTGACCAGCAACCGTATGCCCAGTTGGTTGCCGTAGGGGGACTGTAGCAATCGATGCGGGCAGCCGAGCATTGCCAGAGCATGGAGTTGGCTGCAGACCAACCGGCACCCATGTTATCCTGTCCCCTGTCCTTCAGGCTCAGGGCCTGTCCTTCTACATTGACAATATCAAAGAGTAGGCCGGAGGCCCAACTGTCGACGGCGCCGCTGAAACTGTATGGAAGATGGGATTCGCACTGCACAAAGGCATTCGGTCCCGCGGCACAGAAACCTGCCGAAAAATCATGGTAACCCCCTTCAGCATAAATACGCTGGAAAAGGCATTGCTGTCCCATGGTAAAAAATGTCTGCCGGCGCTGCCCTCCTATCTCGGAAGCCGGGTCCACCGAAATGCAATCCTCCACCGTGACCCGCCTCGCTGTTTCATAAACGGCAACGGCGGAGCCTGCAAAATGACGGAATTCCACCTGCCTGACCCAGGCATCTTCCACGTTTTCCATGGTAATGGCCATCCAGCAATGGGCTTCGTCCCTCGGATTCAGC
>CAYSJH010000086.1:0-11163 GCA_964431315.1 uncultured Bacteroides sp. | reverse complement strand
TATTGCCTGTCGTCTATTCCGCAGATACGTATCAGCGTCATCCGTTCGGTTCCCTCTGCAATCAGCACCGTTCCATCCTCTCCCATTCCGCTGCCCCTGATCACAATGCCTGATGCGCTGATCCTCAACCTCCCGGAAAGCCTGTACGTTCCCCTTCGAAGCAGGATCGTGCCCCGGAACCCGTTTTCGCCTACCGGAAGGGAGCTCAGGTGGTCGATGGCGGACTGAAGGAGCTCTGTCGCATCACCATCGGGGACAGGGATCACCAGCCGTACGGGCACGACCGGGATCTCCTCCTCCGAGGCACCGAATCCACAGTATGAAAAATCCGGCACCCTGTTCCCCCTTTCGTCGCCGGTGTACTGCAGACCGTGCTCGTTATCCCAGGATATGGCAGGCAGGCCCTCCTCCCGGGCATACTGGGTACACGCTGCCCCCGTCAGAAGCAAGAAAAGGACAAGGCTTTTCATGTATCCCGGCAACAAATTCATTTCCCGTTTTTTACGGCCTTTATCAGTTCGTATCCCTCCGCCGGCAGGCAGGCAATATGCAGTTTCAGTATTTCAGCGGTCGATCCCATGATTTTTAGCCAGTGTATCGATGTTGTTGTTAAGATCCGTCCAGTCCGTTTTGCTTTCCGGGTCGATCCCGTTAATATACTTCTCGATGTTTGTATAGCCGTCACCGTTGCAATCTTCGACGGCATCGGCAGGATCCCGGGGATCCAGTCCCAGAGCCTTGTATTTCATTTCCCAGGAATCCGGCATACCGTCCCTGTCCGTATCCGTATAGGGTTCCCCCTTATACTCGGGGTACCCTCCCACCTGTTCTATATTCCGTATGATCCCTTTCCTGTATGAATCGTCAGGCAGGCGATGGTGTATGAACTCACTTCCGGTCGTGGTTTCCGCAGTGTCTATATATTCCATAATCCCGGTCCTGATCTGCCTGACAACCCTCTCATCCACTGCATCCCTTAAAGGCAGGGTTGCCCCGGCATTCGCCAGCACATACTCATAAGCTTCTTCCGCCGGCATGATTTTCATCCAGGGCATGGGAAAGGGTTTATCCCATTTCAGGCGTTTCGTAAATTCTCCGGCATTATCCATATCCTCGATCTGAACACCCCCGTTCCAGTTATCCCTGGTGACTTTCTCATTCCCCTCAACGATGTTTCCGTTCACATAAGCTCTCCCGTACATCTTTTTCCCCAGGTAATTGCGCCCGGATTCCGGCTTCAGTATGCGGTGACTTACGGGTTTGTTGGTGGGCGTAATGGGTCCGGGCTTATAATAATTGTTAATGATGTTAAACAGGCCGCTGTAGTCTGCCCCGTCCACCGTTCGGTTCCACCAGTTGTACAGTACGTTGTTTACGAAATTGAATACTCCGTTCCAGCCGATGGAGGGATTTCTCCCTACATTGCATGCCCAGAGGTTCCGCATGAAAGATGCATTCTCCCCGCCCAGGGTGCTTCCGAATGCATGGTTGTAGGCATCGAGCGCCTCCGAGGAAATGCTGTTCTGGATGGTGAGATTGACCGTGCCGAGTTTGGCGGCCTGCTGCCTCGGGTCCTTCAGGTACATGTGCCTGTACATTGAGAGATTCTCATCCAGTCCCCAGCTGGTCGAGATATGATCCAGCATTATGTTACCCACAGGATTCCCACCCAGGGCATCATCCCTTCTCCCAACATTGGTCTCCCCCCTCCGGAACCGCATATGCCGTATGACCACATCGTGGGTATTGATCCAGACGCTCTCTCCAGCCACGCAGACCCCGTCTCCCGGGGCTGTTTGCCCGGCAATGGTAAGGTAAGGCGCCTGGACTATAACGGGCGTTTCCAGGCGAATAATGCCGGCTACATTAAATACCACGATGCGGGCGCCGCCCTGTTCACAGGCTTCGCGGAAAGTTCCCGGCCCGCTGTCCCCGAGGCTGGTAACCGTAATGACTTTCCCGCCACGGCCTCCGAAACTGTACATGCCGCCTCCCTCGGCACCGGGAAATGCCGGGATATCCGCCTGGGGCAGGTCGGTAGGCCTGTATGCCCAGGGAATATAGGGTTTGCCTCCATCAGCTTCTGCTTCGATTACAGGCAGGGCTTTTTCCCAGGCAGCCATGGATTTCCTTTCCACCTCCCTCATCATTCTGGCCGTTGCCTTATCAATGCTATCGGGTACCTCAGGGTACTGGGCGATCCCGCAAGCCGTAATCATCATAAAGCCGGTCAGGGCGATCACAAGTATTCTTCCTTTATTCATTATGCTTATTTAAAAAGGGACACCAATTTAAAACGAACGCAAGGCGATTTTACTTATTGTCCGGATGCCCTGGCCATCCGTGAAAAATACGATATAAATGCCGGGGCCTAGACAGGACAAATCGGCGCGGCCCCGTTTCTTTCCTGCCATTAATTCCCTACCGTTTAGGGAATATATCCTGAAATCCACTTTTTCCGGGAATATCAGCTGCCTGTCGCGGATTACCGGATAATCCATGCCGTCCCTGACCGGCCCGGTATAAAGCGCCGGTTCATTCGGGAAACCGCTCAGGTTGCCGTTCTCCGAAATCGACTTAAGGCTGAACAGATTCTCCGTGGCAGGAATGTCATGGATGTCAAAGGATGCCGATTCCGTGAACCCGATGGCGCTGTCGTTCATAAAGACTACGTAGCCAATGGCACCGGGAACCTCATCCCAGCTGAGCTGGCTTCCGTCATTGAGGATATTTCCAGGGGAAGGAAGGGACCAGGTTATGGGGATCGGGTCCCATATGACATTGGTTTTCTCCAGGAAATATTCTGGATTATAATAGTCCTGCACCTCTTCGGCATTCAGTTGTTTACTCCAGGCCACGCGGCCGGAGACATCCAGCAGGTTCCCATCCAGGTCCACGCTCAGGTATTCCGCAAAGCATCCGCTCAGGTGGTTATCATCGCTCCAAATGGACCAACCGGCAGGCTTGATATGGTCACCCATCCTGCACCGGATGTAGACCGAGGAAGCATTGGGCTGCCAAGGCCGGCCCAGGTAGTAGGATGCCGGAGGCACATCCTCATCAGCCAGGATATCACAGTCCCTGAACAACAGTCCGTGGTAAAAGGTGCTCTGATCCGGGAGCTTGCTCACCAGCTTGGTATCTGCCGGGGCCGTAATGTAGGAGCCGCCTTTCCTGCATTGTACGACACACTTTTCAAAGACCGTGGTGGCATCCCCATAGATGAAGTCGGTCGTTCCGCTGATCCTGCAGAGCAGGTTATACTGCCTTCTTTTATGGGCGTAGTAGGTATCCTGGTGGCCGGTGAAATAACAGTTCTTGAACACCATCCTCTCTCCGGTTGTCCTTATCGCCAATGCCTGTCCCACGGGACCGGCCGTATTGACAAAACTTATATTCTCTGCATAGAAATCATCGGCATCGGCCCAGAAGGTATAGGTATCCGCGCTCGACATGTCATACTTCCCGGCATAATCATCCCACACGATCACGACCCTTTCCGGGTCCTCACCGATCAGGCTTACCTTGATCTTTGCCGGGCCAAGCACGACCTTCTCCTTATAGGTTCCTGCACGAACAAAGATCAGAGTCCGGTCAGCCGAATTATCCGGTAGGGCGTCCAGGGCTGCCTGTATTGTGGTATAATCACCTGTGCCATCCGCAGACACCACCATATTAAAAACCTGTCCCCGGGCCAGCAGGCATATCATCAATCCGCCCGCAACAAGAACGGAACGTACCGGGAGATATCCTCGCTTCCCCCGGTTCCGCTTTCTCAGCAATTCTGTCATTAGATTATCAGGCTTAATTCATCTATAACAGAGGATCAAAGGTACCGTTCGCCCAGCCCAGGGTTTGTTCGACCGAGGGACTCCTGTCCAGGATGTTCTGCGGTATGGCAAAGAAATTATACTTGGGCTGCTCGTAGTTGATCAGGTAATCGGCATCCAGGACCCGCGGGATCGCGACAAAATAATTGGCGTAATCCGCCGAATTAATATCGATATCATTTCTTATGGTATCGATTTCCACGGCCGTATGGGGAGGCTTGGCCATGATCCGGAGTCCCCTCCGGACGGTCCCGTTCAGCTTCGGGGTATTGGGTCCCAGGTCCCCGGCAAACATATTCCTGCGGCGAAGGTCCCAGTACCGCTTATTCTCAAAGGCCAGTTCGATCTGCCGCTCCCAGATGATCGCCTCCCGCATGGCGGCCTTATCCATGCCTGCACCCAGGCCGTACATATTATCCGCCCCGGGTTCGATGCCTGCCCGGTCCCGGATCTGTTTCAGGATGGAGTAGGCTTCATCACGCTTGTCCAGTTCATTGGCACATTCGGCAAGGTTCAGCAGGACCTCTGCAAAACGGATCTCGATCCAGTCCGTCGGGGTCTTTTCCACATCCTCGAATTGTACCTGTGGATTGTTGCCCTTCCGGCAGTAGAATCCCGTTGCCGGGGTAATGCTGAGTTCCTGGCTGTTCAGGAAGTAGGTCCACTGGGTCGTATCTGACCTACCAGCCATTTTCCAGGTACAGCCGTTGTAGGCTACCGTGGCGTAAAACCTGGGGTCCCGGTTCTGCCAGTAATAAATGCCGTTGTAGCCGGATCCCGGGTCCGCGATCCGTTTCCCGTTGCTCATGGGAAAGGCCTGGACCAGTCCCCATGTCGGGTTATTGCTCCCCGTGCCTCCCCCGGAAGGAGGCCTGCATGAAGACTCCCATCTGCCCGGCAGATAGGTTTCATCGTAAGACCGGATCATGATCGCCTCGGTGTTGGCATACCCTTCCATCAGGAAGATCTGGCTGAAATTCTCCAGTAATCCATAGCCTTCCGCCTCCAGCATGTTTTTGGCAGCCAGGTTGGCATCGTAGGCCCTTTGCCAGCGGTCGGCCAGATCGTTCGGGTTGAACTGGGGACTGGCCCAGAACAGCAGCACCCTGCCCTTGAAGGCGGCGGCGGCCACGCTGGTCAGGCGCCCGTAGTCATTCTCCACATCAAGCCAACTGGCCGGCAGGGCTTCGATCCCTTTATCCAGGTCCTCCACGATGAGGTCGATGCATGCCGAAGTTTTGCTTCTCGGCACATTGAGCTCTTCATGCCAGGGATCCTGGGCGGTCAGGACCATGGGAACGCCCCCGTAGAGGTTCACCAGTTCCCAGTACCGCCAGGCCCTGAAAAAACGGGCCTGCGCATCCAGCAATTCTTTGTCATGCTCATCCAGTGTCCCGTTCTCCACGCCTTCGATCATGATGTTGATGTCCCGGATCTTGGCATAGGTGAACAGGCTGTAGGTACCCACGCTGTTCTCATCCAGCCTCCCGTAGATGTAGTCATTGTCGTTATAGGTTTCATCCGAGTACCCGGAGTTCTGGGCCAGTGAGAACGTCGGCATATTCTCCGCATACACCTCGTTGAGGTACATGTTGGATAAACTGTAATTGTTCCACGCCGTTTCATCCAGGGTGTTCAGGTCGCGCTTATCCAGCACCTTTTCACAACCCGTCCAGGCAAAAAGTAAGATAAGCAGGTATATCGCTTTATTTTTCATCTGATGCATTTTCCCTTGTTTATAACGTTATGTTTACGCCAAGGTTAAACGTCCTCATCAGGGGGTAGCTGTTGTACTTGGCGATCGCATCATCCTTGTAATCGAAGGTGGATATCGGGTTCCAGAGATTGGTGCCCGTAAAATAAACCCTCAGGGCGGGTAAATGGTGTTGCTGGGTCATTTCTGCAGGAAGTTGATAGGAAATGGTCAGTATCTTCAGCCTGAGTTCCTTTACATCCCGGATCCAGAATGTATTGTGCTTGCGGTTGCCGTCTTCAAAATAGGGACTCGGGTAGGCCCCGCCGGGGTTGTCCGGCCTCCAGCAATCGATCCAGAATGAAGGGACATTGGCAATATCGGTAGGGGCCGAGCGGGCATTCTTATCGACCAGCTCCTTATTTACCCCCCAGGCCAGGCCGAACACGGCATCCAGCTTCAGGCCTTTCCATGAACCTCCGAGCGACAGGCTGGTCGGCAGGAGATGCTTCCAGGTCAGGTGCAGGGGGGGGACCACGATGTGCATCTGATCCCAGAGCGCATCGTCTACTCTGCCGTCGGGCTCGAAAACATAGGCAGGTTCCCCTGCAGCGGTATTCCCCGGTCTCCCGATGTCCCGGAAATAGAGCATCCCCAGCCTGGGGGTCTCCCCGAATATGGTATAGTCCGGGTTCTCGGCCAGGATGGCATCCAGCTGTTCCTGGGTGGAGATGATCCCGTCGACCACAAAGCCCGTTTCATACCCGTAGCTCGGGCGGCCTTCCTCGTCCAGGTAGGTCCCGATCACACCGGCGGACTGTGGCTTCTTAATGACGCGGTTGGTCCCGAATCCAAAATTGCCCTGGATGTACCAGCTGATCTTGGTGCCCGGGAGATAGTCCCTGAATTTGAGGCTCATGTCGTAACCCCAGGCTTTCATCGAGCCGTAGTTTTCCTTGGGTATTTTATCTATGCCCGTACTGGTCGGCATCTGGGAATCCCTCCCGGTGATGATGTCGTAGGTATACTTGTAATAGACATCCAGGGTCCATGCCAGGCGGCTGTCCAGGAACTGCAGGTCCGCCCCCACGTTGTAGTAGTTCGTTTTCTCCCAGGTGACGCCGGTCAGGGCCAGTCCGCTGTTGAGTGCTTCCAGTCCCGTTACCAGTTTCGACCCGAAGAGATATTCCCCCGTGGTGCCAAAGCTGTATTTCCACTGGTACCGCCGGACGTTGTCGTTGCCCAGGAGGCCAACCGAGCCCCTGAGTTTCATGTGATTGATAAAGTTAACCCGGTTCTTGAAAAATTCTTCTTGAGAGACCACCCATCCGATCGCAACGGAGGGGAACAGGCCCCATCTTTCCTGGGGGGCGAAGAGTGTCGAGCCCTCGTACCGGAAGGAAGCTTCCAGGATGTACTTGCTGGCATACAGGTAGTTCAGGCGGCCGATGGAGGAAAGCCGGCCTCCCTCGTACATGGACCCGTCGATCGAGGCGGTATTGGGATCGAATGCGCGCTGGGTTTCCATCCCCTCGAACTGCAGGTCCTGCCGGATGGCCCTGAAATCATGGGATTTCGATTCCGATTGTTCGTAAACGATCATGGCATCGAAATGGTGCAATCCAATGTCCCGCCCGTAGGACAGGGAGGTATTCAGCTGGTACAGCGTGCCGAAATTGTAGTCCTCGAAGATCCGGTTGGTGTTGTTGATCAGCGTGGTGGGCTGGGCATCCGACAATTCATTGGTGATCAGGTGGCCCTCGTAGCCCTCGCCCGTCAGGGTTTTAAAATTGTAAAGCGTGTACGGGATGATGTACTGTTTTCCGTAGGAATGATCCTCCCCCCGGTTGAACGACACGCCAGCGGACAGTCCTTTAAGAAAGGGGAAGTCATATTGCACGTTGACATTGATGCTGTTGCCTTTGGTACTGCTCCGCTTGTAACTGTTGGAATTGAAAAGGGCCTCCGGGTTCCACCAGTCGTCATCCTGTACCTGTCCCACCGGCAGGCCGTTTATGTAGGAAGGGATCCATTTGGGCGCCTGTAATAGCTGTGCAAAGGTGTTTTCCAGGGGTTCGCTGGAATCGTCACCCTTATAGAAAGGGACCTGTATTTTCTTATCGTCGAGGCTGATCCGGAAGGAGGCTGTCAGGCCCTTGACGATGTCCGCCTCGAGTCCCAGGCGGAGAGAATACTTGGAAACATTCAGATTTTCAAAGTTCCCGGTTTCATTGTAATAGGAACCGCCCCCGAAATACCTGACCTTTTCAGAGCCCCCGCTGATATTAATGGTATGCCGGGTCAGGGAGGAAGGCTGCCATGCGCTTTCCAGCCAGTCATAGTCCAGGCCTTTGAAGGCTTCCAGTTCGGCCGGTGTGTAACGGGCCGATACGCTGTCGTTTCCCATCCGCATGATCTCATTCAGCAGGGAAGCATGCTCGTAAGCGCTCAGCATTTCCGTGATCTGCGTCACGCCGGAGATCCCGTATGAACCGGAATAATTGACCTTCGTCTTTCCTTCCCTTCCCATTTTCGTTTTGACCAGGACGACCCCGTAAGCACCCCTTGCGCCGTAAACGGAGGCGGAGGCGTCTTTCAGGACCGATATGCTTTCGATCTCGCTGGGATCCAGCAGGTCAAATGTGGATTTGTCCCGGATGAAGCCATCGATTACGTAAAGGGGTTCGGATGTGGCGCTGTAGGTATTCTCAATGCGGATGCTCAGGGACGTGGAGGCTCCGGGCCGCCCGGTGGCCTGCCCGATGCTGACCCCTGCCATTTTTCCCTCCAGTATGGTCGACAGGTTTGTGGCGGGGATATCTTCCACCTCATCGGCCTTCATGTTCTCCACCGCACCCACCATATTGGCACGTTTCACGCTCCCGTAGCCGATCACGACCACTTCTTCCAGTTCGGTCAGGTCCTCCGCGAGGATCAGGCTCAGGGTTTTCTGCCCGGAAACCGTTACTTCCTGGGTGGTAAATCCCACATAGGACACAACCAGCACATCCTCGTTGCTGACACGAATGGTGAATTGGCCGTTGATATTCGTTATGGTCCCCTGGGTTGTCCCTTTAATCACGATGTTGACACCCGGCAAAGACTCCCCTCCCTGGTCCACCACGATGCCGGTGAGATCGTATCCGGCTTCTTCCTGTGCATACAAACCCTGCATTCCGGGCAGGGAGATCCCGACCAGAATTAGAACGATAAAGATGCTTCGGAAAAGAGATCGTACGGATGAAAGATTACGGATCCTCCTGATGACGAATCTTTTCATAGTTTAGGTTTTTGTTCAGGTTTTGAGGCTTCATCTGTTGTGAGTTGCCCTGGCTTTTCAGGTATATCGATGTAAGTCGTGGAGGAAACAGGGAGCTCCCTGTTTCCTCCTTCAGTTCCCGGTTTAGTTAAATATCTTTCCCGTACAGAGCTGGGTATCTGTCCTGGCCTTTATGATGTATACCCCGGACGGCAGATCCCGGATGTAAAGCGATTCCACCCGGTTCGCCTGCCTCATCAGCCTGCCGTTGATATCAAAGACCCGGATATCCGCCGGTTCTGAAAGCCGGATGAACCCGTCGTAAGCGGAAATCCGGATCGGACTGGCCACCCGGTCGTTTATCCCGATGTTGGTTTCCCGGTCCCCGTATATCTTCAAATCGTGCAGCCGGACCGTCTGGCCGTTATAGTCCTTCGTGAAACGCAGCATGACACTGTCTCCCGGAGAGATCAGGGAGCCGACGTACAGGCCGTCTTCCCACAGCATGCCGTAGGCTGAGTTCTGACAGGTGTAGGGATTTGGCTGAGGACGGTTAAGGTTCAGTGAAACCGTCTGCATCCGGATTGTATCCCAGGTCTCGCCGTAATCCTTTGACATGGCCAGGGTAAAACCGCGCTTATTTCCGCCGGTACTCGAATGCGTGTAGCGAATCGCCTCGATAAATTCCACCTGGCTAAGGTCAATTATGAAGTAACCGTCAATGGTGGCCCATGATTCATATTCCCTCGAGATTTCCACGAATCCCCTGGATACCTCCGGTGGTGTCGGGGGGGTTAGTCCATCGACAGAGTCCCGGTACCAGTAGGCCGGCATCCAGTTCGGTGCGAAAGCGCACTGGTAAAACTCGTAGAATATCGTATCGATTGAGCCGATTGCCTGCCGGAAAACCAGTGTATCCTTGTAGCCGGGATGTTCCGGGTCCAGGTTGTCACTGTTCCCTTGATTTGGATCTGAATCGGAATGCACGAATGGAAAACCGGTGAAATCCTCTTCCAGCAGAAGGGGTGACCCCGGTTGCAGGGTCGTCCAGCCTGTCCCCCAGGCAGGATCCTGAGCAAGTAATGCTGTACCCGCCAGGGTAACTAACATAAGAGTCAAAATCTGTCTTTTCATAATCGCTGTTTTTGGTTTATAAAATGAATTATTCTGAAATTATCGTGTTGAATTGAGTTTTTTAAGTTTCAGCCATCCGTACCAGGTAAGCGAATCCTCCACCGGCTCCGACCTGAAAAGTAAACTCGACAGGTAACCCACGATCATCAGGACGATATGACTGTATACCCCTATCATATACTTATGCTGTGTGAAATTTAACCTTCCCAGATCAATGATCAGTTTCTCCTTCCCAGCAAGGCCGATTGGCGTAGAAGTGAGAAAGGCATAAAATGTAAAAAGCACACAGGCCGCTATTCCCACATTGATGCCTTGCCGGTTGGCTTTCCTGCTAAAAATCCCGAGCAGGAACATGCCCGCTATCCCGCCGGAGAAAATGGCGTACAGGGTAAAGATTATAGCCAGCACCCCTTTGCCCCCGGCCCGGACGTAAAACAGGGCAACCGCAATGGCCCCCAATCCAGCTATAAATATAAACAATCTGCTCATAAACATCCGCTGTTTCTCCGTGCTTTCCGGTTTCCAGCGTATGTAATAATCCTCCGTGCAGATGGCGGAAAGGCAGTTCAGATCCGAATCCAGGCTTGAGAATGCCGCAGCGATAAGGGCTGATATGATCAGGCCGACAAGGCCGACCGGCAGTTTTGTCATGATGAAATGCAGGAAGACGGTATCCGGCTTAATACCTGCCGGAAGGGGGTCGCCTGTTATCCTGTAGTAGGCGAAAAGGGCCGTGCCGATGAACATGAACAGTGCCCAGACGGGAACGCTCAGCAGGACACCAATAAGGGATGCCTTCACCGCATCCCGGTCGGACCGGGCGGTGAGGTAGCGCTGTACGATGGTCTGGTCCGTGCCGTATTTCTGGATCGCATAAAAGATCCCGTTAAGCGCCATCACCCAGAAAGTCAGATCAACAAATTCAAGGTCGAACGGTCCAAACCCGATCCTCCCGTTCTCGGCGGCTACCTTCCAGATTTCTGCGGGTCCTCCGGGTGTCGAGAACAGCAATACCCCGAGGGATATCAGTCCCCCCCCGATGAGCAGGAAACCCTGGATCACATCCAGCCATATAACAGCCTCGATCCCTCCGATCATGGTGATCAGGACCACCAGCAGCCCGATCAGGAATATAATGTTCACGGTATTAAAACCCGTCATCCTGGAAAGTGCCAGGGCGATCAGGAAAAATACGGTACCCATCTTTGAAAAATGAGTCAGGATGAATCCGAGCGAAGCATACAGCC
>CAYSJH010000085.1:0-14814 GCA_964431315.1 uncultured Bacteroides sp. | reverse complement strand
CTCGCGACCCCGACCTTGGAAGGGTCGTGCTCTACCAACTGAGCTATTCCCGCATGAAGGCATGGGTGTGGGTGTGGGTGTGACCGTGTGAATGGGTCTTGGGTGTGGGTGTGAACGGGTCTTGGGTGTGTGTGATATGTTTTGCTCAGGGTATGGGTTTGGGGTTGGGGTGTTTTACAACGCAGCCCTGACACACTCACACCCACACTCAAACCCATGCCGTCACGTGGGGAGAGCAGGATTCGAACCTACGAAGGCATCAGCCAGCAGATTTACAGTCTGCCCCAGTTGACCGCTTTGGTATCTCCCCGGTTGTCAGAGCCAATGAAGGGATTCGAACCCCCGACCTGCTGATTACAAATCAGCTGCTCTGACCAGCTGAGCTACATTGGCAAATCAAAGAACGACAGGGCATAACATACCCTTGAAAATCGGTTCGCAAATGTATAAATATTTTATTTATAACACAAAAAAAAGATGGCTTTATTTCAGGCCCTCCTGAGTTTTGTTTTGTGCTTCATAATCTGCCTTCTCAGGGCCTCCACGGACAGGTCGGTGGACTCCTCAAAAGTCTTGCTCTGCTTCTTGGCAAACAGCTCATTTCCGGGTAACGAAAGCCTGATTTCGACTACCTTGTTCTCGAGATCCTGCGATCTGTCCAGCCGTAAAAAGATCTCCGCACCGATGATGTCATCATAATACTGGATGAGCTTCACGACCTTGGATTTGATAAAATCAAGCAGCTTATCATCTGCATCAAACCGGATTGAATGAATTTTGATATCCATGACGATTCCTCTTTTTATGCCCTTGGATGAGCTTGTTTATATATAGTAACTAATTTTTCAAATGTGTTGTGTGTATAGACCTGGGTCGCGGACAGGTTTGCGTGTCCCAGGATCTCCTTGATGGCATTCAGGTCCGCGCCCCGGTTCAGCATGTGCGTGGCGAAGGTATGGCGGAGCACATGGGGACTCCGGTTCTCCATGGTGGTCACCAGGCGGAGGTAGGAAGTGACGATCTTGTAGACGAATTTCGGATAGAGGGGACGGCCCCTGTCGGTCAGCAGAAGGTTGGAAAATTCGCGATCAGGGAAAGCATCATTGCGGAGGCTTATGTAACGCCTGATCACATCCAGGTAGGCCCTGTCAAAAGGCACGATCCTCTGTTTGTTGCGTTTACCTGTCACCCGTATGTTCTGTTCAAAGAGGTCCAGGTCCCGGTCTTCCAGGTGGATCAGTTCGGACTCGCGCATCCCGGTAATATAAAGTAACTCAATAATGAGCCGGTTCCTGAAACCGCTGAAATCCTCCCCGAACTCGTATTCGTCCAGGAGCAGATTCATCTTGTCCTCCTCCACGAATGAAGGCAGTTTTTTGCTGAGCTTGGGACTCAGGACCTTGTCCATCGGATTCTTCTGGATCAGCTGCTCACGCATCAGGAACTTATAAAATGATTTTAAGGTTGAAATCTTCCGGTTAACGGTCCGGGCGCTCTGACCCGAATCCATCAGATGAATGACCCAGGAGCGGATGAGCTTGCCATCGGCTGCTTTAAGACCGGATCCGTTTGTCCCCTCTCCTGTATACGCTTCAAACTGCCCGAGATCCGTTTTGTAGGAGAGAATAGTATGTTCTGAATACCTCTTTTCAAACCGGAGATAGTCCAGAAAGGATTCTTTATAATTCATAAAGTCTGCCGGGAATCGGTTCTGAGAAAGCGGTAACCCAGTAAGGATCGATCAGCAGGTAAAGGGGACAGAAGTTCCGGTGCCCTAGTTATCCAGGTCCTGCAGCTTCTGGATATACATGGCACGCTTTTTTACCTGTCTTTTTTTCACGGAAGGCTTCACATAGGCCTGTCGTCCCCGCAATTCCTTAATTGTTCCGGTTTTCTCGAATTTTCTTTTAAACTTCTTTAACGCGCGCTCAATGTTTTCACCTTCTTTGATAGGAACAACGATCATAATATTCTCCTGGGTTTAAATTATTGAGCGGCAAATTTATAAATAGTAATCCATTATTCAAAAAAATTCATAAAAATTTCATACGCACAAGTTTTTGTAACGTTAATAAGGGTCATTTTAATTTAAGATGCTACTGGTCAGAGATTTATATGATAGTCCAAAAAAGTGGTCCAATGTGTAATGTACAAAAAAACAGGGAAGAAATCCAGTAAAATAATGTTAAAAAGATTTAAAAATCCTCTATCCCTTGAAGGGCCTGCTTTCTAACGGTTCACATCCAGGTAGGGCCGGATCCTGAGGTAGACGGAATCGGGCAGCAGGCGGTTATTCAGCACCTCAAGGGGATCCCGGAATGCCCCCATCTCTTCTCGATAAGCCACAAGGGACCGGGCCTGGTAGCGGTCAAGGTAGGGATGCAGGCTGAGAGTCTCGGCATCCAGGCAGTTCAGATCGATCTTCCTGAGCAGGGAGGTATCCAGGTAACTGCAGCGCATGAGTTCCTCATATTGCTGCAGGTTAAGCCCGTAGACCTCCATCAGCTGTTCCGGCCGGCAGAAGCCCCCCAGCATTTGCCTGTACCTTATGATGCGCCGTGCGAAAACGGGACCGATGCCAAAGACCGATACCAGTTGCATTGAGTCCGCCCCGTTCAGTTCAAACGACCCGTGGGGATTTATCCGGATGCAGGGTTGCAGCCTTCTGAACTCATCCGGATGCAGGCCATACACCTTCAGCAGGTCCGAATCACGTCCAAAGCTCCCCCCTGCTGTCCGGTAATTCAGAAGGATCCTGGCAGTACCCGGTGACAGGCCCAGGCGGACAAGTTCATCGAACCCTACCATATTGGGATCGAACGGGAAGGTTTCCGGATCGGACCGGTAAGTTTTGGGATCGAACGGGAAGGTTTCCGGATTATTCTGGAAGGATTCCGGATCAAGGGGAAAGGGTTCCCGATCGGACGGGAAGGATTCCGCATAAACGTCAAAGGATCCCGGACCGGATTTGGAATATCCGGACCCGGCGAGCCAGGCATCCAGTTTCTGCAAGGAATCCCGGAAGGCGTTAAAATCCTCACCGGGGAGAGCTATTCCCCGGACCGGGGAATGGATCAGCAGGGGAAGGGATCCCCTGAGGAGCAGCAGAAAGAGGAGCAAAATGCCCAGGAACTGCATGCCGCGTCGTTCAGCGCGGGTAAGCGAGAGGTATTCCCTGACGAGCCGCCTGAACATGTCATATCCCTAAAAGTTAATGATGCCTACCCCGTTCATGAATACAATGGCAATGGCGATGGGGGCAATGAATCTGACCAGGAACAGGAACACCAGCCAGAACCTGGCCTTAAGGCTGCTTTCGTTCGAAAGTTCAGCCCTCACGGCCTTCCTTCCCATGAACCAGCCGACGAACAGGACGATGAAGAATCCCCCGAGTGGCAGGAGGATGTTGGCCGAGGTGAAATTCAAAAGGCCAAACACGTTGTTGCCGAACAGGGTCATGTTCCTGAACCAGCCCCAGGAACCGGCAGCCAGCACCCCGAGAATGGAGATCAGTCCGGTTGCAAGAATTGTGGCTGTTTTCCTCGTCATCTTAAGTTCTTCCACGGAATAGGCCACCACAACCTCCAGCACGGAAATGGTCGATGTCAGGGCGGCAACCCCGAGCAGGATAAAGAACAGCAGGGAAAAGAAATACCCCCCGACCATTTGCTGGAAAATGTTCGGAAGGGTGATGAATACCAGTCCCTCTTCTGCCGCCGGGTCGATCCCGAAGGCAAAGACAGCGGGAAAGATGGCCACGCCGGCCAATACTGCAATAAAGGTATCCGCAAGGGAAACGCTGATGGCCGTGTTGGCCAGGTTATCATTCTTCTGCACGTAGGACCCGTAAGTGATCAGGGTGCCCATGCCGATGCTCAGGGAAAAAAAGGCCTGGCCCAGTGCCTCCAGGACGGTCCCGGCAGTGATCTTTGAAAAATCCGGTTTGAACAGGAATACCAGTCCCTCCCTCGCACCGGGCAGGGTGAGCGAGCGTATGCTGAGCACCACCAGGATGACCAGCAGCAAGGGCATAAGGATCTTGGTATATTTCTCGATGCCGTTCTTGATGCCCGCTATGACGATCGAGGCCGTCAGGACCATAAACACCAGGAACCAGATGATGGGTCTCCATGAGCCCGTCCGGAATGCCTGGAACATTTCATCCAGCTGGGCGGGAGTTTTGCCTGCAAATCCGTTGATGACAGACTGGTAAAGGTATTCGAGGGTCCACCCCGCCACAGCCGCGTAGAAGGAAAGGATCATGAATGCTGCGCCCACTCCCATGATCCCGATCAGGAACCAGGGCTTTCCGGGTGCCAGTTTCAGGAAAGCTCCAATGGGATTTCGCTGGGTGGACCTGCCGATAATGAATTCCGACAGCATGACCGGGATCCCGATCCCCAGTACGAAGGCCAGGTAGATAAAGAGAAAGGCCCCTCCCCCGTTCTCTCCGAGCACATAAGGGAAACGCCAGATGTTTCCCAGGCCGATCGCAGAGCCCGCTGCGGCTGCGATAATTCCGAATTTGCTGGTAAAACTGTCTCGTCCAATAACGGGTACATTTGCCATAAAAATACCTTATATTATATATAAAAAGAAGCCGTAAAGGCCACACTCCTTAATGTCGGACTTTACGGCATATCGTTCTCCCGGGAACGGATTAATTTCTGTCCAGGCAGTTCAGATCCTCGAAGGCTACCTTCAGCCTTTCGACCATAGACTTCTCTCCTTCCCTGAGCCAGACGCGCGGATCGTATTTCTTCTTATTCGGTTTGTCGGGTCCCTCCGGGTTCCCGATCTGTCCCTGCAGGTAATCATGGTTCTGCTTCTCGTAGTTCCGGACACCATCCCAGTAAGCCCACTGCGTATCGGTGTCGATGTTCATCTTGATGACCCCGTAGCTGACGGCTTCGCGGATATCTTCACGGCTGGAACCGGATCCCCCGTGAAATACAAAATTAACGGGTTTGGCACCCGTATGGTACTTTTCCTGGATGTATTTCTGCGAATTGTGCAGGATCTTCGGCGTCAGCACAACATTTCCGGGTTTGTAAACACCGTGGACGTTCCCGAAGGATGCCGCGATGGTGAAGTGGTCGCTTACCTTGCCAAGTTCCGTGTACGCATAGGCGACATCTTCAGGCTGGGTGTAGAGTCTCGAGTTGTCGAGACCGGTATGATCCACCCCGTCTTCTTCTCCGCCGGTCACCCCGAGCTCGACCTCAAGGGTCATGCCCATTTTGCTCATCCTTTCGAGATACCTCTTGCAGGTCTCGATATTCTCCTTGAGGGGTTCCACGGACAGGTCAATCATGTGCGAGCTGAACAGGGGTTTTCCCCAGCTCTTGTAATGCTTCTCTCCCGCTTCCAGGAGCCCGTCGATCCAGGGGAGCAGCCTGCGTGCCGCATGGTCGGTATGAAGCAGGACGGCGATCCCGTACATTTCGGCCAGGTGATGCACGTGTTTGGCCCCGATCACTCCACCGGCGATGGATGCCCGCTCGTTCTCATTCGACAGGCCCTTGCCGGCCCAGAAAGCCGCCCCGCCGTTTGAAAATTGAACGATCACCGGTGAATTGACTGTTTTTGCAGCCTCCATGACGGCATTGACCGTATTGGTGCCTACCACGTTGACCGCAGGAATGGCAAATTCTTCATCTTTCGCTACATGGAAAAGCTTCTGCACATCCTTGCCCAGGAGAACCCCCGGCTTAACTACATCGAATACTTTCGTTGACATCTGCGTTGATTTTATAATGCAAAAATAGAAGTTTCACAGAATAGTATGCAGAGAACCGGCGATTATTTTCCCTTCATCTTTTATAAATGGCCAGGTTTAGAATGGATAGCCGATGGCCAGGTTGAACACCGGTGTGCGTATGGGCTCATGCAGGATAACCCAGCGTTTTCCCTCGGGTGCCGCGGGGTCCCTGAACTGGAAACCGAAGTCCGTCCGGAAGATAAAATAGGAAAAATCCATCCTGATTCCCATCCCGGCTCCCACCGCGATCTCCTTGTAAAACCTGTTCCAGGAGAAGTCCGCCCCGTAACGTTCCGAATCGGGATTCATGGACCATATGTTCCCTGCATCGACAAACAGGGCACCTTCCAGCAGCCAGAAAAGCTTGAACCTGTATTCCACGTTCGCCTCCAGTTTGATGTCGGCAGTCTTATTGGGGTACTTCGACGGGCCGGCACCCTGGTATGATCCCGGTCCCAGGTCACGCACATGCCAGGCCCTCACCCCGTTGGCACCTCCCGAGTAATATTGCTTTTCAAAAGGGATGGCAAGTGAATTCCCGTATGGGTAGGCAACCCCGGCAAAAATCCTGTACACCATGCTGGTCTTGTCATCGAAGGGTTTGTACCAGCGGAACTCGACATCCCCCTTCAGATACTGGGCAAAGGCATTCCCGAACATCACGTACCTGCCGAGGGTATCCTTCTCCTGACGGGTCAATCGCGCCACCCCGGAAAGCAGAAGTCCCGCCGATTCAAGGTTCCAGCGAAGGAAGACGAAGTCCGAGCCTCTCCTCAGTTTCTGGTTGCTGAAGATCAGGCTGTAGTTGGCCGCCAGGATCAACTGGTCCTCGTAGCTGTGCTGGAGATAGGTGCCCTCGATCTCGGACCGGAACGTATCGGTCACGTTGATCATATTCACGAAGTTCAGCTGCACGGGATTAACGATGTGGGTAAACAGTTCGTTCCCGCTCCAGTTGTAACCGAAGGTCGTCTGGACAAGCGACCGTGTGTATTCGGGCCTCCTCTGGTAATTATAGGCAACCGAAATGTTGGTTTTCGGGTCATACTTCCTGATGAAATCCTCGGTCTTGAATGGAAGGAGGAACTGCGGAAGGCTCAGGCGTGCCTCGGAACCCAGTTCGATTATGAATCCCCTGGAATGGGATTTTGTGATCGACTCTATGGCCCCGGAGACCCTGGCCGAGAAGCTCTCGGCGCCCCCGAAAAGATTCCGGTGGGTATAATTCAGGTTCCCCCCGGCTCCAAGGTTCCCGTTGGAGTTGGTGCCTTCCAGTTCGATGGCGTAGGACTGGCTGGTAGTGGGACTGAGCTGGATGTGGCACACCAGGGGGTAGTAATCCCGCCTGACCTCGTCGTAGGGATTTTTTTCCTCGAAGACGATGTTCACCAGCTTATAAATCCTGAGCGATGAAAGGTGTTTATGAGTCTGCCTGACATTTTCCTGGTTGTAGTATTCCCCCGGGAAAATAAACACGGACTGGGAGATGACATTCGGGTTCGCCCTGAGTTTTCCCTCGTGCAGGAATATGAAATCATTGTATTCTTCCCGGTTCAATCCCTCCATATATCCCTGGTAATCCTTAAGCGCGCGGTTCGGATCGAATGACGGATAGATGTAGACTTCCTCCACCACATATTTCCGGTGCGGGACCACCAGGAAGTAACCGTCCGCCGAACTGATGATGTATTTTTTTATGCCAAGGGTCAGATCCACCTTATGCGACCCGATGGAACTGTCGACGTTAAAATAGACATAATCGTGGTTGAAATTGAAGTATCCCTTGTTGCGCAAGAGGTTTTCGATCCTCATCCGTTCGGACTCCAGGCGGTCAACTTCGAATTTTTGTCCCTTTTTGATCAGGGTATTCACGGTATCGGGGTAGAATTCCGATTGGAGGCTGGTATCTTCAAGATAGTACCTGATCGAGCGTATGGTGTAGGGTTCGCCGGGCCGGATATCGTACCTGACATAGGCATGCTGCTTCCGGAAATTGACGGTATCGCTTATTACGGCATCGTAGTATCCCTTATTGTGCATGTACAGGCTGAGCTGCTTGGTATTCCGCTCGGTTTCATAGACGTTGTACTCGACCGGGGCTTCGCCGATCTTCCGGAGCCAGTGGTTGAACCCGTTATCCTTCTTGCCTGAAAGGTTGTAGAGTGCCAGGTAAAACCTTACACCCAGTATCTTCTTGTTCGGTTTCGGTTTCACATAGGAGTCGAGTTCCCTGTGATCCAGGTTGCCGTTATCGATCCTCAGCCGGTATCTGTCCAGCAGATATTCATCCTCAGCCACATACTTGGTCGGGTTGCAGGAATAAAGCAACAACAAAATCAATCCCGCAAAAACGGGCATGAAGGAAAGGATCCTATGGGAACGGGCAGATGGCAAAGGCGTCCTGGTTAGGGTCGTATTATGGTTGCAGGTGCGTTCTAATTATTTGTATCTTGGAAGCAAATATACTCAACTTCAGGCAGAACAGACCCGCCTGCCGCGAAGGTTAATTAACAATGGGAGCACTCAGCATCAATCAAAAAAAACTTCTCCGCAGCCTGTCACGCAAGAAGGAGCGGAATGAACTGGGAATGTTTCTGGTGGAGGGGGATAAAATGGTGAGGGAAGTCCTTCAGTCCCCCCCGGGAAGCATCCCGTTCAGGGTGGAATCCTTCGCCGCCACGGGGGAATGGCTACAGGCAAATGAGAAATGGCTGGATGCATACAGGGGAGCTCTCCCCGGGGAAATGGAAATCTTCGAGGTCAGTCCCGCTGAACTCCGGCAGGTCTCCACCCAACAGGAACCCAACCGTGCCATCGCCGTGTTGCACCAGGCGGAATACACCCCGGATCCGGCCGTGCTGATGGAGAGCCTGAGCATCGGACTTGAGAGCATCCGGGACCCGGGGAACCTGGGGACGATCATAAGGACGGCGGACTGGTTCGGGGTCCGCGACATCCTCTGCTCGGAAGATTGCGTGGAACTTTACAATCCGAAAGTGATACAGTCCACCATGGGCTCCTTCCTCAGGGTCCGTGTGCATTACCTTGACCTGGCTGAATGGATCGGCAGGCTGCGCGATACCGGGGATGCCGGGGATTCAGGGGATTCAAGGGATGCGGCCGGCAGCGGGTCCCCGGATGCGGGGTACGAGATCTTTGCCACGGGGAGCACAGGCGAGGATCTCCGGGGGGCCATCCTTCCCGGGCGCGGCCTGATCCTTCTTGGAAATGAATCAAGGGGACTTTCAGAGGGACTACTCCGCTGCGCCGATCGGGTGCTCAGCATTCCCCGGCAGGAAGCTTCCCTGCACCCGGACTCGCTGAACGTTGCCGCCGCAACCGCCATACTGTGCTCCGAGTTCAGGAGGCAGTACTTCGCGGGGGATCACTCAAAATAGAAGCAGAGCATGACCACGTAGGAATTCAGGCGATTGATGGAATTGGCATAGATGTCGTTCCCCCCGCCGGCAGGATCGTGGACCAGCACGTCCCGGAAGCCTGCGGATACCTTGAGCTCGGGGGAGAATTTAAAATACTGCAGGAAGAAGTCGATCCCGAATCCCAGTTCCACGTAAAAGTCCATCGGGTTAAGCCTGATAAAGGGACCGTTCTCCTCGTAGTCCTTGCGGGCGGCCATGTCATAGCGCAGGTTCACCCCGCCGATCACGTATGGCCGGTAGTTGTTCACGCGATGTGATTTGTACTTGACCAGAAGGGGGAAATCCAGGAAATTCGATTCGACCGTCTGCTGGCTTGCCAGTCCGGCTGAATCATAGAACGAAAATTCCCTGGCCCCGAACGTGATCCCGGGCAGAAAACGGAGCGAAAGGTATTCGCCCATACGCAGGTCGGACACGATGCTGACCTGGAAACCCGGTTTCGGGCGGCTGACATCGGCAAATAAAATGCTGTCGAGCGTGCCGCCCGGGCGTGTGAATCCGAAATCCATCGTGTTGAATCCCACCATGAATCCGAAATGGATCCACTTGTAATCGTAACCCGGATCGTTCTGCACTTTCGACACCTGCCCGTAGGAGTGGAGGGCGATGGAGAGGAAGAGGATTATGGCCAGGTGTTTTTTCAAGTGGGACTTATATCTCATTAAACGTATACGATCTCCTGTTATTATACTCAGCCTTCCTGTCTACGGATGAACCTCCTCTTCCGGCTCATCGAGGATCTTTTCGAGTGCCGTGAGATAATTCCGCTTTAAATCCAAAATGAATCCGAACGAGGCATCGTCGACCCGGAGCTCGCCCTTGGTGACATGTCCCAGTGCTGAGAAAGGCAGTCCGCGGTCCATCATGTAATCGATGAAGTCGGTTTCTTCGGCCTGGTCGACGGTTACCACGATCCGGCCCTGGGATTCCCCGAAGAGAAAAGCGTCTTTCCTTACCTCTGCAGGCGACGTGATGTCGAACCCGAGTTCCCTTGGTATGGCGGATTCCACCAGGGTGATGTACAGTCCCCCGTCCGAAACATCGTGCGCCGAACGTACCAGTCCCCCCCGTATCAGTCCCATCACCGCCTGCTGGATCCGGTATTCGTAGTCCAGGTCAAAGTGGGGAGGGGGACTCTCCTTTATCCCTGTCACCGAATACAGGTACTGGGAGCAGGAAATGTCGTTCATGGATTTCCCGATCAGGTAGATCATGTGTCCCTTTTGCTTGAAATCCAGCGACATCATATGCTGTTTTTCCTTCACCAGGCCCAGCATGCCGATCACCGGGGTCGGGTGGACCGGGACCGTCTTACCATCGATAGTGGTCTGGTTATAGAAACTGACGTTCCCTCCCGTCACCGGGGTTCCGAATTTGCGGCAGGCCTCCCCCATGCCGGTGACCACCTCCTTGAACTGCCAGTAAACTTCAGGGTTGTAGGGATTGCCAAAATTCAGGCAATTCGTGATGGCGAGGGGTTCGCCTCCGCTGCAGACGATGTTGCGCGCAGCCTCCGCCACCGCGATCATGGCCCCGACTTTCGGATCGGCATGCACGTAGCGTGCATTGCAATCCGTCGTGAGGGCCAGTGCGGTATTGGTATGCTTTATGTTTACGAGTCCCGCGTCAGAAGGAAAATTGGTGGACATGTTGTTGGTCCTTACCATGGTATCATACTGTTCGGCCACCCATCGCTTTGAGGCTATATTCGGATGCCTGATCAGTTCGCAGGAGACCGCCCTGTAATCTTCCGGTTCCGGTACGCTGTCGATGTCAAACTTCTTATATTCCCTGTAATAGGCAGGTTCCCTGAATTCCCGTTCGTATACCGGGGCACCGCCTCCCAGGACCAGTGTGGCGGCAGGCACATCTGCCACCAGTTCCTCTCCCATGTAAAACTCGAGCCTGTCCTCCGGGATCACTTCCCCGATGATCTCGCAGTTCAGGTCCCACTTCTCAAAAATCTCTTCCACGAGGGCTTCCTTCCCTTTCACCACGCAGACCAGCATCCTTTCCTGTGATTCCGAGAGCAGGATCTCCCAGGCTTCCATGTTCGGCTGGCGGAAGGGCACCTTTTTCAGGTCGATGCGCATGCCGCTCCCGCCCTTCTCGGACATTTCCGAAGTGGAGCAGATGATGCCAGCGGCACCCATGTCCTGCATTCCGACGACTGCCCCGCTGCGGTTCAGTTCAAGGGTCGCCTCGAGCAGGAGTTTTTCCATGAAGGGATCGCCCACCTGTATGGATGGTATGTCATCGGCAGAATCCTCCGTGATGTCGGCCGAGGCGAAGGTCGCCCCGTGAATCCCGTCCTTCCCGGTGGATGAACCCACGATGTAGACCGGGTTCCCTGGTCCCCTGGACACGGCCGAGATCATTTCCTCCTTTTTCAGAAGGCCCACGCTCATGGCATTCACCAGGGGATTGGTATTGTAACAGTCGTCAAAAAAGACTTCCCCCCCAACGACCGGGACGCCGAAGGAATTCCCGTAATCGCCGATGCCCCTGACCACTCCCTTGATGAGCCACCTGGTGCGGTCGAGCCGGAGGTCGCCGAACCTGAGTGAATTCAGCTGGGCAACGGGACGGGCACCCATGGTGAAAATATCGCGGTTGATGCCCCCCACGCCGGTAGCTGCTCCCTGGTAGGGTTCGATGGCGCAGGGATGGTTGTGCGACTCGATCTTGAAGGCACATCCCAGGCCGTTCCCGACGTCCACGAGTCCCGCGTTCTCCTCCCCCGCCCCGACCAGGAGGTTCTGGCCCTCCCGGGGAAGGGTCTTCAGCCAGCGGATGGAATTCTTGTAGGAGGCGTGTTCCGACCACATGACCGAATAGATCGAAAGTTCTGTGAAATTGGGGGTCCTTCCGAGATACCCTTCGATCATCTCAAATTCTTCGGGTGTGAGTCCGAGATCGCGGGCGGTTTGAACGGTGACGTCCATGAAAGGGCTTTTTGGATTTACAGTGGACAAAGATAGCATTTAACCTGATAAATTCACCGTCTGCATGGAGGCATTGTTGAACCCGGCGCCTACTAAAATTTCCGTACCTCCGGCATTGTCATTTCGTCCCGGATTTTTGCCTGCGGCAAAAAGTAGGGTCCTCAATTGATAATGCCATCGGTATTACACGGAAATTTTGAAGCGCCGGTTCAAGTGATGCCGTCAGCGGGTGAATTTTTCAGGTTAAATGCGGAAGCGAAAGCAGTCAGAACCGATTCAGGTAACCAAAATGGATCTTTGCCCTGCCTATGTTCACGGGATTGTCAAACTGCCTGCCAACAGCATATACAAGTGAAAAAATCCCTGCCCGTGTCGAAAGGTTAACCCCGGCGCCGAACCCGAAGGGAAAGTCGCTTGTAAACTCCCCTCCTGCATCCTTTTCGTAGTATCCACCGTCGAGGAAAAGGAAAAAGTTCGAATTACGTTCGAACCGGAACCGGGGCTCCAGGGTACCCAGGCTGTAGAAGGATGCGAATATGGAATTCTCGTCCACCCCCCTGAGGGTATGGATGCCGCCGAGCCTGAACAATTCGTTTTCAAAAAGATTCCCGCTCCTGATGTAACCCGTGCGGTTTCCCAGGCGGAGGCAGAATCTTCCACCAAGGGACTGGTAATATTCGATCGAGGTCCATCCCCTGATCTTGGTGGAGGTAAGGTCGATGGATTCATACACCGCATCCGGAAGGAAAGGGTTCCTGCGGATCCTGTGTGTGCCGATCCCCGCCCTGGCAGTGATGTCCCATCCCTTGCCCGGGTTGAACAGGTAATCCAGGGTACGGTAGCGGATCCCGAGCCCGTACAGGCTGCTTGAAACGTCCGCATGGGAAGGTAGGGAAGGGATATTTTCCATTCCCGCCGTGCTGATCAGGGAGGAATTGAAATAATCGTAGAATGCGTTGAAATAATTGTTCCCTCCCAGGAAGAACTTCAGGTCAACCACCGGGTTCACGGTGAACCAGGAAGTATCCTGCTTGAGCAGGGAGAAGTCCACCCCGACGCCCACCATGGAGGAAAAAACATAGGGCCATTCCAGGGTGAGATTGAGTTCCTGGGTCAGGGGCTGGAGGGCTTTCCAGGCAAAACGGAAGGATTCCCCCCTTCCGAACGAGTTGACCAGGTAAAGGTGCAGGTCCCCCGTCACAAAAAGCTTTCCGGTTTGCTCATGGTTGGGGAACACGCCGATGATCCCGTTGAACTGGTTGGCCCTTGCCTTCTGCAGGTAGGTGTAGACATCGACCGAACCCCTGTAGAATTCCAGCTCTGCCGGCTTGATCTCGTCTATGAACGGGGTCTCCCGTATCCTGTCCCCTATCCCGGCAATCCTGCTTTCACGGTAGACATCCCCGGGCTCGATCCCGCAGAGGTTTTCGATATACCTGTGATCCAGCCGGATCTCGCCCCTGACGTACAGGGTATCGATCAGGAACAGGTCCCCCGTCCTGACCTCCAGGCTGCCCGAGATCTCTTCCCCCGCGATCTGCATATTATTAATATGTATGGCTGCGAACGGGTAGCCGTTATTCTCGTACCAGGACAGCAGGCGGGACTGCGCATTTGCCAGTTTCGCGGATTTGACCGGCTTCCCCGAAAACGCGCTCCTGCGAACGCCCGCCCTTCGCAGGATCCTGCCGTCGATCGAATCCAGGGCAAGCCTTCCCCAGTCAAACACCGGTCCCCTGTAAACCCAGGCCGCGACATCCAGGGAATCGAATGCAAGGCTGTCCACCGAAGCCGCCAGGTAGCCTTCCCCCCTTAAGTCCCCCAGCACGCCCTTCAGCACCCGGTAGACCTGCAGGGAATCGGTTGCATGCAGAAGGTCCGACGGGACACCCCTGATCCGCTCGTCATCAAGGGGATGGAGCATGATGGAGTAGTCCTGCGCCGGGCACAGGTGGGACCATGCCGCCAGCAATAAGATGGCAGGAAGGGCTCTCTTCAATATCCTTTTTTTAGCGGGATTCCCATTAATAACGGGCCGTTGTTCCGAATATTTTTGATTATCTTGTAACAAAGGATGATCCTGAACGTCGTACCAAAATAACGAAAAACGCTTACATCATGAGAAAACTGAACGCGCTGCCGATCGTCTCAGCCCTGCTCCTTGCAGCCCTGTTGCTTTCACCCGCCCTCTCGCCGGTTCATGCGCAGGGATTAAATATTCCTTCACGGAACTGGGGACTGAGTTTCGGGAATTCCACAAAGTTCAACGGGATACGCTTCAATATCATCGATAAGGACATCGAGCGGATCAACGGGATCAACATTTCTGCATGGGGACATAAAGATTCCGAACGGCAGACGGGGACCGTAAACGGGATAAGCATCGGGCTGCCCGCCTCATTCGGGTGCGAGAACCTGAACGGGCTCAGCATCGGGATCGTGGGTGCCGGGGCAAAGAACGACATTAAGGGAATCAACCTGGGACTCCTGGCTTCCGGGACCGGAAATGATGCAGTGGGACTTAATTTCGGGGCGCTGGGCACAGGGGCAGGTAACAATATGACCGGGATCAACGTCGGGGGACTCGGGGCCGGGGCCGGAGGTGATCTGAAAGGGATCAACGTCGGGGGACTCGGGGCCGGGGCCGGAGGTGATCTGAAAGGGATCA
>CAYSJH010000084.1:0-15618 GCA_964431315.1 uncultured Bacteroides sp. | reverse complement strand
CCCGATGCCCTATCTGACCGAGTATGTTCACCCTTATGATGACTGGGGAAGAGACAACTTCTCGGGCTGTGCATATGATCCCGATGTGATCGTGCTCGGTGAGATCAGAGACTCAGAAACGGCCCAAATGGCGATACGTGCAGCGTTGACCGGACATCTCGTATTATCGACTGTCCATACTAACTCTGCATGGGGAAAAGTATCCAGGCTTATTGACATGGATGTTCCCTCGTTTTTGCTTGCCTCCACTTTGAACCTTTCAGTAGCTCAAAGGTTAATCCCGCCTTCTCTGTCCGGATTGCGAGCAAAAAAAACCATTTGGGCCTGATCTGAACTCACAGATCCCAAAAGGGAAACCAGGTATCGAACATCATTTTGTGGCAATAGGATGCGAGCGATGTTACTATACGGGTTACAGGGGAAGAACGGCCATTTATGAAGTGATCCCTATCAATGAGAGGCTTGCTGTAAAAATAAAAGAGAAAGGTCACAATTTGTGATCTTGTAGAATCAAATGCTATTTTTATAATCAAGCAATATACGCATGGCAAAGAAAGACTCTTCATTAATGATCCCTGACGAAATCGTGATGCAAAAAATCTACTTGATACGGGGACAAAACGTAATGCTTGACCAAGATCTGGCCGAGCTTTATGGCGTTGAGACAAAAAGGCTCAATGAACAAGTTAAACGAAATCAAGAAAGGTTCCCCGATGATTTTATGTTCCAATTGAGTAAGGAAGAGTTCACAAACTTGAAGTCGCAATTTGCGACCTCAAGTTGGGGAGGGAGAAGATCTCCTCCTTTTGCTTTTACTGAACACGGTGTATTGATGTTATCAAGTATATTAAACAGTGAGATCGCCATCAAAGTAAACATCCAGGTTATCAGGATCTTCACAAGGATGCGTGAAATGCTCGTAACCCATAAGGATATCCTTACACAGTTACAACAGATGCAGCATCAATTAGCAGATCATGACGACAAGATCCTGGCGATATTTGAATACATCAAGCAACTGGAAGAAGCAAAGCAACAGGAAACCGAGCAAAATAAAAGAAAGCGAATAGGGTTCAAACCATCCGACAAATAGACTGTATCTCCCCGCAGCTAAAATCTTTCCTTCCCTTAATACACCATCAGCCAAATTTTGGCTGCTCCCCTTTGGCCCCTACCAGTGGCAAAGCTATCTTAACATAATGAACATTATATGAGCAGCCCCGCTGGGAAAGCCACCACACCACCAAAGCTGTCTTATAATGTGGCATTTTGCTAAATAGCCGCAAACAGCGCCAGCGCTCCTGATGTTCCTTCTCCGGGATCCGGGGATACTGGTATCCCTACGGACTGCAGGCATCAGGTCATTCATAACTGGTGCGGTTTAAAACAGATTTTATTTCATCCTCTTGTTTGAAATCTTAAATAAAATCTTTTTCTTTGCTCCAGTATTTGTATAAATGAAAGTTAATATCCATAAAGTCTGGTTGTGGCATAGCTTTTCCCGGTTATCCCGTGAGATGTGTTAGCCCCCTTTGGATGAACTAAAATACGATAAAGGCTTGCCGATCACGGCAGGCCTTTTTTTATACAGCTGAACGCCAAAACAAGCTTTAAACCTGAACGATGAATAAAGTCAAGATCAAGAACAGAGTTAAACAGATCCTTGCCGATACCATCACCCCGGTAAGCGTTTACCTGAGGGTCCGGGACGTTTTCCCCCAGTCCATCCTCCTGGAGAGTTCGGACTACCGGTCGTCGGAGGACAGTTACTCATTCATCTGCCTCCAGCCCTTTGCCTCCTTCACGGTTGACCATGGCCGGATTTTCGTAACGGAGGAAGACGGCAGTATCCGGGAACAGGAGATAAATGAAGGGATTTCGGTGCCCGATGAGATGAACCGCTTTTTCCAGTCCTTCGAGATCAGTGATCCCGATCCCAGGATCCGGACCAACGGATTCTTCGGTTATGCGGCCTATGATTCGGTTAAATATTTCGAGGAGATCAGCATTGCAGGAGAGCCTTCGGAACGGTATGCGGTACCTGACATCGTTTATTCCCTTTACAGGATCATCATTGCCATCAACCATTTCCAGAATACCCTGACGATCCTTGAAAATCAGACCGGGGGATATGAAAGCCAGATCGACTACATTGAATCGCTGCTCTACAACCGGAATTTTGCCACCTACCCGTTCCGGCCTGATGACCGGGAGGAATCGAACCTGACGGACGCCGAATACATGGCAATGGTAAGCCGCGGAAAAGAACACTGTTTCCGGGGGGATGTCTTCCAGATCGTCCTTTCCAGGCAATTCAGCCAGGGATTCACGGGCGATGAATTTAACGTGTACCGCTGTCTCCGGTCCATCAATCCTTCCCCCTACCTGTTCTATTTCGACTACGGAAGCTACCGGATTTTCGGTTCCTCTCCAGAGGCCCTTCTCCGGATACAGGACCGGGTGGCGTATATCCATCCCATTGCCGGCACCTTCCCCAGGAGCGGTGACGATGAAAAGGACAAGGATACGGCGATCATGCTCACACGCGATAAGAAGGAAAACGCCGAACACATCATGCTGGTTGACCTGGCCCGGAATGACCTGAGCCGGAATGCCGATCATGTAACAGTGGAGAACTACCGGGAGATCCAGTTCTTTTCCCACGTGATCCATATGGTGTCCAAGGTCTCGGGCCTGCTGCCGGAAGACTACAATGCAGTCAGGGTTATGGGGGATACCTTTCCCGCGGGAACCCTGACCGGTGCGCCCAAATACAGGGCCATGGAGCTCATCGACCGGTACGAGAACCAGAACCGGGGATATTACGGCGGGGGAATAGGCTTCCTGGGATTCAACGGGGAGTTTAACCATGCCATCATGATCCGTTCCTTTCTCAGCATGAACAATACGCTATATTACCAGGCCGGGGCCGGCATAGTCGCCGAATCGGTTGAGGAAAATGAACTGAATGAAGTGAACAATAAGCTGATGGCCCTGAAAAAGGCGATCGAAATGGCCAGGAAAATTTAAAAATTAAAGAGGCTCCGAAACGGAGAATAAAATGGAAAAAGTTGTTGTGATCGATAATTACGATTCCTTTACCTACAACCTGGTTCATGCCCTTGGCCAGATCACCGGTGAGAAGGTGGATGTTTACAGGAATGACAAGGTGGAGTTATCCGGGCTTGAGAAATATTCTCATATTGTCCTTTCTCCGGGTCCCGGCATACCGGACGAGGCGGGCAGGCTGAAGGAGATCATCCGGGCCTTTGCGCCTGGAAAGCGGATGCTGGGCGTATGCCTCGGGCACCAGGCAATTGCAGAAGTGTTCGGGGGTAAGCTGATCAACATCCGCAAGGTATTCCACGGGGTATCGACGCGCATCCGTGTGCTCGACCCGGAGGATTACCTGTTCCGGAATATCCCGGATGAATTCGAGGGAGGCCGCTACCATTCCTGGATCGTTTCGGACCAGGACCTTCCGGAGTGTCTGAAGATCACCGCCAGGGCCGAGGACGGGGAGATCATGGCGATTAGTCACACCGGGTACGATGTAAAGGGTGTTCAATTCCACCCGGAATCGATCCTGACCAAATGCGGGACGGATATTTTAACAAACTGGATCGTCGGGAATGAGACAGATATCTGATCCGCCAGAATCAAAAAGAATATTTTACCCAGATGAAAGAGATACTCAATTACCTTTACGAGCACAAGACCCTCGACCGGGACGCTGCCAAAAGAGTGCTCACGAACATTGCGAAAGGGACGTACAACCACTCCCAGATCGCTTCCTTCATTTCGGTGTACCTGATGCGGAGCATAACGGTGGACGAGCTGACGGGATTCCGTGATGCACTCCTGGAACTATGCATCCCGGTTGATCTTTCAGGGTTTGATACCATTGACCTTTGCGGGACCGGCGGGGACGGCAAGGATACCTTTAACATTTCCACCCTTACCTCCTTTGTCGTTGCAGGAGCGGGATTCAAGGTCGCAAAGCACGGCAACTACGGTGTTTCCTCCGCCTGCGGTTCCTCCAACCTGATGGAATATGCCGGGTATAAATTCAGTGCCGACCAGGCGAAACTGCAGAAGGAAATCGACCTGGCCGGCATCTGCTTCCTGCATGCACCCCTTTTTAACCCAGCGATGAAAAACGTAGCACCCGTGCGCCGTGAGCTTGGCATGAAGACATTTTTCAACATGCTTGGTCCCATGGTGAACCCGAGCTTCCCCCCCCGGCAGATGGTCGGGGTTTACAGCCTGGAACTGGCAAGGATCTATTCCTACCTGTACCAGTCCACCGACAAATATTACACCATACTCCACAGCCTCGACGGGTACGATGAGGTATCCCTGACCGGTCCCTGTAAGGTGATCACAAGGGAAATCGACCGGATATACCGGCCATCCGATTTCGGCCTGCCAGCATACGAACCGGGGGAACTCAGAGGCGGGGGCACGGTGGATGAGGCCATGAAAATCTTCATTAACATTCTTGAGAACCGGGCAACGCCTGCCAGGACGGATGTGGTGATTGCCAACGCGGCGCTTGCCCTGTGGACCTGCTATCCGTCCCTGAGCCTGGCGGACTGCATTGATAAAGCCAGGGAATCAATTGAACGCGGATCCGCGATGAAAGCATTCAAAACCCTGATGGAATTAAACAAATAATACCATTTCAAGATGAACAATATCCTGGATCGAATCATAGCTGACAAGGTTCTCGAAGTTAAGCAGCGGAAATCAGAGATCCCGGCGGACCGGCTTGAGAAGAGTCCCCATTTCAGCAGGAAGCCCCTTTCTCTCAAGGGGGCCCTCATGGACAGCAGGGCAAGCGGCATCATCGCCGAATTTAAGCGGATGTCGCCTTCATCGGGCTGGATCAACCGGAATGCCGACCCGGCTGAGATTACCCGGGGGTACATACAGGCAGGGGCTTCGGCCATTTCCGTGCTTACCGACCGCAAATACTTTGCAGGAAGCCGGGACGACCTGGTGAAAGCCAGGGAGATCAACCACTGCCCGATCCTCCGCAAAGATTTCATCCTCGATGAATACCAGTTGCTGGAAGCAAAGTCCCTCGGTGCAGATGCCATCCTGCTGATCGTTTCGGTACTTGATGAATCCACGATCAGGCAGCTGGCCCGGGAGGCACATAACCTGGGGATGGAGGTCATTCTCGAGGTGCACGAATCTTCCGAGCTTTCTTTGCTGAATGAATGGATCGATATGGTCGGAGTGAATAACCGGGATCTGAAGAAAATGGAAACCGACGTGCAGACCTCCATCGATCTTGCCGGCCTGATACCCGCTGATTTTCTGAAGATCTCTGAAAGCGGCATCCACGACCCGGAGACAATTAACTTTTTAAAGGGACTGGGTTACCGGGGATTTCTCATAGGGGAGTATTTCATGCAGGATGAAAATCCCGGGAGGGCATGCCGGCAATTCATTGAACAGATCCATAGAAGTTGAAGACCAATTGATGTTGAAAAACGATTGGTGCTGAAAACCGATTTATGTGATGAGCCGATTGATGTTGAAAACCGATTAAAGTTGAAAATCCTGAAGGTCAAAATATGCGGAATGAAGGATCCCGGTAATATCCGGCGGATTGCCATGCTGTCTCCCGACTATATGGGTTTTATCTTTTATCCCCATTCCCGGCGCTATGCAGGTGACCTGTCCGCCGCCGTTATAGCGGATTTGCCCGCGGGCATTCGTAAGGTCGGGGTTTTTGTTGATCTTCCGCCGGATGATGTCCTTTCGGCCTGCCGGCAGATGGGCATCCGCACCGTGCAGCTGCATGGGACCGAATCGCCCGAGTATTGCAGGTCATTGAAATACAGGGGACTGGAAGTCTTCAAGGTGTTCAGCATGGGACCGGATACCTGTTTCCCGGAGCTCGGTGCATACATCGATTCCTGCGACAGGTTCCTTCTGGATACTGCCGGAGAGGAATTCGGCGGAACGGGCAGGAAGTTTGACTGGAAAAGGCTTGGGGATTATGAACTGGACAAACCGTTTTTCCTCAGCGGGGGCATTGGTCCCGGTGACGTTGAAAGGATCCTGAAAATAAGTCATCCCCGGCTTTTTGGGGTGGACCTGAACAGCCGGTTTGAGACCAGGCCGGGGGTGAAAAGTTACGAAGAACTTGAAAAATTCATCATGAAGATCCGGCGTGAAAATGTGAATTGATGTTTTGTCCCCGGTCCGGAGTGTTGTCAATAAAACAAAAGAATTAAAGGCTGATGAAATACGATATTAGTGAAAAAGGGTATTACGGTGATTTCGGGGGTGCATTCATTCCGGAGATGCTATACGCCAATGTCGAGGAACTGCGAAACCGTTATCTCGGGATCCTTGATAGCGAGTCCTTCAGGAGGGAGTTTCGCGATTTATTGCGGGATTATGCCGGCAGGCCGACGCCCCTTTTCCATGCGAAAAGGCTTTCCGAAAAATACCGGACGGGGATTTTCCTGAAGCGCGAAGACCTGAACCATACCGGTTCCCACAAGCTGAACAATACCATCGGACAGATCCTGGTGGCAAGACTGCTGGGCAAAAGCAGGATCATTGCAGAAACCGGGGCCGGGCAGCATGGCGTTGCAACCGCCACCGTCTGCGCGCTTTTCGGAATGGAGTGCGTGGTGTATATGGGGGACCTGGATGTCCACAGGCAGCAGCCGAATGTGATGAAGATGAAGATGCTGGGTGCAAAGGTGGTGCCGGTTCACAGCGGGAATAAAACGCTTAAGGACGCTACGAATGAGGCCATACGGGACTGGATCAATAACCCGGAGAATACCCATTACATCATCGGATCCGTGGTGGGTCCGCATCCCTATCCCGATCTGGTCAGCCGTCTTCAGTCCGTGATTTCTGAAGAGATCAAAAGCCAGGTTGCCGGGCAGACCGGGAAGGAAGTCCCCGATTACATCATTGCCTGTGTCGGGGGTGGCAGCAATGCCATGGGGGCATTCTACCATTTCCTGGAGGACCGGAGGGTAAAGATGATCGGAGTGGAAGCGGCCGGGAAAGGCACGGATACCGATGAAACCGCAGCAACGCTTACCTGCGGCAGGCCGGGAATCATCCATGGTTCCTATACCATGCTCATGCAGGACGAGGACGGGCAAATCCTGGAGCCGTATTCCATTTCTGCGGGACTCGATTACCCGGGTACCGGTCCCATCCATGCTTACCTGCATGCCACGGGCCGTGTCCGCTACCTCGCCGTTACGGACCAGGAGGCTCTTGACGCCGCACTGGAATTAACGCGGCTCGAAGGCATCATCCCGGCCCTGGAAACTGCCCATGCCCTGGCAGTCCTCGGGAAAAACAAATGGGACCCGAAGGATGTAGTCGTGGTCAATCTCTCCGGGCGCGGTGACAAGGATATGGAGACCTATGTAAAAGCATTTTCAAATGAATAGAATTGATACCCTTTTCGCACATAAGTCCACCGGCATCCTTTCGATATACATGACCGCAGGCTTCCCGGGACTGGAAGATACGGTCCCCGTCATCAGGGAACTTGCTTCCTGCGGCGTTGACCTGGTCGAGATCGGCATGCCTTTCTCCGATCCGCTTGCAGACGGACCCGTGCTCCAGGTATGCAACCAGAAAGCCCTGGAAAACGGGATGAGCCTGCAGATTCTGTTCGAACAGATCGGGAACATCCGGGATACGGTGGACATCCCGCTCATCCTGATGGGTTACCTGAACCCTGTTCTGAGTTTTGGATTTGAAAAGTTCTGCAGGCAGGCATCGGCTGCAGGGATAGACGGTCTGATCCTTCCGGACCTGCCGGTTGATGAATACGAGAAAACATACAGGGGAACCTGTAAAAAATACGGCCTGCATATGATCTTCCTGATCACGCCCCAGACCGGGGTAGAAAGGATCAGACGGATCGCGGGACTCGGTTCGGGTTTCCTCTATATGGTTTCGGCAGCTTCCACCACCGGGGTGAAAGAGGGATTCCGGCCGGAACAGCTCGAATACTTCAAACGGGTCTCCGGGTTGAACCTCTCACTGCCCAGGCTTATCGGCTTCGGAATATCATCGGGCGAGACCTTTCGCCAGGCCTGCCGGTACGCCAGCGGAGCCATCATCGGAAGTGCCTTCATGAAAAGCCTCTCGAGTGAGGGCAGCCTGCCGGAAAAGATCGCGGCTTTCGTAAAAAATTTCACAACTTTGCCTCCTCAAACAGCAAGTCCCGAATGAAAAATTCCACAGCCGGGAAATCAAAGGCAGGAACATCAAAAACAGGAGTTTACCTCAGCGCAACCGGCGCCATGGTCATGTGGAGCATGACCTTTGTGTGGTTCAAGATCGCCAACGAGGTGTATCCGCCCTTTACCATTGTGTTCCTTCGGTTGCTGGTTTCGTCGCTTGTCATGGTCGCGATTGCCGGGTTCACTTCCGTTCTTCAAAAGCTGCAGCGCCGGGATCTGCCCCGTTTCATCCTGCTTGCCGCGATTTATCCCTTTGTTTACTTCATAGCTGAAAGCATCGGGCTGACAAAAATCAGTGCTTCCCTTGCGGCCGTGATCATTTCCACAATCCCCCTGGTTGTTCCCATCGGTGCATACTTTTTGCTCCATGAACGGGTATCGGTACTGAATATTGTCGGGATCCTGATTTCCTTCATGGGAGTGCTGATCGTCATCCTGAACCTTGATTTTTCCTTTAATGCGGAGCCTTCCGGGATGCTGCTGATGCTGCTTGCCGTTTTTTGTGCCGTAGGGTATACCCTGATGGTAAAAAAACTCACGGAACGGTACAACGCATACAGCATCACCACCTACCAGAATATTATGGGGACCCTGATGTTCCTGCCCCTCTTCCTGGTCTTTGACCTTCAGGATTTCGCAAATGCCAGCCATACTGCCAAAGCCATCCTGAACCTGGGATACCTGGCGATATTCGGATCCTCGATTGCTTTTATTCTTTTCAATTACAGTGTGAAAACCATCGGGGCCACCCGCACGGAGACCTTTTCAAACCTCATACCGGTGCTGACGGCGGTGTTTGCCTGGTTTATGCTGGGGGAGGAACTGGGACTCAAAAAAATCATCGGCATCGGGGTGGTTCTGGCGGGATTATTCCTTTCCCAGCTCAAATCCCGCAAAAGACCCTATGAACATCTTGCCGCCCCCTGATCCACAGCTAAAAATAAAATATCGATTTTAGCGTTTTAATTTCTAAATTCCCTGCATGTTTAGGTCCACAGGTTATTTCCTTATCCCCGCACTCCTGATCCTTGCCTTTCCTGCAAGTGGACAGCTCGGGGGGAATTCCACCTATGCCTTCCTGAACCTGACCCATTCTGCAAGGGTTGCCTCACTGGGAGGGAAAGTTGTCGCCATCCCGGACGACGATCTCAACCTGGCCTTCCACAACCCTTCCGCCCTGAACGGGGAAATGTCCGATCACCTGGTGCTGAATTACGTGAATTATTTCTCGGACATCAACTTCGGGTATGTTTCCTATGCCAGGAGTTTCGAGGGTATCGGGAATTTTGCAGCGGGATTGAATTACATCAATTACGGCAAATTCATCGCGGCGGACAGGGTGGGAACCATTACCGGGGAATTCAGGGCTGCTGAATATTCTCTCAACATGATCTATTCAAGGGACCTGGACAGCCTGTTCAGGATCGGTATCAATATCAAACCGGTGTATTCGGTTCTGGAAAGCTATCAATCTTTCGGTCTGCTTGCGGATCTGGGACTGACCTATACCAGCCGCGACAAACTGTTTTCTGCGGGAGTGGTCTTACGCAACGCCGGCTTCCAGGTAAAGCCCTATCACCCGGGACACCGCGAGCCGGTCCCCTTCGAGATCCTCGCCGGGGTCTCCCAGAAACTCCGTCACGCCCCCTTCCGCTTCTCCCTGGTCGCCCACAACCTCCAAAAGCCGGATCTCAGGTATGATGATCCTTCCAAGAGCCCAGGTGATTTTGATCCGATCTCGGGGGAACCCATATCGGAAAACAAATGGGAAAAGCTGGGGGACAATATCATGCGGCACCTGATATTTGGGATCGAATTCACGCCCCTTGAGAATTTTTACCTGCGGGCCGGGTACAATTACCAGCGCCGCCAGGAACTAAAGATCTTGACACGTACGGCCATGGTTGGTTTCTCCTGGGGCTTCGGCATCCGGATCTCAAAATTCCAACTCAGTTACGGCAGGGCAAGCTATCACCTGGCAGGGGCCTCCAACCATTTTTCAATCTCCACGGACCTGTCTTCTTTCAACAGCAAAAAATCAAGCGTTAACAATCTTGACTGATCTCTCGCGTTGCTCCGGTTTTACGGCAAATAGAATTTCGTAAATTAGCACCCTTAAAGGGATATGGCCGAATACCAAGAGCAGGCAGCCGAAAAATGGTCATCCCGTCAAACCGACCCATGAAAAAAACGCAGGACCTGGTAATAGCCATCGACGGGCATTCTTCAGGAGGGAAGAGCACCTTCGCAAAAGCAATCGCTGAAAAATACGGGCTCACCTATGTCGACAGCGGGGCTATGTACCGTGCCATAGCCCTGTATGCACTGGAAAATAAATTGATTGTCAACGAAAAAATGGAAAAGGACGGACTGATCGCTGATCTGGGCAAAATGGCTGTTGAGATCCGGTTCAACGAAAGGGCGCACAGGTATGAAACCTGGCTCAACGGGAGGAACATCGAGGACCTCATCAGAAGTGTTGAAGTTTCAAAATGGGCCAGTTCGGTAAGCACGATCCCCGAAGTCCGTAAAGCGATGGTGGACCTTCAGCGAAAGATCTCCCGGAACCAAGGCGTGGTCATGGACGGCCGTGATATCGGCACGGTTGTATTTCCAGGGGCCGACATCAAGATCTTTCTCACGGCCGGAGCTGAAATAAGGGCGGAAAGAAGGTACCGTGAAATGATCGAAAAAGGCCAGCCTGCCAGCTACCAGGAGGTTCTTGAAAACCTGTTGCAGCGGGATCACCAGGATTCAACAAGGGCCGCGAGTCCCCTTACCCGCGCCGAAGATGCGGTGGACCTGGATAATTCCCGGATGACCCCCGATGAGCAGATGCTGTGGTTTGAAAAGCTTCTTGAAAAAAAGAGGAAGGAATGGGAGCGGACAGAAAAGAAAAAGCTGCAGTAATGCACTGGAGAGTCGCTGATAAGAAACACTACGCATGGCCATGATCAGGATCGAGGTGGATGAAAGGTCCGGTTTCTGCACCGGCGTGATCAAAGCGGTCAAAGCTGCAGAGGGGTTCCTGGAAACCGGATGCAGTCTTCGTTCCCTGGGAGAGCTGGTGCACAATCCGGAAGAGGTGAAGCGGCTGGAGAAAATGGGACTCGATCCTGTCTCGTACGAGGAATTCGGGCGGCTTGAAAACACTACGGTGCTCATCCGGGCACATGGCGAACCCCCGGAAACCTACCAAAACGCCGTGAAAAAGAACATCCGGCTGATCGATGCCACCTGTCCCATTGTAAAAAATCTCCAGAAACGGATACGGGAATGTTATGCCTCTCCAGGAGGGAAGGAGGGAAGCATCCTGATCTTCGGCAAGCTGGACCACCCGGAAGTCAGGGCCCTGCTTGGACAGACTGAGGGCAATGCCTTCGTGGTAAGGGAACCGGGGGAGCTGGCAAAGCTGGATTTGAAAGTCCCGGTACACCTGTTCTCCCAGACCACCATGAACCCCCGGGAATACTCATTGTTCCAGGATTTGCTAAGGAAGCGGATGAAGGACCTGGCGATGGATCCGCAACGGGATCTTCATATCTATGATACGATATGCAGGCAGGTTTCCTCGCGGGAAAAATACCTGAAATCCTTTGTTGCCCGCTTCGACCTGGTCTTCTTTGTAAGCGGAAAGGAAAGTTCCAACGGGAAGGCCCTGTACAAAACCTGCAGGGAGATCAATGAAAACACCCATTTCATAAGCCATCCGGAAGAATCCGACGCAGTTGGACTGAACGGGATCGGGACCGTAGGGATCTGCGGGGCAACATCCACTCCGGCCTGGCTTCTGACCGCCGTGAAGGAAAGGCTTCTGGAAAGAGAAAAATATAACGGGGACTTAAACTAATTCGCATTTTAATTCGCCAAAATTTCTTTAATTTTGGCTTCCGCTTAACAGGTAATCAATTACATATGGCTAAAATAAAAAAAATCGGGGTCCTGACTTCCGGGGGCGATGCTCCGGGTATGAATGCAGCCATCAGGGCTGTCACGCGGACCGGAGTCTACTACCGCCTTAAGGTGATCGGGATCCGGCATGGATACGAGGGGATGATCAACGGTCATTTCAAGGAGCTCAAGGCATACAGTGTCAGCGACATCATCCAGAGAGGAGGGACCATCCTTAAAACGGCCAGGAGTAAAGCATTCCGTACTGTCGAAGGACGGAAGCTAGCCTATGAAAAGCTTAAGGCCGAAGGCATTGATGCTGTTGTGGCCATAGGCGGTGACGGTACCCTTGCCGGGGCCAGGCAGTTTTCCGAGGAATACGATATGCCGTTTGTCGGTATTCCGGGGACCATTGACAACGACATTTACGGAACGGATTATACCATCGGATACGATACCGCCATGAATACGGTAGTTGAGGCCATCGACAAGATCCGTGATACGGCAAGCTCCCATAACCGTCTTTTCTTCGTTGAGGTGATGGGCCGTGATGCCGGGTTTATCGCCTATAATGCCGGTATCGCATGTGGGGCCGAAGCGATCCTTATCCCCGAAATGAAGGGCCAGGTGGAAAACCTGAAGGATTTCCTTGAAAAGGGATTCAAGAGGCGGAAATCGGCCAACATCATCGTGGTCGCTGAAGGAGACGAATCGGGAGGGGCCTTTGCCATTGCAAAAAAAGTACAGAAGGATTTCCAGGATTACGATGTGAGGGTATCTGTACTGGGACATATCCAGAGGGGCGGGACCCCGTCCGCATACGACCGGGTTACGGCAAGCCTCTTCGGTCACGCTGCCGTGCAGGCCCTGCTTGACGACCAGCAATCCATTATGATCGGGATGGAAGGTGGAGAAATCAGCCACTGCACCTTCAACAAAGCCATAAAAAAGCATAAGACCATCGACCTGGAAAAACTTGACATAGCGGAGATCCTCTCGGTATAACAGCAATCCTGGCAGGATAAGCATTACGAGCGTCCCTTTTTTCCCTATATTCGTTACACACCCTTATTAAGGTCCGGCACTTCCGATGTATGCTGAAATCATTTTACCGGTTCCCCTGCCTGTGGTTTTAACTTACCGCATCCCGGACGGGTTGATGGTTAAAACCGGCATGAGGGTGGAAGTTCCCCTCGGCAAAAAGACCGTTCACAAGGGAATGGTCCTGCGCACCTTTTCAGGGAAACCGGAGATGGAAGGCATTCGCAATATCCTGTCCGTTCTGGACCCTTATCCGCTGGTCGGGGAAGCACAGCTGAAATTCTGGATCTGGCTTGCGGATTATTACATGTGTACCCTGGGAGAGGTTTACAGGACAGCCATGCCACGTGGACTCAAGCAAAGCTATTCTCCACGCTATGAGACTTTTACAGGGATTTCCTCACCCTTTCGCTCCGAAGATGCCCTGAATGAGATCATGGACAAACTGGGGCGTGCTCCCGGGCAATTGCGCATCCTCCAGCATCTGGTGGAGTTGTTGATCGGGGGCGGGGGACTTGAAGGGGGAATACCCAGAGCGGACTTATCCGCGGGAAAGGGTTTCAGTCCCTCTGCCTACAGGGGACTCCTCAGTAAAAAGATCCTCACGGAGTACAATGAGAGGACCCTCCGGATGCCGGATGAAAAACGCAGCCTGCAGTCCCCCAATACCCTGACGCCACCCCAGCAGGATGCCCTGGATGAGATCCGCTCGCTGTTTGACAGGAAGCCCGTGGTCCTTCTGAAAGGGGTGACTTCAAGCGGAAAGACTGAAATTTATATCCGCCTGATAGCGGAGACGCTTGAACGAAAAAAACAGGTCCTTTATCTCCTTCCGGAAATTGCCCTGACGGTACAGATCATTCAAAGGCTCAAGAATGTATTCGGGGATGCAGTCGGGATTTACCATTCGAAGTATTCCGATGCCGAGAGGGTGGAAACCTTTCTCAGGTCCAGGGAGAATCCCCTGGGAAGCGAATACGGGGTTATCCTTGGTGCAAGATCGGCAGTTTTCCTACCCTTCAGGGATCTTGGCCTTGTGATCATCGATGAGGAGCATGAACAGAGTTACAAACAGGGAGATCCGGCCCCGCGCTATCATGCCAGGGATGCAGCCATTGTCCTTGCCGGGATCCATTCGGCAAAGGTATTGCTCGGATCGGCCACTCCATCCTTCGAATCCTATTATAATGCCAGGTCGGGGAAATACGGCCTGGTCGAATTGGGTGAGCGCTATGGTAAGATCAGCCAGCCCGAAATAATCCTGGCGAACCTCCGGGAAGCCTACCGTAAAAAAAGGATGGTGTCGCATTTTACACCGGAATTATTCCACCTCATGCAGGTAACCCTGGAGGAGGACAGGCAGATGATACTCTTCCAGAACCGGCGTGGTTTTTCTCCTTATATCCAATGTCTGGATTGCGGCTGGATCCCCGGTTGCAGCCAATGCGATGTCAGCCTGGTCTACCACAAGCAGGAAAACAGCCTGGTCTGCCATTACTGCGGGCATAACGAGCACGTCCCTTCCGTCTGCGGGGAATGCGGGGGATCGCACATGGTTACCAGGGGTTTCGGAACGGAAAAACTTGAGGAAGAAGTGGAGATCCTGTTCCCCGGCACGAGCATTGCCAGAATGGACCTCGACACCACGCGCAGCCGGAGAAAATATGAGAAGATCATCCGGGATTTTGAATCCGGAAATACACAGATCCTGGTGGGGACCCAGATTGTAACAAAGGGACTTGATTTTGATCATGTGGCACTGGTTGGCGTACTGCATGCAGACAACATGCTGAATTTCCCTGATTTCCGGTCCCACGAGAGGAGCTTCCAGCTGATCTCCCAGGTTGCGGGAAGGTCCGGGAGGAAGGAACGCCGTGGGAAGGTCGTGATCCAGACCTCCCTTCCCGAACATCCGGTCATCAGGCATATCCTGGATAACGATTATCATGCCATGTACCTCAACCAGATGGAGGACCGCAAGGGATTTCATTATCCGCCCTATTACCGCCTGATCAGGATCACCCTGCGGCATGCAGATAAAAACCTGCTGGACAGGGCCTCTGCCCGGCTTACAGGGGAACTGAAGGTACGGCTTGCAAAATCCGGCAGGATGCCACGCGGACCGTTCCCGGAAATCCTGGGTCCTCAATCCCCCGTCGTGGGAAAGGTCCAGCAAATGCATCTAATGACCATCCTGGTCAAACTTCCGCGTACCCCGGAGATCGCAAAAAGCAAAGAAATTATCGGCGAGGTAATCGAAAAAACCAGGTCATACCGGCGGTATGGCAAATTGTTCATCATACCCGACGTCGATCCGTATTAATTTATTATTTTTGCAGCCCACACCCACACTCGTGCCTTCATCGGGATGTAGCGCAGCCAGGTTAGCGCGCGTCGTTCGGGACGACGAGGTCGAGAGTTCGAATCTCTCCATCCCGAC
>CAYSJH010000083.1:0-17113 GCA_964431315.1 uncultured Bacteroides sp. | reverse complement strand
CAGGGTTGACCAGTCTGATCAGGGTTGACCAGTCTGATCAGGGTTGACCAGTCTGGTCCGGGGAAACCATTCAGGTCGGGGGCGATGGCCTGTTCCCTTAAATTTTTTCCGGTGTCGTATTAAACCTTCCGGGATTGATTTCATCTAAAAAAAGATATTATGCGCATACTAATTAAGTTACATTCCATATGAAAAGAAGGAACATCATTTTCATCGCCATACTTGTAGTTGTGATCATTGCCACGGTGGTTTATTCACTGGCTTCGAAGGAGGAACTTAACAAGCCGCTGGAGACCGAGGTTGTCAGGGGTGACTTCGAGGTGCTCGTCACCGTAACCGGTGAATTGCAGGCACTTCGTTCCACCGAGATACAGGCTCCCATAATGCTGAGAAGCCGGGAACTGAGGTTCAGCCGGATTCTGATCCAGGACCTGATCCCGGAGGGGACGATCGTCGATTCAGGCGATTACGTAGCGAGGCTCGATCGCTCCGAGGCGGACAACAATTACAAGGATGTTCTCGATGAACTGGAGTTAAAGGAATCGGCCTTTACGCGCACGCAGCTGGATACGACCATGCAACTCCGCAACCTGCGCGACGAGATGATCAACCTCAAATTCAGCATGGAAGAGGCAGAGATAACACTTGAACAGAGCCAGTTCGAACCTCCTGCCACGATCAGGCAGGCGAAGATCAACCTGGACAAAGCCACACGGGCTTACGAACAGGCTGTAAAAAATTATCAGCTCAGGATCCAGCAGGCCAGGGCGGATATGACCGAAGTGGCAGTCGACCTTGCCCAGCAGAGGAGAAAAAAGGAACAAATGGAAGAGGTTATGAGTAAATTTGAGATCAGGGCACCAGCCTCCGGAATGGTGATTTACAAGCGCGAATGGAACGGACAGAAAAGAACCGTGGGCTCGGAGATCAGTCCCTGGGACCTGACCGTGGCAACTCTGCCCGATATGTCAACCATGATCTCGAAGACCTATGTCAATGAAATTGATATCAGCAAGATCAAGGTGGGACAGAAGGTCAGGGCCGGGGTGGATGCCTTTCCCGAAAAAAGTTATACGGGCGTTGTTTCCGAGGTGGCCAACATCGGGGAGCAGCTTCCGAATACCGATGCAAAGGTATTCGAGGTGGTCATCAAGCTGGACGGTACGGACCCCATCCTGAGGCCTTCCATGACCACCAGCAACAGCATCATAACCAAAACTTTCAAGGATGTTCTCTACATCCCGCTTGAAGCGGTGTTTTCCAATGACAGCATGACCTATGTGTACAAAAAGAACCGTACCAGGCAGGTGGTCGTACTGGATGAGGCAAACGAGAACGAGATCATTGTTGAAGCGGGACTGAATGAGGGAGATAAGATCCTGCTATCCGTACCCGAAGGAGCGGATGAGTATAAGTTTGCGGGACTCGAACTGGTGCAGGTGATCCGTGATAAGGAAGCGGAAAAGAAACGCCTCGAAAAGGAAGAGCAGGAAAAATTGAACCAGCAGGCCCTGCAAAGGAAGGCAAATGGACAGAGAATGCGTACTACCGATGCTTCAGGCAGTAGACCAAACTAGGTCCTTCATTTCACTTAAAATCAACATCCGAGATGAACAGCCGCTACTTTCATGATATTGTCATCGCCCTGGAATCCATCCTGTCGAATAAACTGAAGTCTATTCTGACGGGACTCGGGATCATTTTTGGTGTGGCAGCCGTAATCAGCATGCTTGCCATCGGGAACGGGGCCAGGCAGGAGATCCTCGAGCAGATGAAAATGGTCGGCGTGAATAACATCGTAATCACCCCAATTGTAACCCCTGCCGGTGAAGAATCAGATGATGAGAGCACGAACGGGGAAAACAGGCAGAAAAGCAAATTTTCACCGGGACTGAGCCTTGCGGATGCTAAAGCCATACAGCAACTGCTGCCAACCGTGAAACGTCTGAGTCCCGAGATTGCACTTAGCTCATACGTTGTGCAGTCGGGCAAAAGGGAGCAGGCCAAGCTGCTGGGTGTTTCAAACGAGTATTTCAACATTTATAACCTGGTCCTGAGGGACGGTAGCTTTTTCACCGATTACCAGGAAGAGAACGGGATACCCGTCTGCGTGATCGGGGCAAATATCCAGAGCAAGTTCTTTCCCAGGGAGAATCCCCTGAATAAGTACATTAAATTCGATAACATCTGGCTGAAGGTCATAGGTGTGCTGCATCGTACGGATGTAACGCTTACCGCTTTTGAAAATACTGGGGTGAATGTATTCAATGACAACATTTACATCCCGACCAAAACCATGCTGATGCGTTACCAGAACCGGATGCTGGTCAGCTCAAGGATCAAACAGTCTGCCGGGGTAACCATTCGCGGAGACCGTCACCATTTCTTTTCGGTCAGTACCAGTCCCTCCCAGAATACCTCGTCCAATTACCACCAGCTCGACAAGATCATTGTCCAGGTAAATGAGTCCGGGGAACTCACCCCTTCTACCGAATTCCTTAGCAGGATGCTTTACCGCCGCCACCAGGAAGTTAAGGATTACGAAATCACCGTGCCCGAACTGCTGCTGAAGCAGGAGCAGCGGACAAAGGACATCTTTAATATTGTGCTCGGGGCCATCGCCAGTATTTCCCTGCTGGTCGGCGGGATCGGCATCATGAACATCATGTTTGCCTCCGTAATGGAAAGGATCAAGGAGATCGGCACGCGCATGGCGATCGGGGCCAGAAAAACGGACATCGTGGTACAGTTCCTTTCGGAGGCCATACTGATCAGTGTGACCGGGGGACTCATAGGCGTCATCCTGGGCATTGTCATTTCAAAACTGATCAACGAATTTACCGGCATTCTAACCATCGTATCCCCTTTCTCGGTTGCCGTCGCATTCCTGGTATCCGCATCGGTAGGTGTGATATTTGGGTATTCGCCGGCTAAAAGGGCCTCTGAAAAAGACCCCATCGAATCCCTCAGGCATGAATAAAATATAGTGTTGTGAAAAAGAATCTCTTTTTAAGTGCTCTGGCAGTTTTATTGATTTTTCCCGGCTCGATCGGATTTTCCCAGCCCACAACCCATCTTCGGCTGACCCTCGACGATGTGATCCGGATTGCCAAGGAACAGTCCCCCATGGCCATCATGGCCAAACACCGCTTCAGGGGTAGTTACTGGGAATTCCGGACATTCAAGGCAAAGTTCAGGCCTGGGCTGTCACTCGATGCCACCACGCCTGACCTTACACGGTCAATCGAAAAGATCACCCTTGACGACGGTTCGGATGCTTTCGTACAGAGAAGCCTGGCAAGTTATTCTGCCGGGGTTTCCCTGACCCAGAATATCGCACCGACGGGCGGAAGTATTTTCATGAGATCGGACCTGGAGAGGATCGACAGGTTCAATGTGGCACAGGGAAGGACCAACTACCTGTCAACCCCGGTGAGCATCGGGATCAACCAGCCCATCAAGGCAGCCAATAGTTTTCGATGGGAAAAAAAAATAGAGCCCCTGAAATATGAAGCCGCCCGGAAGACCTATGTTGAGTCGCTCGAACAGGTCAGCCAGCGCGCGGTCAATTATTTTTTCGACCTTGCCCTGGCGCAGGTGAACATCCAGATCGCCGAACAGAACTACAGCAATAACGACACCCTGTACAAGATATCCAAAGGCCGGTACAACATCGGGACCATAGCGGAGAATGAACTCCTTCAGATGGAACTGGCTTTCCTGAATGCTGGAGCAGATCTGAACGAAACAAGGATCCAGCTGGAAATGAACAAGTTTCAGCTGCGTTCCTTCCTGGGTTACAATGAGAATGTGGACATAGAACTGGTCATCCCGAGAACCATTCCCAACTTTGAGGTAAACGTCTCCCAGGCCCTTGAACAGGCGCACACGAACAGTCCCACTATCATTGACCTGGAAAGACAGATGCTGGAGGCCGATCAGTCGGTTGCCCAGGCAAGGGCTGAAAAGGGACTCACAGCCAATCTGTATGCATCCTACGGGTTGACCCAGCAGGCCGGGCAGTTAAGCGGTGTCTACGAGAATACCCAGGACCAGGAGCGGGTGAGGATCGGGATCCAGTTGCCGATTGTGGACTGGGGACTCGGAAAGGGGCGTTACCGGATGGCCCAGTCGAACCAGGAAGTGGTCAGGACCAACGTGCAGCAGGCCAAGATCGATTTTGACCAGCAAGTCATGCTGCAGGTGATGCAGTTCAACCTGCAGGACGACCAGCTGCGCATTGCGACCAAGGCGGATACGGTTGCCCAGAAACGCTACAGCGTGACCAAGCAACGCTTTTACATCGGGAAGATCGATGTGCTCGATTTGAATATTGCTCTCGGGGAAAAAGATGCCGCCAAACGGAATTACCTGAGTGCCATGCAGAATTACTGGAGCTACTATTTCAACATCCGCCGCCTGACGCTGTTCGATTTCGAGAAAATGATACCCCTCGAAGAGGATTTTGAATCCCTGATACAATAGAACCATGAAAGTTTTAAAGATCCTCGGGTTGTTCGCGATCCTTGCCCTGGCCGGATCCTGTTCCCATGGGAAACAGGATAAATCCCCCGGGTCCGGTGAAGCGGCAACTCCGGAACCCGGCATCCGGGTGGTAAAGGAATATTATCCCGACGGCAGCCTGAAGTCGGAGACCGAGGCCATGGGGAAACTCCGGCAAGGGGCATCCAAAGAATACCGGAAAGACGGAACCCTGGAAAATCTGATTAACTACCAGAACAACCGAAAGCACGGTCCCGCTTACAATTATTACCCCGACGGCAGTACCGTAAAGCTGGAGATCAATTATGTGAACGGGTACAAAAGTGGTGAAACAAAATGGTTTTACCCGGACGGGAATGTCTACCGGGTAACCCCCTATGTAAACGGCAAAATAATTGGGATCCGCAGGACCTATTATGAAAACGGGACCCTGCAGGCGGAAATGCCGTTCATGGACAGCCAGCCGGGAATGGGTCTGAAGGAATACCGTCAGGACGGAAGTCCCAGGAAGCTCGATACAAAGATCGTGTTCAGCGAGCGTGACAGGATCAGCATGGACAACACCTTCAGGTTGACCATTACACTTTCTGACGGAAGCCGGAACGTCGAATATTTCAGCGGCAAACTCACGGATGGGAAATTCTGGAATGATCAGCTGGCACCCGTCCGGACGGAGAACGGTGCCGGGATAATGGAGTTTTATGTATCAAAGGGAACTTTCAAGATGGAAACCCTGAACATCGTGGCCAGGGTGAAAACCAGCCTTGACAATTACCTGATCATTCAGCGGGAATACCACCTGGCACTTGAAAATAAATTCTGATCACCGGAACGTGGCAAGCTTGAGCTTCAGATCAATGTTCCCCGGCGCATAGGAAAGTCCCTTTTCGAGCACCTGTTTTGACTCTGACAGCTTTCCACACCGGTAATAATAAATTCCAGCCGAGGAGTAGGACCGCCCGATCAGGTACCGGTCGACCCCCGAGTCCGGATTTTCATCCATAAGTGTTTCGAACGCAGCCATGTATTGCTCTCCCGTCTGCTGGTCCTGCAGCTGAAAGGCTTCCCCGAAGAGGCTCAGGTAGGTCTGCATTTTAACCAGCAGGTAGACCCCCTCATCGGTCACCTTAACGAATGCCGTATCGTAATGATTGATCTTTTCCAGCACCGGTCCCGGACTGGTTATGAGGGCATACCCCCCGAGTGAACGGGCAAGAAGATCCTGGGTAGCTTCATCTTCCGGTCGGAGGAGGTAAGCCGATTCGAAATATTCGAGTGCCTTTTCATAATGGGCGTTCAGAAATTCCATTTTCCCTCTTTCATAGAGATAATGGAAGGTAAAGTTTTCCTTCAGGTCTTCATCCCGCAGGTAATTTAAAAGGTATTCATAGATGTACATAAATCCCTCCGTATCCTCTTCTTCGACGAGTATTTTATCCACAATGTCTTCCAGGTAGCTTTCAAGGACTTCCCTGTCCACCCCTTGATCAACCAGGCGGCTGGCCTTGATCAGGTAACCCAGCTGAGCCAGATTGCGATAGTCCATGTTCAGGATATAGTCGTTTAGCCTTACCAGCAGCATAAACTGGGTCTTGTAACAGGGATAAAGCATGAAAGCCTTTTCCAGCTGGGCATAGGAATCGTCCAGTCGATCCCTCATTATAAGTTCCACTGCCGAATTAAGGTAGAGCATGCCGATCATTTCGCGGATCGTAAGCCCGTAATCCGCAAAATAGTATTGCTGGAACAAATCCTTCGTGGTGACGTTTTTATAGGTCTGGTCGTCGATCACTCCCTGGCTGTGAATGAAATCCACGAAATTCTCTCGGGTTTCATAATCGAACATGAAGAACTGGAACCCTGGCTTTGTGGTTTCAATGCGGATCTTCTCATCACCGGGATACGCGATCAGGTAAATATGGGTCGGTAATTCGTAGATTTCACAGGGTATTCCCAACTGGTCGAGGATAAAGGCATACAGCGCTGCAGCTGTAAAATAATTATACTCCCCGTTCCGGAAAAGATTATCGAAATTGGCTTTGCCGTTGTAGTTGATCAGTAGGGACCTGCTCACGTATTTCTGGATGAGCCCGATTTTATTTTCATGGCTCAGCCGGTTAAATTTCCTTCCGCGTATTTCAGCTATGATGCCATCGATCCAGTGCCGGTACAACTCAAGCTCCCTTTCATTCGTCCCCGGGTTCACGGCAGCAATCATCGCGAGATAGTCAGGATTTCCGTCAAGGAAATCGCCGATGGCCTTTCTCTCAAGCGAGGAGAAATAGATCAGCTCACCGGCCCGGAACAGGGTGTCGGTGCCCCTGTACTGGGAGGTTGAGGGGGTAAAAGCAAGTAATGACCACACGATGGAGAGCAACGCCCTGTTCATACTTTGCAACACATCCGGTTTATTTGGTTCTGGTTAAAATTTAAGTATTTTTGTTTAAGTAGCCATAAAACTAAATACCAAATGGACAAAATCACAGTCATCGGCGCCGGCAATGTCGGCGCAACCTGCGCAAACGTCCTCGCGCACAAAAATTTATCAAAAGAGGTCATCCTTGTTGATATCAAACCGGGAATAGCCGAGGGAAAAGCCCTTGATATCTGGCAGACCTCCTCGATTAACAATTTCGATACACGGGTGGTCGGGGTAACGGATGATTACGACAGGACCAGGGACTCGGGGATTGTTATTATCACATCCGGTATTCCGAGGGGACCCGGGATGTCGAGAGACGATCTTATCAAAACCAATGCCGGCATAGTAAAGGAGGTGACCCTGAAGGCCGTGAAGGCATCACCCGATGCCATAATCATCGTGGTCTCCAATCCCCTGGACGTGATGACCTATGCCGCCCAGCTGGCCTCCGGGAAGTCCAACGCCAAAGTTTTCGGGATGGCGGGCATACTGGATACCGGGCGGTATAATGCCTTCATTGCCGATGCACTGAATGTATCACCCAATGATGTGCGGTCAATGCTGCTGGGTGGCCACGGGGATACCATGGTCCCCCTGCCCAGGATGACCACGGTTGGCGGAATACCCCTGGCCAAACTTCTTGATGACAAGACCAGTGAGGCCATTGTCGACCGGACACGCAAGGGAGGGGGAGAGATCGTTAAGTTGCTGGGGACTTCCGCCTGGTATGCGCCCGGTGCCGCAGTCGCCCTGATGGCGGAGGCCATCGTGCATGACCTGAAGAAAATTTTCCCCGTTTCCATCCGCCTGGACGGCCAGTACGGACAGAAGAATGTCTACCTGGGGCTTCCAGTGGTGCTTGGTAAAGGAGGCATTGAAAAGGTCATTGAACTCGATCTGACGAAGGATGAACTTGCACTCCTGAACCAATCGGCTGCTGCGGTTAAATCCGTCATGAAAGTCCTCGATGACATGAACCTTTTCTGATCATTCTCACCAGTTCCGGTTCCTCTTAATTTTCCCGGAAATTACCCGGGAAAAACGTGAAAATTATATATATTTGCGGGTCCAAATAAAAAACCGCGAAAGGGCGTTGTATTTAATTAAACCAGAACCAAATGCAGAATAAAGGGGCCATCAGGCTGTTTGCCATAGCACTGGCCATAGTGTGTGTTTACCAGTTATCTTTCACCGTTGTGAGCCGGAAAGTGCAGAAGGACGCTGAGGAATATGCAGCAGGCGATTCCACCCGGCTGACCAATTACCTGGACTCCATTTCAAGCGAGGTTGTTTACAACATTCTTGTTCGGAAATATACCTATCGTGAGGTAAAGGAGCGTGAGATTAACCTGGGACTTGACCTGAAAGGGGGAATGAACGTTACCCTGGAGGTTTCCATGGAGGATATGGTCCGTTCGCTTTCCAATTACAATACCGATACGACTTTTAACCGGGCCATTGCCCTGGCAAGGCAGTACCAGAAGAACAGCCAGGAAGATTTTATCACCCTGTTCGGCAGGGCGTTTGAAGAAATCGACCCCAACGGGCGCCTGGCTGCCATTTTTGCCACCCGGGAACTGAGAGGGGAGATCGATTTTAATTCGACCAACGAAGAAGTGCTGAGGGTAATACGCGCACAGACCGAGGGAGCGATGGACAATGCCTTTAACGTGCTGCGTAACCGGATCGACCGTTTCGGCGTGGTCCAGCCCAACATCCAGAGACTGGAAACGCAGGGCAGGATCCTGGTGGAATTGCCCGGTGTAAAGGAACCCGAGCGGGTACGAAAACTGCTTCAGGGAACAGCCAACCTGGAATTCTGGGAAACCTACAACAACGCCGAGATTTTCCCCTACCTGCAGAATGCCAATGCCCGGCTGAAAGATATTCTTGATGCACAAAAAGCTTTAAGTCAGACGCAGCAGGCGGCCAAACCGACAGAAACGGTAGAAACTGCCTCAGAAAGCACCTCAGGGGGGCCCGGGAAGGAAGCCGGCGGCCTGCTGTCGGAACTCGGGCAGACCCAGGAAAGTACGGGGGATCAGCAGAAAGAACTCAGCCTGCTCGAGCAGATCGCGGCCGACAGCCTGGGGACCGATTCAACCGCACTCACCCTGGATGCATTCATCGAGCAAAATCCGCTGCTGGGCATCCTGCAACCCAACGTTACCAGGCAGGGACAGTTCGTTCCCGGTGCAGGCGTAGGCTTTGCGAGTTACAAGGATACCGGGAAGGTAATGATGTACCTGCGTATGGAACAATTGCGGGCACTGCTACCAAGGGACGTACGCTTCGCGTGGGATATGGCCCCCTTTGATGAGGGCGAAAATTATTTTATGCTTTACGCCCTCCGCGTCACTGGAAGGGACGGAAGGCCCCCGCTCGACGGATCCGCAGTCACCAATGCCAGTGTGGATTTCGCCCAGACGGGAGGTGCACCGACCGTTACCATGGGAATGAATGCTGAAGGCGCCCAGGTGTGGGCACGCCTTACCAGGGAGAACGTCGGTAAAGCCATTGCCATTGTACTGGATGATTTCGTGGTCTCGGCCCCGACCGTGGATGAAGAGATCCCGAACGGACGTTCCACCATTCGTGGCAATTATACCTATAACGAGGCCGAAGACCTGGTCAACGTGCTCAAGTCGGGTAAATTACCGGCACCTGCGAGGATTGAGCAGGAAGCGATCGTGGGTCCCTCTCTGGGTCACGCAGCCATTACTTCCGGACTGAACTCGTTCCTGATAGCCTTCCTGGTGGTCATGCTTTACATGGTTTTCTATTACAGCCGCAGAGCCGGGTTGGTTGCCGATTTTGCCCTGGTGGCCAATATGTTCTTCCTGATCGGGGTGCTGGCTTCCCTTGGAGCGGTGCTTACCCTGCCGGGCATAGCCGGTATTGTGCTTACAATCGGGATGTCCGTTGACGCTAACGTGCTGATTTACGAAAGGATCCGGGAGGAAATCACCGCAGGCAAAGGAATACGGCTTGCCGTAGCGGACGGTTACAAAAATGCCTACTCGGCCATCATCGACTCAAACGTTACGACCCTGCTGACCGGGATCATCCTGCTGATATTCGGGTCCGGCCCGATCAAAGGATTCGCCACTACCCTCGTCATCGGCATCTGTACCTCCCTTTTCTCCGCCATTTTTATTACCAGGCTCATCTACGAAAGGTTTCTTACAAAGGGGTATAAACTCACCTTCTCAACCAGGCTAACGGAGAATGCCTTCAAAAAGGTCAACATCCCTTTCCTCCAGAAACGCAAGATTTTCTATGTCATCTCCGGCACCATAATCCTGATCGGGATCGTGTCGCTGTTCACAAGGGGACTTAACCAGGGCATTGACTTTACAGGGGGACGGACCTTTGTCGTCAGATTTGACCAGCCCGTCAATACCCAGGATATCCAGACCAGCCTGGCCGCAGTGTACGATGAACCTCCCCAGGTAATTACTTTCGGGGCGGACAACCAGGTCCGCATTACCACCAAGTACAAGATCGACGATAACGCAGTCGAGGCGGATGAGGAAGTCGAAAACCTCCTTTACCAGGGACTGAAACCTTACCTCCCGGAAAACGTGACATTGGAAAAATTCCTCGCCGATTACCGGCAGAGTTCGGAAAAAGTGGGACCCACCATCGCCGACGATATCAAGAAACAGGCGGTCTGGGCCGTTCTCTTTGCACTGGTCGCCATTTTCCTTTACATCTTGCTGAGATTCAGGAACTGGCAGTTCGGATTGGGGGCCGTGACAGCCCTGGTGCACGATGTGCTGATCGTTCTCGGGGTATTTTCACTCTTTTACGGGATAATGCCCTTCTCACTCGAGATCGACCAGGCATTCATTGCGGCCATCCTGACCGTCGTGGGTTACTCGATCAACGATACCGTGGTCGTCTTTGACCGGATCAGGGAATACGTCGGCCTTTACCGGAAACGGGACCGCCTGGAGATCATGAACCTTGCCCTGAACAGTACCCTCAGCCGTACATTGAACACCTCGATGAGCACCCTGGTGGTTCTGCTGATGATATTCCTGTTCGGGGGAGAGGTGATCCGCGGATTTATATTTGCCCTGCTCATCGGTATAATTGTGGGGACCTATTCCTCGGTCTTCATTGCATCTCCGGTCGTTTACGATACCATCCTGAAATCGGACACGACCCCGATGCTGAGATCAAAGAAAAAATCCTGATAAAATCTGAGATCATACCGCAGGCATTGTTAAAAAAGGAGCATAACAAAATTTGGGAATCTTCGGCATTGTCACTTCGTCTCTGATTTTTGCCTGCGGCAAAAAATAGGATCCTCATCTGACAATGCCTCATCGGGCAGGCAGGGCACCAAAATTTTTCAGCAACGTTTTAACAATGCCGGAGGTTAGCAGATTTTGTCAGGACTGGTCCTTAATATAATGCATCCGGGACGTTTCCGATTTCTGAAATTCTGCAGTATATTTGCGTCAGATTGACCTGAACATGTTTAACATGCTTTTATTCATAAGCGGACAGGAAATTGTTATCATAGCACTTGTGGTACTCCTGCTTTTCGGATCCAAAAAAATACCGGAAATGGCAAAGGGACTCGGGAAAGGCATGCGCGAATTCCGCAAGGCAGCCGATGACATTAAGCGTGAACTCAGTGATTCTGCCCCTGACATTAAGAAGGAACTGAAAGATATCGGTGATAACCTCAAGGGTAGCGTAAATGACCTGGCAGACGATTTTAAAAAATTCAAGGATGACCTGGATTAGTAGCTGGGTTGTCTATTGACCTTATCTCTCCTCATTTTACCAGTCAGACTCATTGTAGAATACCTCCGTCTCCTGCCTGGTTTCTCATTGTTGAATTACTGGCCATGCTATTGCTGTATTTGGTATATTTGTACCTTATTCTTATCAAATCATACCCCGGATGATCCGTACTGCAAACATTACCAAATCTTTTGGAAACCTGAAAGTCTTAAAGGGAATTGACCTTGAGATCAGGGAAGGGGAGATCATTACGATCGTGGGTGCGAGCGGCGCTGGAAAGACAACCCTGCTGCAGATCATCGGTACACTGATGCAGAAGGACCAGGGGAAGGTATGGATCGGGGATACGGATATCGATTCCCTCAGGGAAAAACAACTGGCAAAATTCCGCAACGGGAAGATCGGTTTTGTATTCCAGTTCCACCACCTGCTGCCGGAATTCACCGCATTTGAAAATGTTTGTATCCCGGGCTACATCGCACACCGCCCGAGAAGGGAGGTTGAAGACAAGGCCAGGGAATTGTTGAGTTTCCTGGGTTTACAGGAAAGGCTGGACCATAAGCCGAAGGAATTATCCGGGGGGGAACAGCAGCGCGTTGCAGTTGCCCGTGCCCTGGTTAACGATCCGGCCGTGATCCTGGCTGACGAGCCTTCCGGGAACCTGGACAGCCAGAATAAAAAGGAACTGCATGAAATGTTCTTCGTTCTGCGTGAGAAATTCAACCAGACCTTTGTGATCGTGACCCACGACAAGGAACTGGCCGGCATGTCGGACCGCATGATCCGCCTCAGGGACGGGCAGATCCTTCCCTGAGCATATCAAATCCTGAGCATATCAAATCCTGAGCATGTCAATTCCTTAGCGTATCCATTCCTGAAGAATCCCAACCGGTTAAATGCCTCACATTCCCGATCATATCAAAAACCTCCTGGAAGAGAAGGCCAGGATGTATGAAACACCCGGCTTTATCGAAGGCGACCCGGTTCAGGTGCCCCATTCCTTCAGCGGGCGTGAAAACATCGAGATCTCCGCTTTCCTTGCTGCAATGCTTGCATGGGGCCGGCGGGACATCATCCTGCGCAATACACTTGATCTGATCCGGAGGATGGATAACCGGCCGCTCGAATTCCTGATGCAGATGGAACAAGGCGACCTGGAAAATTTCAGGGATTTCAGGCACAGGACCTTCAATACAGGGGATTGCATTTTTTTCGTCCGCTCCCTGCAGAGGATCTATAAGGATGGGAATGGACTTTATCCCTGTTTCCTGGAAGGATACCGCCGGAGCAGGAACGTTAAAGATGCCATCCTGAGTTTCCGCGAGGAATTCCTAAAAACCGGCCACAGCTCCAGAAGCCGGAAGCACCTTCCGGATCCCTCGCGTAATTCGGCAGCAAAGCGAATAAATCTTTTTCTTCGCTGGATGGTCAGGCGAAACGGGAACGGGGTGGACTTCGGCATCTGGGAGAACATAGACCAGGCCGACCTTTACATTCCTCTTGATGTGCATACGGCGAATGTGGCAAGGCAACTGGGACTCCTGCGGCGTAAGCAGAATGACTGGAAAGCCGTTGAGGAACTGACCGGCGTGCTGAGGAGTCTAGATCCCGCGGATCCGGTCAAATACGACTTTGCCCTGTTTGGTATGGGCATTCATGAAAAGATCTGACATGGCAAATCCCTGGTTCCAATTTAAGCAGTTCAGTATCCGGCAGGACCGGTCGGTTTTCAAAGTGGGGACAGACGGGGTGCTGCTGGGGGCCTGGGCGGATGTTACAGAGGTGCGGACGGCGCTGGATGTGGGGACCGGCACGGGACTTCTGGCCATGATGCTTGCCCAGCGTTCAGAGGCAAGGATTACTGCCATTGAAATTGATGGTCCCTCTTCGCAACAGGCACGTGAGAATGCAGCCGCAAGCCCATGGCATGAAAGGATCACCATTCTGAACACCTCCCTGCAGGATTTCAGACCGGAAGGGCGGTTCGACCTGGTCATTTCAAACCCTCCTTTTTTCCAGGATTCCAAGCGGCCGCCCGACAGCGGAAGGGCAATCAGCAGGCATGACGCATTGCTCACACTTAAGGACCTGGCCGAAGCCGTCCCCCGGCTGATGCATGATAAAGGAAAGTTCTGCCTGGTCCTTCCGGTTCCGGAGAGCAGGACATTCGAGCAGACCGGCCTGGACGTGGGATTGCACCTGCACCGTGAAACGGGTATCAGGCCCACCCCTGACCGTCCGGTTGCAAGGCGTTTGATGGAATTCCGGCTTTACCCTTCAGCATCTGTCCGCTGCGATGAACTGGTAATTGAAATGGGTGCAAGGCACGATTACACCGAACGTTACATTGAACTGACCGGGGATTTCTACCTGGCTTTCTGACCGTCTCATCTGCAGCCCTGATACATTTTCGGTCACTGCGAAAAATTCACCCGGAGGACGAGCTTATTCCTCGATGAAACGTATACCGTGATGCTCCAGCTCATCCATTACGGGTTCATAGATTTCCCTGTAAATGGGTATCCTCACTCCCTTGAGGGGGATCCTGCCCTGCAGGATCAATCTGGCTGCGATCGCAACGGGCAGGCCTACGGTTTTCGACATGGCGGTATAAGCGCCGTTCTCCCCGATCACCGCCATGGATGAGACCATCCTGTGCCGCTTTTTCTCCAGGATGTACTCAACCTGGTGCTGCATGACGATCATGTCCCTGTCCTCCGGGTCCAGCCTGAACTTTTCCTCGAGCAGTCCCTGAAGCACCCTTGCCGGGGTCTTATCCTGCACGGCGGCCGGCCTCCTTTCAAACAGTCCCAGCCATTCCAGTTTCTTCATGACCTCACCCCCGGGATCAAGGTTCAGGTACCTGGCGATCTTGGTCTCGACCGGTTCGGTGATGTTATAGGCCAGGAAACTGTTGGTGAAATCCCGGTAAGTCATTTCACCGGGGAATTCCACCACGTAGGAATCATCTGTGGCACCAAGCTGTACCAGGGCATTCCAGGCATCACAGAAACCAACCCGGCGGATGGTGCCCCGGAACATGGTCGAAATCTCCTGCAGCCCGTAATCATCCTGGTAAGTCAGGGAATCCCGGTTGGGATACACCTCGAATTCCCCCAGGTCAATAACGCGGATGATCTCGTACCGCTGGAATAGTTTATGGTAGGGAATGTACTTGAATTTCCCGTTATGCAGGAACCTTGCACCGCGCTGGCCGGCAAGGACCACATTGCGCGGATTCCAGGTAAACTTGTAATTCCAGGGATTATTGTCCGAACCCGGAGCTACCAGTCCCCCCGTATTCGATTCGAACACATCAACTTTGCCTCCAATGGAACGTATCCTGTCCAGGATCATCATGGCGGACATATGATCGATGCCGGGGTCCACACCCATCTCGTTGAGCAGGAGAACGCCCTTTGCCTCTGCCTCCCTGCCGAGCTCACGGATTTCATCAGAAACATAGGATGCGGTCACCAGTGGTTTGCCGTAGTGGACGCAGCTCCTGGCAACGGGACCGTGCAACTTCGCGGGAAGCATGGAGATGACAAGGTCCGATGTGGAGATCAGCAGGTTTCTCTGGTTTTCATCCAGTACATTGAACCGGACCGCCTGCCCGTTGCCGTGGCCGCCGATTTTTTTACGGGCCAGTTCTTCATTCTGATCACCCAGGGTGAGTTTCCATTGATTTTCATTGGAATGCCCGAGCAGGTAATCAATGCAGGCTGAAGCCGACAGGCCGGCCCCTATGATGAGAATGTTTTGCATTTCCGGAACAGATGTAAGAGGCAGCAAGTTACTTAGCAAATTGACAATTAAAATTGCCGCGGACAGGTTTTATAACATACCCGGGGAATCATAAAAGGGACCAGTAATAAAAGGGACCAGCCCCGAAGAGCCGGTCCCCCACACAGAAAACATCCGGCAATGGATCTTAGCCTCCTGTGTTATACTTATCCTCCCGGTTAATATTTTATCCTACCGTGTGATATTTCTACCCTCCTGTGTAATAATCGTTCTGGACAAGGTTTTCATTCGCTTCCATTTCCCGCTCGGGGACCGGGAAGATCAGGTTCCCGGCATCGTAGGGGAATGTCCCGACATCCAGGTGCCAGCGTTTCAGGTCATGCAGCCTGAAGCCTTCCCAGCAGAGTTCCAGGTACCGCTCGTTGCGGATGGCATCCTGGTCGACGCTCGGAAGAGCAGGGGTGTTGGACCGGTCACGGATGAAATTGATGTCCTCCAGCGGTGTGGCGCCTGTTGAGGTTCCCGCCTCGAAATTGCCTTCCGCCCGGGTCAGGTACATCTCGGCAAGGCGGATCACCGGGAAATTCCTGCGGCTGTCCCCGTACTTGGATGTGGCGATCCCCCCGCTTCCCAGGTCACTGATCCCGATGTAATACATATCGGTAACATTATCGATCTGGGTTATGCCCACGACCGTTTCAGTCATCAGGCCTCCCCTGCGGTCGTTGGGATTGAACAGGTCAAGGAAATGCTGGGTAATGTCGATGTCTCCCCGGCCCTGGCCGGCCAGCGATGCATAATGCGTTGCCAGGCCGCTGTTGCTTTCGCCGTAATTGCTGGTCGCGTTCTGCCGGATGGCAAAGACGTCCTCATCAACGAATGATTTGTTGTTAAAAGCAGCCATGGGATACGATTCCAGGCTGAACAGGCCGGACTGGATCACCCGGTCCGCCGCTGCGGCAGCTTCCGCATAACGCCCCTGTTGCAGGTAAATGCGTGACAGGTAGGCCGAGGCGGCATACGTTGAAATGTACCCGTCATTCTTCTCGAAGGGTGCAAGCAGGGTTTCTGCCTCGCTCAGGTCCGAAATAGCCTGTGTATAAACCTGTTCCACAGTAGCCCTTGAAGGATACGTCACGTCCGAAGTACTCTTTGTGGGCGAAAGGATCAGCGGCACACCCGGCTGGTCATTGGCCTGTCCCGCTTCATACGGAAGTCCCCACAGCCTCACCAGCTCGAAGTACAGCAATCCCCTGATGGCTTTCGCCTCTCCTTCGAGTCTTGCCTTATCAGCAGGATCTTCCACAACATCCAGGAAGGAGAGTACGGTGTTTGTGATGTTGATCACATCGTATCCCCTGATCCAGGTGTCGCGGACCATCAGGTTACCGGTGGTAATCGCCTTTGCATAAAATTCACGCTGCTGCTCGAAGGTTCCCCGCCAGATCACATCTTCCGTGCCGGCGATCAGTTCCGATGCAAAATTAAAGGATCCTCCCAGGAGTTCGCCACCCTCATTGGTGCCGTAGGTCCCCTTTATCCCCTCGTATGCACTGATCAGCAGCAACTGTACATCTTCCGCATTATTAATGGCCGTCTCTGCATTGATCTGCTGCCTGGGTTCAATGTCAAGGTACTTGTCGCAGGATGTGATCGTGAATCCTGCCAGAAGTAAACCGA
>CAYSJH010000082.1:0-17345 GCA_964431315.1 uncultured Bacteroides sp. | reverse complement strand
CCTGAGTGGGGTCGGCGGCAGGAGCCTGCTGACCACTTCAACCACCGCAGGTATCTTAACCAACGCGCATACCCACCTGATCTCAGTTTATGAATCGATGGACAGCGTCTGGATCACTGCACCGGCCGGACAGCAACACTTCTCAAATGGAAATAATCTGCTGATTACATGGGACCAGACCATGGATCACGACATGAAAGTTGAATTGTTTTCAAACGGGTTCTACGTGAGAACCATCGTAGATTCTGTTATGGAGAACTCATTCAACTGGACGGTCCCGCAGAATTTCACCGTCCCGCAGTACAGCGATGGAACATTCCAGGTAAAAGTAACCAGCAGGCTCAACAACACCCTTTACGACTTCAGCGATAACCTGCAGTTCTGGCCGCTGTTTACACCAGGCATTTTCAGGGGAAATAACGTGAGGATGCTGATCCATCCGGTTCCCGCAACGGATGTTCTCTGGATCAGCCTGGAAGGACTGACAGGCCCGCAGGTAACTACCTGGGCCATTCATGCAACCGACGGAAGATTGATCCGAAAAGGGAAATTAACTTTTGAGAACGGGGACGTTCAAAAATCCCTTCCGCTGGCTGAACTGGCAAAAGGGACGTACATACTTGTGATCGAAGCAGATCATCAGACCTTTTCAGAGTTGTTTATTGTCGAGTAGGAAAACCTGCAGCTTAATTGAAATTGGCAGAACAAAAACAATCTCCTTGATAATAAGGAGGTTTTAATGGGACTGAGGTCGGTGGCGGAGTCTCCGCTGTACCTGGTTTTGCAGACCAGTGCCTAACCACTCGGCCAACCGACCGGTTCTTCAAATAGTATGCAAATTTAGCAAAATCTCGCAAATCTTCCGATCACAATCAGAACCAGTATGTGAATTCGGAAGAGCACTCCCGAAAGGAACTACTGTTCCGTGTTAAGGGGTTGCTCGGCTTCCCGGAAGAACCGGTCCTGCAATTCCAGGATATCGTCGTTCTGCTTCAGGGTGCGAACCAGCTCCGCGAGCAGTTCAATGTTATGTTCCAGCAATAAGGCCGCCGCTTCCTGGCTGGGATTTGTGGCATCCCCGGCATAGTGGTTCGGGTAGCGGGCATACCACCAGATGCCCGTGGAGATGTTCGGAACGGCACTCAGACGAGCCTGGTCCGCGCCGGATTGTTCTCCGGCGCGATCCACGTGCACGATGTCCGGCCGTACTTCCAGCATCATTCCCGTCTCCAGGTCCCCGGCATGGCTGTCCCATGGGAATTTTCTAAGTTGTTCAACCTTCTCCATGACTGCCGGATCCTCCTGCGGGTTGAATACCACGACGCAATAATCCTTTTTCCCGTCCAGCTGGGCCTGGCAGAAATACTGCAGGAATGCATTATTCCCCCCGTGCCCGTTCACCAGTATGATCTTTTTCATGCCGTTCCGGGCGAGCTCCCGGCAGGTCTCATCCAGAAGGTTCCACATGGTCTCATGGCTGTAGGCGATGGTGCCGGGCTGATGCTTGGCTTCGAAGATCTGTCCCACAAAATATTCCGGGAATACAACCGTGTACTCCTTCCTCGCAGCACGCAAAGCCATTTCCCGGGCAACCATCAGATCCGTTCCCAGTGGCAGGTGTGCGCCGTGTTTTTCCATTATTCCCATCGGGATGATGCAGGTCCCGCCCGAACGCTCGATCGCCCGGATGAAATCCGGGGAAGTCAGTTCTTCATATTTTACCGGCAGGACATCAGTATCAGTATCCTGGGCCGGTAAGTTTGCAGGATTTGGCACCAAGAATAAGATTAGAAATCCTTTCAATAGTACAAGAATGTTTTTCATTTTGATCTGTATTAAGGATAATTCACGATTGTACGATTCATCAATTATTCAGGGGAGGTTAATACTTCCGAGTATTTCCACTTAATCGGAAGTGTAACGTTTCAGGCAGTCGGGACAGAGGCAGTCCCCGAAGTCCTGGGTGATGCGTATGAAATCCTTCTGCAGGATCTGGTAGCTCTCACACCAGCAGTCCCTCTCCCCCATGCAGCGGAAGGAGTTTCCGCAACGGGGACAAATTTTCAGGCTGTCTTTACTTTCCATATTCAGCGCGTAAGGGTGACACTGACCTTTTCGATCCTGCCCCCGCCCATGGGAGGGTTCATCTTGGAGACTTTTACCGTTACTTTCTGCACACCCTCAAAATGGGCATAGATCGTATCCAGGATCCGCTTGGCGATGTTTTCCAGTAGCTTCGATTTTTTCTCCATTTCCTCCTTGACAAGGCTGTAGGCCATCTGGTAATTGATGGTGTCCTTCAGGTTGTCGGAGGCGGCCGGGGTGGACATGTCCGATTCGATGTGCAGGTCAACGAGAAATTTGTTCCCCACAATCTGCTCCTCACGGTAATGCCCGTGAAAGGCATAGAATTCCATATTCTCGATCTGGATCAGTCCCATGATAATCAGTTAACCGCTTCCCCGCATAAACTTCATGCCCTGTAATCCCCATGGTGTCATCCCTGTGTTCTCTACGGGAAGCAACATGCCGGAATGTAAAGTTCAAAAAAAATGGCAAATATCAAAAAGCATCAGGCCTGAAAGGGGGACTGCCCTATTTTTTCTATTTTTGTAGCGCTTCAAATCATCGCTACAATGGCAGCCGAGAAGAACTTTATCGAAGTCTTTATTGATGAGGACCTTGCGAAAGGGAAAAACGAAAAGCGGGTGCATACCCGATTCCCCCCGGAACCGAACGGGTACCTGCATATCGGCCATGCCAAATCGATCTGCCTGAACTTCGGGCTTGCCGAAAAGTACGGCGGCAAATGCAATCTTCGCTTCGACGATACCAATCCCGTGAAGGAAGACATCGAGTACGTCGAATCCATCCTGGAGGATGTGAGATGGCTGGGATTCGACTGGGAGGACCGCCTGTACTATGCATCCGATTATTTTCACAACCTGTACGATTTTGCCATCCGGCTGATCAGGGCTGGAAAGGCATACGTCGACGACCAGAGCGTGGAGGCCATCAGCGAGCAGCGGGGAACTCCCACCAAACCCGGTGCTGAGAGTCGCTGCCGGAACCGTTCCGTTGAGGATAACCTGGGACTGTTCGAAAAAATGAAGAAGGGGGACTTTGCGGAAGGTACTCATGTGCTGCGGGCCAGGATCGACATGGCTTCCCCGAACATGCACATGCGCGACCCGGTCCTTTACCGGATCAAGTTTGCCGAACATCACCGCACGGGTAACCAGTGGTGCATCTATCCCATATATGATTTTGCGCACGGACAGAGCGATTATTTCGAAGGCATCACACATTCCATCTGTACCCTTGAATTCGAGAACCACCGGCCGCTTTACGACTGGTTCCTGGACCAGCTGGCCGAAGGGGAATACCGGCCCAGGCAGATCGAGTTTGCCAGGCTCAACCTGAGCTATACCGTCATGAGCAAACGAAAGCTCCTGCAGCTCGTACAGGAAAAACTGGTCAGCGGATGGGACGATCCCCGTATGCCCACCATCTCAGGGCTCAGGCGCAGGGGCTACACCTCCGAATCGATCCGGAACTTCGCCGATACCATCGGGGTGACCAAGGTGGACGGGGTAATTGACGTGGGACTCCTGGAATTCAGCCTGCGGGAAGACCTGAACAAAAAAGCCCCGAGGGTTATGGGAGTGCTTGACCCGCTGAAGCTGGTCGTCACTAATTACCCGGGGGACCGCGAAGAGTGGATGGAAACGGTAAATAACCCTGAGGACGAAAGCATGGGCACCCGTAAGGTTCCCTTCAGCCGGGAAGTATACATCGAACGCGAAGACTTCATGGAAGATCCGCCCGCAAAGTTCTTCCGGCTTGCACCCGATAGGGAGGTCCGGCTGAAAAGCGCTTACATTATCAAATGCACCGGGTTGATAAAAGATGCTGATGGCAGGATAAGCGAAGTGCACTGCACCTATGATCCCGAGACAAGGAGCGGAAGGCCCCAGAGCAACAGAAAGGTAAAAGGCACCCTGCACTGGGTGTCCGCCAGGCATGCCCTGGAGGCGGAGATCCGGCTGTACGACCGCCTGTTTGGGACCGAGGTGCCCGATGAGGCGCCGGAGGGAGAGGATTTCAGATCAAACCTTAACCCAGATTCCCTGAAAATCCTGAACGGTTTCGTTGAACCGGGACTGAAAGGATCGAAGGCCGGGGAGAAATTCCAGTTCCAGCGCATGGGATATTTCTGCGTCGACCCGGACAGCACCCCGGATAAGCTTGTCTTTAACCGGACCACCACCCTGCGGGACAGCTGGGCAAAACACGCAAGAGACCAGTAGAAAAGATCCCCGCGATTACCCGAAGGCAAGCGCAGGGACCAGGGGAACAGGTATGAGCTATTGACCGAGAGCAGCCGAGGTTTCACAGGGCAGGTTCAGGGCAAGTATCTGGCGGAAGGGATCAATAGGTGTTCAGGGAAAGGCTGTAAAATCCCTTGGCGTTCTGGGCACTGATCACGTAAGTCCATTCCCCGAAATACTTATTGTCGCCTTCCTTGATGTCGAGGAACTGTGACCATTCGATGTCAGCACTGTCGTCGATGCTGATCTTTTTAAGTTCCTTTTTCCCCGGAAGGTAAAGTTCGAGTTCAATTTTGCCCGATTTGACACTCCCGTGGATGGAAAGGCGGATTTTCTTTACGCCCTGTTCAACGCTGAACGTGCCTGTTTTACTGGTCGATTCGCCATTGAAGTCCTTTGAAAGCGTGAGCTTGGTATTCCGCTCTGAAGAAGAACCGCTTGTCCAAACGTAGCCGTAGTCGTGATCGAAACGTGAGCCTATGATCTCCGGAACTTCCGGGGCCACTATCACTCTTGTCGACCTGGTTGCCCGTTCAGATTCCCGCTCGGCTTCTTTTCCCTCAGATGTGCCTGTCGATTGTGCCAGCAGTGGTGTGTTCAGCATGATAAACACACCGAAAATGGAAGCAAGTGCAATTAAATGGTTCTTTCTCATGATTTAAATTACTTAGGGTTCGACATTCTTTCTGGATCAAAAGTAAGGTGGAATTCCTTTGTGCCGGGTTAATGCAAGGTTAACATCCGGTTAACGTTCAAAAAGCGGCTCGCAAAAAAGAAAATAGATTCGGATATTTGATCCCGAGAAGCAGCGCAGATGAAACCACGGCTATCCATAATACTGAGCGCCTGTGCCCTGGTCATCCTGGTGATCGTGCAGTTCTATAATATCTCGGTGACTTTTAAGGTAAAACTGGAACAGTTCAACGACCGCTACGGGTCCCTGGTCAAGCAGGCATTGTTCGATTACCAGTCCGCCCGCTCACCCAACGGGTCCGATTCCACTTTTTACCTGTTTGACCGGTATGCGGAAGAAATGGTTTACCGTTTCCAGGACGCCTTCGGGGCAAAGGAACCTGACACCCTGAAGGCACAGGTACTCGAAACTTTTTCGAGAATACTTCAGAAACAGAAAAAACCGGATGTTTACCTCAAGGAATATCTTGAAAAGGCCGGCGCTAACCCGGATTTCCACTCCGGCTACAGTATTTCGGAACTTGCCCTGCTTGATTTTGACCGTGTACTGCCCGTATACCGCGATACCACCGGTGAGTTACCCCGGGAATTTCATGGTGCCCTGCATGCGGATTCGTACGCGATCGAAGGCAATTTCTTCCGGATCCGGTATGATTATCTCATCGATTTCACCCACAGGACCGCCATCATTTACAGGGATATGGTCGTTACCCTCGTGCTGGCCGTGGTGACCATACTGATTGTTTTGCTGATCTTCAGCCTTACCGTGAGGAACATGATGATCCAGAAACGCCTTTCGGATCTGAAAACGGATTTCATCAATAACATGACGCATGAACTGAAAACGCCCCTTTCGACCATAGCCGTAGCCTCCTACACCCTCAGCGACGAAAACCTTCAGAAAGACCCCGGCAGGGTCCGGCAGATCTCGGCCATGATCAACAAGCAGAACAGGCACCTGACCCAGCTCATCGACCGCATCCTGGAGGTCAGCATCTGGGAAAAAGACCAGGTAAGGCTTAAAAAGAAAGAGGTGCACATCTATGAATTCATGGAGGAAAAGATCAAGCTCTTCAACCTCGAAAATACGGGAAAAGAACTGTCGATCGAGGCGGAGTATCACCTGGACAAAGACTATATCAGGCTCGACGAGGTCCACATGACCACCGTCCTGAACAACCTCTGGAGCAATGCAGTCAAGTACTGCGAGGGCACCCCGCAGATCAGGATCGATGTCAGCCTGAACACCTCGCTGGTTATACGGATCCGTGACAACGGCACCGGGATCAGGAAGGAAGACCAGAAGCACGTTTTTGACAAGTTCTACAGGGCGGGGAAGGGGGATTTCAGGACCGTAAAGGGACTCGGACTCGGATTGTATTATGTGAAACAAATCGTAACCGCACACGGGGGGGAGATCGAATTGCAGAGTACCCCCGGAAAAGGCAGTACCTTTATCATTAACATACCACTAAATAATGAACATCCTGCTGGCTGAAGACGATGCGGACCTGCGGAGCATCCTCTCGCAGTACCTTGAACTGAACGGGTTCACCATCCTGCAGGCGGAAAACGGGAAAGCTGGACTCGAGATCTTCCGAAATGAGCACGTGGATTTCTGCATCCTGGACATCATGATGCCCGTGATGGACGGCTGGGCCCTGGCCAGGCAGATCCGGAAGGCAGACCCGGGAATGCCCGTGATATTCCTGACTGCCAGGAACCAGAAGGAGGACCGGATAAGGGGACTCAAACTGGGAGCCGATGATTACATCACCAAACCTTTCGAGGTGGAAGAGCTCATCCTTCGCATCCATAATATTTTACGCCGTTCCGGGAACATAGGGGCCAAGCCGGTAAACCTCGGCGAATTCGAGTTCCGCTTTGACGAACTGACCCTGACCGGCTTCGGACAGCAGCACCAGATGACCCTTAAAGAAGCCGAGTTCCTGAAGTACCTGGTGGAACACCTGAACCAGGTCATGAAACGGGAACAGATCCTGGAAGATCTCTGGGGGGAGAACGACTATTTCCTCGGCCGCAGCATGGACGTTTTCGTCACCCGGCTGCGCAAATACCTCAAACCCGATGAATCCATATCCCTGGACACTATCCGGGGAGTGGGATTAATTCTCAGGGCAGACTGATATTGTCAGGCCTGGATTTTTCGTAACTTTATATATCCATTGGATAAATTACGTCCCCGGGGCATTTCATTTCCTGAGGACGTTTCAGCAATATGGAAAACCAGGATACGGGCACCCGGTTCGAAACCAGGCTCCAGCAATTTTTCTGGGAACTTGCAGACACCACCCGTTTTGCAGGAAGGGTTATACGGGTAACCTTCCGGGGACGCTATGAGTGGACGGAATTCCGGAGGCAGTGCTATGTAATCGGACTGAAAACGCTCGGGCTCATCAGCATCACCACGTTTATCATGGGACTGGTGCTGACCATCCAGACCCGGCCCGTAATGGCAGATCTCGGGGCCGATGCCTGGGTCCCGGGAGTGATCATGGTGGCCATAATCCGGGAGATCTCCCCGGTTATCGGGGCCCTGATCTTTGCCGGGAAAGTAGGTTCCGGGATCGGGGCCGAACTGGGATCGATGCGGGTAACGGACCAGATAGACGCCATGGAGGTATCGGGAACAAACCCGCTGAAATACCTGGTGGCAACCCGGGTTCTCGCCACAACCCTCATGGTCCCCCTGCTGGTATTCTATGGTGACGGGGTGGCTTTTATTGGATCCTTTGCGGGAATGAATATCGGCTACAGCATCTCCCTGAAACTATTTCTAACACAGGCGCTCGACCAACTCATTTATTTGGATGTCATACCGGCAACCATCAAGACCTTTTTCTTCGGGTTTGCCATTGGTGTGATCAGCTGTTACAAAGGCTATTACACCACGGGAGGCACCCAGGGGGTTGGATCGGCAGCCAATTCGGCCGTGGTGATCTCATCGGTCGTAATATTCATTCTTGACCTTATCGCAGTCCAGATCACCGAGATCATCATATGACCGGGGAAACCGAAAATAATGAAGCCGTAATACAGGTCAGGGACCTGCACAAGGCATTTGATGATAAGAAAGTCCTGCAAGGGGTGTCTTTCGACCTGTTCAGGGGTGAGACACTGAGCATCCTGGGACGGTCGGGACAGGGTAAATCCGTCCTGATCAAATGCGTGGTACGCCTGCTTACACCCGATGAAGGCAGCATCCGGGTACTGGAACAGGATGTCATGGCTCTTGGAGATGATGCACTAAACCTTCTGCGTGCGCGGGTGGGTTACCTTTTCCAGGAAGGGGCCCTGTACGATTCCATGACCCTGGCCGAGAACCTGCTCTTCCCCCTGGAAAGGAACAAACCCGGACTGACCGAGGACGAAAAAAGGGAACTGGTGGAGTCCACCCTCAGGAGTGTCGACCTGCTCGATGACATCGGGAAAATGCCCTCGGAACTTTCCGGCGGGATGCGAAAGAGAGCGGGACTGGCAAGGACCCTGGTGCTGCAGCCGGAGATCATCCTGTACGATGAACCGACAACGGGACTGGATCCTTATACGGCAAGGGACATCAATGACCTGATCATCCGCATACAGAAAATATATAACGTGTCGTCCATCGTGGTCACCCACGACCTGAAATGTGCAAACAGGGTCTCCAACCGGATCCTGGTCCTGCACGAGGGTAACTTCATCGCAAACGGGACCTTCGAAGAACTTCAGAGACATGAGGATGAAATCGTAAGAAATTATTTTTTATAAATCCGCCCCATGAAAAGCAACAGGCAGGCAAACATAAAGCTCGGCATGTACATTGCCGGGGGAGTGGTGCTGTTCATCCTGATCATATACCTGGTCGGGAACAAACAGAACATGTTCAGCACCAATGTCAAGGTCACGACCGTTTTCCGGGATGTAGTGGGACTCCGGGAAGGTGCCGCCGTGAGATTTACGGGTATCGATGTCGGCGCGGTGAGCAAGCTGACCATCCTCTCGGATTCTGCCGTGCTGGTTGAAATGGCCATTGACAGGAAGGTTACCCGGTTCATCAAGAAAAACTCGGTTGCCACGATTGGTTCCCAGGGCCTCATGGGATCCAGGATAATCGTGCTTACGCCCGGTGACCCCGATCAGAAATCGATCGAACATGGGGACAACCTCCCTTCGGTCCCCCCGATCGAAGCCGATGAAATCCTTAGAGAGGTCAAGATCTCGAGCGAAAGGATCACCGTCGTATCCGGGAACCTTATCGACATCACCGAAAAAATGAACCGCGGCGAGGGCATTTTCGGTAAGATCTTCACCGATACGGCCTTTGCTTCCAACCTTGCCAGGACAAGCCACAATCTTCGCACGCTGTCGGACAGGATCAACCGTGGGGAAGGATTCGTTGGAAAACTACTGGCGGACCCGGCCTTTGCGGCGGACCTGGATTCAACGGCGAGGTATGTAGCTGATATCGCCGCCAACCTGGAAGGAATCACCGACAAGGTAAACCGCGGGGAAGGGGTAATCGGCAAGCTATTCACGGATACGGCCTTTACCATTAACCTCTACGAGGCCAGCAAGAACCTGAATGCCACTACCCGGAATCTTGAGACAGTTACAGGTAACCTGATAGAGTTAACCGAAACCATGAATACGGGAGAGGGGGTATTCAGTAAAATGCTGGTGGATTCCACCTTCGCCGACAGCCTGGACGTTGCCCTTCACAACCTGAACCAGACCCTCATCGAAATCCGTAAGGCTTCAGAGGCCCTTCAGTACAGCGGAATGGTCAGGGCATTCTCAAAAAAAGCAAAAAGGAATGCGGAGGAGGCAGCAGAGGAGGAGGCCGGGGAAAATGCAGGGGGAGAAATCGAAAAGGAGGAACAATGAAAGGGAAGAAGGATAAGAGGGGACCGGTCTATTGGCTGGCCTCGTATTCATAATCGTACGTCTGGGTCTGGCCGGAACCGAATGCCCAGTGAATTTTAACCAGGTTGAAATCCAGATCCCAGGTAAAGTCCACCGACCCTTCTTCCCCATCCTTCCCTGAATAAACCCCAGAACGGACCGTTCCGTCTGCGTCACAATTGAATTCCAGGGTCCCGTTCAGCCACCCGTCCACGTTCACATATTCTCCCCGGACCAGCCGCCCGTCCCTATACCGGTATGTTTCGGATCCGGCTGTCCCGTTCGTGGTGGTAAAGGTTTTTACCAGTAATTTCCTGTCCCCATTATACCAGTACACGAAATCCATGCTGCGCCCGTCCCCGTAATCCCTGTGCGATTGAACCAGCACACCCGTGGTATCGTATTCATAGGTACTCATGGTGCTCAGCCCGTCCGAGCGGATGTACTCCCTGCTGATAAGCTTGCCGGATTCATCATAGGTATAACTGGTGGGTCCTCCCGATAAAGGCCCGCCCGTTCCCCCGTCAAATTCGTAAAACTCGGATCGTACCCGGTACCATGGATTTTCCCTTATAAAAACATTGGAATAGACAAAGGCCTGCGGAAAGGCTTCCTGGTATTCGTACCGGAAGGTCTGGCTCCAGTTATCGTTAATATCCCATTGCTCCCCGGTAAGCCTGCCTTCCCGGTATTCATAGGCAATGCTGCCGATGGAAACCGAATCCCTGAACAGCTCAGCCCCGGTTCTCAGGCCGTTTTCCCAGGCATATTCAATCCTCCCGTAAAACCAGCCGTTCAGTCCCCTGCAATCCGCAGACTCAAGCCTCCCATCCTGCGTGTAATAATAATCAGCCCGGCCTGTAACCCCGTCGGAGCGGCTGAAATCCTCACTTACCAGGTTCCCTTCCGGGCCATACTCAAAATGTTGAACCGAACGGATCCCGTCGCTGAATTCCCTTGACTTTACGATCATTTTCCCCGCGGAATCCAGGGTATGATGGTTCACCGAGCTCCTTGAACTGTCCTCCAGGTGCCAGATCGCCATATAATTGCGACCTTCCGGGTCATAATAGAAATGGGTCACGGCCTTTTCCCCCGATGAATTCTCATAATGCAGCTCCACAAGCCTGAAATCACCGGGCGGTGCCTCTTCCTTTTCCTCCGGGCGGCTGCTGCAGGATAAAAGGAAGGCGGGAAGAAAGCAGGTCAGTATGGCGGTTCGCAGGTTCATGGGGGATAAAATTATGATAAAATCAAAACTTCCCCTAAATTGAGGTATTGAAATCCGAAATAAAACCATAAGCCCATGAAAACAATCGTATTTCTTTTAAGCCTGGGAATGTTTACTTTTAATCCTGTAAACGTGGACAAAACAGCGGACATGGACAATACTTATACCACGGACGTTTTCGAAACCTCCGGGGGAGACCTTGCCATCGGGTTCATCGGTCACGGAACGCTTATGTTCAAATTCAGGGGACTGGTGATCCATGTGGACCCCACCATGCAGGAGGCGGATTATGCCACCATGCCGGATGCCGACCTGATCCTGGTGACCCACCATCACGGTGATCACCTGGACCTGACCGCCATTAACCACATCCGGAAAAAGGATTGTCCCGTGGTCATGACCCCGACCTGCCTGGAACAACTCGGGAGCTTCGAGAGCGCCGTGATCATGAAGAACGGGGAAAGCAAAACCGTAAAGGGAATCCCCATCCAAGCAGTTCCCGCCTATAACATCCAGCATAAAAGGCCCAACGGGGAAGCCTTCCATCCAAAAGGTGTCGGAAACGGGTATGTCGTGACGTTCGGGGACAAACGGGTGCTGATCGGCGGGGATACCGAGAATGTTCCCGAGATCAAGGCGCTGAAAGACATTGATATTGCCTTTCTGCCGATGAACCTTCCCTATACCATGACCCCTGAAATGGTGGCGGACGCTGCCCGGGCAATCCGGCCAGCGGTCCTGTACCCTTACCATTACGGGAATACGGATCCTGAAGAGCTGGTCAAGCTCCTGAAGGATGAAAAGGATATTGAAGTAAGGATAAGGGACCTGAAGTAAGTTTTAATCCGGGACTTTCGTCGCGGAATTCCGTCCGGGGCCTTCATGCGGTCCCTTCCGGTCTGCGTTCCGGAACGGCAGAAGGAAATGTTCCCCTACTTTTTCCTCAGGGATTCGAACCAGAGCATGGCCCCCACGATGGCCGCCTCGGCTGCTCCCTCGTGATCGCCTTTAACCAGTGTAATGTTCACATTGGTTTTGCCGCCGCTGTTATAGTATTCCTTTGCCAGTTCGGAATTGAATGAGGGAACGATCTGGTCTTCATCCCCCTGGATCAGCAGTACCGGTGCGGAAGGAACGAAATTCAGGAGGGAATTCGAAACGATCGCATCCCTGAAGGCCTGTTCTCCCCCGGATTTGTACCCCGTTAAAAAGGTCTCGGTGAATATTGAATCCATGGACCCGGGAAGGCGGTTGTTGATGGCGGCCATCATCTGCGACCCGTCGAAATAATCCGGTATCTCGCTCGCCCAGGGTTCCCTGAAAATTTCGGACAGGCGGTTCCACCCGTAATAATGGTCGTATGAATTGAACAGGTAGGCCATCAGGATCGGCTGTTCGTAGGTTCCCCATTCCATTATCGAATCAACGGTTGCCGCCAGGTCATAGGGACCCGCAAGCGGTGCGGATGCCGTGACCTGGAATTCGTCCGAATAGTTCTTTTCGATCTCATGGTGAGTGGCCATGGTGACGTATCCGCCCTGGGAATAACCGGTCAGGTAAAGGCTTCCGTCTGTCTGTATGCCCTGCGAGGAAAGATAACTCATGCTTGCCCGGAGCATATCGATGACGGTGGTTGCCGAATTTTCGGCAAGAAGGTAAGGGGGAACGATGTAGGATTCCCCGAGTCCCAGGTAATCCGCTGCCACGCAGACATACCCCATGGAAGCAGCCACGGCACCTGCCAGTCCCGCGTCCGAATTCCCCGCCCCCTGGGAAGGGACCAGGTACCTCTGGGTCTGGGTTCCGTGCTGGAAACAGATGACCGGAAACTCACCCGTGGTTTCAGGGATGTATACCGCCCCGGTGGCATTCACCAGTTTGCCGTCCGGCTGCGGGGTCATGTAGGTAATTTTCACCGCCTTTACATCATACACAAGGGTAAAGGGGAGCTCAAATTTGTTGATGTCCAGCAACGCCTGGATTTCAGCGAGGGTATATATCCTTTTTTGTTCGGTCGTGATGATATCCCCGCGCTCCGCCGTTTTTGGCTGCTCCTTCTGGCAGGAGGCAAGAAAAAACAGCAAAGGGACAAGTGGTATGAATAGTTTTCTCATAGTCTCAAATTTACGATAATTCTACGGACAAGTCTTGCCTTTGCATGTCATTATGCCGTAACTTTATGTGATAATCCGGTCTAAGACAATTTAAATACCCGTGTTATGCCAACCTATGTACTTCTGACCAAACTTTCTCCCGATCTTGCATTGCAGATGAAAGAGCGGGCTGAACTGGGCAGGACCTGGCTTGACCAGGTCAAAAATACCTGTCCCGAAGTGAAATTCGTTGCCCACTACGCCCTCCTGGGCCAGTTTGATTTCCTGGATATCTACGAAGCCCCGGACGACAAAACCGCCGCCAAGGTTTCCATCATAAGCCAGGCTCACGGGGCCTTCCAGGCGCAGAGCCTGCCGGCAATACCTTACCGGGAATACCTTGACCTGATTAAGGAGATCTGACCGGAGAAATCCATCCGGAAAATCTGAACGCAGGGATCCGGCCTGAATGACGGATCTTGAATTGACCTTTTATGCCTGAAATGCCGCGGGTAATGTGATTAACAGGGTCAGGTCCCGGTTCAGGATAACAGGGAGGGAATTGTTTCAAGTCCCCTGTCAATCCGGCGGAGCACTTCCGCTTTGCCCAGGACTTCCATCATATCCATGAGTCCGGGTCCCAGGCTGGATCCAACGAGGACCAGCCTCAGGGGGTTCATGACTTTCCCGAACCCGATCTCCCGCCCTGAGACCATTTCCCGGATGGCGGGCTCGATAACAGGGGCGGTAAACGGTTCGGCCTTTTCAAGCAGGCTGCGAATCTCCAGCATCAGGGAAGGGGTATCCGGCTTCCATACCTTTCGCACTACCTTTTCATCGTAACGATCGGGACCGGTAAAGAAAAACCAGGACTGTTCCCATAGATCGGGAAGGAGGAAAGCCCGTTCCTTGACAAGGGACAGCACCCTGGCCGTGTAGTCCGTGTCAAACGGGAGCCTGCGGCTTTCCAGTTCCGTTCTGAACCAGCGGGCCAGTTCATCGTCCGGTTTCCTGACCAGGTACTGGTGGTTGAACCACCTTGCCTTTTCCGGGTCGAACCTGGATCCGGACTTGACGATCCGTTCCAGGCTGAAGGCTTCGATGAGTTCATCCATGGAAAAGATCTCCTGTTCCGTCCCCGGATTCCATCCCAGCAGGGCCAGGATGTTGATGAACGCTTCGGGGAGATATCCCGATTCCCGGTACCCGCTTGAGACCTCCCCGTTTTCCGGGTTAACCCATTTCAGCGGGAAGACCGGGAACCCCAGCCGGTCGCCGTCCCGCTTGCTGAGCTTTCCCTGCCCGTCCGGTTTCAGGGTCAGGGGCATGTGGGCAAATTCAGGCATGCTTTCCTTCCATCCGAATCCCTCGTAAAGCAACACATGCAGGGGCATGGAGGGCAGCCATTCCTCCCCCCGGATCACGTGGCTTATTTCCATCAGGTGGTCGTCCACCACGTTCGCAAGGTGGTAGGTAGGCATACCGTCGGCTTTCATCAGGATCTTGTCGTCGAGGGTCCTGGCGTTCACCTCCACCCTTCCCCTTACTACATCGTTGAATTCGATCCAGTGGTCATCCGGCATCCTGAAGCGGATCACGTAAGGGACACCGGAACGGACTTTCTCCCGGACTTCTTCATTTGAAAGTGCGATCGAGTTATTCAGGCGGTCACGGCTCAGGGCATTGTAAATGAAGGTCCGCTTTGTCCGCTCCGCTTCCGCCCTGAGGGTTTCCAGTTCTTCAGGAGTGTCGAAGGCCAGGTATGCCAGTCCCCTGCTGACCAGCAGATCCGCGTATTCCCGGTAGATCTCCTTTCGTTCGGATTGCCGGTAGGGAGCATACGGTCCCCCTCTGGTAACCCCTTCGTCGAATTCAATCCCGCACCAGTTGAGGGCCTCGATGATGTACTGCTCGGTCCCCGGCATATACCTCGCCCGGTCCGTATCCTCGATGCGAAGAATGTAAGTACCCCCGTTTTTCCGTGCAAAAAGATAATTGAACAGGGCAGTCCTGACGCCGCCGATGTGAAGGGGACCGGTGGGACTCGGTGCAAATCGTACCCTGACCGCCTGTTTATTCATGTTCTCAAATTTATTCAAAGATAAACAGAAATGAACTACTTTTGGGAACCAAACCGGTATTATGCGGCTGATCTACGACCTGGTCATACGGATCTATTACCTGCTCATCCTGGCGGCTTCCATTGCCAATCCCAAAGCAAAGCGGTGGATCGCAGGCAGAAGGGGACTGCTGCGGAGCATTGCTGAAACGGTGGATCCCGGGGTGCCCGTGATCTGGTTCCATTGCTCATCCCTGGGCGAGTTCGAGCAGGGAAGGCCCGTGATCGAAAAGATTAGGAAGGAGTTCCCGGGGAAAAAGATACTCCTGACCTTCTTCTCCCCTTCCGGGTACGATATCCGGAAAAATTACCCGGGAGCCGACTACGTATTCTACCTGCCCCTGGATACCCGCAAAAACGCAAAGCGCTTCCTTGAACTGATCAGGGTCGAACGGGCCTACTTCATCAAATACGAATTCTGGTACCATTTTCTGGCTGAACTGCATGCAGGGGGAATATCCGTCTGCCTGATCTCGGGGATCTTCAGGCAAAACCAGGTCTTCTTCCGCCGGTACGGGGGATGGTACCGCAGGATTCTGGGATCCTTCGACCATCTTTTCGTGCAGCAGGAATCCTCCCTCGATCTCCTGGCATCGGCCGGGATCCGTAATGTCTCGGTCAGCGGGGACACCCGTTTCGACCGTGTATGGGAAATTGCACGGGGCATCCGCCCGGATCCCCGTTTTCAGTCCTTCGCCGGGAAGAACCCGGTCGTCGTGGCCGGGAGCACATGGCCCGCCGACGAGGAACTCCTTGCCCGGTACATCAATGAATCCGGACGGGATGTACGATGGATCATTGCACCGCACGAGATCCATGAATCCGGGATCGGCCGGCTGGAGGGACTGGTCCGCCTGCCGTCCAGGCGATACACCCGGCTCGGTGAGGAAGACCCGGGAAATGCCCGCCTGCTCATCATCGACACCGTCGGACTGCTGTCCTCCCTGTACCAGTATGCATCCATTGCCTACATCGGGGGAGGGTTCGGGAAAGGTATCCACAACACCCTGGAAGCTGCCGCCTTCGGAAAACCGATGATTTTCGGTCCCCGGTACACCAAATTCCAGGAGGCGGTGGACCTGGCCGGCCGGAATGCTGCCTTCCCTGTGTCGAACTACGGGGAACTCCGGTCAGCCATTGACCGGCTGTTGGAAGACCCCGGCATGTTAAAAACCTCGGGGGAATCCGCTGAAACCTATGTAAAATCAATGCTTGGGGCCAGTTCCCGGATTGTTGATTTCACGTTGAAAAGTCAGGGTGGATAGTTTACAATTACATGTATCTGCAGAGCCACTATTTTCAGGCATTCCATTATTTTTCAGAATGTGAATGGTCCGGCCCGGTGTATCCGGTCATCTCCTGAAAGAGAGAGGATTTTATAAGGATTTATTAATGTTTATTTAACCGGCCAACGGGTCCCCCGGGCTATTTTTACCGATCTTGAAATTTTATGTTAACCTTATATCCACTTTTAACTTAAACACCTATGCTTATGAAATCACTTTGGAAAAATCTAACCGGACTCTTACTGTCCGTGCTGATCACAACCGCTGCATCTGGGCAGGTTGGATTCACCGGGGGAGGCAAAAATGCCGTCACCCGGATGGGATCAAACCAGGTGCAAGACTCAGCTTAATATTTTCTCAGGAACGAAAGCCGCCAGGAATAACTCCTACAGATGATGAATTCCTGTACAAAGAAAAACCGGATGATTTTTCCGCCGATACATAAGGATTCCGTCCGGGCGGCCAATTGTAAAAACATAAATCTTAATTCTATGAAAAACATGTATAAATTTTTATTCACGTTTCTGGTTGCTTGCTTAATAACATTTCCTGTCTATTCGCAGGTCACAAAATCAGGTATGAACGGCAAAGTTACATCAGAAACAGGTGAAGCACTTCTTGGTGCAACAGTAGTAGCCGTTCATGAACCTTCCGGAACACAGTACGGAACCATTACCAATGACGAGG
>CAYSJH010000081.1:0-17801 GCA_964431315.1 uncultured Bacteroides sp. | reverse complement strand
AGCATCTCGTCGTTCTCGGCCAGCTCGTTCATCGCCTTCAGCTCCATGTTGAAAAGTTCCATCATCATCGACCGCTGCATATCGGGCATATGCCTGACATTCAAACAGAAGGAATACTTATCCGAATTGCACAGGAAAGTCGAGCGTTCGAGTCCCTCTGTAAACGTATCCACATCAAATTCCTTATCCTGCCCGGACAATCCCTGCCTCATTTCCTCATTCTCCTTGTGGAACGGCAGGAACCAGTTGCTGATCTCGTTGAAGAAGGGAAATCTTTTCAGCATGGCAAAGGCACTCAGAAAAACATCCGAACCCTGCATCTGCAACTGGGAGAATTCCTCGATCTTGCTGTAAAGATCCGGCGTATCCTTAAAGACCGTTTCCCAGTCCGGGTTTTCATCTTCCAGGCTCTTAGACGAGAGGATCTCATCCAGGTCGAGTTTTTCCTCCAGGGTGGATCGCATCCGCATCATTTCCGGCAGTATCTCCTCCCGTATCTTCTTGGTTACCTTTTCGGTCTCAAGCGCTTTCAGGAACTGGATCACGATGGCTTCGATATTCTTTTCAAGATTTCCCGATTCCCTGGCAGCCTCGAGGCGGTTCCCGATCTCCGGATAATAGGCCATCCGGTAATCATGGTAATAGAGTCCCAGGAAAAGCCCGATCAATGCCCGCTGCCAGACCTGCATTTCCCTGCGTTCGAAAAAATCAAACAGGAGGTTCACCTTCTCAATGTCGAAATGTCTGAGCAGGGAGAGGGTCAGGGAGCTTACCATGATGGATTTATCAAACCATGGGATCAGTTTCGCTTTGCAGATCTTTCCCACCATTTTGATCTCGGCGTCACCGAATTTATCCGTCAGCCAGATCATCCGGAAGATCGTCAGCAGGCTCCTGCGATAGTCTTCCGACTGCGAACCGTCGTCGGTCCCGCTTTCCGACAGGATATTCTCCACCTCCTTGCTGAAAGTCAGGGTCTCGGCCATATCCGATGAGGAGGCCATCACCCGGAACCGGACCGCTTCCACCTCCTGTTTCAGGTTATAATAGGAGATCAGGCGCTCCTTCATGAGAATGTCCTCGCGGATATCATCGCTGAGCTCCAGGATTGATTTCAGCAGGCGCCGGTAAACCTGCTCCTTCTCCGGATCATCGCCGAGTTCAAAGGAATAGGTCAGCATACTCCGGTAGGTATCCCGGTGCTTGTCAAGCTGCAGGGACAGTTCCCGGTTCACGCAGAAGGCTGCCAGGATGCCCATCAAATCCAGGGCCTCCTTGATCCGGTGTTCTTCGACGAACTGCACCACCTGCTGGTGCTTCTCTGCCAGTTCCGAATAATTCATGACAGGATTTATGCAAATATTGACCCATAATAAAAACCGGGGATTTCTGGACAAATTGTCATTTCCGCCAAAGGGCGCCTGACAGGCAGATTACTGCAGGAGGAGCTGGTCGATCTGCTGGCGGAACATCTGTTTGGTCTCTTCTGGCGAGCGGGCAATCCCCGAGCTCATGGTCGGCATGCCGTTAAGGGGCACGAAAAGGAAGGACGGTAGGCTCTGGATGCCAAAAATCGCGGCCAGTTCCCTTTCCTTCTCGGTGTCGATCTTGTAGATGTCGATCTTATTCCCGTATTCCTTTGCCAGTTCTTCCAGAATAGGAGATGTGATGCGGCAGGGTGCACACCAGTCGGCATAAAAATCGATCAGGCAGGGCTTGTTTCCCTCAAACACCCATTCCTTCGTATTTTTTTCATAATTCATGACTTTTGCCAGGAAATCCGTCTTGTTCAGCTTTTTGGTGGCATGGCCTTCACCAACGGCATCAGCGGTTTCATGAGTATCTGACCCGGTTGTGGAGATTTCTGACCCGGTTGTGGAGATTTCTGACCCGGTTGCGTACGCTTCTGATCTGTCTCCGGACACCTCCGTGCCAGTGGTATTATCAGAGGACTTTTCCCTGGGACTGCTTGCGCATGACCCGATGAACAGCAGGGCTGCTGCTGTAAATATCAAAGAGTGCTTTTTCATGGTCGTTTAAAATATTATTTGGTAATTAATTTTATTTCTGTCCCAAATCGCCGGGGTCACCTGTAGAATCCCCGCTCCTGGCTTTCCTTCCCGAAGGTGTTGCCAGCATTCCTATGAGTCCGCCCATCAGGGTACTGGTGTGCCAGTTGGCGGTAATGGGACAGCTTCCGCTGCTGCACCCGACAAACCTCCAGTAGGCAAATCCAAGTCCCGCTCCAATAACTGTAAACAGTGCTGTCTTCCAGTATTTATCGAATATCCGCTTCATATCATTTCAGGATTTGCGGTAAAAGCATCAAATATTATTCCAAATATCTATATAGATATATATTAACACTTATTTGACAGCATCGAATCTACATCGCCCGGTTCAGGGTGTCATATTGGCAGTAGGTTTCTTCAGGGCGATCAGATCCCGCAGATCATCTACCGGAGATTCAGGCCGGATTATTTTTTCTCGACAAGGTTATACGCCACAACATTCTGTCCATAGAAGGTTGGAACCAGGAGCAGGTTCTTTTCAGGTATGTAATCGATGTCCGCGGAACCGATCCCCTTTTCCTTGGTATTCAGTAGCGATGCTTTGCGGCCGTCGGGATATACCAGGAACACTTCGCCGTTCCAGTCCGATACCAGGGAATGACCGGGTATGCTGGTCCGTGCTATACCGTCTCCCGCATTTATTCCACCGGTGATCATGGTAACTTCCTTGGTTGCCAGGTCTATTGCAACAAAATCCTGGCTTCCCGTTGAGGCCAGAAGGAGGCGTTCCCCGTCGATCAGCAGACCGTTGGGAGCATTCAATCCTGTTGCCAGCCAGCTGCTGACCACACCGTTGGATATGAGGAAAATGCAATTACCGTCCGTATCGGATACGTAAACATTGCCCGAGTCGTCGACCGTGATGTCATTGAGCATGCCCGCCCCTTCAACGGGTATTCGCTGGATGATCTTACCGGCGGTGATATCGATGACCACGACCTCGTCCACATCACTGACGTAAAGCTTGCCGTCGAAGATGCCCATTCCCTTTGGTGAACTCAGCCCTTCCACCCATTTCAGGTTGAGGATTTCACCGTCCGTGCTGAGTTTTGAGATGAACCCGTTCCCATCCTTTTTCCTGGGTTCATAGTTCAGGTTCGATACATAGACAACATCGTTGTCCCGGTCGTAAATAACCGATTCGGGGACCAGGAACAGGGTGTCGGTCCGCCATGCTTCCACCAGTTCAAATTGTTTGAGGTTTCCGGTATCCTCAACGGAGGCTTCTCCTGCCGGTTTCTTTTTCAATCCGCAGGAACTGAATAGAAGTGAAAAAACGAGTGCTGCAGTTAACAGGTTTTTCATAAAAATCTGAATTTGTGGTTCGTAAATATAATTCAACTCATTCAAATTTTCAATTGCTCGCCGGATGACTGTAAAAATCCACCTTCTGAAAAGGTGGCTTTGATGTACCCTAAAGGGTGCTTTGATGAAAAACGATGATTCAATGGTTACCCGCTATCACTTTGAAACTAAATCTTAATACAAAATTTTTATATATATGTACCATATTGGTACGCACATCAGGATAAAAATTATGGTGATCAGCAGCAGCAGAGAATTCAGGGACCATCAGAAAAAGTATTCGACCTGGTGGATCAGAATAAGCAGGTAATTGTCCAGCGTGGCAAGGATAAAGCCTATGTGCTTGTCCCTGTGAACGATGTAGACCGTTTATCAGTCAATGAGGAGTTGATCCAAACGGTTCAGGAAGCCGAAGCTGAGCTTTCATATGGTAAAACCACTCAGGTAAAGGATCCTGGCAATATATGGGAAAGTATATTTTAGAGATCTCCTCAAAGGCCAGGAAGGAATTACAGGTGTATTACAAATCAGGCAACAAATCTGTAATCAGGAAAATTGAACAAATTTTCCTGGATTTAACGAATACACCTTACGAAGGAACAGGAAATCCGGAAGCACTCAAGTATCATTTGGCGGGTTACTGGTCGCGACGAATTAACAAAAAAACCGGATCATCTATAAATGAGCCAGCTCCCTGATAAACTTACACTTTAAACCCTTACTTACTCAAACTGCTTCGGCACCCAGCAGATCATCCTGAAGGGTTTGTCGGGGGACAGGTTCCTGTACCGGTGCTTTTCATCGGGATTTAAATCTTAAGATAGTTTGCAATTATTATTAAGATAATTTGCAATATGATAACAATATGTCTTATTTTTGTGGCTGGAAAATAAAATGAACTTTAATGTGGATTGAGCGCGACTATACAGAAAAAATAAACAGGGCAGTTAAAACGAGGCCTGTGGTTTTACTGACTGGTGTCAGACAAGCAGGGAAAAGCTCCTTGTTACAAAGGCTCTTTAAGGATTTCGAATATGTCACACTGGACAGGATGATCCTCGCAGCAGAAGCAGAAGAGAATCCAACGCGGTTTCTGGATCGATTCAAAAACAATGTAATAATAGATGAGATCCAGTATGCACCCTCCCTGTTTCGTGAATTAAAAATTAAGGTCGATGAAAACAGGAGCATCAGAGGGAAGTGGATCTTAACAGGAAGCCAGCAGTTCATACTAATGAAACATGTCAGTGAGTCCCTGGCCGGAAGGGTAAGAGTTCTAAACCTTGGAACGCTCAGCGCAACAGAACTGAATAGAACTAAATTATTAAAAAACAGGAGGGATTTATTGTGGAAAGGCGGGTTCCCGGAACTATGGGCAGAGAATCTGGATACGAAAGAATTCTTTGATGATTATATTCAAACATATCTGGAACGAGATCTTAAGCAAATCATTGATGTCACAAACCTGAGGGATTTCAGGCGTTTTCTCTCTATGCTGGCTTTTAGAGTAGGCCAATTGATGAATTATTCGGAAATCTCAAGGGAAATAGGTGTCGCCGTAAACACAATAAAAGCATGGGTTTCTGCCCTGGAAACTTCCGGTATTATCATTCTCCTGCCACCATACTATGAAAATTTCGGAAAACGATTAATAAAAGCTCCCAAACTATACTTCTGTGACAATGGACTGGTCACCTCCCTGTTAAATATTAATTCTCTTGAGGCCCTTGATAAATCTATCCAGCTAGGCAATGTCTGGGAGAACTTCGTTTTTTCAGAATACCTGAAAGAAGGATTCAATGCAGGAAAAGATATCTTCTACCTCAGGGATCAGAATGGGGTTGAAATTGACTTCATTATAGAAAAGGAAGGAATAGTCTTTCTGGTTGAAGCAAAAAACAGTGAACACCCCGACTCACGGAAACTTAACTTCAGAAAAATAGCGCCATTGTTCAGACAAGAAATCAAGTCTGTTGTGGCCTGTGGTATAGAAGAACAAGTTAAAGTTTCTCTTAAGGAGTATTCCCTTTATAACCCACTCTATGGGTTCAGCCTGTAACAGGATCACTCAAACTCCTTCGGTACTCCGCAGATCATCCTGAATGGTTTGTCGGGCGACAGGTTCCGGTACTGGTGCTTTTCGTCCGGACTGAACAGGCAAAGTTGCCTGATTTAATGAACTGCTCCTCCCCTGCTGCATTCACCAGGGCACCTTCCCCTTCAATAATGTAGCTCATAGGCACCATAGGTTTTGCGAAATACTTAGGGTATCTTTCAATTGAATACAAGATAATTTGTAATTGAATTGCAAATGCAGGTAATGTTCCATCGCTTGTATCCGGGAGGGATTGCCATCAAAAAACCCCGGTATCAACCCAGGGTTTCATCAAGCGCCGGTATGTAACGGGAATCCTATTCAAAAGACTCCTTTTTCGCCTTCAACTGAAGCAGCAAAATTGCAAGCCTGGCCACAAGGAATGCGATAAGTCCGCAAAGTGGGCCGACCAGTGCCATTTTCAGACCACCTGCCATATTCTGGGGTGTGATCTCCCCTGCTGCCGCAATGTTGTCGAATGCCATAATGAGTCCGAATGTCCTGCCAAGATATCCCCAGGCCAGGGCAAACCATCCCAGTGAAGCAATGATGGACCTCGATCTTTTGCTAAAATCCTTCTCAAGAACAGCTTTAACAGATAATACAATAATGATCGCCAGGATGACCATGATCAGGTAAGTGATAACAGGTCCGCCGTCGTTCAATTTTTCAATAATAGATTTCATGTCAATGCTTTTTATTTGGTTACAAGATCAAATTTAGTTATTGATTCATACGGTTTTTTCAAATATCGACGGCCAGCAGTTTTCACATGGTAATCGACAGGAAAGGTACTTCAAATTGAAAAAACTCCCCCAAAACTGTAAAAACGGGTGCTAAACCTGCAATCGGTCTATTAGCCAGGATTATTTGAAGGTGTTTTTGTAATATTGTTACAATGAAAAGAGCAATTACAACAATCACTGTCCACGTTTTATTCTGGATTGGCGTCTGGTTCTTTTTCTATTACTTCTTCAGCTATAACTCCTCTGATAAGGGTTATGTGATATGGTTTTCCAGCCTGCTCCTTCCTTTAACCATTGCAGTCACCTACTTTTTGGTCTACTTTCTCATCCCCAGGTACCTGCTCCCAAAAAAGTACGGCAGATTTGCGCTTTTCACCTTTTATACGCTCCTGGCTTCAGCCTATTTTATTGTATTGCTGATTTACGGATGCCTTTTCATTTACAAGAAGTTTGACGCTTCCAGCATACCTCCCATGGTGAAGAATTTCTTCTTCATATTGATCCTGGTATACATGGTTGTCGGACTTGTAAGCTTTGTGACAGTGCTGAACCAGAGTTTCAAAACCGAAAAGAGAAACAAGGAACTTCAGAACAAGATGTTATCCGCACAACTTCAATTCAAGGAACAGGAGCTCCACTATCTCAAAAAACAGATACATCCCCACTTCCTTTTCAATACACTGAATACCATCTACGGACTGTCAATGAAACAGTCGCTTCATACGCCTGAAATTATATTAAAACTGTCAAACCTTCTTGACTATATCCTTTACCAGGTTGACAAACCACGGGTTAGCCTGAAGGAAGAAGTGGAGCATATCAAAGAATACATTGAACTTGAAAAGATACGTTTTCAAGACACCCTGAAAATAGATTTCAATTCAAACGACATTAATGAGGGTATCCAGATTGCCCCCATGCTTCTAATACCCTTTGTTGAAAATGCATTTAAACATGGTGAGATTGTAAACGGGTACCTGAAGATACAGATTGATATCACAGCAGATAATCAGAAGCTGGATTTTCGTATTAAAAATTCTGTTCACATGTCTATCGGATCAATAAAGGATGAGGGTATGGGACTGGAGAATTTAATAAAAAGGATGGATCTGAACTACAACGGTAATTACAGGCTTGAGAAGCTGATTAAAGACGGGTGGTACATCGCTTCTCTTCGTATCTCTGATTTTAATATGGTAAAAGATGGTAAAAAAGGTTAATTGCATCATTGTTGACGATGAACCTATTGCCAGGGAAATACTCCAAGGCTTCCTGGAAAAGATTGAAACCGTGCATGTAGTCGCAAACTGCAAAAATGCAATGGAAGCCTTCAAGGCAATCAACTCTCAACCTGTCGATCTTATTTTCCTGGATATCAATATGCCGGATATTTCCGGGCTCTCTTTCGCCAAATCCATGACCAGAGACATCAGGGTGATTTTTACCACCGCATACAGGGACTATGCCGTGGATGGATTCGACCTGAAGGCAGTGGATTACCTTCTTAAACCAATTTCACTTGAAAGGCTCCTTCAGGCCATCAATAAGTACTTTGAGGAAAGCATTGCCAGGTTACCACATCAGCCTGATGAGATTCGCGCCGGAAAAGATGATTTCATGTTTGTGCGGTCGGACCGTAAAATGGCGAAGGTCAGTTTCAATGACATCATCTATATTGAAAGCCTGAGCGACTACCTGAAGATCCATCTCGAAGGCCCCAGGGTATTAGTTACCCGGGATACCCTTTCTAATATGGAAGCCCTGCTGCCTCAGAAGGATTTCATCAGGACGCACCGCTCCTACCTGGTGTCCCTGAAAAAGATAGAATCATACACAAGCGAGACCATAGGGATCCAAAAGCATGAGATTCCCATTAGCCGGACATACCGGGACGCGGTTCTGGAAAGGCTGGGTGGGAATTATTTTCTTCAGTAATTATTCAAACTCCTTCGGCACTCCGCAGATCATCCTGAATGGTTTGTCGGGCGACAGGTTCCGGTACTGGTGCTTTTCGTCCGGACTGACCAGGGCAAAGTCGCCTGACTTAATGAACTGCTCCTCCCCTGCTGCATTCACCAGGGCGCCTTCCCCTTCAATAATGTAATTCATGTGCTCGTAGGGATGCTGGTGATAGGGGGTGTAACCGCCCGGCTCGATGGTAAACACGCGGTAGGAGTAAACGGGGACCCCGTCCTGTTTTGAAAGCGGCATCTGTTTCCATGCCCTGTGGGCCCCTTCCATCTGAACTTCCTTCATTTCAACATTATCCAGTCCTATTATTTTCATTCGTTTAAGATTTTATGATTATTTGAGTACGATGCAACCGCTTCGCTCTAAAATGATTGTTTTAAAGCAGGCGTAATTGTGATTTTAAGATTATTTTCAGCATCCGTCATTTGATCCATTTCACCAGGAGATTGGCGATGAGTCCCGCGATGGGCGGAAAGATCATCACGCTGACAAGTTGGATCAACGTAAAGCGCCATCCCATGATGCCTATCTGGAGCGGGAGTCGGGAGACTGCTATCAGCGACCAGGAAGCCAGAAAAGCCACCATGGTCCCCATCCCCGCCCCTGCCTTCAGCAGTCCCGCAGCAACGGGCAGGCTCACATAGGGTCCGCCGGGAGTAAACGCACCCGCCAGGGTACCGATCAGGATGCCGCGAATCCCCGATTCGTCTCCCACCCATTCTGCTATTACCTCCCTGGGAATCAGCACCTGTACAAGTCCCGCTGTTACAAAGGCAAACAGCAAAAGCGGCAGGATCTGCCAGGTCATCTCCCAGGCCGATTTTAATCCCGCTACATTCTTCCCCTCCCCCTTCAGGGATGCAAGGATAAACAGGGCCACGGCAATCAGGAACATGACCACCGTCGGCCAGAATATGTTCGAATTCATGATTTTTTTCATCCGTTTTTAAGGCATTTTCAGAATCCATAAATATACATAAAGAAGAGAATACCTCAGGCTAAATCAGAGGCTTTATCGAAATATCGTATGGGTCGGGCGGGACATTTCCGGATTCCCGATTGATAATAATCAGGGGATGTTGTATCTTACCTTGAAAATCAACCCCTTCTACCCTCATGAAACCCTCTGGCCTGTTTTTAACCGTCGTCGTATTGTGCTTTGCCCCTCAGAAAATTGCAAGGGCTGAAACCATCACCGTCCGGGACACGATCCTGGCGGACGCAACATGGAGCGCAGATACTGTAAAAGTAGAAAACGAGATAACCATCCTCGATGATATTACCCTTACCATTGAACCCGGAACGCGGGTGGAATTTCTCGGGCATTACGGGATAACGGTTCTGGGGACCCTGATCGCGGAGGGTACGGGGACCGAGACAATCGTCTTCACCCCCTCCGATACAAGCGGATTTTATAACCCCGACAGTCCGGACGGAAGCTGGACCGGCATCTTATTTAATAATAATGCAGGGTCCGGGGCCGACGGGGCCATGGTTGACAACGACTCCTCCCGGATCGTGCACTGCCGCATTGAATTCACCAAGAGCCTTCCCGATGATCCGGCTGCCTGGGGGGGAATAGAAATCTGGTCATTCTCCAAACTCAGGATCTCAGATTGCGAGTTTCGCCTTAACCATACGCAATACAGGGGTGGCGCGATAAAAGCCTATACAAACAGTGATATTGTCATCCGCAACAATTACATACACCATAACAGTGCAACTCAATGGGGAGGAGGAATTTACCTGCACAATTCAAGTGCCCTTGTCACCGGAAATACGATCGAATATAACATCACAACCACCATGAACTGGGATTTCCGTGGAGCAGGCGGCGGGATCGGAATCCTCGGGATGAAACCCGTCATCCTGAACAATACCATCCGGAATAACAGCGCCATTACCGGGGCCGGCATTTACAGCTACAATTCCTTCGGACTGATACAGGGCAACATAATCTCCTACAACGACTGTTACAGCGACCCCCCGAATCTTTGGAGCATGGGCGGAGGGATCACCTGCGTCGCAGGCTCGGCCCCGAAGATCCTCAATAACTTTATCGCCAACAACACCTCCGACCAGGGCGGTGGTTTGTTCCTCGAAAGCAGCGAGCCGGTCATTATCGGCAACCTCATCGTGAATAACTCAACCGAAGTCAGCGGTGGTGCCATTTACAGTGCCGGTTCCTCGGAAATTCTTGTTAACAATACCATTGCCCATAATAAGTCCAACATAGCCGGGGCCATTGAATTTACCGATTCCGATCCTGTCTTCATGAACAACATCGTATGGAATAATCCCGATCCGGGAGGCGGGCAGATAAAATTGCTGGGCTACTTCGCCAAACTGCAGATCCGGAATTCGGTAATTGAAAATGGACTCTCGAGTATTTACGGGGAGAGTACGCCCACGGAAGAGGGACTGATTGAGGAGGATCCTGGTTTTCTCTCTGTGAGCCCGGGAACCGGTGCTGGATATGACGGGCTGTCGGGGGACTGGTCTGTCAACCCGTCTTCCCCTTGCGTGAACGCCGGTTCCCCGCTGGTCAGGGACCTGCCGATGCCTGCCAGGGACCTTGCAGGGTACGACAGGATCCTGCACAGCATGATCGATATCGGGGCCTACGAGGTTTATATTCCTTCCATCACAGCACAGGATACCATCAAGGTCAATACCACCTGGATTGCAGATACCGTCAACATTACCGGGGATCTGGTGATCCGGGATGACGTGATCCTCACCATTCTTCCCGGTACCTGGGTTGTGGCACAGGGAAGGTATAAAATTCAGGTCATAGGCGCGATCCGGGCCATCGGTACGGAGACCGAACCCATTCACTTCACCATGGCCGACACCACGGGAAACAAGGACTTGAGCATTCCCGACGGGAGCTGGAAGGGCATCTTCTTTGATAATGAGATCGTTGAAAATGCCATGGCCGATAACGAACCCTCCGAACTGCGCTATTGCGACATCAGTTATGTAAAAAGCCTGGAAGAAGAGGCCTTCCAGCATTCTGCCCTGTATGTGAATCATTATTCGGGGCTGGTTCTATCAAATTGCACATTCAGGGATAATTCTGCCGCTCATGAGCCGGCCTCACTCTTCCTGAGAAAATCAAACGTCGATGTCATAAACTGCGGGTTTTATAATAATTCCGGGAGCGAGGGACCCGCGATCTGGGCAGAATCAGCGGATTTCAGTATCGAGAATTGCGAGTTCAGGGAGAACCGGGCACTTGACTTTGGAGGGGCTGTCAGGACAAACGGCTGCAGCCTTATCGTTAAGGATAATACATTTATTTACAACCGTTCAGACTTCAGGGGTGGTGCTCTCTATATCGAGCGGACAAAAGCCAGGATCAGTCATAACCACTTCCTGAACAACTCGGCCCCCAATTGGGGGGGAGCCATATTTGCACTTTATGAGAATTTCCAGTTGATCAATAATGTTATTGCAAATAATTCTTCAGGAACGGTCGGGGGAGGCCTTTACTGCCTTTATGTGGACGATGCCCTGAGCGTCAATAATACAATAAGTAACAACTGGGCCAATAACGGTGGGGGGGGGATGTATACAGCCTTTGCAAACCATACCTCCCTGAACGACATCATGTACGGGAATGATGCAACGGGGTATGGAAAACAATATGCCATGTACTCTGTAACCTCCGCCATCGTCTTCAGGAATACCAACCTGGAGGGAGGGACCGGGGAAATCGGCTTCTGGGTGGGCCAGGAACTGACCGGCACCTACACCGATGTGATCGATGCCTTACCGGAATTCACCGCTCCCACGGAAGGGCCCGGTGCAGATATCGATGCTTCAGGTGCAAAGTGGGACCTTAAGCCCATTTCACCCTGCATCAATAAAGGGACTCTCCTGGGAACCGCGGGCTTCCTGGAAAATACAGACATCTACGGGAGTCCCAGGGTATTTGACGACCGGATTGACATCGGGGCCAGTGAGAGCCAGTATGGCCTGCCCCAGATCCTGCACCAGCCTGATAATTATATAGGATGTGCCGGGGATACCGTTGTTTTCAGTGTCGGGACCCAGCACCCGTCCTTCTACCAGTGGCAAAAGGATGGAGAGGAGATTCCGGGTGCCACCCAGAATGAACTCATCCTGGAAGACATTACACCGCAGGATGACGGAAACTACAAATGTCTGGTTACCAATTCTTTCGGTTCCCTGGAGACCAATCCCGTTTACCTGATCGCCAGGTCTGCACCCGAATTTATTCGCCAGCCGGAGGATATGTGGGCCATTGAAGGCGAACGAACAACTATTAATTCCATAGTTAACGGAACCCCTCCGATGAGCTTCCAGTGGTATAAGGATGGCAACCTGTTACCAGGAAAAACTTATCCGGACCTGTTGATACCGGATACGGACCCGGGCGATGAGGGACGATATCACTGCGTGGCAAGGAATGCCTGCAGCACTATAAATTCGGATACTGTTCAACTTTATATGGCACCCCAGATCTGCATGGTTACCGTGGATACGGCAACCGGCAAGAACCTGGTGATCTGGGAAAAGAAATCAATCGCCCCCATAGCATCCTATAATGTTTACAGGGAAAGCATCGTGGCCGGGGAATACGATGCTATAGGCAATGTACCGGCAGAGTCGCTCAGTGTTTTCACCGATGAGACTGCAAAACCTGCCTCGCAGGCCTACATTTATAAAATCACCGCGGTCACTGCAGAGGGAATGGAATCGAACATTGATCTTTGCAAACCGCACAAGACCATACACCTGCTTTCGAGCAGGAATACAGAATACGGCTGGATACAGCTCGACTGGGATTATTATTACGGGTTTGATTACGGCACCTTTTACATATTCAGGAGTAAGAATCGAAGTCCCTTCGAAATCCATCAGCTCATCGCAAGTACATTCACAACATGGACGGACATTGAAGGATCACCGTATGATACCATTTACTATCGTGTGGCAGTGGAACGAGCCGAAATGTGCTATCCGACGGAAGGTAAAAAAGCCGGTACGGGTCCCTACACCCATGCTCTGTCTAACCTTGATGATAACAAGAAAAAGGCAGTGGGCATTGACAATGTGCTCATGGGTACCCTCAGGATCTATCCCAATCCGTTTACCGAAAGCACGACGGTGGAGTTCCCGAATCCGGACCTTTCGGAATACCGCTACCTGATCCGCGATCTTTCCGGCAAAACGGTTCGCGCCGGCATCGTCAGCAGCAACCGGCTGATCATTGAACGGGGCAGCCTGGCCGCCGGCATGTATTCCATCGAGCTGACAGGCCGGAAGATCTACCGTGACAGATTAATGGTGAGATAACAGAATTGCCTGTTTAGTTGGCTGCCCTTATCTGCAGCCGCTTAGCAGGCAATTGAAACTCGGTCACGCGGTGTTCTATCATTTCCCCCTGTAGGGAACTCCTTCACGGATCCAATCCGGTGCAGGCTCCCCTTTCAGGTAATGATCGAGGTATTCCTTGAACTTAAGGGTGTAGTCGAGCTTGTTGGCATATTGTTTCAGGTGGTGGGGTTCGCCACGGTACTGCAGGAACACGCAATCCTTACCCAGGCGCCTCATGGCAAGATAGAGTTCGATACCCTGGTACCAGGGCACTGCCTCATCCTCGTCGCCGAACTCGATCAGCAGAGGGGTATGTATCCGGTCGGCAAAAAAGACCGGTGAATTCTCGATGTATTTATCCCTTGCTTCCCAGAGGCTTCCACCGATCCGGCTCTGGTCCTTTTCGTACTGGAACTGCCGTGCAAGTCCGGTCCCCCATCTTATCCCGCTGTATGCCGAGGTCATGTTGGCCACCGGGGCACCGGCGATGGCACAGGCGAAGATGTCGGTCTGGGTGATCACGAATGCGGTCTGGTAACCGCTCCAGGAATGGCCGTGCAGGCAGACGGCATCCGGGTCAGCGATCCCCATGTCGATGAGTTTCTGCACCCCGGGCACCAGGCATTTGGTCGCGGAATATCCCGGGTTCCCGATGTCAAACCGGATATCGGGCAGGAATATAGCGTACCCGTTACTGGCATAGAAGGGGAAGCAGGGCCGGTGGTTGATCACCACCTCGTTGAATTCATAGAGCCGGTCACTGAAAAAACGATAATAATAGACCAGGACGGGATATTTCTCGCCGGGTTTGTAATTTCCGGGCCTGATCAGGATCCCCTGCAGGGGTATGCCATCCATCGATGACCATTCGACCAGTTCCGCCTCTCCCCAGGCAAATTCCGCTATCCGGGGATTAAGGTTGGTGAGTTTTTCCGGATTGAAGCCGGATTTCTTCCCGGAGCCGGAGAAGGTTCCATCCGCAACCCAGATATCCGGGAATTCCTTATAGGATTCGCGGGTAAGGAGGATCCTGTCAGCATTCTTTGCCTTTGCCACAAGTGTGTATTTTGCTGGTTTTTCGGCCAACCGGGTGACTCCCGGGGTGCCGATCTTCATGGAATAAATGGCAGTGAACTTTTTAAGGTCATGGTAAGCTGTCAGGAGCCTCTTTTCGCCGGGTTCCAGGTATTCTTTTTCGGTATCCAGTTGTTTCAGCCGGAACTGGTACTTCTCCTTTCGTCCCTTTCCTTCGGTCAGGCATACCGCTTTGCCGCACCGGGCAGGGAACTGCCAGATGTCGTACTTGTCATAGATCAGGACTGATTGTGATCCTTCTGCAGCTGTGTATCCGCCGGCAGTTGATGATCTGCCGGCGTTTGATGATCTGCCGGCATCCGATGATCCCTCGATCCAGCCTCCAATTCCGTAGCCGGGAACGTCGCCGGGGTAATCCCAGTCCTCATCCGAAAAGGGTATCCCCAGGTCCTGCGTCAGGTTCCTTAATTGGCCGCCGGAGGTTTCAAGCAGGTGCCAGTTCCCCGCCCTGTAATACACCAGGAATTCCCCGTCAGGCGACAGTCTCACATCGTGCTCCTGCTCCGCGATCACAAGCCTTCTTTCACCGGTTTCCAGGTCGACCAGGTAATAATCGAGGAACCTTCCCTCCCAGGTCATCTGCTTTGCATAGGGGACATTGGAGTATCCCAGGAGTGTGGCCGAGGTTTCCGATATCCTGAGTTCCGGCATCTGCGGGTCGGCGAGCTGGGTGAACCTGCCTGTTTCCCTCTGGAAAACGCCGATATAGGTCCGGTCCTTTTCGCGGTCCCACATCTTCTTCTGGTTCGGATTTATATAGGGATCGTTCCAGTGCCAGACGTCAAGGCCCCTGTCATCCAGGATGGCTTCAACGTCAAAGAGTTTGGAAACGGAATCCTTGTCCACATCGCTGGGAGGGATGATCTCGGAACCGGGTTTGGTCCCCATGAACAGTCGCTTCCCGTCCAGTGTCCACCGCAGGTTATTCTTGTGCCAGATGTGGAAGTCCCCCGTCAGATCCCCGTCCGCAAGCACCAGATCTGCCTTCGGTTCCCCGGGCGACCATATGAATAGCTTTGCCTCCCGTGGTTTTTCCTTCTTATCGGTAATCCCGGCCAGGAAAGCCAGCTGCCCACTGCGGTTGTTCCAGCTGAAACAATCGGCCCAGGCACAGCTGTCGGAGTAAATGGGACTGGGATCGCCCAGGGGATTCCGGAGATCGGTCATGAAGACCCCGTTGCCGTCACCGTTGCTGTCCGACACCGCATAGGCAAGGTGCCGGGAGAGGCTGTCCACCTCGAATTTCGTTACGAACGGGAAGGCTATCCTGGAAGTATCTTCCATTGAGACCAGGTTCAACGTAGATCCGGCGCTTTTCCTGACGGTGTTCTTTCCGGTCCCCTCCTCCTCTGCATCTGCCCTGACACTATGGTACAGCAACCATTTACTGTCATTGCTGAACCGGAATGACTGCACATTTTCAAAGACGGACTGTTCCCCTGTTAGGGTGTTCAGGAGTATGAGTCCACCTTCAGGTTTCTTCTCACCATTAGCCGGCTTTGTGTTCACCTGGATTTCGGCAGCCACTGCATGCACCGCTGCCACCCATTTCCCGTCGTTCGACAGCACCGGCTTTTCCCCCCCGGGGATAAAATACTTCTTCTTCCCGTCTGCAGAATGAACCTGGACCTCGGGATCCCCGCGATCCGGCCGGGCCGTAAGCACCACCCATTGGCCATCGTTTGAGATCGAGGGCGATTCGAGCTGGCGGAATTTCATGATATCCGTAACGGTCAGGGCCTTTTTATTCTGTGCCTGCGAGGGACAGACCAGGGGCAGAATCAGCAATACCGAAAGGAGGATCCGGGGATTGATTTTCATGGCTGAACGGCTTTATAAAATTGCCAAAGTATGAAAAACTGCTGATACGGGACATGACAAATGATCCGGCTCATATTCGGGAGAAATAGTTTGTTCTTCTCACTGATTTTTATACTTTTGTCCTGCTTTTTCGGAAAGCAATGAGCCGCGAGCTCCTGGAGAGGTGGGAGAGAGGCTTAATCCACCGGTTTGCTAAACCGGCGTACTGGGAAACCGGTACCGGGGGTTCGAATCCCCCCCTCTCCGCAGGAAGGCATGGGTGTGGGTATGATGGAAGTGTGGGTGTGGCATAGTAGACTACCAATAAACATTTTGAGATGTTTGATTTTGAGAAGCTGGATATTTACCAGGTACTGAGAGATCTTAATTACAAGGTCTTTTCGTTTTTAAGTGAGGATAAGAAGGTTGATCCTTTTGTAAAGGACCAGTGGAAAAGGGCTTCGCAGAGTGCGGTTCTGAACCTGGCGGAAGGCACCGGCAGGATGACCAACTCGGACAAGAAGCACTTCCTGACCATCAGCCGCGGCAGCATTTTCGAATGTGTCGCGCTCATGCAGCAGGTCTTCGACCTAGGCCAGATCGAGACCAAGCTTTACGAGGAGCTGTACGAAAAATACGAACAGGCTTCAAAAATGCTCCTGGGCATGTTCAGAAGCTACGATAAATAGGCCACGGTCACACCCACACCCACACCCATGCCTTCATCGGGGTGTAGCGCAGTCCGGTTAGCGCACCTGCTTTGGGAGCAGGGGGTCGCAGGTTCGAATCCTGCCACCCCGACAACAATGAAACGTAATTGGCTGATATATTGCTGATTACGTTTTTATTTTTAGTGATCTTCCCCACATATTCATCATTTAACATACTCCCTTTGGGATCCATAGTCCATATATTCTCTACTTTGGATTTACTTGATCTTTTACAATATTCAATGATTTTTACCACCCCAATAGGCCCATATTCGCACGATCTCCATCTTAATGTGGATAACATTGTTCAAATCAGAAAATCGTTATTTAGAGCCATGTTAAAATCAGGACAAAGTGTATTAGTTATATTCTTTGTCGTGTCCTGTCATTTAGCGGCTCCTGCCCAGGACCTAAAACAAACCATCAGAGGGATCGTGATGGATAATGAGACAAAAATGCCCTTATTTGCAGCTACAATAGCTGTTTATAGAGATTCAGAACTTTTAGCCGGTTCAACTTCCGATCCGGATGGTTCCTCCCGGATCGAAAATATTCCTATTGAAAGGTATACGGTTGTTTCATCCTATTTGGGATATCGCCAGGCAGTCATATCAAATTATCCAATCTTAAATATGTGGATAATGTAACATTTTAAAAATGT
>CAYSJH010000080.1:0-17839 GCA_964431315.1 uncultured Bacteroides sp. | reverse complement strand
ATTTAATCTTAAATTTGAAGTCAAAGCATGTTAAAATGACAGATGCCGAATTCAGAAGGCTGATAAGGGAAGGCATTCCCCGGACCATTCCCCCGGTAAAGCCCCGGGATCCGGAGGTCAACCACGCACCGCGGCGGAGAGACATCCTGGGACCGGAGGAAAAAAAACTTGCCCTCCGGAATTCCCTCCGTTATTTCCCGCCCGGGCAGCACGCGGTTCTGGCACCCGAATTTGCAGAGGAGCTGATGCGGTACGGGCATATCTATATGTACCGGTACCGGCCGGATTATAAAATTTACGCCAGGGATATCGGGGCTTATCCCTGCCGCTCCATGCAGGCGGCAGCGATCATGCTGATGCTGAGCAATAACCTGGATGAGGCCGTGGCCCAGCATCCCCATGAACTGATCACTTACGGGGGGAACGGGGCGGTCTTCCAGAACTGGGCCCAGTACCGGCTGGCCATGAAATACCTCTCCGAGATGACCGACCAGATGACCCTGGTGCTGTACTCGGGGCATCCCCTGGGAATCTTCCCATCCGACCCTTCCGCGCCAAGGGCCGTGATCACCAACGGCATGGTCATCCCGAATTATTCCTCGCCGGACGATTATGAACGGATGAATGCCCTGGGCGTCAGCCAGTACGGGCAGATGACCGCTGGATCGTTCATGTATATCGGTCCCCAGGGTATCGTCCACGGCACCACCATCACCGTGCTGAACGCTGGGCGCATGAAAAGCGGGAGGGAGGAGGCCGGACTGGGGGGACAGGTCTTCGTGACCTCGGGACTCGGAGGCATGTCCGGCGCCCAGCCCAGGGCAACGGAAATTGCCGGGGGGATATGCCTTGTGGCGGAGGTAAATCCGAAAGCCGTTAAGATTCGTTACAGTCAGGGCTGGGTCAGGGAAGTGTACACGAACCTGGATAAACTGCTTGTCAGGATGGAGAAGGCCCGCAGGGGGAAGGAGGCCGTGTCCCTTGCCTACCAGGGGAATATCGTGGATCTCTGGGAGAAACTCGTGAAGGAGGATGTGGAGATCGACCTCGGGTCGGACCAGACATCCCTGCATAATCCCTATGCCGGCGGGTATTATCCTGCAGGGATCTCCTTTGACCGGGCCGGTGCCATGATGTACGCTGATCCGGCAGGTTTCAGGCTCCGAGTGCAAGAATCGCTGAAAAGGCAGGTCGGGGCGATCAATGCCATGGCCGAAAGGGGCATGTATTTCTGGGATTATGGCAATGCCTTCCTTCTGGAGGCTGGCCGGGCAGGGGCGGAGGTGTTCAAAAAGGTGGGCGGGTACCGATACCCCTCATACGTGGAAGATATCATGGGACCCCTGTTTTTCGATTACGGTTTCGGGCCCTTCCGATGGGTCTGCACCTCATCCAGGCCGGAAGACCTGCAGGCAACCGATGAGATCGCCACCGGGGTAATGGAGGCCATGAGCAGCAACTCCCCGCCGCAGATCCGCTCCCAGCTGCTGGATAACCTCCGCTGGATTAAGGATGCAGGCATGAACAACCTGGTGGTCGGATCCCAGGCCAGGATCCTGTACGCTGATGCGGAAGGTCGGGTCAAGATCGGCAGGGCCTTCAACGATGCAATAAGGGAAAAACGGGTATCCGCACCGATCGTGCTGGGGAGGGACCACCACGATGTCAGCGGGACGGATTCCCCTTACCGCGAGACGGCAAACATCTACGACGGGTCCAGGTTCACGGCAGACATGGCGGTGCAGAACGTGATCGGGGATGCCTTCAGGGGAGCTACCTGGGTTTCCCTGCACAACGGCGGAGGAGTAGGATGGGGAGAGGTGATCAACGGGGGATTTGGCATGGTTTTGGATGGAAGCCTGGAAGCGGAGCGAAGGCTGGAAAACATGCTGTTCTGGGACGTGAACAACGGCATTGCGCGCAGGAGCTGGGCACGGAACCCGGCGGCCATGTTCACCATCGAAAGGGAAATGGACCGTTTTCCCGACCTGAAAGTGACCATGCCCAACCTGGTTGACGACAGGATCATCGACAGAGCCTTTGAAGATCTGAAATGAACAAAAGATAAGAAGGTACATGAATAATGTCCAATGGATGAGTGGCGGTGGGGCACGCAGGGGCAGTGGGGACAGGGCCCGCGGTGACAGTGCAGGCAGGACCTTCAGGACCTGGCAGGCGATCCTTATGTTCCTGCTTGCTGCAGGGGCACTAACCTCCTGTGAGGACCTGCTGACGGACCTGGGATCGGGTGATCCAAGGGATAAACTGGTAGATACCTGGAAGGTGGAAGAGACTGCCGGGGGCCGTAAAAAGTCCGCCGAAGAAACCTACTGGGTGGAAATATCCAAGCATCCCTACGATTCCACGCGGGTGGTGATCTATAATTTCTACAACGTGCAGGACGATGCGCAGGCCGTACTGAGCGGCAGCACGCTGACCCTTCCCATCCAGATCCTTCAAGGCGGGTATACGGTCAGGGGATCGGGACAGATCCAGGGGGTCAAAGCCAATGAGATCATCTGGACCTACTGGGTGGATGACGGCAACGGCGTTGAAGAGCGTTTTACGGCCGTTTATTCCCGGCTCACGCTGTGAAAAGGAGGCCGTAAATGCGGCCGGTCTCTTTAAAACGAGTCGGTATTGATCATGATCAGCGCGCAATCCTTGACCGTTTCGATCCCCTTTCCCTCGAGGATATCCTGCAGTTCCCGGTTTTCTGCCCCTGGATTGAAGATGACCCGGCGCGGATTCAGCCTGATGATGTAATCGTAGAATTCCTTCTGTTTTTGTTCCCCCATGTAGAGCAGGATGGTGTCCACATCCTCGATTTCCGGGGTCCCGGTCAGGATCTCGATGTCCTTGATGAATCCCGGTCTGACGCCCACTGCCACCACGTCGTAACCATTTCGGGCCAGGCTCTTTACAGCCTTGCAGGAGTACCTCTCCGGTTTCTCGGCGGCCCCGAGAACGAGCATTTTACCCATTTTTCTTGAATGTTTGGAACCGGACAGCTTCAAAAATAGTAAAATTTAGCTCAATACCAGCAAGACAACGGCATATGCGGAGATTCCAAGTTCTTCCCCGACAAAGCCCATCTTTTCGGTCGTGGTGGCTTTTATGGAAACCTGGTGTTCGTCGATGTGGAGAACATTCGAGAGGGTTTTTACCATCAGGGGAACGAACCCGGCGATTTTGGGCCTCTGCAGGCACACGGTGCAATCTATGTTTGATATCTCGTACCCGTAAAAGCGGATCATGTTGATCGTTTTTTCCAGCAGGATCTTGCTGTCGATGTTCCGGAACTCCTCTTCGGTGTCGGGAAAGTGTATCCCGATATCGCCCAGGGCCAGGGCTCCCAGCATGGCATCGCAGATGGCATGGATCAGCACATCCCCGTCGGAATGACCTGCGGGTCCCCTGTCATAGGGTATGGTAATGCCGCCGAGTACGAAGTCACGGCCCTTTTCAAGGCGGTGGACATCATACCCGATGCCGATGCGGAAACTCATGGGTTATAATTTGGGTTTGCCGAACTCGAATCCTAGCGTGAACCGCAGGGTGTTGGCCAGGGGGTTGTTCTGCTTGACGGGGACCAGGTAGGAGAAATCCAGTGCGAAGACGTTGAGCCGGAGTCCCACTCCAAGCGTGAAATACTTCCGGTTTCCCTTGGTCTCATGCTCGTGGAAATACCCTGCCCGGATGGCGAACTGTTCCCTGTACCAGTATTCCACCCCGACTCCGATGGTGATCTCGTTGATCTCCTCGCGGAACACGCTCCGGGTCCCGTCGTCCATCAGGACGCCCGGTGCATCATAAAAGGAATGTACCATCCCGACCGGGGTCGGGACGTTGGGATCCATGCCGTACTCGATGACCTTTTTCCCGTCCACGACCAGGGTGCCCCCGGTGCTGTCGTCGGTGGCATAAATCGGAGGCGTGGGCACCAGCAGCTTGTTTACGTCCGCCATGAAGGTGATCGAGTTGTACTCGTCCATATCGATGGTCAGGGCGCCGCCCATCTTGAGGTTAATGGGAAGGAAGGCCTTGTCGGAGGTTTCCGTATAGGAGACCTTGTTTCCCATGTTCGAGATGTTGATGCCCGCCCCGACGGTTCCGTCCTTTTTCCCGATGATCAGGTCGGTGTTGCGGTAGTAAAAGGCCAGGTCCCCTGCAATCGCCATGGCGGCTTTGGATTCTGCGCCGCCTACGAATGTTCCCCCGGTAAGGTCCGAACGGATGAACCGGAACACGATGCCTCCCGCGAAGCGGTCCGTCAGCAGCCTCGAGTAGCCGGCGTCAATGGCGAATTCATTGGGGACATAGATCCCCTGAGGGGTTCCGTAGTTGTTGGTGAATACGATCTGTCCCAGTGAAAAATACCTCAGTGAAGCACTGACGACCTGGTTGTCGGCGAATTTGTAGAATCCGGCAAGATATGCCAGGTTTATGTCATTGATGAGTTTTCTCAGCCAGGGTGTATAGGAAAGGGCAACGCCTCCATCGCTCTCGATGAAGGGATATTTTGCCGGATTCCAGTTCTGGGAGTTGACATCCGGCGATGTGGCGACCCCGACATCGCCCAGCGCGCCGGCCCTTGAATCGGGTGTTATGGTCATAAAAGGTACCGCGGTCTGAATTGCATTTAGCTGGGGACCGCTTGCCGTGGAGGTTCCATTCTGTGCCGAAACTGCATAACTGCCTGTCAAAAAAGCAAATGATAAGCATAGGGTAGGTATGCTCCTTCTCATTCTGGTCTTCTTCATAAATCTATGGAAGAACAAATATACGTAATTTTATTATCTAACGGGGATTCTAATTTAATATTACCAGCTTTTCAAATTTTTCGGCGGTCTGCCCCAGGGAGGTCCTCACTTTAAGGCGATAGATGTACACGCCACGTCCGATGCTGCTCCCGTAATCGTCACGGCCGTCCCAGTCAATGGGACCGACCCGGTACCCGGAGGCAGGAGCCTGATATTCAATGGTTTTGACCAGTTTGCCCGAGACCGTGAACACCTGGATCAGGATGTCCAGGTCGGCATTAGGCTGGTTGTGCTCGAAGAAGAACTGGGTATGCGTGGTAAACGGGTTCGGGTAATTCAGGACGCGGTCGAGGACCAGGTCGTGCTCGGCGCTCACCAAGAACTCTATGATCTCTTCGGATGAGTTGTTGTACACATCCCAGACCTTCACTTTAAGGGTATGGGGACCGGCCTCAAGGCTTTTAAAGCTGTAGCGGATACTGCCGCTCTTGTAGGAATCCTTGTCCGCTTCGTAATAATCGTTCAGTACAATTGTCTGCTGAGTGTTCCCGTCCAGGATAGCGGTCAGGTCATGCCCTATCCCGTTGCCCAGGGTGTTGATCCCGTTGCTGTCGCTGATGAAGGCCAGGAGCACCGGGTTCTCATCAGTAATGCCCCCGTAGACGAAATTTTCATCGTTCATATAGACCTCCAGCCCTGGTCCCTCGCTGTCGTTCTTCACCGAGTCCGCCGAGCCGCCTATGACCGCCTCCTGGAAATAGCCGCTGGCATCTTCGATCCCGTTCTCGGCATAAAAGCTGAATTTGCCGTAGTCGTAATTGTAGGAGATGTCCTTGGGGACAATGAAGCTGAAGCTGAACTTCCCGTCCTCCACCGTAGCTTTCCCCTTGTAGAGCACACGGTTCCTCATGTAGAAGGTCATCGGGGGCTCGTCGTCGTTCGAAAGGGTGGTGATGAGGGAGGACTTGTCGAATACCGTGGGGTAGACGACCCCGTTATAATGGTCCAGCGCATTCCCGTGTTCATCCTCCAGGTAACCGCTGACGGAAACCCTGCCCAGGGCCTTGAGTGTATCTATGGATTCGCTTACCGGGATCCCGTCTATTGATTCCACCTTTATCCTGTGTTTCGGATAGGCCAGTTCAAGGGCCGGATCGCCCAGCAGGGTGAAATTCCTTTTGTTGATCCCCGCCGAGACGTCGTTCTTGCTCAGCCTTATGATGTCCCCCAGCCTGTAGTTCCGGTTGTACCCGTCCTTGCTGAAGACATATTTGTAGAAACTTTCATTCAGGGCGTGGTTCGGTCCCGAGTAAACCAGGCGGGTGGTCGTAAGCAATGCAATACCGCCGCCGTCAGGGTTCAGGAGGACCAGTTCGCCTGCTGAGGGGGACTCGTATTCATCAAAGCGGCTGAATTCACAGGTTGCGGTCATGAAAAGCGGCAACCTGTCCCGGTTATGCCAGGAAAGCACGTCCTCGATCCTCAGGATCCGCTCGTGCGCAAGTCCCTTTGCCCCCCCGTGTCCAGTGTAATTCATGATCAGTGCCCCTTTCTCGACCCGCTGGGTGATGGCCTCATTGACGTCGGGGTAGCGGGGACCCGAGGGGGTGGATACCTGGGTATAGGCATCGAGGTAGATCTTGCCGATGGTGAAACTTGGGTAGTTCGTCTCCAGGTACCTGGCCAGCTGGTCCGCCTGGGTCATGTGTATGTTGTTGTCCTCATCATCCCCGATGAAGCAAACTACGTTCCTCCAGTCCCCCATCTTATCGGCCTGGTCGTACGACAGGGTTTTGTCCAGCACGGCTTTCGCCTCTTCAGAAGAGGATACGGGGAAACGCCCGACCCCGATGTCCACCAGTCCCGTTGCCTCGCCCTCGCCGTCGTCGAGCAGCCCGAAGAAATCATCCGTTACGAAACTGGCTGTGGGGGAGAGGGAGTTGAGACTTTCGTAAGTGGGGATAAAATTGGTATTGTTCACGTCGTCTCCCTTATTATCGAAGGATCCGTCCCCGTAAAGCAGCACGTATTTAGGCATTTCCTCCGGCGAGGCCGCGCGGTCGTAAAGCATCTTGAGAAAATCCCTGATGGCTGCGACATCCCGGCTGCCCGAGGAAAATTCATTATAGATCTGTCCCGGCTTGACCACCGCCGTGTCGAGTCCGTCGTGATCGTGCCTGTGCGCGGCAAGCGAGCGGGCGTGGGAGATGAATTCAGGGGGACTGACCACTACGTAGTTCCGAGCATCCAGGGCATGCAGGTCCTGGTTGGGGACCGGTCCCACATCGGCTCCCTCCATCACCGGCGTTTTGAATCCGGATTCCGGTGTGAAGGCAATGAATTCCCTGATAACTTCAGTTTCGGCCGTGAATCTCAGGGTGCTTCCCTGGAGGCTGGACTGCATTCGCATGGGATGCACGGGATCGGTAATGTCCCAAACCTCCGTTGAGGCGCCGGCCCCCTGCAGGACGAATTCGGTGATCCTCCCGGGTCCCGCTGACAGCCGGTCCCTGAATACGAGCATGCCCTTGGAGACATCCAGCGCACTGCGGGCATTAAGGGTGATGTAATTCAGCCAGGCTTCGTCGGAAGCCGAACTTTTCATGTATCTCAGCCTTATGTTCACATCACCGGATGAAGAGTTGAAGGTAAAGCTGCCAGATCCGGGATTGGCATAGGGGAAGGTGTAGGAACCGATCACGGTGCCCTGCATGCTCAGGCTGCCGAGCAGATTTCCGTTGGCATAGACCTGCATGCTGGTTGTGACGGGCGCCCTGCCCACAGTTTCCAGCCTGACCCGCACTGCATCCTCTGTTATAAGTCCCCCGAACGAAAAAGGGAAAGACTGATCCGTAACGATGTCGAAATGTTCCCCGTACCATTCCCGTCCCGATTTGATGAGGTTGATGTCCTCGAGCTCGTGGTGCCGGAGATCATCGAATCCCGTGCTGGTGTGATTTGCGGGGGAGGAGGGGGGCGATGAATCGGTGACCATGCTCCCTCTCCCGAGGTCGGAAGTCAGGAAATAGTACGTCCCGTCCGAATAAAGATGCAATTGCTGGTCGAAAAAGTCCGATAAGTCATCGTATTTCCAGGTGTTCGGGGATTGCCCGTAAAACAGTATGGCTTCTCCCCTGTGTTCAATAGGATTCTCTACCAGGTCGTCGTGCCTCGGATCCTGGTTCATCAGGGGAAGCATGCCGCCTCCGTTGCCGTATACTCTCACATTGGCCGGATCCCCGATCCCGAGCTGGCGAAGCTGCTCGTAACTGAGCTGGTATATCCCGTCCTCCCTGACCTTAACCTTCACCCATTTACCTCCTGCAAGCACGGAGTGGCCGGTGTACTCGCGGGCCGGAGCCGTAATGCTTTTTAGCCTGGGTGCTGCCCTTATCAGCATCAGGTCAAATGACTCCAGCATTTCAATGCGGCCTGTTCGGGGATTCCTTCGCAGGGGGATGAAGCTGACCTGGAGGTAAGGTTCTTTTTTAATGCTGGCGACAGAGGATAACACATTAATTTCCGCCGGGATATCACCCAGGTTGTCCATTTTTGCGGTCAGGGCCGGATCGGCCTCACGGAAAACCGGATCCTGGATGCGCACCTCATATTCAGAATTATTTTCTATTTTTATTGCCTCATAATAATTTGGTAATAAAGTATTTAGATCATAACCGGCATGCCTGAAATGAAAAACGTCCGCTTCCGTGTCCCCCATCCGCATCCGCTTGACCGGCGTCCAGTCCAGGCTGCGCCTGCCTGCAGACTGCTGTGCCTGGGTCAGCCCGGGAAGAAGAAAGATTAAAACTATTAGGGGAATTATACGTATGAAGCGTAGTGAGAACATGGATTTGACACGTTTCATTTAAAAACGGTTGCCGGAGTTGAATATTGCCGGGTGAAAAAATAATTAATTTTTGAATCCAACGGGCTTTTGAGCGGGAAACAGACATTCATATTTATTTTACTTCTCCTTTCCTTTCCGGTGAGGGGACAGGATCCTTATTTTTCACAATTTTTCAACAGCCTGCTTTACCTGAACCCTGCCTATGCCGGGGCAGCTCACCAGCCAAGGATTTCCGTGGCATACCGTAACCAGATGCCGGCCCTCGGATCGCCTTACGTGACCTTAAATGCCTCCTATGACCAGCCCGTCAAGGTTCTCCAGGGGGGACTGGGGATCAACATCATGAATGACCGGCAGGGCCCGGCACTGAACAGGATCAGCGCTGATCTCTCCTACGCCTATTTTCTGGCGCTGACTTCCCGGATCACCCTCCACGCCGGTTTCCAGGCATCCTATTGCCACCGCTTCCTGAAAAGGTCCGCTCTGGTCCTGCCGGATGAATTTGACGAAAATGGCGATATGCAGCCATCCGGGGAGATGATCGGGGATATGAACAGGGGATACCCGGATTTCGCAGTTGGTTTCGCCGCCTTTACACGGAATGCCTATGCAGGGATTTCCATGCACCACCTGGCCAAACCGGATCTTTCCATGGGAGGGTCCGCCGGGCGGCAGCCCCTGCCACGGAAACTGACCGTGCACGGGGGGATCTACATCCCTATTTACGAGAAGAGGCTGGGCAGGGAAGCCCTGAAACTTAATCCAAACCTGGTATACCTGCACCAGGCCGGTTTCAGGCAGGCGAATTACGGCCTGGATATCATTTACAGGAAACTATGCGCGGGGATATGGTTCCGCCACAGCCTGGACTTCAAAATGAATGCTTTTACCGTACACATCGGTTATGAGCACGATTATTTCAGGTTCGGGTATTCCCATGATTTCAATCTTGCCGGTCCCTGGAGAACCATGCAGAATATGGGGGCCCATGAACTGACATTTTTGCTGAAGCTCGAAAATAAGAGTGGACCAATGGACAGGTTCAGGACAATAAAGAGTCCCAAAAATTAGTTATTTTTGGGACGGCGCTTGTGTTTTCATTGAAAATTTAAACTATATTTGGATAATCTGAATCAGCTAAAACGTAACAGCCATGACTTGTAAGGTTAAATTTCTTCCTTTTTTGCTGACGATTGTTTTGCTTCTTGCCTCCTGCGGTGGCAAAGAAATTTCTCAGACAGGAAAAGAGTCCACCACTACCGGCTGGGAATACAATAATCTGGACTGGGGTGGATTTGAGGTGGTTGAAGCCTATGATCAGCAGACCGGTCCCGGCCTGGTATTTATCGAGGGCGGATCCTTTACGATGGGACGGGTGGAACAGGATGTACTGTACGACTGGAACAACGTTCCCCGGAGGGTGACCCTCACCTCGTTCTATATGGATGAGACGGAAGTCAGGAACGTTGACTACCTTGAATACCTGTACTGGATCGGCCGGGTATTTTCGGACATGAGGGATGTTTACCGCCGCGCCCTTCCCGATACCCTGGTGTGGCTGGATCCCATGGGATATAACGAACCCTATGTTGAATATTACCTGAGGCACCCGGCGTACAACCAGTATCCAGTCGTAGGGGTCAGCCATGTACAGGCAAGGGACTATGCCCTGTGGCGTACGGACAGGGTGAACGAAAAGGTCCTGATCGACGAGGGCATTTTGCTTATGGATCCGGCGGGACAGCAGGGCGCCGAGCATTTCAATACTGACGCCTACCTGGCAGGGCAATACATTGGCCTGGTCGGGGAGAACCTTCCGAGCCTCAGGCCCACCAATCCGTCTGAAGGCGGAGGGGATGCAGCAACGGATCCCAGCAGTGCAGGCCGGCCTGTCCGGATGGAAGACGGACTGCTTTTCCCGAAATACAGGCTCCCGACCGAGGCAGAATGGGAATTTGCCGCACTGGGACTCATAGGGAACACCTATGAAGAGAGGCTCTGGGAAAGAAGGATATATCCATGGAACGGTCCCTCTCTCCGCATGCACCCGGATGAAGTGAGGATGCACACCGGGGAATTCAGGGCGAATTTTGTTCGGGGCAGGGGCGACTACATGGGAATGGCCGGCGACCTCAATGACAATGCCGCCATTACGGCACCTGTCTATGCCTTCTGGCCAAACGATTACGGCCTTTACTGTATGGCGGGTAACGTTAACGAATGGGTACAGGATGTCTACCGGCCCATGTCATACCAGGACGTAAGCGATTTCCAGCCATTCCGCGGAAATGTTTTCCAGACCCTGCAGAGAGACGAGACAGGCTCGCTTATACCCAAGGACCGTTACGGGAACCTGCAGTCAAGGGACCTGAATGCGTCCGATGTCAAGGAATATACGCAGAATTACCGCAAGGCGGATTACCGTGATTTCAATGACGGCGATTTCAACTCGAGCATCTATTTCAGGGAGGAGGAAACCGACTCGCTTACGGATGCATCCAAGGCGATGTACTCCCAGTATGCTCAGGACATCACCTCGCTGATCAACAACCGTGCACGGGTATACAAGGGAGGATCCTGGAAAGACCGCGCCTACTGGCTCAGTCCCGGTACCCGCAGGTTCCTGGACGAGCAGGCTGCCCGGAACGACCTTGGCTTCCGCTGCGCCATGACCCGCGTGGGGAGTCCAGCCGGAATGTAGGAGCATAGCAACGAACCAAAAAAAAACCTTCCCGGGATTTCGGGGAGGTTTTTTTTGTGCTCCCCGGCAGGGCAATTTGACTTGCAGTGTGAAAGAATACAAACAATTACCATTTTTCATTCCAGGAAATAAAATTTACAGTTAATAATTATTTTAGTAAATTTCACTTTTAATTAACCCTTTATTATGAAAAAAGCCAGCATTTTAATCACAATCTTGTTTGCGTTTATTCCCACATTCCTTTCAACGAATGCCTTTGCGCAAACCGACACAGATCAACACACGAAACTGACTGCTCTTAACAAGGCAATTATGAAAAGTGCCACGGCTATTGAAATTGGGGAGACTAAAACCAAGGATGAAAAAGTTAAGGAAGCTGAAAAAGCCATAAAAAATTTAAACGATGCTAAGAAGTTACATGAGGAGATGAAAAAGTCAGAACCTGAAATGTTCAGAGGGGCAGCAAAGCCGCACCATGAAAAAATTAAAAAGGAATATAAAGCTGAAACCACCCACCTGAATGCATTGAGTAAAGAATTGAAAAAAGACAAACCTGACAATGAGAAAATTAAGGAACATGCCAAGAAACTGCATGAATCAGTTGAAAGGGTTGAGAAAGAACATCAGGAATTGATTAAAAAAACCAAGTAATCATAAATATTGCCTTTGCTGCTCCTTCCTTAATTCTGCAGGAACTTTGCTTTTTCAGAAGGCTTAGTTTAATAATTTTAAACTCGGTTCTCGGCGTGTTTTGTTTGTTTCTCGATGAGGTATTATTAATTTTAGGAACCGACCCTGCCAAACCGTAGGTAAGAATGTGTGAGTGGTACAGGGCGCTTGCCCTGCTTCTTTCTTAATAACTTTATGCGGGCGATGAATGTATCCGGCATATACCAGCAATTCACCCGTTATCCGGAAATCTTTACGGATTCTCGCCGCTGCAGGGAGGGGTCGATCTTTTTCGCCCTGCGGGGTGAACGGTTCGACGGGAACCGTTTTGCAGCGGATGCTCTCCGCAACGGGGCCAGGTACGCCGTGGTGGATGATCCGCAGGTCGTTGATGGTGAGCAGTATATCCTTGTCAAAGACAGCCTGGCCATCCTGCAGGAACTTTCCGCATATCATCGGGACCGGCTGCATATTCCCGTGGTAGCCATTACCGGGTCGAACGGGAAGACCACCACAAAGGAGGTCACCGCGAAGATCCTGTCCTCCCGGTACCTGGTAAAAGCCACCGGCGGGAACCTGAATAACCACATCGGGGTACCGCTGACCCTGCTTGGCATGGATTCCTCAACCGAGATCGGCCTGGTGGAGATGGGAGCGAACCATCCCGGTGAAATAGCGCTGCTCTGCACCCTGGCAAAGCCGGATTACGGGCTGGTTACCAACGTGGGGAGTGCACACCTGGAAGGTTTCGACAGCCTGGAAGGGGTGAAAAGGGCAAAGGCTGAACTATATGAATACATAGGGGAGAAAGGGGGACTCATATTCTGCAACGGCGGGGACCCGGACCTGCTGGAAATGCTGTCCGGTATCCGTGCCGGCATCGTTTATTACGGGAAAACCGGGAAAGCCATATGTTCGGGTGAGGTGCTCTCGGCGGATCCGGTTCTCCGGATCCGGCTTACCCTGCACAACAGGGAAACCATGGAGATCAGGACGGGCCTTGCAGGGGGGTATAACCTGGAGAATATCCTTGCCGGGGTTGCAGTGGGACTCCATTTCCGGGTCCGCCCTGAAAATATCTTCAGCGCCCTGGAGGGAATGACCCTGGGAAATAACCGTTCAGAGCGTATAGAAACCGGGTCGAATGTCCTGATCATGGATGCCTACAATGCCAATCCTACAAGCATGATGGCTGCACTGCACAATTTCAGCATCCAGGATCACCCACGGAAGGCCCTGGTACTGGGCGATATGCTTGAGCTCGGGGAAAATGCCGGAAGGGCCCACAGGGAGGTGCTGGATCATGTCCTTGAAATGGACTGCAGCGAGATTTTCCTTGTGGGAAGCGAATTTTCAAAGCTGAGCGTTCCGGGCCGTGTCAGGGTGTTCCCCTCGGTCGTGGAACTGGATGCCTGGCTGGGCGGGAATCCCCTGAAAAACATGCTGATCCTTCTGAAAGGATCCCGGGGAATAGGACTCGAGAAAATTAAAGACAGACTATAGGGATCCGCTCAGGAAAGGAAGATATCGGGACGAACGGGAACGTTGGGCTGGGGATCAAGATACCTGGATAGGGTTTCCAGGATCAGATCGGGGTGGACCGGCTTCAGAAGGAACTCGCTGCAATTCAACTTTTTCATGAGGTGTTTGTATTCGGGTTGGTTAATTGCCGAATATACAACGATAGGCAGGTTCGGGCGGTACTTTCGGATGAGCCTTGTGGCTTCAATGCCGTTCATTTCGGGCATCCGGATGTCCATCAGGATGAGCTGGATGTCGGGGTACTCTATGCAGGCGGCAAAGGCTTCTGCACCGTCGTATGCAGTGTGGATCTTTATTCCGGTTGGTTTGAGAATTGCGGCAAGAAGGGCATGAGCCGAAACATCATCGTCTGCAACCAGGAGGGAACGGTTTTTCCAGTCCTGCGTCAAGGGCATCCGGGTTTTGTTGATAAGGAATACAGTCTGAAACCAAGTTACAAAATTAATCACGAAAGCCCGGCGATCGCCAATTTACTTTTCAACCAAAAAAGGAGGTTATCAACAGGTGCACCAGGAAACGCCGACCCTTTCAGAAATCCAGTTCGCTGAAATGTTTCCTGCCCCTGATGAAAAAATTGTAGACAATGCTTTTGTGGTACATTTCAGCGGGCAGAGAAGGATTACAGATTTCCAGGTTCTTTCTGCGGAGATCCCGGATGGCGGACATGTGGCCCAGAAGGAAAAAATGTGCCTTTATCACGGCGGTAAAATTCCGGAATTCAAATCTTGCCAGGAACTGCAGCATGGAAATGTAATCGAGGACCAGCCTGGGGAAAAGGACACGGAAAAGGCGTGACCCGGGAAGGTTCTTGTAGAGCAGGATGATGTTGTTCCTGAAATTCAGGTAAGTTTTTTTACGGTCGTTCTTCGGAAGGGTCCCGCCTCCCACGTGAAACACGGTGGACTCGTAGCAAAATTGCACCCCGTAACCCATGTTCTTGATCCTCCAGCAAAGGTCGATCTCTTCCATGTGGGCAAAGAAGAAAGGATCGAGTCCCCCCGCTTCCATGTAAAGGTCCGACCGGATCATCAGGCAGGCGCCCGAGGCCCAGAAAATGTCCCGGTTGGCATCGAACTGTCCCACGTCTTTCTCAAGCACATTGAATATCCTTCCCTGGCAGAACGGGTAGCCGTACTTGTCCAGGAATCCCCCCGCCGCCCCGGCATGTTCGAAAACTTCACGCTGGTGCCAGGAGAGGATCTTGGGACCGCAGGCACCGGTGTCCGTATTTCCCGAGAGCGCCCTGTACATGGGTTCCAGCCAGTTTTCCGTAACTTCCACATCCGAATTAAGCAGAACGTAATAAGGGACCTCGATGCGGGCAAGTGCCCGGTTGTACCCTTCAGCAAAGCCATAGTTTTTCCCGAGCTCCAGGACCTGCACCGAAGGAAAATCCTTGCGGAGAACATCCAGTGAGTCATCCGTTGATCCGTTGTCGGCTACCCAGATGTCCGCGAGTCCGGGATCCGTGTATCGGATCAGGGGAGGTAGGAACAACTTCAGGAATTCCGTTCCGTTCCAGTTTAATATGACGACTGCGACTTCTGCCAAGGTGATACCTATAGGAGCTCTAAAATACTATAAAAATCTTATTCGGGATCAGCTGTTTCCCATTTCGGCCAGTTTCCTGGGTGTGAGTTTCCACCGCCTGTGGGTCCACAGCCAGAATTCCGGGTTTTCCCGGATGATCCCTTCCATGGTCCGGTGGAATTTATCCGTTATTTCATGTTCTCCTGCACTAACCGGGTCGAGGCTGATGGGAATGAGGTCTATCACATAACGCCCTCTCCCGGTTTTGCGCATTGCGTAATAGACGACCGGCAGCCCGTACCTTACGGCCATTTTTTCGGCCCCCGTGAATACCGGGGTCAGCTGGTTCATGAAGCTGGTCCAGTACTGGGTCTCTTCCCAGACGGGACTCTGGTCACTGATGAAACCGTACCCGACCAGGTTGCCTTTCCGGTGATCCTTCAGGATCCTGCGCGGCGTTTCCCGGGTCGTGATCAGTTCCACCCCGTGCCTCTCCCGGGCTTTCTTCATGAACCTGTCGAAATAGGGGTTGTGCAGCGGCTTGTAAACGGCCATGGCATGATGGGGCCCGTCGCTTATGGCAACGGTCCATTCCCAGTTGTTGTAATGGGCCAGCATCCCGATCAGTCCCATGCCCCGGTCGTACAGATCCTGCAGCAGCTCAGGGTTGCTGTACCGGATCCGCTTTCTCATGGCCCCGGGGGAGATGGTCCTCATTTTCAGTATTTCGAAGATCAGGTCCGTGAAATGTTTGTAAAATTTCCTGGCAATTGCCCGTCTTTCCTGTTCGGTTTTTTCGGGGAAGGATGACCGGAGGTTTTCAAGGACGACCTGCTTGCGGTAGGAGACCACGTAATAGACCAGCGGGAATAGCAGATCAGAAAGAATATAGAGGACGGGGAAAGGAAGGATCGAAAACAGGTACAGGAAAGGGATGCTCAGGTAAAAGGCAAGGGCAGACATCAGAGCTCCTCCTTTTCAACGAAGATCCTGCGTATTACTTCCCTGAACTCTTCGTACATGGATGCATTGGAAGCAATGATGGTCCCGCTGAACAGCCAGTCATCCTTCCCGTAGAAATCACAGGCCCTTCCGCCGGCCTGCCGGATGATGAAGGCCCCGGCGGCCACGTCCCAGGGATTCAGCCCGTATTCGTAGAAAGCCTCGAACCGGCCACATGCTACATATGCAAGATCGGTTGCCGCCGAACCGAGTCGGCGCAGCCCGTGGGAATTCTGCATGAAATACCTTACCGATTGCATGAATGGATCGAGCCGGTCAAAATAGGTGTAGGGGAACCCGGTCGCGATAAGCGAGGAATTCACCGAGGAGGTATTGCTGACCTTGATCTCCTTTCCGTCCATGTAGGCTTTTCCGCCTTTCCAGGCATAGAAAAACTCCCTGAACCCGAGTTCGTAGACCACACCGAGCACGATCTCCCCCTTGTGTGCGAGGGCGATACTGATGGCAAACGGCGGGAGGCCGTGGATGAAATTGGTGGTACCGTCGAGCGGATCGATGATCCACTGGTAGGCCTCGCCGGACTGCCCGGCGGTCCCTTCCTCGGTTATGAACCCGGCTTCCGGCAAAAGTTTTCCCAGTCCATTTACCAGCAACTGTTCGGAAGCGGTGTCGACCCGGGTGACAAAATTCTGCCTTCCCTTTGCCTCGAAATCGGATGAGGAAAATCTTTTCCGTTCCTCCATAATGAACTCCCCCGTCTCCCGGGCAAGGTCCATTACCTTGCTGCAAAGCGATTCCAGGTCCATTATTTTTTCTGGTAGTATTTGTACAATTCCATCTGGGACTGGACTTTCCTTGTCCCGACCGGCACGCGGTAACGGTTGTCCTGGGTCTCGTTAATGATCCTGGCCTTCACATTGTCGCGCAGCTGGATTTCGAGGATATCCCTTATCTCCTGCTGGAGGCCGGAGTCATAGACCGGGCAGGACACCTCTATCCGGTGGTCCAGGTTCCTCGGCATCCAGTCCGCCGAGGAAATGAAATATTTCTCGTCATTGTCGTTGCAGAAGACGAAGATGCGGGCGTGCTCGAGGAATTTATCCACGATGCTGATCACCTCGATGTTCTCGCTGAGTCCGGGCACTCCCGGCGTAAGGGAGCACATGCCCCGGATGATGGCCTGGATCCTGACCCCTGCGGCATTGGCCTGGTAAAGCTTCTTTATCACTTCACTGTCCACCAGGGCGTTGACTTTTATGATGATATAGGCCTTCTTTCCCGCCTTCGCGTTCTTGATCTCATTGTCGATCAGGTTGTAGAAGCGGTTCCTCATGATCAGCGGGGAAACCAGCAGGTGCTTGTACTTGTAGTTCCTGTATGTGGCCTCAAAGAAATTGAATATTTTTTCCACTTCCTCCGTTATGCGGGCATCGTGGGTCATAAGGGTCAGGTCGCCGTACACCGCGGCTGTTGCCTCGTTGAAATTACCTGTCCCCACGGTCGCATACCGAACGGTCTTTTTTCCCTCCCTCCTGGTGATCAGGCTCAGTTTGCAGTGCACCTTGAGCCCGGGCAGGCCGAACTTCACGCGGGCGCCCGCCTCTTCCAGCATTCTTGCCCAGTGGATGTTGGACTTCTCATCGAACCTTGCCTGCAATTCAATGATGACCGTAACCTTTTTCCCGTTCATGGCCGCGGATATCAGCGCGTTGATCACTCTTGAGTTCGGAGCAACGCGGTAAAGGGTTATGTTGACCGATTTCACGTCCGGATCGATGGCGGCTTCCCTGAGCAGGTTGATGTAGTGGTCGAATTTCTGGTAGG
>CAYSJH010000079.1:0-18734 GCA_964431315.1 uncultured Bacteroides sp. | reverse complement strand
AAAACCAGCCGTACAAACAAGTTCATCATATTTCTTTGATATAGTAGGATATGTTTTGACTGTTATGAGAATTCTTGTCAATGCCATCCTAAATATGCTTCAGTTCGTAATCGAAATCAGGCAAGGTCGCAATGGCTTCTGCCAAGTGCTTACGATGACATTGATGAATATTTGCTTCAAAGCAGGTGAGGGCAATCCTTTTCTTATTCTCCAACAACCTTAATAATTGTTGTTGTTGATGGCGGGTTTTAACTAATGTTGTTTGCCGATATTGAAGAAATAACCTATCGTAATCTGATTGGTTGTTGAGTTCTTGTCGCTTATCAGAATCAATTCCTAACTCAGGAATATGAATGTATTCAATTCCAACTCCTTCGCAAGCATTTTTTAACTGGTTCTTACTAAAGCCGTATTTCATGCTTAATGGATTCTTTCGAACATCACATAAAACCTTAATATTATTAATAATGAGTTTATTCAGATATTCCTCCAGACTCGAACCTTCGTAACCAATTGTAAATATTATTGTATCGTTTTGAATAGGTCTTATCTTGCTTACATTTTTAATTTCATCAGGTGATAATACGCTTTCAGTAATGCTACTATTTAAAGCAAAATAGGGATATTTAAGGTATGTGATTCGAATCAAATCATTTTTAGACTTATTGGCATATAACCGCTTAATTTCCTTTAAAATATTTCGGTCATGGTCACGCAACTCAACGAAGTAGTCTTTAGTGTCAATTTTGCGCCATGTATTACCATTATCAGTGACCATATCGTATTTAACCATAGTATTTAAGTCTGCATTGGCTTGGAATGAATAACATCCGAACTTATACGGTACGAAATGGTAGGCTGGCTTTAATTGTTGCTTTGTAAAAAGCAATAGTAATTTTTGCAAATTGATTTTTTCAAGTTGATTTTCAAATACTTGTAAAAGAGATAATATTATTTTTCTTCTGTAATACATATTTTAAACTTACAAATATTTTTTCTCATCTTTCAAAAAGATGTTAGCAATGCGCTTCTGTGTGATTCTCTCCATCCCGACTGAATAAAAGTCCTAGTGTGGAACACGCAGGATTTTTTATTGGGTTATATTAACGAACAAGCAATCCATAGAAAGATCATTCTGAACCAGTCCTGCAGAATGATCGTTGGTTTTCAATCCGAAAGTGGTAATTATTGTTAAAAAGACCGACTTTCGGGTCCGCGTTTCCTGTTTAAATACACCTATTTTATTTCGCAGCTCATCTGCATATTTTTTGTCAATGTGAAAAGGATTAATGGAAAATTTCATTTCACAAAGATTGATTACCTGATCACGGCGGTCAACAACCAGATCAATTTGTGCTCCAGAACCTAACTTCATACTGCGCCAGGAGGAAACCGAAGTTTGTACACCCGCGATACCGAGAGCATTTTTAATCTGAGGAAGATGATACAATGCTACCTGCTCAAATGCGTAACCGCTCCAGGCCCTGTACCTGGGACTATCAATATATGAAAGCCAGTTCACCTGGTCCACAGGTGATACGGAATTAATAAACTGCAGATAAAAAAGTGAATAAAAATCAACCAGCTGATACAGGCTATTCCGCTGTTTTTTACCAAAAGGTATGTATTTACGGATAAATCCGCTTTCCTCAAGCTCCAGAAGCAATCTTGTTGAACTACCAGCATTCGGAAGTCCCGTTGCACTTAAGATTTCATCACGCGTCAATCCCTTCGCTTTCTTCGCTATAGCCATGATGATTTCTTTATGCTTCTCATTGTTTTTGAACAATGATCTGAACAGATTTGGAAATTCGTTTCTGAGCAGTCCATTTTCCGAGAAACAGATGTCATTGATATTTTGTGCAGCACTCATGCCTGGGAGTACTTCATCCCAATAGAAAGGGATCCCTCCAAACACCATATATAACTGTACAATTTGATACCTGTCTAGAACAGAATTTATTGATTGCAGATACAGTTCGCATTCATTTAAGGTAAATGGGGCAAGTCTCATCCTTTTATTTACCCGGTTGTACAGTCCTCCCCTGTTGTTTATTAACTTATTGATCATCCAGGATGTTGCTGAGCCACAAACAATCAGTATAATATCATTACGGGCTGATGCCCAGCTGTTCCAAAAATGCTCCAATGCCTGGATAAATCCGGATCCATGAGTATCAAACCATGGTAATTCATCAAAGAATATTATTTTCCTTTTCTCCCTTACACTTTCTAAATACAATGTCAACTGTTGGAAAGCGGTCATCCAACTATCTGCGATTGGGTTCTCTTCAATTGGATTAACCTTTTGTAGGGCAATATGAAAATTAATAAGCTGCTGCGACAGTTTTGCATTGGCAAGAGCCGTTACCTGGAAGGTAAATTTTTGATTAAATGCCTGTCGAATCAAAAAAGTCTTCCCAACCCTTCTTCTCCCATATACTGCCACAAACTCTGATCTATTTGAAGTTACCAGGGATTTAAGTACTGAAAGTTCCCTTTTACGGCCGATAAACTCATTCATTGCATTAATGTATTTGGCTTTAAATATAGTTATAAATATAGTTAAAGCCAAATATGATTTCAATATTTGACTTTATCTATTAGTTATTGCATACTTGCAGCCAGTTAAAATACTCATGGTTGCTTGCTTCTAGTTTGTCGGATTTGAGCTTGTGTACAAAAATGCATTTCGATTGCATAATTGTACCAAATATTATATCTTTGAATCATGATTAACAGAGTTCTAAAGACAAAACTCATTCAGCTGGCTCGGAAATTTCCTGTTGTTTCTGTTACTGGACCCAGACAATCGGGGAAAACCACATTGATTAGATCTTCATTTCCGGATTATAAATATACCTCGCTTGAAGACCCGGATACCCGTATGCTCGCGGACAAGGATCCAAGGAGTTTTTTATCCTCCGGGGGAAAAATGATCCTTGATGAAATTCAGCGATTGCCGGAATTGTTCTCATATATTCAGTCCATCACGGATGAATCCGAAATTGAAGGTCAATTCATTATTTCAGGATCCCAAAGCTTTTTGTCAAATGAGAGAATATCACAGTCTCTTGCCGGAAGGGTGGCAGTTTTTCATTTGTTGCCCTTGAGCTATTCCGAACTCAAGGATTACGGACAATCATTCTCATCATATGAAGACTTACTGTTTAGAGGCTTTTATCCGCGTGTGTATGACAAGAAGATCGATCCAGGAGATTTCTATCCAAATTACCTTCAAACCTATATTGAGCGGGATGTTAGATTACTGCAAAACATACAGGATCTTAACCTGTTTATAAGGTTCATGAAGTTATGTGCCGGACGCACAGGTCAGCTGCTCAACCTGACCTCATTGGCCAATGATACCGGGATCAGCGTTAATACCGCCAAAACCTGGATATCAGTACTTGAAGCAAGTTTTATCATATTTCTGTTGCAACCCCACCATCAGAATTTTAACAAACGGCTTGTTAAAATGCCCAAGTTGTATTTTACGGATACCGGATTGTTAGCCTCATTACTGGAAATTCAGTCACCCATTCAGTTGAAAACACATTATCTGCTTGGAGGTATTTTTGAGAATTTTATCCTTTCAGAGTTAATAAAAAGCAGGTTTAATAATGGATTAAAAGGTAACTGTTATTTCTGGAGAGATCACAAAGGCAGTGAGATAGATTGTATCATTGAGGATGGCCAGAACCTGATCCCGGTTGAAATTAAAGCTGCACGTACTGTTTCAAGGAGTTTTTTTTCCGGTCTTAATTATTGGAAGAAGATATCCGGACAAAATCTGGCAAATGCTTTTGTTGTTTATGGAGGAGATGAAACTCTTGATACAAAGGAAGGCAAACTTATAGGATGGAAGCAGTTGAATGAAATTCAATGAACGCACCTTACCTGGGTGTTATTATACAATCTACTGCGGATTTTGGAATATCCTGCTCCATTAATTAGAATCTCTCCATCCCGACAAAACAGGACATCTTCCACTGGCTGGGCGGTGTCCTTTTCTTTTCCATTCTTGTCAGGATGGTGGAGAAGTAAGACGGATTCCTGTCAACCATGATTAAGTTCAAATTACCCCTCACCTTAATACATAAAAAATTTAGATTTGCCCTCACTTTATTACATAACTGACTGTCTCTGACCAAATAGTTTAAAGATCCGTCATAATGTACAACAGGAATATCCTGAACGAAAATGGGCAAAAAACCCTAACTGTAAGCCGCTGGTAATAATCAGGTGCCTGCCAGGTGGGGGAAACTACTGTGGTAAAAATGTTTTAAACTGAGTTTAATCAGTATATCTCTTTAAATCTGGAAAGAGATGAGATACGGATCATCTTCGAAAGAGACTTTCCTTTTTCCGACCTTGTGATTTCGTTGTTTTGTACGCCGGGAAAAAACGACAAGGTGGCAGAAATATATGATATCGTATAGTATTCAAGTCGATTAATTCTTTAGCTATGCATACAACTTACAATGAATTTTCTGGATTTTCAAAGTATCTTTGTTTAAGATAACAGGGTGAAGATTGTAAGCAATTATTATGGGCAATGAGTGAGAAATTCTGAAAGAGGCCTTAATAAAGAAAAATATATTCTGGTCATACCGGATAGAGTCAACAGAGGAGATTCCGGATGAGACCCTCATCGAAAAGGTACTCATCTATTGTGACCTCAAAGAGATATCTCTGTTGTTTGACATTTTCCCCGAGCAGAGTATTTACCTGGTTTGGAAAGATCGCATACTAAGCCAGGAACCCTTTTACCACAACCTGAATAAATTTATAGCATGGTTTTATTTTAACGAGCAATTATGAAAGGACTTAGTGCTAATGCGGAAAATATTATGACAGCTATAGCGGAAAAAGACTTTATGAACGAATACACCTTCATTGGTGGTTCTGCTCTTGCCATACAGATCGGGCACCGGCTCAGCGAGGATCTGGATTTCTGTAAGTGGAAATCCGCAAAGGATGAAAAACCTAATGTTAACTGGCCTGAGATTGAAAAACACATGGAACAGTTTGGTATTGCTGAAAAGAATATTCTGGGTTTCGATCAGGTGGATTTTTTCCTTAAAAATAAGGTAAAACTTACCTTTTATGCCAATCAGAAGCGCTTTTCCCCTGTTGATGAGAAAGTATTGATACTTGGTAATGTATATGCACCATCAAGCCGGATGAGTTAGCCAGGTTCTGGCCGTGCACTCCGGTTTCATGGGGATCCACGGTGTTCGCGGGACAGGGAGGAGGCGATGCTTGATCCGATCCTTTCAACAAATTCAATCTGGAAGTCCATGACTATCTCGAGCGAAGCGATCTCAATCACTCCAATGATCCGATCATTGAAGCGGATCGGTACGATCAGCAGGCTCCTGGGATTATCTTCCCCGAGTCCCGATTTAATTTTAATATAATCTTCGGGGATGTTGGTCATGAAGATGGTACTGCCTTCCTGCACGCACCTGCCCACCAGTCCCTCGCCGGACTTAATGACTTTTTTGATGTGTTTGGTGCGGTCATAGGCATAACTTGCAATCAGTTCGATGTCACCCGGTTCAGCATCTGCATCCCCCGGGGTGCTCTCGCCCGGTCGGATAAGGAATATTCCGCCTACCCTTGCCCCGAGGTATTTTACCAGTTCCGAGATGAGCTTATTGGCCTGGGCTCCGGGATCTTCCGAATATTCTCGCATGATCTCGCTGAACCTGGCAATCCCCTGGTTTGACCAGTTCCTGCGTTCATCCTCGCGCTTTCGCTTCTCCTCTTCGATGGCCGCATTCTTGAGGCTTTCCCTGAGACGTATGAGGGAATTCCCCAGGATGTCCTGTTCACTCAGGGGTGAAAAGTCACTTTTAAAATTTCCTTTCCCGATCTCCCCGGCAAATTGTGAAAGGTTCCCCAGGCCTTTTATCATGCTGTTCAGGGCGGCACCGATCTGTCCCATTTCATCGGTTCCCTCCCTGAATTTCCTGTCCGGGATCACTCCTTTGCCAATCAGGGTGATGGAGTCGCGGTACTGCTTGATCGGCCTGGCAAGGGAAACATACAAGAGGCTTGCTATGATGAGGGCTGCAAGGGCAATGGCCACACCGGTGACCAGCATAATGTTCCCGGCTTTCCTGAAGATTGCCTCGGCCTTTTCATCCGCCTGTGCAGACATCATGTCAAAACGTTCAATGATTATTCCAATTTCCCTGTCAGTGAACTGGTAGGGTTTCAGCAAATCGTTAAGCGGTTTGGTGGCTGTCAGGCTGTCGCCGGAAGAACGAAAGGCAGGGGAAGGACTGTTTATGAACTGCATGGTTTGTTCGTAGAGCGAATCACTGATATACTTACTGAGTTTTGAATAGGCATCGCTGTCCTCCTGTTTCCATCCGTCTGATAATTTGAGGATCTGCAATTGCGTGGCCGGCAGCCTCGACTGATAGATCTCCCTGAGCTCCCGGAGCCGGGGTGATCCGGCATTGTGGCCGGACCGATCCCAGGATGTGACAATGTCGCCGGCCTGGTGAATGGTATTTTGCAACTCGATAAGCTTGCGGATACTGGGTTCAAGCACGTAATGAAGCGAGGTTTGGGTGGCCTGCACCCTGGCCATGAGCCGGTAGGATAGTCGTGCGCTGAAAAATATGGTTATGATCAGGAGCCCAAAGCCAACGGCTATCCTGAAACCTATGGTGCGGGGGAATCTCATGAGCGGGTCATCTCGCTAATGTCATTAAAATTACCTTTTGATTTGAAAGTTACCAAATTCTATTACCTGTTAGCTTAATTTATTTCCCGGACGGCTTCCTTCAGCTGGACAAGGGCCCTATGAAGAACCGAGCGGGGACAGCCGAAATTAAGCCGCTGGAATCCTTCGCCGCCGGGACCGAAAGAGGGACCGTCATTGCAGCCGATCCGGGCCTTTTCGATCATGAACTGCCTCAGCTCGCGATCGTTCATTCCCATGTCCCTCATGTCCAGCCAGGCCAGGTAAGTGGCCTCAACCGGGAACATTCTTACAGCGGGCAGCTCCCGGTCAATGAATTCCCCGAGCAGATCAAGGTTGCCTTTCAGGTAGGCCATTAACTGGTCCAGCCATTGATGCCCCTGCGAATAAGCTGCTTCCATGGCAACCGATCCGAAGATGTTGCCCATGTGCAGGTGCCCGGCTGAGAGCTCGTGATTGAAGCGGGACCTCAGTTCATCGTTCCGGATCACGACGACCGAGGAGGAGAGTCCCGCCAGGTTGAAGGTTTTGCTGGGAGCCACACAGGCAACCGTGTTGCGTGCAATTTCCTCTCCAAGAGAGTAGATGGGCACGTGGCGGTGCGGGTGAAAGACCAGGTCGGAATGGATCTCATCGGAAACGATGGTGATGTTGTTCTCGAGGCAGAGCTCAGCAAGCGCCTTCAGCTCATCCGTTGTCCATGCCCTTCCCACAGGGTTATGAGGATGGCTCAGCAGGAGCAGCTTCGCGGACGGATCAAGCTTTTTCCTCAGTCCCTCAAGGTCCATCCGGTATGATCCATCCTCCTCGATCAGGGGATTGTATAGGATCCTTCGCCGGTTGTCCGTCACGACTGTGAAAAAAGGATGATAGACCGGGGGCTGCACGATCACCTTATCCCCTTCACCCGTAAATGCCCTGACCGCCATGCTGAGCGCTGCCACGATACCCGGAGTAAAAAGGATCCAGTCCCCCGAAATCTCCCAGCCCTGCCTCTCCCTGTACCACCCTGTGATCGCACGGTAAAGGGATGGCGGTCGCAGGGAATACCCCAGGATCTCGTGCCCGGCTCTTTTACGGATAGCCTCCATGACGAAATCCGGGGTCCGGAAATCCATGTCCGCCACCCACATGGGGATCAGCTTGTCCGTTCCGAAATAGGCAGCCGCGTTGTCATACTTGAAGGACTGGGTGTTTCGCCTGTCCGTCAGCTCGTCGAAATCGTACTTCATGCCCAAATATACTATCTTTAGGGATAAATCCTTGCCTGATGTCAGTACGTCCAAAGAAGGGCCTGGGACAACATTTTCTCAGGGACGAGAACATTGCCAGGAAGATCGTGCAGAGCCTGGATGCGGCGCCTTCGGATCGTGTGCTTGAAGTGGGACCCGGGACCGGTATCCTGACCAGGTACCTGTTTGAACGGTATCCTCAACTTTACGTCCTTGAGATCGACAGGGAAGCCTGGGAATTCCTGCAGGAAGCTTATCCGCAGCACCGGGACCGGATCATCCTGGGGGATTTTCTCAAATCGGACCTGCCCCGGCAACTGGCAGCTCCCCTGGCCATTATCGGTAACTTCCCGTACAACATCTCCAGCCAGATCTTTTTCCTCATCCTTGCCCACAGGCAGAAGGTCTCTCAGGTGGTCTGCATGATACAGAAGGAAGTGGCGGACCGTATCCGTGCCCCCCACGGATCCAGGACCTACGGCATCCTTTCCGTCCTTCTCCAGGCCTTTTACGACATCGAATACCTTTTTACCGTGGGTCCCGGGGTCTTTAATCCCCCCCCGAAGGTTAAGTCCGCCGTTCTCCGCCTCAGGAGAAACAGCACCGTACATCTGGCCTGCGATGAAGAACTGTTTTTCAGGGTGGTTAAAACGGCCTTTAACCAGCGCCGGAAAACACTCCGCAATTCCCTGAAAGCACAGTTCGAGATTCCGGATCCCGGGATGGATATTTTCGGCCTCCGGCCGGAACAGCTCCCGGTGGAAGGTTTTGTTAAACTTACCGTCCTGCTAGGAGCCCGATTCTCACTGTAAATTATTATCTTCACGACGAATTGAAATCCAGGCATTTGGATCATGTCATTCGAGTTAACAAGGGAATTTATAAGCAACCTGAAGGAACTCATCGGCCGGTACGATGAAAAATCCGTAGCCAACCTGGTTTCCCATCTGCATCCTGCGGATATCGCAGACATCTTCGATGAACTGAACATCGAGGAGGCAAAATTCCTGTACCTGGACCTCGACGGGGAAACCAGGGCCGATATCCTGATCGAAATGGACGATGACAAGAGGGAAAGATTCCTGGATGCATTTTCCGGGGAGGAAATCGCCAAGCAATTCATCGGGGAGATGGATTCCGACGATGCCGCCGATGTGATCGGGGACCTGCCGCAGGAAAAAAAGGAAGAGGTCCTTCAACACATCGAGGATGTTGAGCAGGCCGGGGAAATTGTAGACCTCCTGGCCTACGATGAGAATACTGCAGGGGGACTCATGGCCAAGGAACTGATCAAGGTCAACGTGAACTGGAATATACCCACCTGCCTCAGGGAAATGCGCAAGCAGGCCTCCGATGTGGACGAGGTGTATTTCATCTATGTTGTCGATAACGATGATATCCTCCGGGGCATCCTGTCCTTGAAAAAGCTTCTGATGGTCAGGCCCAATGCCAGAATTGAAAACCTCTACACAAAAGATGTCATATCCGTGCGGACCGATACAAAGGACGAAGACGTTGCAAACATTATGGAGAAATACGACCTGGTCGCCCTGCCGGTTGTCGACTCGATCGGCCGCCTGGTCGGGCGGATTACCATTGACGATGTGGTGGACGTGATCCGGGAGGAAGCCGAGAAGGACTACCAGATGGCCTCCGGGATCATAAAAGATGTTGAGCCTTCCGATAACGTGTTGCTGCTGACCCGTGCCAGGATCCCGTGGCTCTTTATCGGTATGTTCGGAGGGATCCTTACAGCCATGGTGCTGAAAAGCAATAAGGTTGAACTGGGACTCTACCCGGAAATGGCTTTCTTCATCCCCCTTATCGCAGCCATGGGAGGGAACGTCGGGGTGCAGTCCTCAGCCATCATCGTACAGGGCCTGGCGGCCAATACCCTCGGCATCGAATCGACCTGGCGCAAACTCCTCAAGGAACTGTCCGTTGCGATCATCAACGGGAGCATTCTCTCCTCGATCCTGCTGGCCTATAACCTGGTGACAGGGGAACCCCTTGCCCTGACCACAACGGTAAGCCTTTCCCTTTTCACTGTAGTTATGTTTGCTTCGATTTTCGGGACTTCCATTCCGCTGATCCTGAACCGTTTGAAGATCGATCCTGCCCTGGCTACCGGGCCTTTCATCACGACCATGAACGATATCGTGGGAATGGCAATCTACCTGACAACGGGCAGGATCCTCTACGGGGTTTTCTGAAATCCCCGGTTCCTAAAATGAGGTATTGATTGCCGTGACAGGATCCATTCTCGCGGCCGACCAGGCCGGGGCAAAACCCGAAATGATGCCTATGGTGGCCGATATTCCGAGTCCCAGCACAATATTCCCCGCAGTCAGGAATACCTTGAAGGATTCTATCAGGCTTGACATGATGGCAGCTCCCGCGAATACGATCAGCAATCCGACTGCACCCCCGGTGATTGCCAGAAGCATCGACTCAAAGAGGAACTGCAGGAGGATGAAGTAACGTTTTGCACCGAGGGCTTTCTGGATGCCGATGATGTTGGTCCTTTCCTTGACCGAGACGAACATGATGTTGGCAATCCCGAAACCGCCGACGATGATGGAGAAAATCCCGATGAAAAATCCAGCAAGATGCAGCATCTTGAAGATCTGGTCAATGGCAGAGGTGAGCATGCTCGTGCTGTTCAGGGCGAAGTTGTCGTCTGCCCGGGGACTCAGCCGGCGGTAGGAGCGCAGGATGGACCTGATTTCATCCTTGAGCTCCTCGTTGCTGACGTTCGGCTTGGCTTTCACAAGGATCTGAGGGTTGGCATTTTCGTCGCGGATGTCCGTGATCTTTTCCATGAACTGCAGCGGCACAACCACAAAATCATCCATGGAGCTAAACATGGATTTCCCTTCCCTCTTGAAAACACCAATGACGAGAGCCTTATGTCCCCTGATCTTGATTTCCTTGCCGATCGGGTTATCGGTCCGGAACAGGCGGTCGGCAATGTTGTAACCTATGACTACGAGGTTCCGGGAGGCATGGAACTCGAACGGGGTGAAAAACCGGCCCAGTTCGATTTCATGAGTCTGCGTTTGTTCGAATTCTTCGGTGGCGCCCCAGACGACAATGTCGGTGGCCGAATTATTCCCGTATTTCAGTGTGGTCCTGGCCAAGGCGTTAAAACTGACCACTTCGGACAGCTGGCTATGCTCTTTCAGGGCCAGGTATTCGCGGTACTGCGGAACCGGCCGGTTCCAGTACTGCCACCAGGCATATTCCTGACCCTCTTCCGGCGCCCAGGGCCATTTCTGGACGTAGATGACATTTTCGCCTGCCTGGGCCAGGCTATCACGGATGTTGATCTCCAGTGAATCGAATATGGTAAAAACGGAGATGATGGCGAATATGCCGATGGTGATCCCGAGCAGTGAAAGTATGGTCCTCAGCCTGTTTACAATAACCGATTGAAAGGCGAAAATAAAACTCTCCAAAAGGAGCCTCAGGTTTTTGAACAGATGCTTCATGGTCCCCTCTGCCCGGCACAATTAGGTTTTCCTCGTAAATGTACCTAATTTTAGCAACTTTTTAATTATCTTTGTTCAAATTTAACCCCAAGCTCTAAATGTCTGATTTAAAAAGAATTAGGACGGCACTAATTTCCGTGTACGATAAAAATGGACTGGAGCCGATTCTGAATCATCTCAGGGATCTTGACATTGAAATCATTTCAACCGGGGGTACCCGGGAATACATCCGGAACCTTGGACTGGAGGTAAAATCCGTTGAAGATCTTACCGGCTATCCCTCCATTCTCGGAGGCCGGGTAAAGACCCTCCACCCCAAAATATTCGGCGGGATACTCAACCGCGGGGACAATAAGGAGGACCAGTCCCAGCTCGGGGAATACGGGATCACCGGCATAGACCTGGTGATCGTTGACCTTTATCCATTTGAGGCAACGCTGCGCTCCGGGGCCACGGATGAAGAGATCATTGAGAAAATAGACATCGGGGGGATCTCCCTCATCCGCGCTGCTGCCAAGAATTACCAGGATGTCGTGATCATCCCTTCCAGGGAGCAGTATCCCCTGCTGCTTGAGCTGCTACAGGAGAAGAAGGGGGAGACCTCGCTGGGGGACAGGAAACGGCTTGCGGCGGAAGCCTTTGCCGTATCCTCGCATTACGACACAGCCATCCACGGGTATTTCAACCCGTCCGGGCACGAGGTATTCCGCTACAGTTCCAATGAGGGCAAGACCCTGCGTTACGGGGAAAATCCCCACCAGACGGGTGTTTATTTCGGTGATTTCGCGGCCATGTTCGAGCAATTGCACGGCAAGGAGATCTCCTATAACAACCTGCTGGATATCGATGCTGCTGTGGGATTGATGAGGGATTTCAAGGAAACCGGGTTTGCCATCCTGAAACATAATAATGCATGTGGACTGGCCATCCGGCCGGATCTGACGGATGCATGGAAGGATGCCCTGGCAGGTGATCCCGTATCGGCTTTCGGGGGTGTGCTGATCACCAATGCGACACTTGATGGCCGGCCGGCCGGAGAAATAGACAAACTCTTCTTCGAGATCATCATTGCACCTTCCTACACGGAAGAAGCCCTCACTGTCCTCCGCCAGAAAAAGAACCGGATCATCCTTATGATAAAAGATTTTAAGCTGCATGATAAGCAGTTCAGAAGCGTCCTCAACGGGGTCCTGGTCCAGGACAGGGATATGAAAACGGAAACCGAAGGGGACCTGAAATGCGTAACCGGAAGAGAACCCGAACCCCGGGAAGTCCGGGACCTGCTGTTCGCCAACAAAGTGGTGAAACATACCAAATCCAATGCCATCGTACTGGCCAGGGATAACCAGCTGCTGGCAAGCGGAATGGGACAGACATCCAGGGTGGATGCGCTGAAACAGGCCATCCTCAAGGCGAAAAGCTTCGGATTCGACCTGAAGGGTGCAGTCATGGCCTCGGATGCCTTTTTCCCCTTCCCGGACTGTGTGGAAATAGCCGATGAGGCCGGGATCACCGCTGTTATACAGCCGGGAGGGTCCGTGCGGGACCAGGAATCGGTTGATTACTGCGATTCGCATAATATGGCCATGGTCACCACCGGCATCCGGCATTTCAAGCATTGATAATAAATTCTTTGCGTATAACGTAACATTTTGAAACTAATACAGTTTAACTACAATCATTACATCATCGAAACATGGGTTTGTTTTCATTTTTGACGCAGGAGATTGCCATTGATCTTGGGACCGCAAATACCATCATCATACATAACGACAAGGTGGTCGTGAACGAACCATCCATTGTTGCCATCGATCAGAATACAGGTAAACTGATCGCCATAGGGGAGAAGGCCAGGCAGATGCACGGGAAGACCCACGAGAACATCAAGACCGTAAGGCCATTGAGGGATGGTGTAATAGCAGATTTCGATGCCGCCGAGCAGATGATCCGGGGGATGATCAAGATGATCAACAAAAAACCCCGGATGTTCAATCCCGCCCTTAAAATGGTGGTCTGCATTCCATCGGGTGCCACCGAAGTGGAACGAAGGGCAGTAAGGGATTCTTCGGAACATGCAGGAGGCAGGGATGTGTATATGATCTTTGAACCCATGGCAGCAGCCATCGGGATCGGTCTCGATGTGGAAGCACCGGACGGAAGCCTGGTGGTCGATATCGGGGGAGGAACCACCGAAATTGCCGTGATCGCCCTGGGGGGAATCGTATGCAACCAGTCCATCCGGATTGCAGGGGACGGCTTTACGGCCGATATCCAGGCATATATGCGGCATCAGCATAACATCAAGATCGGGGAACGGACGGCGGAAGATATCAAGATCAACGTCGGATCGGCCCTGCCGGACCTCGAAAACCCGCCCGAGGATTTTGTCGTAAGGGGACCCAACCTGATGACCGCAATGCCCATTGAGATCCCGATTTCCTACCAGGAGATCGCGCACTGCCTCGATAAATCAATCAGCAAAATAGAAACCTCCATTCTTGCGGTCCTTGAACAAACGCCGCCGGAACTTTATGCCGATATCGTGAACCGGGGGATATACCTTGCCGGGGGAGGCGCACTTTTACGCGGACTCAGCAAACGGTTCACAGACAAGATCAACATTCCTTTCCACGTGGCGGAAGATCCCCTTCAGGCCATTGCGCGGGGAACGGGGATCGCACTGAAGAATGTGGACAAGTTTTCGTTCCTGATGCGTTGATCCCGGAACCGGGCTGACCCCTGTGAAATTCCCGGCGCGGGACAAACAGTTAATTATTTCATGAGGAATCTTTTACGACTGATCATCCGTTACCATTTTTTCTTCCTCTTTCTGCTGCTGGAAGCAATCTCCGTATTGATCGTCGTTCAGAATAATTCCTTTCAGCGCGCCCGGTTCATCGGGGTCACGCGTTCGGTCGAAGGATTCTTCCTTGAAACCTTCGGAGGGATCAGGGAATACCTCATTCTCAGGCAAACCAACCGGGACCTTCAAATGGAAAACACACTTCTCAGGAATCAGCTGGACGGGATGAACCGGAAACTGCAGACAGACTCCGGGCACAGCTCCGACTCGGTCCCCCGCAGACAATTCTCCTACATTCCGGCATCGGTTATCAATGCCTCGACCAATAAGCAATTCAATTTCATAACCCTGGACAAGGGCCGCCATCACGGTATCGAACCGGAAATGGCGGTGATTTCCCCCAGGGGGGTCGTGGGTGTGGTCTATGCGGTCTCAGGTGATTTTTCCACTGTTATCCCGATGATAAACAGGGATTTCAGGCTCAGTGCCAAAATCAAACGTAACGGTTACTTCGGTTCCCTCTCCTGGATGGGTGCCGGTTACAACATGGCCATCCTCGAAGAAATACCCTATCACGTCGATCTGCATCCGGGCGACACAATTGTCACCAGCGGTTATTCTGCGATCTTCCCGGAAGGGATACTGGTGGGGACCGTTCATGATTTCGAAGCCGTGGAAGGTAATTTTTATTCCATTACCGTTGACATAGCAGTGGATTATAAGAAATTGTCACACGTATACGTCATCCGCAACCTGCTGCGGGAGGAACAGCTTGAACTTGAAAGGATAACAGGGAATGATTAAACTGCTGGGGAGAAATATCATCCGCTTCGTGGTCCTCGTGCTGGCCCAGATCCTTGTGTTGAACAATATCCAGGTCAGCGGTTACATCGTACCCTACATCTATGTCCTTTTTATTCTCCTGCTTCCGTTCGAAACCCCCGGCTGGCTGCTCTTACTGACCGGCTTTGCCCTGGGGATTACGGTGGACCTGTTCACGCAGACTCCCGGCATGCATGCTGCGGCCACTGTATTCATGGCCTTCCTCAGGCCCTCGGTCCTGGAGATGAGTGCACCGAGGGACGGGTATGAGGCGGGGACCTTCCCGCGACTTTACTATATGGGCTTCCAGTGGTTCCTCAGGTATACCGTGATCCTGGTCCTGGCACATCATTTCGTGCTGTTTTACATCGAGGTGTTCAGGTTTTCTGAATTTTTTTCTACCTTATTGCGGGTCCTCTTAAGCTCGCTTTTCTCGGTGATCCTGATTATGCTCAGCCAGTACTTTATATACCGGAAGTAAATGAATCCGTATGCGGGAAGAAAATACGTCGTGGGAGGTATCATTGTCCTGGTGGGACTCGTCTTCCTGATCCGCCTGTTCCTTCTGCAGGTCGTGGAATCATCCTACAAGACCACCGCCGAAAGCAACGCGCGGCGGGTTGAGATACAATACCCTGCAAGGGGACTGATCTATGACCGGAACGGGGAAATCCTGGTGTATAATGAAGCGGCTTATGACCTGATGATCACCCCTTCACAGACGGCTTCCTTCGACACCACGGATTTCTGCCGCATACTCGAGATTTCAAAACAGGATGTGATCGACCGGATCCGGGCTGCGAGGAAATATTCAATCTATAAACCTTCGGTCTTCATGAGGCAGATCTCTTCGATCACCTATGCCGTCATGCAGGAAAAGCTTTACAAATTCCCCGGTTTTTTCGTCCAGCCCAGGACGCTGCGCAAGTACCCCCGCGACATTGCCGCACACGCCCTCGGATATGTGGGGGAGGTGGATGACCGGGATATCGAACAGAATCCCTATTATCAGATGGGGGACTACATCGGGGTGAGCGGGATTGAAAAATCGTACGAAGAAGTTTTGCGTGGAAAAAAAGGCAAAAAGATCTTCCTTGTGGATGTCCATAACCGGATCAAGGGATCCTACCAGGGCGGAAGGGCTGACAACAGGGCGGAAGTGGGAACGAACGTGGTTTCCACCCTGGATGCCGACCTCCAGGCATACGGTGAAAAGCTGATGCAGAAGTTCAGGGGCAGCATCGTGGCCATCGAACCCTCCACGGGAGAAGTGCTCGCCCTGGTGACTTCTCCCGCATACCGGCCGAGCCTGCTGGTCGGCAGGGTGCGTTCCGATAATTTTCGCATGCTCTCTGAAGATACGCTGAAACCCTGGTTCAACCGGGCCCTCATGGCATTCTATGCCCCCGGCTCCACCTTCAAGACCGTGAACGGGCTGATCGGACTTCAGGAAAAAGTGATCACCACAGCATCGGAATATTACTGTGACCTGGGTTTTCATTTGGCAGGCTTTACCGTGGCCTGCCACAGGCATCCAACCCCGCTGGACTTCAGGGGGGCCATCCAGAATTCCTGCAACGCCTATTTTTGCCATGTTTACATGAATATCCTGAACGATCCGAAGTTCAAATCCGTTGCGGATGCTTACATGAACTGGAGGAAACACCTCCTTTCCTTTGGCTTCGGAAATGTTTTGCATTCGGATTTCGTTAACGAACTTCCCGGGTTTATCCCGGATGATAAATTCTATGATAATATTTACGGGAAAGGGCACTGGAATTTCCTTACCGTCCGGTCCCTCTCCATCGGGCAGGGCGAACTCGGGATCACCCCCCTGCAGATGGCCAACCTGGCGGCTACCCTGGCCAATCGTGGATATTATTATATCCCTCACATTGTCAAGGAAATAGAAGGAGGGGAAATTGACAGGCGTTTCCGCGCCAGGCATTATACCGGCATTGATTCGGTCTATTTCGAGGCCATTACCGATGGAATGGAGGGAGCGGTAAACAGACCCGGGGGAACAGCCTGGCGTGCGAGGGTGAGCCAGTTTACGGTTTGCGGGAAAACCGGGACGGCAGAAAATGCCCACGGCGAAGACCACTCCATTTTCATTGCCTTTGCACCCAAATACGAGCCCAGGATAGCCATCAGTGTTTACGTAGAAAACGGTGGATTCGGGAATATATGGGCGGCTCCCATAGCGGGACTGATGGCCGAGAAATACCTCACCGACAGCATTTCAAGGCCATGGATGGAAGAATACGTGCTTAAGGCAGTCAGGCCGGATCAGGAATGAGAAGACCCTACAACATACTGGCCAATACGGACTGGATATCAGTGGGACTCTACATCCTGCTGGTGCTGCTGGGCTGGATCAATATCTACGCAGCCGTTTACAGCGAAGAACACCACAGCATCCTGGACCTGAGCCAGCGATACGGAAAACAGCTGATCTGGATCATTGCATCGATCGTTCTGGCCATAACGGTCTTTCTGATCGATACCAAATTCTATTTCTACTTTGCCTATATCCTTTACGGGATCAGCATTCTCATGCTGATCGCGGTCATGCTTTTCGGCAGGGAAATCCACGGGGCCAGGTCCTGGTTCCAGTTCGGCAGCTTTAACCTGCAACCTTCCGAATTTGCCAAAATTACCACATGCCTTGCACTGGCCAGGTACCTCAGTTCCTATAACCTGAAGATAAAATCGCTGAAAACAAGCCTTATCATTCTGGCCATCATCTTCCTTCCTTCCCTGCTGATCGCAATTCAGCCCGATATGGGTTCTGCCATTATCTTTATCACACTGATCCTGGTCGCATACAGGGAGGGTTTTTCCGAACTGATCCTTGTCGTGGGGATCATCCTGGCCGTACTGTTTTTCCTGTCCCTTTTAATGAGCCAGTTCCTTATCCTGTCAATCCTGACCGGGATGGCATTGCTGGTTTTCTGGATCCTGTCAAGAAGTTTCAAAAAAACCATTGCGGGAGCATTTATGATCCTGCTTCCATCGGGCTTGCTTTTTCTGCTTGCAGAGCTCGGTATCCTTCAACTTGACCGGTATTACATACTGCTCCTCGGCCTCGTAATCTCCCTCCCGGTATACCTGGTGTACGCCTACCGTAAACGCCTGCAGTACCTCTACCTGATCCTGCTTTTTCTTGCAGGATCGGTAATGGTTACCTTCTCGGTGGATTACGTGTTCCACAATGTGCTCAAGGAACACCAGCAACACCGGGTGAACATACTGCTGGGCATTGAATCCGACCCGCTCGGTATCGGTTACAATGTGGCCCAGTCCAAAATCGCTATTGGTTCCGGGGGACTGACGGGTAAGGGATTCCTTCAGGGTACCCAGACAAAGTTTGACTTCGTTCCCGAGCAAAGCACCGATTTTATCTTTTGCACCGTCGGGGAGGAGTGGGGTTTCCTGGGTACTTCAATTGTAATCCTGCTGTTTTCTTACCTGCTGATCCGTTTGATCCAGCTGGCGGAACGGCAGCGTTCGGATTTCAGCCGTATCTACGGTTACGGTGTGGTTGCCATCCTGTTTTTCCATTTTGCCATAAACATCGGGATGACAATCGGCCTGATGCCGGTGATCGGTATCCCCCTGCCCTTTTTCAGCTATGGAGGCTCTTCCCTCTGGGCCTTTACCAT
>CAYSJH010000078.1:0-18834 GCA_964431315.1 uncultured Bacteroides sp. | reverse complement strand
AGAGCTGGAAAAAGGACTTATTTCTTTGATGTCAAGACTACCAGGAGGAATGATTACTATCTGACCCTGACGGAGAGTAAAAAAAGGTTCAACAGGGATGGAAGATTCTATTTTGAAAAACACAAGATCTTTTTGTACAAGGAAGATTTTGAGAAGTTTATCGATGGATTGAATGAGGCCATCGACTACATCAAGGCTAATGCACCCGAAATCCTTGAGAGCGAGGAAGCGATGGATTCCGTAAACGCCGTCCGGGAATCTGAAGCCGCCGATAGGGTGGATGAACTGGAAATGGCGGAAAACACGGAATCTGAAGAGGATACCGGGGAAGAGGCCGATGCCGCTGATGCGGACGAAGAAAGCACGGAAGAAACTGCTGAGGAAGCCCTCACCGAAAGTTTCTCGAACGTAGAGTTCGAGGATCTTGAAGATACCAAGAAAAACTGATCACCGAATCAGCTTTTTTTTCAACCATCGTCCCGGGAATGCGCCTGTTCCTGCTTTTCAAGGAAATCTTCGATTTCATCAAGTCCCAGTTCCCTCACATTGGTCACGATGAAATTAGATCTGAGAAAATTCCCGTACTGGTTGCATTCCCTTATGGCCTCGTGGAAAACTTCCTTCAGCGGAACGCGCAGTGGAATGATAACCAGCAGTGTGGCATAGTGCCCCGGAAAATTAAGGTTTTCGATCTCTGCCTCACGTTTCCTGAGGCTAATCTCGAATTCGTTCCGCACGATTTTCTGCTGCAGACCGGTCAGGGGTTCTGCCAGGCGGGGGATCAGGACTACAAAATACCTCAGTTTCGCACCTTTTCCGCCCAGTCCCGTTGATATGAAGACCTGGTTCTCATCCAGCAGCCTGCTTTCGAGCAGCATCCTGCTTTCCTGCAGGGCGAGTATGGCCCAGTTCCGGATCTCCCCGCGCTCCTCCCTCAGATAGTTCTCGATGAAACGGTAGGCCTCCACCCGCTCGACCGATGCCAGGCGCGCAAAAAGCTTTTTCTTCTGTTCAAGCGACCATTCCGGATTATAGAGCTCATGCATATCCCGGAGTACGGCCTGTTCGTCCAGATCCTTCTTGACACTCCTGGAATACTCGAAATACTCCATCTGCAGGTCGATGTCGACTTTTTCCTCGAGGATGCTCAGGGTTCCCGGCGATTCACCGAAAAGCTCCCGGATTTTATCGTAAATGTTCTCCCCTTCCATGTAAACTAAAAATAAGAAAAGAATGTCCCAAAGTCAATTTCCCTGATCTCAAAACACGAAAAGGGGTAAATTATTTTAGTAAATTGCGAAAAACTTAAGTAAAATGGAACTGATCAACGGAATGAAAGAAAGAACGGAACAGCTGATCCAGTCCGGGTACCAGACCAATGTCGGGGAATATTTCCGGCGCGGCTGGAAGATCTTTGAGAAAAACGCCGGGGGATTCATCGCCTACGTCCTCCTCTTCATCCTGATAAGCGCCGTATCCGCATTCATCCCGTTCGCGCCCCTGCTGATCTCCGGTCCCCTGCTGGCCGGATTTTTCATTGTCAGCCACCGGATCAGCAAGGGAGAGGCTCATGAATTCAATACCTTTTTCAGGGGATTTGATTTTTTTGTCCCCCTCCTGCTCTACACCCTGATATCGGGGATTTTCATAGCCCTGGGTTTTATCGCGCTGATCGTCCCCGGGATCTACCTTGCCGTGTCCTATTCCTTCGCACCCATGTTCATTGTATTCGGAAAAATGGAATTCTGGGATGCCATGGAATACAGCCGGAAGCTCATAACCCGGAACTGGTGGAGCCTGTTCGGTCTCATGCTGCTCCTGTTTCTGCTCAACATTGCGGGGACCCTTTTGCTGTTCGTGGGACTCCTCTTTACCATTCCCCTGTCGTACTGCATCCTTTATGCAGCCTTCGAAGACATCGTTAAACCTGAATAATCACATAAAAACAAAACTCCATGAGAATACTGATTTACCTGCCGGTCCTTGCCTTCCTCCTTGGCTCATGCTCCGGCACCGGGTCCCGCTCAGCGTCAGGCTCAGGCACCGGCTCCGGCACCGTTTCTTCCACCGGGAAGGCCGCCGGCACCGAATATACTGCTGAAACAGTCTTCCCCGAAGAAAACCTGAAACTCGTGCATCTCGATGTAAAGGGTATGACCTGTGAAGGTTGTGAAAAAGCCATCGTCGGGAGCATTTGCAAGCTTGACGGGATCCAGGAGGCATCGGCCTCGCATACTGCCGCAGAGGCGATCGTGAAGTACGACTCCACGAAAACCAGCATGGAAGCCATCCAGCAGGCCATCGCCGATGCCGGTTACAGCGTTGCCGGTGAGAAGTCCCCCCACATGGATCAATGATACAGACGGCCAGCATGGGAGATGTTTTGCTTGCTTCCGGTGGCGCTGTGCTTATGATCGTTGGGATCGTGGGATGCGTCCTGCCCGTAATCCCGGGTCCCCCGCTCAGCTTCCTCGGCCTGCTGCTGCTCCATTTCTCCAGGTATGCGGATTTCAGCTTTGAATTCCTGCTGATGTTCGGATCGGTCGCCGTGATCGTAACGGTGCTTGATTATGTCGTACCCATCTGGGGAACAAAAAAATTCGGGGGATCAAAGGCCGGCATGTGGGGAGCGGCCATCGGGCTTGTCATCGGTATCTTTGTCCTGCCTCCACTGGGAATTATAGTGGGACCGTTCGCAGGTGCCGTGATAGGCGAAGCTATGACCGGCAAGAAAGCGGCACCGGCTTTTCGCGCGGGACTGGGATCATTAATGGGATTGATGATGGGCGTGGGACTGAAACTTGCCGCGTCCCTGTTAATGACATACTACTTCGTGAAAGAGTTGATAGTCTGAGAATCGTGTACAGCTGTTATCGCTCGTTATAGCCTTTTCTCGAATGTGCCTTGGAAACCACGAGGTTCCGATCGTGGATTTCCCTGCGATTACATTCCTTTACCGCTAATTCCTCCTGTTCATCATTCTCCATCTCTACAAAGCCAAAACCTTTGGATCGTCCGGTGTACTTGTCCGTGACGATCTTGATACTGGTAACTGTTCCGTATTCCTGAAAAATCTCTTTCAGTTCTTCTTCCTTTACCACATAGGGTATATTACCAACATAAAGTGTCATATTGGAAATGTTGGTTTATTGAATACAAGTTACAAATAATCTTTCCAATTTGTCAAGTCCCCGGTTGATTATCTGTAAAGAGCATTCTCCCGGCACGGGGTATGTGGACGGGGTTCAGGCCCCGAGGGTGGCTGTCATCACGGCCTTTATGGTATGCACACGGTTTTCGGCCTCATCGAAAACTAGCGAGGCAGGCGATTCGAACACCTCATCGGTGACTTCCATCGCCTCAAGCCCGAATTTTTTATGGATTTTGGCCCCGACGGCTGTTTCTGTGTTATGGAAGGAGGGCAGGCAATGCAGGAACTTCACATCCGGGTTGCCAGTCATTTCAATCACCCTTTTGTTCACCTGGTAGGGGCTCAGCAGTTTGATGCGTTCTTCCCAGGCAGTCTCCGGCTCGCCCATTGATACCCAGACATCGGTGTAAAGGAAATCCGTACCCTTCACGGCTTTCTCAAGATCATCAGTAACGGTGATCCGGGCCCCGGTCGCTGATGCGATCTTCCTTGCCGTGTTTATCAGTTCTGCCGCCGGCTGGCAGGACGGGGCCGCTGCAGCCCTGAAATCCACCCCCATCTTCGCCGATCCGATGAGCAGGGAGTTACCCACATTGTTACGGGCGTCCCCCAGGTAGCAGAGGCTCATCTCTGAGAGGGGTTTGTCCAGGTGTTCCTGCATGGTCATGAAATCGGCAAGCACCTGGGTGGGATGGAATTCATCCGTAAGCCCATTCCATACGGGAACGCCGGAATATGCTGCTAGGATTTCCACCCTTTCCTGGCCGAAGCCGCGGTATTCGATCCCGTCATACATGCGACCCAGCACCCGGGCCGTATCCTTCATGGATTCCTTTTCCCCGATCTGGGAGCCTGACGGCCCGAGGTAGGTGACGTGTGCTCCCTGGTCATGAGCTGCCACCTCGAATGCGCAGCGGGTCCTGGTGGATGATTTTTCAAAGATCAGGACAATGTTCTTACCGGTCAGCATGGGCTTCTCCGTGCCGGCATATTTGGCCTTTTTCAGGTCCGCCGAAAGAGCGAGCAGAAAACCGATCTCTTCCGGTGAGAAGTCCAGCAATTTCAGGAAACTCCGGTTGCGAAGGTTGAAGGGCATGGCAATATGGGATTAGTTTGACAACAGAAGCCCAAAGGTAGGCAATTCCGTCAAAAATCAATCCTCGTATTCCATGGTAATTTTTGTGCCGTATCTCCTGTCCTCCAGTTTGGTGGCCTCAGTTATTACGCTCTTCCTTCCCCCCTGCTCGATGAACTGGAGACAGGCCCTGATCTTGGGTGCCATGCTGCCCTCGGCAAACTGACCTTCTTCCAGGTACCGCATGGTATCGAGGTAATTCAGGAATTCCACCCATCGCTCGGTCTCTTTCCCGTAATCCAGGTAAACGTAGGGAACATCCGTCAGGATATAGAATTCATCGGCACCGATCCGGGCAGCCATGAGGCTGGATGCCAGGTCCTTGTCGATCACCACCTCAGCCGGCCTCACATCCTTTTTCTCATCGATGTAAACGGGTATTCCTCCCCCGCCCGAAGCGATGACAATGGTCCCCTGCCTGGCCAGGGTTTCGATCACCTTCTCGTTGCTGATCCGCACGGGCCTGGGGGAAGGCACGACGCGGCGCCACCCGCCTTTTTTTTTCACTTCTTCCTTGAATACCCATCCTTTCTGCACTTCCAGGGCCTGCGCCTCCTCCCGGGTATAGATATGGCCGATCCGCTTGGTGGGATTGCTGAAAGCCGGGTCCTCCCTATCGACCTCCACCATGGTAACCAGCGTGACCACCTCTTTTTGGATATTATGGCGGTTGAGCACGTTCCGGAGCATGCGCTCGACCATGTAGCCGATGCCACCCTGGGTGTCGGCAACGCAGATGTCCACCGGCATCCTGGGAATGCCATAGATCTGCTCCCCAGCCTCGTTCCGCATCAGGACATTGCCGATCTGGGGACCGTTCCCGTGGGTAATCACCAGGTCATACCCTTCGTTCAGCAGGAATACCAGGTTTTCCAGGGTTTCGGTCGTATTCTGCTCCTGCTCGTCGATGGTACCCTCCTGGTCACGCCTGAGAAGCGCATTACCCCCCAGGGCAATAACGGCTAACTTCTTCATTTTTACACCATTTTCAGGGTCTGAAAGGTACAAAACTATAAAAGGTTCGGAACTTTTACAGTAAAAGGTTTGGAACTTTTGAAAAGTTCCAAACCCTGCTACAAACTTTTATGTTATTTTTATGGGTCATACCATTTTACCCTTTGCAGTGCATAGATCACTCTTCAAATACCTGTTCCTGTTTGCCCTGATCCTCCTGGCAGCCAACTGCAAAAGGAAACCCTCGGGGGCAGAGGGAAAGATAAGGTTCAGGATCACCTATGAACAGAGCCGCGTCGGTGGTTATTCCTCCACTGTGCTCCCGAAGGAAATGATCATGGAGTTCAGCAATGATATGGTTAGGAATACGATTGAAGGGGGACTCGGATTCTTCAGCCTCGTGAATGTTTCCGACCTCAGGAACCACCAGAATACCACCTGGCTCAAGTTCATCGATAAGAAATACATCTACTTCGGGGAAAAAAAAGAGTCCCCCTGCTGCTTCGGCATTCTCGACGGGATGCAGCTGAGCTTTACAGACAGTATTAAGGATATAGCGGGACTGGAATGCATGCAGGCGATTGCCAGTTTTCCGGGGAACGGGATAGAACCCTTCAACATCTGGTATACCACGGAACTCGGACTGTCCAATCCCAACAGCAACAGTCCCTTCCGGGAGATCCCCGGCGTCCTGCTTGAATTCAGCACGCTGATGGGCAATGCCAATATGCACATGGTGGCCACCGGCTTTGTTCCCCAGCACATACCCCAGAAGGTGTTTCAACCCCCGAAAAATTTCAGGCCGGTCAGCAAGGATGAAATGGACCGGATCCTGAATGCCCTGATGAAATGATTCAGACAGATTAATGAGCAAGAAGGCGAAGAATAAAAAGGTTGGTCGTTCCGGATTTCTGAGCGACGAGCGGTTCAAAATCACATTCGGGATTTTTTTTGCCCTTTTTGCGCTCTACCTTTACCTCACCTTTATCTCCTATTTTTTTACCTGGAAAACCGACCAGAGCTTTGAATGGTCAAAGGTTTTCTCGGGACCCGAATACACGGTTGACAACTGGGGAGGGAAGTTCGGAGCCTTCCTGGCGAACAAATTCATCAATCACTGGTTCGGACTGGCTTCCTTCCTGCTGCCGCTGATCCTTCTGGTAGGGGGACTACGTATGATCAATATCAGGACCTTCCGCATGGGGAAAACGATCCGCAACTGCCTGCTCGGCACCATCCTGCTTTCCGTGGTGCTTTCGTTCCTCTTCGGCGACGCAGGCGGATTCCTGGGAAGCGGTCCCGGCGGAAGCCACGGTTACTTCCTCAGCGAATGGATCAACTCGGTCCTGGGCAAAACGGGCACCGTATTCCTTCTGGCCGTGCTGATCATCGCATACCTGCTTTTCTCATTTGATTCCGCAATGGACCGGATGTTACGGCTGTTAAGGTCCCCCTTCATATCCCGCACCAGTGCAGGATTGAGCACAGCCGGGGACGGCACCGGCGAAGCAGAAACGGATGGTGAAGAAACCGTTGCGGACGACAGGGGGACCGATACGGAGGAGGAAGGAACAGGTGAAGCAGGTACGGATACGGACAGGGAAACGGATAAGGATGAAAGCAGCCGGTTTACAACGAGGGAAGCCGGGACCGGGGAGCCGGCCGTTGCCGCCGTCCAGGCTGGAAGCGCCCCGGGAGAGTTCCGGGATGCAGACGGGATCGAAATGACCGTAGAAAAGGCGGCCAGCGGGGAAATGGTCAACGGGGACACGGACGCAGTGCTGGAGAACTATGACCCGACACTGGACCTTTCGAATTATAAGCTGCCTTCCATTGAACTGCTGGATAAGCACGAATCCGCCGATACCCTGGTCAGCGAGGAGGAACTGATCAGCAACAAGAACCGGATCGTCGAAACCCTCGGCAATTACAAGATCCAGATCGACAAGATCAAGGCAACCATCGGTCCCACTGTGACCCTTTACGAGATCGTGCCTGCTCCGGGTGTGCGGATCTCCAAGATCAAGAACCTTGAAGACGATATCGCCCTTAGCCTGTCCGCTTTAGGGATCCGCATCATTGCACCCATACCGGGCCGGGGGACCATCGGCATCGAGGTCCCCAACCGCCAGCCGGAGATCGTTTCCATGCGTTCGATCATCTCTTCCAGGAAGTTCCAGGAATCCAGGTTTGAACTGCCCGTCGGCCTGGGCAAGACCATTTCCAACGAAACTTACGTGGTGGACCTGACAAAAATGCCTCACCTGCTTATGGCCGGGGCAACGGGACAGGGGAAGAGCGTGGGACTGAACGCCATCATCGCCTCACTGCTCTACCGGAAACATCCCGCCCAACTCAAATTTGTCATGATCGACCCTAAAAAGGTTGAACTGACTATGTACAACCACATCGAAAAGCATTTTCTCGCCAAACTGCCCGATATCGAGGAACCCATCGTTACCAACACCCGGGATGTCATCCGGACACTGAACTCGCTTACGATCGAGATGGACAGCCGATACAACCTGCTCAAATCGGCCAAGGTCAGGAACATCAAGGAATACAACGAGAAATTTGTCGCCCGCAAGCTTAATCCCAGGGAAGGGCACCGCTACCTCCCCTACATCGTCATGATCGTCGACGAGTTTGCGGACCTGATCATGACCGCCGGAAGGGAGATCGAAACGCCTCTGGCCAGGCTCGCACAGCTTGCCAGAGCCATAGGCATCCACCTGGTGATCGCCACACAGCGCCCGAGCACCAACATCATCACGGGTTCCATCAAGGCCAATTTCCCGGTCCGGATCGCCTTCCGCGTGACCAGCATGGTGGACTCAAGGACCATTCTAGATACCCCCGGGGCCAACCAGCTGGTAGGCAGGGGAGACATGCTGATCCTGCTGGGCTCGGATACAACCCGTCTGCAGTGCGCCTTCATCGATGCCCACGAGATCGAGGGGATCACGAACCACATCGCATCCCAGCAATCCTACCCGAGCGCACACCTGCTTCCCGAGTACGTTGATGAGAGCGCAGGTGAGATCGAAAATTTCGATCCCAACGAACGGGACGATCTTTTCGAAAAGGCAGCCCGGCTGGTCGTGGAATACCAGCAGGGATCGACCTCGCTCATCCAGCGGAAATTCTCGATCGGCTATAACCGGGCAGGGAGGATCATCGACCAGCTTGAATCCGCCGGGATCGTCGGACCCTATGAAGGCAGCAAGGCACGCCAGGTCATGTTCAAGGACCTTATAGGTCTGGAACAGTTTTTGGAGGATAATGTCCAGAATAACCTGAGGGACTTCTGAACCATGCCGAGACATGCCACCATATTGCTGCTGATCCTTGCCTTCGGGCCGCTGCATGCCCAGAAGGACCCTGAAGCAAAAAAAATACTGGACAGGGTATCCGCACAATCCCAGGCCGACTTCCCGATCCGGGTCTCCTTTGAATACATCTTCGAGGACCTGATGGAAAAACAGACCACTACCCAGGAGGGAACGCTCATCCTGGATAAAAAAAAATTCAGGCTGACCGTGGGTGAATCCGAGGTTTACTGCGACGGGACCACCGTCTGGAACCACCTGGCTTCAGCCAACGAGGTTTACATCAGCGATGCAGAACAGGAAGACGAGTCCGACGAGTTTTTCATCTCCAATCCCACCGACCTGTTCACCTTTTACCAGGAGGGATTCAAATACCGGCTTACAGGGGAGATCGAGTATATGGGAAAGACCTATTTCGAGATCGACATTTTCCCGGAGGACCTCGACAAAAACTACCATACCGTTAAGCTCCTGATAAACAAAAAGGACTACCGCATCTATTCAGCCGAGGCATTCGGGAAGCAGGGCGCCAACCACACCGTCATCCTCACGGACTACCAGCGCAAAGCAGCCACGGACGACAAGACTTTCGTATTCAACCCGGCTGATTATCCCGGAGTCGAGATCGTGGATACCAGGTTCTGAACCATTCCCCGGTCCTACTGCGGGTACTCGATCCGCACGTGGTAAATATTCAGAAGTTTCTTCAGGAAAATCTGTTTGATGCGGTGGATATCGCGGAAGGTAATCTCCGAATTGTCAAATTGGGCCTCTTCAATCTGGTAGTTGATGATCTGTTCGACCAGGTTTTTCAGCGTCTCTTCGTTCCTCACCTTCAGGCTCCTGGAAGATGCCTCCACCGAGTCGGCCATCATCAGGACGGCGGTTTCCCGCGAAAACGGTTTGGGTCCCCCGTACTTGAATTTCGCCATATGGGACTCGTCTGCCGGGTACTTCTTAAGGGAGGATTTGTAGAAGTACTGCACCAGGGTGGTCCCGTGATGCGTGGTGATGAAATCGATGATGGCCTCAGGCAGCCGGTGCCTCCTTCCGATCTCGACCCCCCTGGATACATGGTCTATGATGATCCTGGCACTTTCCTCAAATTCCAGTTTATCGTGGGGATTGGTATCCGTCACCTGGTTCTCGATAAAGTACCCGGGATTGATCATTTTGCCAATGTCATGGTAAAGCGCCCCCGTCCGGATCAGAAGCACATTGCCGCCGATCTGGTAGATGGCCTCCTCGGCAAGGTTGGCCACCTGCAGGCTGTGCTGGAATGTGCCGGGAGCCTTCTCTGCCAGCTCGCGAAGCAGGGGCTGGTTGGTATCTGAAAGTTCGATCAGGGTGGAATCGGACAGGAATTTGAAACTCTTTTCGAATATGAAGATCAGAGGGTAACTTGTCAGGATCAGGAGGCCGTTGCCTGCAAACCAGAGGAATGTCTTGAAATGAATGGAGCTCAGGTTCCCTTCCTGGATTATGGAAAAGGCAAAATAAACCAGGGAATAGGAAGCTATGATCAGAACGGCTGTCAAAAAGAGGATGCCCCGGCGGTAAGAATTGGTCAGGCTGAATATAGCCACCAGTCCCGCTATAAGGTTCAGGAAAATGAATTCAAAGCTGTTCGGCGCCCAGAATCCTACGATCAGCACCACGACGACGTGAATGAAGAAGGCCAGGCGGGAATCAAAAAAGGTCCGGATCATAATGGGAACCAGGGCAAAGGGAAGGAAATACAGGCTCAGCACATCGTAACGGATGGTAAAACTGGAGACTGCGACCAGGATCAGGATCAGCAGCAGGATAAATGAGGTTTCCCGGGTTGAACGGAGGATTTTCCTTTTAAAATTATACAGGAACAGATAAAGCAGGATCATCAGGATGGTCACCAGGATGATCTTCCCCAGGAAAATATAATTGAAATGTCCCTGGAGTCCCAGGTTTTTCTCATATTCCTTGCGCAATGAATCCAGCACCCTGTATTTTTCAGCGGTCACCAGTTCCCCCCGGGAGATGATGCGCTGGCCGGATTGCACCATCCCCTTGGTCAGGGAGATCTGGCTGATCAGCTCTTCCTTGACCCGGCCTGATGTTGCTGCGTCGTAATAGAGGTTGGGGACCAGGAATTCGTTGATGTTGAGGGACCTGAAGAATTCAATGTCCGATTCATTGTGGAGGCTGTCCGCGTATGTTTGCAGCTGCCCGATGACATATTCGTAGGCTTTTTTCTGGGTGAACACTTCCTTGTAGTCCCTCTCCTCGGCCACCTGGTTCCTGACGATCACGATGGTCGCATCCTCGTTGTTGACCCGATCGAGCACGTCCTCATTGCTGATGATTCCCTTCGAATAAACGAAGCGGATGATATCCGCTGCCATCCTGTGATAGTTTGACCTCATTTCATCGGTGAACCTGGTACGGTTCTGTCCCCCTGTATTTCTCCCGGCCGTGGTATACTCCTGCCAGCTCAATTCAAAAGCCGCATCCAGCCGTGTGAGCTGCTGGGCAGCAACTTCCGGGTCCATCAGGAAATAGGGCTTGAACTCCCGCAGAATGCTGTCCCGCGCGGCAGCGATCTCATCATCGTATTTGTATATGGGGAAGTCGAAGGGCGCAATGAGCTCATCGTGCATCCAGGGAGCCCCTTTCTGGAATTCGAAGCGAAACCTCCCCTCCCCCGGGAAGAGCAGCAGGATTATGAGCGTGGTCAGGGTAAAAAGGGAAACAATGATAATCTCCCTGAGGTTTCTTCCCAGGAACGATATAAGTCTGTTCATCAGCATGAAAATTTTGACAAAAATAGTAAATCGGGTGAATTGGTACTTATCCAATAAGCCCTATCTTTAGGATTTGATTGTAACTGGAATGAATCACGGAATCGTAAGGACGCCCTGTATCGCCGTCAGGAAAGAGGCTTCCGAACAAAGCGAGATGACATCGCAGCTGCTCTTCGGTGAGATCTTCGGGATACTGGAGGAATCACCCCGCTGGCTGCTCGTACGCAACGAATATGATGCGTATGAGGGCTGGATAAGCCGCACGGGGGCCGGGATGCTCGGGGAAGATGACCTGGACCGCTACAGGAGTTATTCGACCTGCATACAGCCACAGGCCTTTCTCAGCCTGCAGCGTTCCTCGGGAGAGGAACGGATGCTCGTGCCTGCCGGATCCGTACTCTACTTCGAGAAGGAACACCCGATCAGGGTCCACTGTGTCGAAGCCTACCGGATGGAGAAGCCCTGCCAGGAACTGGCCGGCGATATGGAACAGAAGATATTGAAAACGGGCCGGCAATTCCTCAATATACCCTATCTCTGGGGCGGGAAAAGCACCTTCGGTACGGATTGTTCGGGACTGGTCCAGTCCATTATGAAGATCGTCGGGATCCCGCTCGGCCGGGATACTTCGGAGCAGGTGACGCAGGGACTGGCGCTGAACATGCTGCCCGAGGCCCGGACCGGCGACCTGGTGTTTTTCGATAACGAGGAGGGGGAGATCGTGCATGTGGGACTCCTGATGGACCAGGGACTGGTGCTCCATGCATCCGGACAGGTCAGGATCGACCCCATCGACCACCAGGGGATCTATTCGCGGGAACTGAAACGATACACGCATAAACTCAGGATAATTAAAAGAATCATTCAAAACACATCATCATGATCGTAGTAAACACTGAAGAAGTCCCCGGGAAAAAGATCTCCCAGACCCTCGGGATTGCAAGGGGAAGCACGGTAAGGGCGCGGAACCTGGGCAGGGATATTTTCGCGGGACTCAAAAACCTTGTGGGAGGTGAGATCTCCGAGTATACAAAACTGCTGGCGGATGCGCGCGAAGAAGCCATGAACCGGATGATCCTGGATGCCAACCGCATGGGCGCCGATGCCGTTGTGAACGTGCGCCTCACAACCTCTGCAGTCATGCAGGGCTGCGCCGAAATACTCGCATACGGTACCGCCGTTAAGTTTTAGGAAGCCGGACTCTCAATTCTCCATTTTTTCTATCTTTGCACGATGGAAAAATATAACCTGAACCACCTGAGGGAACTGGAATCGGAATCCATCTATGTGATCCGGGAAGTGGCGGCACAGTTTGAAAAACCGGTACTGCTTTTCTCGGGTGGGAAGGATTCCATCGTTATGTTCTACCTGGCCAGGAAAGCCTTCTGGCCCGCGAAAGTCCCCTTCCCCCTGATGCACATCGACACGGGACATAATTTCCACGAAACCCTGGAATTCCGTGATAAGCTCATGGAAAAGACCGGGGCCAGGTGCATTGTCCGTCTGGTACAGGACAGCATCGACCAGGGAAGGGTGGTCGAGGAAACGGGCATCAATGCCAGCCGCAATGTGCTGCAAACCGTCACCCTGCTGGATGCCATCGAAGAGATGAAATTCGACGCCGCCCTGGGCGGAGGAAGAAGGGATGAGGAAAAAGCCAGGGCCAAGGAACGCTTTTTCAGCCACAGGGATGAGTTCGGACAGTGGGATCCCAAGAACCAGCGGCCGGAACTCTGGAATCTTTTCAACGGGAAGAAAAAAATGGGTGAGCACTTCCGGGTCTTCCCCCTCAGCAACTGGACGGAAATGGACGTCTGGCAGTACATCTACATGGAAGATGTGGAGATCCCCAGCCTTTACTTCACCCATAAGCGCAGGGTCTTCTTCCGCGACGGGGTATGGCTGGCCGATGCCCCCTTCATGATCAAAAAGGACACGGAGAAAGTGGTTGAAAAAGACGTACGCTGCCGTACCATTGGCGACATCACCTGTACAGGGGTGACCCTTTCCAAAGCAAATACCCTTGAAGACATCATACAGGAAACCGCGGCCACCCGGGTGACGGAGCGAGGCGGACGCTACGACGACAAACGCTCGGAGGCAGCCATGGAGGACAGAAAAAAGGAGGGCTATTTTTAATGACAGCAACCAAGGATTTTCAGAGGGGTTACCTGAACATGGAACTGCTGCGCTTCACGACCGCCGGAAGCGTGGACGACGGTAAAAGCACGTTGATCGGCCGGCTCCTGTACGACAGCAAGGCCATCTTCGAGGACCAGATGGAGGCCATCGAACGGGCCAGTGAAATGAAAGGCGACGAGCATGTGAACCTGGCCCTGCTGACCGACGGATTGCGTGCGGAACGGGAACAGGGGATCACCATCGACGTGGCGTACCGTTATTTTGCCACACCGAAACGAAAATTCATCATTGCCGATACCCCCGGGCATGTCCAGTATACCCGGAATATGGTAACCGGGGCCTCCACGGCCAACGTGGCCATCATCCTGGTCGATGCGCGCAACGGGGTGCTCGAACAGACCATCCGGCACGGCTACATCGCATCCCTGCTCAGGATCCCGCATGTCATCGTGTGCGTCAATAAAATGGACCTGGTGGATTACCGGGAGGATTTGTTCGAGGCAATACAGGAAAGGTTCAAGGAGCTTTCCCTCAAGCTCGACATCCAGGACCTGCGCTTCATTCCCATTTCGGCCCTGAATGGGGACAACGTGGTGGAACGATCGGAAAATATGGACTGGTACGACGGTCCCACCCTGCTCTACCTCCTGGAACACATCCACATCACCAGCGATGTGAATTACATCGACGGGCGTTTCCCTGTGCAGTACGTGATCCGTCCCCAGTCTGAAAAATACCACGATTACCGGGGTTATGCCGGAAGGATCGCAAGCGGGTCCTTCGAGCCGGGGGACAGGGTTGCCGTGCTCCCTTCAGGCTTCAGCTCGACCATCAAATCGGTCGATACCATGGTGGAAAGCCTGCAAACGGCCTTCGCTCCACAGTCCGTCGTCATCACCCTTGAAGAAGACATCGACATCAGCCGGGGGGATATGATCGTCAAGGAAAACAAAATGCCGGACATCGGGCAGGATATTGACATGATGGTCTGCTGGCTGAACGAAACCCCAATGGTCATGAACGGGAAGTATTCCATCAAGCACACCACAGCCAATGCCCGGTGCATCATCCGGGAGATGCCCTATAAGATCAACATCAATACCCTGGAGAAGAACTATGATGATAAGACCCTGGGAATGAATGAGATCGCCAAGATCAGCATACGCAGCACAAAGCCCCTTTTCCACGATTCATACCGCAGGAACCGGATCACCGGTTCGATCATCCTCATCGACGAAGGCACCAACAATACCGTCGGAGCCGGAATGATTGTATAGCACCACGCTCCGTCCAACCGGATCAGTTTATTCAGCGTCCCACCAGACCCTGCTGAAGATCTGGACGATCGGGGTATTGGCCTCGTTGTAATCCCTTTCGCTCTGAGGATAGGGGTAACGCCTGGGTATTTCGGTCCCCAGCGTCGGCGTTAGCTGCGGGTACCCGGTCCTTCTCCAGTCCGTCCAGCTCTCCAGCTGGCAGAACATATGCTTGTATTTTTCGTCCATGATGAACTCCAGCAGGTTCGGTCCCGTTTTGGTATCGATGTCGGCTTTGATCGCGTTGAGCCAGCTGGTGGCGGAAGACAGGCTGACCCCGTACTTGGTAAGAGAGGCTTCGATGGCATCCTTGAGGACTTCCCTGGCAGCCAGTTCGTCCTCGCTCATATAGAAGGCCTCTGCGATGAGGAAAAGCGCCTCGGTATACTGGGCGAAATCCACCGGCGCATACTGCCGGGTCCAGTACCCGGTCTCGTCCCACGCATAGTATCCCATCCTCGGATCTCTCGAATTGGCCCAAATCCTGCTCTCAAACAGGTTTGTGAACCGTGGATTATCGCCTACATAACCTTCCCTCTGGTCAATGAACTGGTAAAGAGGGTTATAGCCGGCGGGACTGACATCAAAGTACACTTCCATATCGTCGTTGATGCCGCTGAAACCGTTAAAAAGGTCCGCCAGGACCAGGTTGTAATCCACGGTCTTAACCTTCTGCAGGTGCATCTCATACCTGCCGCGCAGGTGGTAAGCCGCCCGGATCCAGTTGTTGACTTCCCCGCCGTAGATGTAATCCGCCCCTACCGAATAAGTAGGAGTAGTCGCATCATCCTGCAGGTCCGTGATGGCTTCCGACAGCAGGCTCATGATCTCTGCATAGATCTCCTGCTGGGAATCTTTTTTAGGAGTGTAAATCGGATTATCGGTTGCACCCTGAAAGGCCTCGGAATAAGGAATACTGTCCCACAGGTCCGTCATATTCCCGAGAGCCAGCGCCATCAGCACCTTGCTTATCCCGCCGAGATGGGGCGACATGGTTTCAGGTGCATCGCAGGTTCGGATCATCAGGTCCAGGTCCATCATCACCCCCGCATACATTGATCCCCAGAGGTTATTGGGATCGGAAGCCCTGTAGGTATAGGAGTTTATAGCCGATGCCTGGCGGTCCTGACCCTGGATCTGCTGCATCCAGATCGCCGGTGTTGCGGCAACGTCAAACCCGCCTATGTAATAGGCGAGCGAAGCTTCCACTCCGGGCAGCATTACGTCCGGCGAGGTCTGGAGCGGGGCATCCGGATCAATGTTTATGTCTGGATCGATCCACTTCTCGCATGAACCGATTCCCATGATCAACGCTATGGCCAGTCCCGTATTATGTATTCTTCTCATTTTCATTGTTTTATATTTTTTCATGGTTTTCAGAATCCGAGCCTCAGGCCGAAGGTATAGGACTTTACCCCTGGGTTATTGAAGTAGTCGAGTCCCAGGCCGTTGCTGTTCCCGACCAGGCTGGTTTCCGGATCAACCCCTGTATACGGGGTTTTCAGCCAGAGGTTGATGCCTGTAAAATAAAGTTCCAGGTTCCGGACCGGGGTGTTCCCGAGAAGAGATTCGGGGAAGCGGTAGGCAAGGGTCAACTCCCGCAGCCTTACCCAGCCGGCCTTTTCAACGTAGGGTTCAGAGGGACCGGTGAATGCGGATCCTTCACCGATCCACCAGTACCAGTCCTCATCCAGGGTGACGGTCGTCGCATTATCCGAGCCCGCACCTGTGGAGATCCCGCTGCCGGGCTGGAATGGCGTATTGTAGTGCTCAACGTCGCCGTCAGTATTGACGTGACCGTAAACACCTTCCCATACCTTTTGTTCCCCGCGTGTTTCGGTATCCTTGTGGGTGCCGAAGTAATACAGGGCGCCCCTGGTCCCGTTCCACATCAGTCCCCCTTTCTTTATATCAACCAGTGCGGACAGCGAAATGCCTTTCCAGCTGAACGTATTGGTGATGCCGGAGGTCCAGTCGGGACTTACGGCCCCCATGTCCTGCTGTTCGGGATCCGAGAAGGGGAACCCGTCCATGATCTCGTTGTTTGGATCATCATCGATCAGGATTCTCCCGCTCTCATCCCGGGCCCATTTGAGTCCATACAGCATCCGGTAGGACTGTCCCTCTACGGCGCGCACCTGCGGCTCAACGAATCCCGAGAGGGGAAGGCTGGGCACATCCGGTGCAAGCCTGGTGACCTCTGAATACGGGTTAGACCAGTTAATGGTGAGTTCCCAGGTAAAATCCGAGGTTTTTACCGGGACCGCATTGACAACGATCTCGAATCCCCTGGTTTCCATGGTCCCGGCATTCAGGTACCGGTCGCTGTAACCGGTCGTGCGTGCAACGGGGACCGGCATCAGGAGGTCTTCGTTTTTGGAATGGAAGTACCCCAGGTCAAGATTCATCCTTCCCATGAAAAAACGCAGGTCGGCTCCCACTTCCCAGGTCTTCATGTTTTCAGGGGTCATGACCTGGTTGCCTATCACGTTCCCCAGGCTGAACGAGTTGACATTCAGGAAAGGGAATTCCAACCCGTTGGTCCACCCATCACCCGGGGAAGGCTGGTAAAAATAGGTTTCCGTTGCATACGAGGTCGCATCGTTCGCGATCTGGGCAAAGGAGGCTCGAAGCTTCCCGAAAGTTAGGATCCGGTTATCCTGCAGGATGGGAAGCCTGGTAAAGACGAAGCCCGCGCTGATCGAGGGATAGAAAAACGAATTGTTATTGGCAGGCAGGGTGGTCGACCATTCGTAGCGCCCCGTTGCATCGACGTAGAGCATGGTGTTGTAATCGAAACCGACATTCCCGAAGAAAGCGGCGGTCCGCTTTTTGGCATTGCTTTCGTAGCCCCTGTTGTCCGATGTATTTGCCATGTTATAGAAATCCAGCGTTTCGAGCCCGAGGGCGGCAGAGGTTGTGCTGGTCGAACTTTCCTGGTAAATGTTCTGGCCCAGTGTGCACCTCAGAATGATCTTGTCGGATACGGCCTTGTGGATATTCATGATCAGGTCCGAGTTGATGTCCGAGCTGACGACGTTGGCCCGGGCGTTGTACCCGTCGGGGAATTCGTTCGAACCTTTCTCGTAATAATCATGAACGTTCTTAAACCATTCATCGATGCCGATGCGGTAGCTGAAATTCAGCCAGTCGGCAGCATCCCAGGCGATGTTCAGGTTCCCGATGATCCGGTTGACCACATCCGTATACTTGATCTTGTTGGCGGTCCAGTACGGATTGTCGTACCCGCCTCCGCCCTGGTAGGATCGCTGGCTCCCGTCCGGAAGCTGGTATTTGAAGCTGTTATCGAAGTTCGGCGGGGTCCTCATGAGTCCCAGCATGATCCCGGAAAGATTGGAACCCTTCTGCAGTCTTTCGCCTTTAGAATTGATGAAGTTGGCTGTTGCGCCGACCGTCAGGTTCTTGACCACCTGCTTGCTGCCGGAAAACTTCACGGTTGTCTTCCCGAAGGTATTGTTCGGGACCACCCCGTCGTCCTTGCTGTTACTTAAGGAAAGGTAAAAAGTGCCGTTCTCGTCTCCGCCTGATATGTCCAGGTGGTTCTTATAGGATACCGCTTTCTGGAAAAAATCGTATTGATCATACGCAATCGCAGGGGCATTCGGATCTGCCAGCGGATGGTCGGCCGGCACCAGGCGCCCGTTCGGGTCCCAGTTCGCCCTCCACTCGTCCATGGGGGTCCCTCCCCCGTATGCCCACTCGTTGGAGGGGATATAACCCGGGTCGGTGGTATATCTCAGGTCACGAAGTGAAGGTCCCCAGGATACCCCGTTATACCATCCGCTGCCTGCGAACAGAGGTTCATCCGGGTGCTGCAGGGAGGTTGTCCGGTCCCCATAATACCCAATATATCTTGAAGATCCCTGGGCAAAGCTTTTCTGCAGGGGCGGCAACTGGGATACCTGCTCGATCCGGATCGAGGAATTCAGGTTTACCTGCATCCTGCCCGCACCGGTCTGGCTGCCCTGCTTGGTGGTGATGATGATGGCCCCGTTTGCCGCCCGGA
>CAYSJH010000077.1:16934-19585 GCA_964431315.1 uncultured Bacteroides sp. | reverse complement strand
TCAATACCCGAACGATGAAAAAGACGCTGTTCTATCTCACGATGTGTATTGTGCTTTGCGTGCTGGCCGTCTCCTGCGAGCCCTTGCCGGTAAATTTCGACGAAACCCTTTTATACGGGAAATGGAAGTCCGGGACCCTGTTCTACAAGTACCTGGCGGACGGCACGGGCGGCACCTGGGATACCGCCGACGATGTCACGGAAGCTGAAGCGCAGGCTTTTACCTGGACCCTGGAGAACGATCTTCTCACCCAGAACCACATCCTGGAAATCGGGGGTACGGTACCCAAGGTTTACACGGTCACTGAACTGACCGAAAACACCCTGGTGTACCACGACGATTTCGGGGTGAGATGGTCCTTTACCAAAGTCCCCTGATAGCAAAACCGCCGCTAAAGTTACACGCTTATTGGGCCAACCTGTCTGCCATGAGAAAATTCATAAAAGTCCTCCTGATTACCATCGCATCCCTGCTGGCGGTCCTGCTGATTACAGCCGGCATCGTTTCCTGGCTGGTTTTCACCCCCGAACGGGTCACGCCCATTGTCCGCAAACAGGCCGCCCGGTTCATCACCTGCCAGTCGGAGATAGGAGAAGTTGACCTGACACTTTTCAGCACCTGGCCGGATGTGGGACTCAGGGTCAGACGTTTCGCCCTGATCAACCCGGTGGCCGGTGCGCCCTCCGACACGCTGGTGAACCTGGATGAGCTCATGGCGGTAGTGGACGGACAAGCGTGGTGGAAAAGGAGGGAAATGATCCTGGTGGGACTGGAATTGAACGGGGGAACCGTCAATGTTTTTTCGGACAGCCTGGGAAACACCAACTACGACATCGTAGCCTCAGACACCACACCTTCACCGGGGAATGATTCGGCCACCGCGATGCCGGTGCTGGACATCAGGAATGTAGTGCTGGATGATGTGAACCTTCGGTACCGGGACCTTTCCTCGAAGATGGATGCGGTCATTCGCAGCCTGAGCGCGAAGATTGCCGGGACGGTCGGGCAGGACAGCATAAGCGGCCGCGTGACACTGGCTTCCCCGGGCGTCTCGTTTGAATACGGCGGGGAAAAATACCTTGAGCAGGCTTCCGTGAAGCTCGATCTCCCGGTCGATGTCGTGCCGTCGCGCCAGTTCATCAAACTCAAAGGCGCAACGATTTCGATCAATGACCTGGGATTGTGGCTGAACGGGACAGCCCGGAACGACACCCTCAACCGGAACATCGAAGCCAATATTTCCTATAAGCTATCAGCCTGGCCGGTAAACAGCATGCTTGCACTGGTGCCGCCATCCTTCCACTCTTATCTCGAAGGGTTCGAGGGGGACGGCCTCCTGACATCGGAAGGGACTGCTAAAGGCATTCTGAGCGATTCCGTCATGCCCCTGGTGGACGTCCACCTGCTGCTGGAAGGGGGGACGGTGAATTATGCCGGGTTCCCGCTGCCCCTGCATGATGTGTATAGCGATGTGAACATCCATTCCGATCTCAAAACCGACGCGATCTCCTATGTGCGCATCAACAGGCTGCAGGCCAGCACGCCGCGGTCCCGCGTCGAGGTCCGGGGCCGGGTGGATCATCTTTTTTCGGACATCCGCGGGGACATTGCCGCGGATGTCCGCCTGAGGCTGGATGAGCTTGCCCCGCTGGTCCCCGATAGCCTGGACCTTGAACTTCACGGCACGGCAGCAGGGAAGCTCAAGTCCACCTTTTACCTTTCCCAGCTGGAGAATATGCAGCTTGAGAAGATGAGAGTGTCGGGCTCGGCAACCCTTACGAATCTTGATGTTGCCTACGACAGCATATCCCTTCAGACGGACCGCACGACAATTGAATTTGCACTGCCCAACCGCAAACCATCCTCTAATAACACGCGTTTTGCCTTTGCGACCCTCCTGGCGGACAAGCTCTCGGCTGGCAAAACGGGCAGCTACGATGCCTATCTTGAAAATGCCTCCATCACGCTGGAAACATCGGATGTAAGGGATACGACCCGGATACCGGACATCCTCTGCGACTTCCGCATGGATTCACTGTCCGCCGCCATGGATACCCTGAGCCTTGCAGTAGCCAGGCCCATGGGCAAAGTGATCCTCTCCCCCCGGAAGATCAAGTCTGACCAGGCCAGGATCGCGCTGACATACAGCAGTGGCCCCCTGGAAACCGCTATGGGACAGAACACAGCCGCGGTCAAACAGATCAACCTGGATGCCGACGTCCTGAACGACGACAGCCAGAAAGACGTCTTCCGGCAATGGCTCGTACAGGGATTTGTCGACCTGGACCACGGCAACATCACGCTGTCGGGCCTGCAGGATCCCATCGAGATCCCCTCTGTGAAGATGCATTTCGAGCCCGAGAAATTCAGCATCGAGGAAGCAAGCCTTAAAACGGCCGGCTCCGATTTCCAGCTTAAGGGTGATCTGAACAACGTGTTATCCTATTTCAGGGGAGATTCCATCCTCAGGGGAAGATTCAACTTTGTCTCGGACCTGACCGATGTCGGAAGGATCATGGCCATGACGAGCGGGATAGGCAACCAGGATAACACGGCAGTGGAGGCTTCGGGGGGACCGGACCCGCAGAAAGGGCTGGAATCCCTTGCAGGACCGGTCCCGCAGAAAGGGCTGGAATCCCTTGCAGGACCGG
>CAYSJH010000077.1:0-16834 GCA_964431315.1 uncultured Bacteroides sp. | reverse complement strand
GAATCCCTTGCAGGACCGGTCCCGCAGAAAGGGCTGGAATCCCTTGCAGGACCGGTCCCCCGGAATGTGTCCGACCTGAACGAAGCATCGGGCCCGCCGGAAGCAGCAAACCCGCATGAAGCACCGGACCCTAATTCAAGCTATACCGGTCCCTATATGGTTCCCAGAGGAATCGACGTATCGCTCACCACTAAAATCAATAATGCTGTACTCGGAATTGATACCGCCACCAATATCAAGGGCACCGTGCGGATCGACGACGGCATCCTGCTGCTCGACGGTCTCACCCTCAAAACCCCTGCCTGCAGGATGCAGATGACCGCCATGTACCGCACCCCGCGGAAAAACCACCTCTACCTCGGGCTCGATTACCACATGCTCGACATCGAGATCAGCGACCTGCTGAACATGATCCCCGACATCGACACCCTGATGCCCATGCTGAGATCATTTGCCGGAAAGGCGGAATTTCACATTGCCATTGAAACCTACCTGGATTCGCTCTACAACATTAAAAAATCGACCCTGCGGGGCGCCTCGGCCATCATGGGAACCAACCTGGTCCTCCTGGACGGTGAAACATTCAGCGAGATCGCCAAAACACTCCGGTTCAATAAGCATACTGAGAACAAAGTCGATTCACTTTCCGCCGAATTCACCGTCTTCCGCAACGAGATCGATGTCTATCCCTTCCTCATCGTCATGGACAAATACAAGGCCATCGTAGGCGGCCGCCATAATTTCGACCTGACCTTTGATTACAACATTTCAGTCATCGATTCCCCCCTGCCGTTTAAGCTGGGAGTCGATGTAACAGGCAACGAGAATGACCTGTCCTACAAGCCAGGCAAATGCAAGTACCCCGATTTTTACCGGCCCACACCCAGGCACGCCGTCGAAAACAAACAACTGGAACTTAAAAAGGTGATCCGCGATGCCCTGACGCAAAAGGTGAAAGAATAAATACAATGGAGTGTTCCAACTCAATCCAGCCGAAATCTCTTTTCCGGGTGAAACTTTGCCGGAAGGATCTGTACTTTTTCAAGGAACGGCAATCGTTTTAATCCGTTGTTCAATCATTAAATATTTCACAATATTGGTAGTAATACTACCATTTTTGTTGAATTTTTAATACAATATTTTACTTACTGAGAATCAGAAAAGAACCCTCAGGAGAGTTTTTGACCGGATTGGAATCCCCTGCAGATTGTTCTGACAGACTCACGAACCCATGGTGAACAGTTTCTTCAGTTCAATGTTCGAAAGTTCGCTGACCCATTTCTCGCCGGTGGCTACGGCAAGGTCTGCAAGTTCCTGCTTTTCTCCCAGCATGGCGTTGATCTTTTCCTCGAATGTGCCCTTTGTGATCAGGCGGTAGACCATGACGTTCCGGTCCTGACCGATGCGGTATGCACGGTCGGTGGCCTGGGCCTCCACGGCCGGGTTCCACCACAGGTCGTAATGGATCACATGGCTGGCCGCGGTGAGGTTCAGTCCCGTGCCCCCTGCTTTGGTGGTCAGGATCATGATCTTCCGTTGCGGATTCTGCTGGAACTGTTCCACCATTTCATCCCTCTCTTTCCGGGATGTTCCGCCGTGAAGAAAGAGGCAGTTAAGGTCGGTCTCCTTTTTGACCATTCTTTCCAGGAGCCTGCCCATTTCCCTGAACTGTGTGAATACAAGTGTCTTCTCGTCATTTTCCAGGATGTTCTCAAGCAAATTCATGAAGAGTCCGGATTTCCCGGAGAGGCCGGGGGGACATTCTTCCTTTTTGAGGTACTGGGCGGGGTGGTTGCATACCTGCTTCAGGGCCAGGATAAGCTTCAGGACCAGTCCCCTTCGTTGTATCTTTCCATCCTTTTCATCCGTATCCACCTGTTCGATCCGTTCCATTATGGTATCCAGCACATTCTGGTAAAGGGCCGCCTGGTCTTTCACAAGTGTCGCATAATAGTTGTTCACGATTTTATCGGGCAGGTCACTGATGATCTTTTTATCCGATTTCAGGCGCCTGAGAATGAACGGCCTGGTGATCTGTAAAAAACCGGAGAGGGCTTTCTTGTCCCGTTCCACCTCGATGGGTACGGCATATTTTTCTGTGAAGCTTTTCAGGGACCCGAGGTAGCCCTTGTTGGTGAAGTCGAATACGCTCCAGTACTCCGACAGCCGGTTCTCCACCGGGGTCCCGCTCATGGCTATGCGGATGTCGCCCTTCAGGCTTTTCACCGCCTGGCTCTGACCGGCCCCGGGATTTTTAATGTTCTGGGCTTCATCGATCACCACGGCTTTCCATTTTCTCCCGGATAACAATTCCCGGTCGCTTCTCACCACCCCGTAACTCGTCAGGACGATGTCGGTTCCCTCGTTCAGGGCCCGGCCGGGACCGTGGTATACGGAACATGTGATCCCCGGGGCAAATTTTTCAAACTCCTTCTGCCAGTTGGAAAGGAGGGTGGTGGGGACCACGATGATCGCCTGGCTGGATCCGCGGGTTTCTTCCTGTTTAATCTTCAGGAGGACCGTGATCACCTGAAGGGTCTTGCCCAGTCCCATGTCATCGGCAATGATGCTGCCGAATCCCAGGCCGGCATTTTTCCAGAGCCAGTCGTACCCCCGTCGCTGGTATGGCCTGAGTGTGGCATTCAGGCCTTCGGGAAGATCAACGGGACCCGCCTCGAGGAGGGCGTTGATCAGTTCTCTCGTCCGCCTGTCGACCCGGATCTTTTCGCCGTTGTATTCCCCAGTTACGGCTACCTGCAGCAACTGGTTACGGTTCATTCGCTCCTGCCGGCTGACCTGCTCCATCAGGGTTTTAAGGTCGGAGGGGTTGAGGTACACGTACTGCTGTCTCAGCCTGACGATCCCTGAAAGGCCTTTCACGAGTAAGGAAAATTCCTCCGCATCCAGGATCTCATCGCCAAGGGCGACTTTCCAACGGAAATCCAGGATCTTGTCCAGGTCCAGGAAGGATTTCAGGGGAGCCGACCCGCGTGCGCTGAGGGACAAGGTGAGCCCCGGCTTTACCAGGTGCTTCAGTTCCCGGGGGAGCAGGATCCGGATACCGTGGAGCCTGATCACAGGCATAATATCGAACATGAACCCGGCGAATTCATTGGGGGTGAATTCCGGGGTGTACCTTCCGGAGGTGGAGATGATATGCTCCAGCACGGGGAACCGGGTGGTAAGCATCTCTAATATGCGGAGCACATCGTATCGGATATGGCTGAACTCCTTCCCGGTCATGACCTCCGCAAGGGGGATGGGTTCCTTCATGGGTTCCCGGCTGTCCTCGACCAGTACCTCCAGTACGAACTGGTTCTCCGCTTTGCCCTCGCTGACTTTGAGCAGCGGGATGTTCTGCATGTGGGTCAGAAAGAAGCGTTCGGTCCACCGCTGTATGGTGGCCGGGATCTCCGTTTCACCCAGTCCCTCGAATCTGTAGAACATATCCTCCAGGAACATGCCGGGTACGGGATCATTCAGCAGAGAACGATCAAAGCTGCTTTCCCTGAAGAACTGGCGGATCATAATGGATACCAGGCTTTTCAGCTGTTCGGCAGGTCCCGGCTGTCCGTCCTCGTCCTCAATGGCCACCAGGCCGGGCGGGGTTGCACGGACCAGGGTCCGGAATGCCTCCCTGACGTTTTCATTGATCAGTGCGGGGATCCAGCGGATGACATAAGCACTGTCCCCGAGCCGAAGGAGTTGCGGTACGTAGGCTGATTCTTCGGCCAGTTTGATTACAAACCGGTACAGGTACCAGAGAAGGAGCAGGCCGGATGACAGCCTGCCTGCCTGCCTGGCAGGGATCTGTGAAAGAAATCCTGTCAATGCTTCCGGATCGTTGAGTGTCAGCGGGCCGTCTTCAGATACAAGCCTGCACGAGGAGAAGAAACAGATGTTTCTTATGCCGAACTTCACATCCGTATATTTTTCATAATTCACCCCGGGGAGATCCTGCCGGCCGGTTACATTCAAGGCCTCGCGGGTCACATATGCTGATGTGCGTTTGTAGATCTTTTCGAGGATTGCTTTGAAATCACCTGTATGGAACAGCGGTTTTTCCGGTACGAGGGAAAGAAGGTTATCCCTCTGGTCGGTGATCCCTGAGAAATCGGCCTGCTCCAGGAGTACCCGCGCAGGTTTTCCCGGAGAAGATGCCCTGGAGTATTCAGGAGCCGTTTCAGCGGCCTGCAGTGCATCATAACCGGGAATCGCGACCTCTTCCTTAACGGCCTCCATCCCTTGTTTCTTCAACTCTCCGATCACGTCATAGCCATGCAGCCTGAAGATGATGAAAGGATTCCGGTCGATCTCATTGGCCATGATATTGATCACCGCGGCCAGGTGTTTGCAGGGGACCGCCATGTCGGGACAGGAGCATTTCATTTCCAGGTCATCCCAGCGCCGGGGAAAAATCCGGATCTGCCGCTCCTCTGCCAGGCGATGAATCCGCGAGGGAAGTTCCCTGTTCAGCAGCCTGGAAAGCAGCAGCGGGTCTTCCATGATCATGGAGGTCAGCGCCTCCTTCTCCTCGGCGCTGAAAGCAGGGATCTTCACGGTAACCCTGTAGGGAGTCCTCTGCGTGCCCTGCACACCTGCCCTTACTTCATTTTCCTGGATCGTCAACTCTTTGACCGCTCCTTTACTGGCGTAGCTTCGCCCGCGCGGGAGCCTGTTGGAGTAGTCGATATGGGAAAGAGCCTTCAGCCATTCATTTCCCCACCAGGTTTGACCGTATTTCAGTGCTGTCATGAAATTGTATATTCAGGAGTATATTGTCCCCCCATTCCGGACGTCCTGACTCCCCATTCCGGGTAATCGGCTGGCCTTATGGGTCGCATGCGAAATGTCGAAAATAGCCAGAAAAATCAGTTATACGGCAAAACCTAACCGTTTTTTCCCTGGAGCTTAAGAGGGTCAGTTATCGTGAATACATTATTCATGCACAGGACATCCAACTATTTCTGCAAGCCATTTGTCAAGTGTATATTTTTAATCTGTTTCATTTCCACACTGTATAGTCCAGCAAGATCGCTGTCGAGCATTGCTTTTTAAAGGTTGTCGCATTTTGCGATATCCTCTTTAAAAGCAAAACACCCCTTCCGGGGTGCCTGTTTTTCTGATCGATCCTGGAGCCGGGTTGAGCCGGACAATCGTCCGGATTGCCGGGACCTGGCCAGAGGATTTATTTTTCCAGGAATGCATATTTCCATCGTTTGTAAGGATTGTCGAACCTGATGCTGCCCGGGTCGAACTTCTCCGGGTCCCAGTCCTTCCCGGCCCATCTTCTCATATCCTTATGATCGGGGTGACGGGGATCGGATAATATTTTAATCACTTCGGCATAGCCTGATACCCCGCCGCAATCCTCGGGCGGACAGGCTCTTTCTCCACCTGTGCACAGCGGATATTTTGTATTCATTTCCCGGTGGATGTATCCCTCGAGCTTTACCCTGTGCCACCAGTCATCCCCATAGTCGTACAGGTACCCGGCTTCGATTCCCAGGTCGTTGAAATAAGCCAGCACCCATATCTCCCAGCCGGGATATACCTCCTGGAGATCCGGAAATCCATCGAAATCCGGTATGCCGATATGAACCTCGTTTCTCTTGCCCTTTCCCCTGATCTCAAAATGATGCAGATGATAATCTTTCCATCCCATCGCATCCTGTATGGCCACATGAAGATCCCAGAAATTATAATCCGAAGGCACCAGGATCCTCCTCCAGATCGCCGGTCTGATGCCCGCCATTTCAATTTTAAACTGAAGTACCTGGCTTTTAAGTACTGAATACGGGTGCGGCTTTTCATACTTCATCAGGTAACCCCGTTCGGTAAAGTTCTTTTGATATTGACTTGTCATGCGTTTGGTGGTCCGTATAATTGTTACTTTACGATCTTAAAGGTAACCTGGTCCATACCATCGGATACCCGGAAAATGTAGATCCCCGGTTTGAGCTTTTCAAGGGGGAAGCCCGAGCTGTTCTGTTCAAAATATATTTCCTGTCCCAGCACGGAGTAAACCCTGCAGCTTGAAGGCCTGTCGAAAAGAAGGATCCCGTTTTCTATTCTCGGTGCAAAGGGTTTATGCTCGATCTTTTCATTGATCCCTACGATTACCGAATTAATGGCCTCGTTGATGCCGGCTTCAGTAAAGTCTTCGGTTTCCCCGTTTTCCACGCTTAAGTTTCCAAGCGCCCCGACGGTCCGGACCGTATAGACCGGCTGGGAACCGTAGCTGAGCGTATCGGTATAGGCGTTTATTTTGCTGAACCCGGTCACCGAACCGTTGGCATAAACCACGTAACCGGTTGCACCGTCAACGGCTGTCCAAACCAGGTCGTTGCTGTCCACCTCCAGGAAAGCGGGGGCGGCTGGTGCGACCAGCATCGGGACCGGGTCAAATGGGGTGGTTGAAACCGAAGAATAGATCTCAGACAATAACATGTGATCGTTCACGTCGCCGGTGGTAAATTGCTGGCTCCAGGGGACACGGTTCGAGATATCGACCGGGATGGATCCGCCGGCGTTCATGCTTTTATATTCGCCGAAGCAGGCCGAAGACTCGTTCCCGCTCAGGGGCTGCCATCCGCCTTGATTGATGTGACTGCCCAGGCGGCAATTCAGGAATACCGATCCGCATTCGGGCTGCCATGGCCTTCCCAGGTAAACGCTTCCATCGCTAACCCCTTCCTTTGCCATGACATCACAGTCCTTGAAAAAGAACCCGTAGCGCAAGGTTTTTCCCGACGAAAGGGCTGCCTGGTAAACAACATCCTCCGGGGCCGTGATATATCCGCTGCGGTTGCTCACGATGTTGCACTGGTAGAAATAACAGGTGCCTCCGGCATAGATGAAATCGACCCCGCCCTCGATTGTCGAACGGAAATAAAAATATCGGCGCCCCTTCTTGGTCCGGTGGGTATCCTGGTTGCCCAGAATTTTGCAGTTCTTCAATACCTGTCGGTCGCCGGACTGGTACAGGGCTTCCGCCTGTGCCGCGGTCGACGGATTTTTTACCGTGATGTTTTCCATGTAGAAGTCCGGTGAGGTGACCGTCATGGTCGCGGCGGTCATGCCGTCGGCGGTAATGGTGCCCTTACCCGGGTAGGTAATCTCCTTCCCGTGGTAATCCTCCCAGGTAATGATCACGCTGTCCACATTCTCCCCGATAAGGCTGATCACCTTATTCGAGGTTACCCAGCGGTCCCCGATAAAAACCTTTTCCGCGTAAGTTCCCTTTTTAACAAAAATGGTCGTGCGTTCCGCTTCTTCGGGGGCGGCTTCTACGGCTTCGTTAATGGTGGTAAAATCGCCCGTACTGTCCTTTGCAACTACAAAATCAAATACTTTTTCTTCTGGAACAGTAAAATTACGGTCCCCCGGTGCACGCATTCCTTTACCTTCTTCAGAAGGGGCTGCAGGCGTCCGGGCGGATAAACCGAGAGTTCCTGCTATAAATAATATCCCTGTAACAACTTTCCCGAACATCAGCCTGTTTCCCGGCCTAGGCACATTTTTTCCGTTCATATTTTCCCCTTATTTCCTGGCAGCCTTCGACGCTGAATGCAAGGTCCCCAGATCAGCCAGGCACGCCTCCGAAGGCAAACACCCGGAACTTCGGAAAATGATCTGTGACGCCCAGGCCTAAAAATGAAATAATAAAAATGCAGTAGGTGTATGGAATGCGAATCGCTGAGAAGAACACACTTCCCGGACATTAATTGGAAGACTATCGATGGCTGGAAACAGATCCGGAAGACCGGGAATATTAAAAAATCTGATGTGGTTTTTGCTTCAGAAAAGGACATGAAAAAAATTTATAAATTATCTGGTATAAGACAGTCCGAAGATCGAGCTGGCTTTTCCTGCAAATGAGTGATGTCCTGATTATGCTGTTTGTTCTTCCTCAGGTTCTTTTATTATTGAGTAGGTCTGATCCGGATAATCAATAATGAGTTTAAAATGACTTAAAAAACTTCTGTGTCCAAGTAATACAACGTTCAGTCCCGGTGTATAATCAATTATAACATTCTCAATCGTATAGATAAGTTCTTCAGTTGCGGGATGGTAGATTTTTATGTCCGTCAAATGACCATAAGCCGTTACCTCGCCACCGGCAGTATTAATGACATTTGGTGTACCCTGCTTTAAATCAAGACCGATTATTGATGCCAGTTCACCGGGCACACAACACTCGGACGCCCCTGTATCAATTATGGCGTGTAGGCGCGGTGAACTCAATTTGTCCGGGTGGTTAGAATTAATTATTTCTACTGGAAGCAGAGGAGTATATTCATCAAACCTGCTATCTCTAATCAACATGGTAGATATTAACTGTGTCCTTCTCTGGTACGTAGAAGATAACCGGTTTGTCGATACCTTTAGCCTTAGCAGCCCGAAGTACTGCGGCAATATCTTTACCGGAGGCAATTACGTTGTAGTCATTAAACTTTAAGGTAGCCACATACAGACCTCCATATTCATTATGTAAATAGGCAGGATACATATTGTCAGGGCTTTACCGTGAAATTACTCAGCGTCAATAATATCTATATTCTTTCTGCTTAATATTTGACGAATGCATTAAATATATAGACCAATGCTATAATTAATTACACAAACGTCACTCCTAATTGCAAGTTAATACATTTCAATTCATTTGTCAAGTTCTATAATGAACTGTCAATTAGGTCTCCACTATAGGGACCAAAATTCGCAACAAAACGTTGCTTAAAAATCCTCTTTTTCGTATGCACCCATGTCATACCCTGATCCCTGTGGCCTTGCTGTCCCGTCAATATCCACCCCGGGTATGAATTCAAACTGGAGGGGGGTTGCACCCATATCTATAGCGGGACTGGTCGGATCGATATGCAGGTCGCTGTCCAGGTAAAGCGGATCATCCTGGATATCATTTGTCGTCCCGATGATGCTGCCCACGCCGCAAATGGATCGGCGGAAATTGTACATGATGTTATAATCGGCATAGATGGAGAAATCCTTCTGGAATTTCGCAAAGCAGGAATACCCGTTGCCCTGGAAGATGTTGTTCACTACATATACCGGGATGGTATCCGTCACCTCGGTATGGAACGTACTGAGGCCCAGGAAGCAATAGGTAGTATCCTTGTTTGCAGTTGCCGCCATCCGGAAACTGTTGTTGTAAATTCCCCACTGGCAGCTGTCAGCAAGCAGATCAGTATTGGAGGTGCCGATCACGTAATTCGAGCTCAGTCCCTCGAAAATGTTATTCCGCACAATGATGTCCGAGGCTCCGCTGGCCAGCGTGGCCCAGAGGTTAAATGCCTGTCCCCCCCAGGGATGCGTGCAGTAGAACCGGTTCCCTTCCATGATGATCCCGGCCGGCGGTTTCCCGATTCCGGCTGAAAATGCTGTACTCGCTCCAGCGGTGTGGATGATATTGTTCCGGACATAACCGTTGCTGTATACCCCGGGGCCTCCGGATCGTGCCATGTGTATGACCCCATTCGTTCCGGATCCGGATTCGATGGTAATCTGGTTGTTCTCCACGACCTGGCTGCCATCTTCAAGGCTGCTGAACTCAGAACTGATTGCCAGGCCGCTGGTTTTAATGGTGATGGTATTATCGCGGATAGCGGTATTACCCCCTATCAACCGGATGGCCTGGTTATCGGAGATAACTTCGCAGTTCTCTACAATGCCTCCCGGGGATGCCACATCAATTCCCCACAGGGTGCGATCGAGGGAGACTCCATCGATATGGATATCATCTCCACTCCCTTTAATTCCCCCGCCAAGCTTGCTTTTACCGGGCAAAGGCCTGACCGCCAGGTTCTGCATGGTTATTCCCGCCCCGTAGAACTTTATTACTTCATAGCTGGTAAGGGCGCCACTCAGGCTTACATCCGCTATCATGCCGCCGTCCGACATCATATAAATGACAGGATTGTCACTCAGACCGTAAACATTCTGCAGCCACGTGCTGTCCCTGTCCTGGCCCTGCAGCCGGACAGCATCGGCGTCGATGTTGACCGTCAGGCAGGAAGCATACTGCCCGTTTGCAATGAAGATGCTGCCCCCTTGCTTTACAGCATAACCGGCGGCTATCAGAGAGGAGGTCTGGGCCCCGGGATATTCCGAATAATCATCGTCCACGCGGATCTCAACCGAGGAGGCGACCTGGTGGAAATTGAATTCATATATGCCTTCGGTTACTGCGTACGCGATCAACACCCAGGTGGAGTCATCCCGCTCCCCGTCGAGTTTTCCCCCAGAGTCATACAGGAATGATGAATCACGGGAATAATTTGACAGGCTTTGATTCTTCATGTTCAAAGCAGCTCCCTCGCTGCTGCAGGGATAATACTTCAGTTCAGGCTTGGACGGGGCCGGAAGTCCCTCTATTGCCTTCAGCACACCGTGCACCCCGTTATTGATCCTTCCACGGAAGTAAAAGGCATTCACCTTCCGTGCCTGGTGAATGGTATCCTGGAATGTGCTTTCCCCTTTTTCATCGAGATGCAGGAACTGCGGTTCCGCAAAATTAATATGCGCGATACCGGGGTTAGTATTGGTCAGTTTCAGAAAATAGTTGCCTGCTTTCAGCCGGTTTGTAAAGGCGGCTTTATAATAAATCGTGTAACCCCGGTTGGAATTCCTTTCATTCATGCGCTCGCAGTCCCCTGAAAAAACATCCATGTAGCCACTGGCATTTTCGCTTACGACCGAAATATGGCAGATCCTCTCCTCAGGCACCACAAATTCATAATAGTAATCCTTCCCGGCCGTTACATTGGCTTCCGTATGGGAATTCGGGGGAAGGATGCTGAAGGAGACCGTATCCAGGCTGAGTTCATAACTCCCGGTATCATCATCCATACTCTCCACGATGATGTAATACTCCCCGTCATCCGGCAGCTTATAAATGATGTCCTTATCGTAGGAATTACTGATCCTCCATATCCCCCTTCTCCCCAGTTCTTTCCCCCCGGGTGTGATCAGGGCAAAACTGCCATTTGTCAATACATTATCCTCCGTTATGCCCCTTATGGAAATCAGTTTACCCGCCTGTCCGCCGAACCGGTACAGGTCCTTCTCTTTTTTGTACCGCAGGCGGGTTCTGACGGTATCGCCGTAATTCAGGGGTTGTGTCTCTTCTTCACTGGTTATAATTCTGTAGTGACAATGTACAGGTCCCCCCACCTGGAGCAGGTAAACGGAATCCTTGAGCATACAGGGAACGAGGATATACTCCTGCTCATATAAATATTCGGTGTCCAGTATTTTCCCGGAAGCATTCCACAATTTGACCGTCCCGTACCCGCTTTCACCGGCGGTTTTGTAAAACCTTGCCCTGACGATGGTATGATGATCGGATTGCAGGCTGTAAATCCGGGTCGGCTGGGAGACCGTCAGGGAATCGTTGATGGAATCGTTCAGTGCAAGGGGAATGGTCTCCACCGTATCCACCAGAAGGGTGAAATTGCCCTTATCGGTAAGGATCCGGCCTGCCACGGAGATGCAGAGCGGACCTGCTTCGGGAAGGCAGTAGAATGGCTGGTTGTCGATCGTATGGGTCAGGATATCCTTGTGGTTTGCGACCACCCTGTAACGTCCGCTAAGGTTGGGACTTGATCCGTAACCCACCTGCACCTTCAATGGTTTTTTCCCTGAAACAGGGAGGGTAAAATGACGGAAACCGGCAGGATCGAGGTATTCCTGGTACAGGGTGCCTGGTTCGATGGCCGTGGTATCTCCCGGCAGGAAAACACCCGGTTCGGCTACGGCCAGTACAAAACTCCCTTCAGCCGACTGGGTGTACCCGTAAATATTAAGGATGATCTCTCCGGGATAAAGGGTGATGAAATTGTTTTTCTGGTTTATTTCGCCGCTTGCCAGGATCCCGTTCTCATCCGTGAATGTGAAGGCGGCCGACAGGGTTCCCTCTGCTCCCCGGTCGAATATGAGGTGATAGTCTTTCGTCTCCGGAATATTCAGCCTGAAAGGCAGGAAGGCGCCGGGCTGAAGGTAATCTTCACGGATCGTGTTCAGCGGCAGGTCGACCGTATCGCTGGCCACCACCGGGGTGAGTTCGATGCTGAAGGTATCGGGTTCGTGGGTGGTGAGCAGGGTATAGTTACCGCCCATCAGCTGTCCCTGCCCGGAAAATCCCCTGGCCTCCATGTAAACATCCCTAGAAGTCGGCATGAGCAGTTCCTTTCCTTCTTCAGGAAGAAAATCCCGGACTTCGAACACCGGGGGAATGGTATCCCTTCCTTCCTGCATCTCCGCTTTCTTTCCACCCGCATATTCCCGGCGTGCCCCGTGAACCCAGCAGCCGACCTTGAGCTTGACGCAGATGGCAGAGGTGCAATCCCAGATGTAGCATAAACCCTTTTTTTTCCGGTCGTTATCAAAATCATCGCAGTTAAACCAGGAGAAATGATTGACCTCGGCCCTGAGTGCCAGTCCCGTGAGGGAGTTACCGGACTCAACCACGGTACCCGTCCCTTCCCGGACCCACCTGCCGTTGTCTTCATTCACCGACCAGAGGGGGATCTCCTGCCCGACGGAGGCGCCCCCCGTATAGATGGGGATCGTCACGACGGCTGTTTTGCCCTCTGCAAGCTGAAGGGCCTCGCCACCCTGTTCAAAATGAAATTCCGACACCCCGTAACTCAGGAGTACCCCGTCTTCACCGGTCTCATCGTATCCTGTAAAGGATCCGGGGAAGGAAGCGGTCTCGTAAGCCACATCGACGGGGGTGATGTTTACCTGCACATCCCCCGTCACTTCCGATCCGTCCGGCTTTACAAAAGGCATAACCGGCAGGCTGAGCCGGGTGCCGTCCGGTCCCACCAGCTGACCGCCGAATTCGGCATTCTTAAGGGTAATTCCCGGAGCCCTGCTTTTCAGGGTGCTGAAGAAAACGGCTTCCCCGGTTTCTTCCGGGATGGTCAGTTCGACCATCTGGGTGACACAGTCCTCCTTTGTGATCCTGAAATGCACGGGGACTCCCACCGGCAGTCCATTCAGCGCAACGATCCCGCCGGCATTGCTTGTGGTCCAGGTATCGCCCCCGACAAGGGAAACTTTTGCATTCCCCACGTTATCCTGGTTTTCGTCGGTGATATACCCGTTCACGATGCCGGTGTTCCCGGGAGAAATGGCAGCCGGTTCGATGCTCAGGGTCCGGGTCAGGCTGTGCACGGCGCCGTATTCGCCGCGGACGGTAAGGGTAACGTTATAGTCCCCTGCCATAGTAAACAGGTGGGGCAGGACGGGGGTCCCGCCCAACTGCCCGTCCCCGAAATTCCAGTGATACGCCAGTTCTTCCCCGTGGGCACCGCCGGATGCAGTGGCATTGAATACCACAGGTTCCCCGGCAACCAGGCTTCCCGTATAGCTGAATGCCGCAGAAGGAACAGGGGCCTCGTCCATCCGGAATGCTTTTTCCACCACTGCACTGTCGATGAGCAGGGTATCGGCAAGCGTCACATATCCGTCCTTGATGATCTCGGCAATGAACGTTTCGTTTTCCGCTCCGGCCCCGTCAAAGGTGCCGGGACCGGATTTCTTCTGCCCGCTGTGCGACAGGATCACGTTTACCCGCAAAGGTTCCGCGATAACGATCTTGTGCAGCTCGCTCCGGTTCCCGTCATCAAAGCGGATGAAATAATAATACAATCCGGGCGACAGGTCCGAATGGTTCCCGTAGATCCGGCCCTGCAGGTCAAGGAAATACAATTCGGCTTCCGAGGGATAACCGTATTCCAGGCTCAGCATCCCCTGGTCCCGCCCGATCACATTGGGATGGATCTCCCTGATGACGTACCCGGTTTCCCGGGCAGGCTGAAAGACTGATGTGGTGCTTTCAATGGTGAAAGGAAGTTCGGCATCGAGTTTTCCCTGTCCGTCAAAGAACATGGAATCCACTGCTGCCGGAACTCCGGGTTGATAGACCCTCAGGTAGGCCCTGGGAATGACGGCCTCATCGGCAGCCCTGACCGTGGCCTTGAACCGCACCGGGACGGTGGTTTGCGACAGGATGGGCAGGCCTGGCAGCAGGAATACCAGGCATAGCGGGAAAGCCAGAAATTTATTCATGATTGGCAGTGGTTTGGTAAGGGTTGAATAAATATATAAAAATCACGACAGGAAGAAAAGATGTTTTAAAGAATAATTACCGCCCCACAACCTTCCATCGACTATGAATACGATTTCGGCGACGGTTATTCATATTTGATTATAATCTAATATTATCATATATTTACATAATAATTGATTATAATCAAATTATATGGAAAAAATGTTGGATTTACTTTCCCAGACAAACTACTGGGAAAAGGATCCCGGGTATGAGTTGGGACTGATACGAAATACGTACCTCTCCGCGATCATAAATTCCCTGGGCAATCGCTTGATAAAGGTGCTGGCGGGACAGAGGCGCACCGGTAAAAGTTACCTGGTCAGGCAATTGATCGATTACCTGATCAGGGAACTGCATATCGAGGGTAAAAATATTTTCTATCTGAACAAAGAACTGTACGAATTCGAAAGCATAAAAACGGAACAGGATCTGTTCCAGCTTATCAAAGCCTACAGGGCACGTTACTCCCCGAAGGGAAAGGTCTTCTATTTCATTGATGAAGTCCAGGATCTGCAGAACTGGGAGAAGCCTGTTGTTTCAATATCCCAGGATCCTTCCCAAAATGCTGAAATATTTATCACGGGCTCAAATTCATCCCTGCTCTCCGGGGAGCTGGCCACAAAACTGGCCGGCAGGTATGTTTCTTTCGAGGTTTTTCCATTTACCTGGAAGGAGTTCCTGGAATATCACGGTCAAGCAAACACGAGGCAGAACTTTATTGATTATTTAAGAGGCAGTGGCCTTCCCGAAGCATTGAAAATACAGGACAGGGACATCAAACGATTTTATTTCAAATCGCTTAAGGATACCATTCTTCTGCAGGATATCATGAACCGTTACAGCATCAGGGATGCGGCGCTCCTGGAGGACCTGTTTTTATTTGTCCTGCACAATGTTGGCAACCTGACTTCCATTCCTTCAATCATTAAATATTTTAAAAGCAGGAACAGGAAAACGGATTATTCCACCCTTTCGAATTATTTAACCTGCATCGAAAATTCATTTATCATTCACTCTTCCCGGCGGTACCAGATCAAAAACAAGGAGACCCTGTCCGGTGAACGGAAATATTATGTCAACGATCTCGGGTTCAGGAATTACCTTTATCCCAGCCTGGAAAATGAGATCGCTTCCGGACTGGAAAACATCGTTTACATTCATTTATTAAAAGCAGGATACGAAGTCCATACAGGCTGTGGAAGAGATTTTGAGATTGATTTCCTGGCCGTAAAGCCGGACACCAGGATGTACGTCCAGGTAACCTATATGCTTGAAAGCAAGTCAACCGTAGAGCGCGAATTCGGGGCCTATGACCATGTAAGGGACTTTTATCCCAAATACGTACTTTCAATGGATGAAATTCAGATGCAGGATCATCGCGGCATTAAACATCTGTCCATCTGGGATTTTCTATATGGACTGGAAGCATAGACTAAACCCTGTGAATAGAATCCCGGCAGCTTTCCACCGCCGGAGTGTCAAGTCAGGTCTTTAAAAAATAGAAGGAATGATGAAACGGCATCCCGCCATTGGCAGGGGAATACCTGTCAGATTTATAATTGATCAGAAAACTTACTCAGGATAATAGCAATACTGTTTAATTGCCTGGAGTATAATATTTCAGGGCTTCCGGCATAAATTGTTCCATGTTTCTTATCCTTGTTGCATTAGAAGGGTGCGTGCTCAGAAATTCCGGTGGACTTGCTCCGCCAGCTGCTGACATTCTTTGCCAGAAAGGAATTGCTTCCCGCGGGTCGTAACCAGCCATGGCTGCAAAAATCAACCCGTACTGATCAGCTTCCGTTTCCTGCTGCCGGGAAAAAGGTAACATAGCTCCAACCTGGCTTCCAATACCATAGGATAGCAAAAACAGATCCTGTGTTTCCTTTGGTTTTTGAGCTAAAGCAACCTCTAATGCCATACCTCCCAATTGCTGAACCAGAGCCTGACTCATTCTTTCGTTGCCATGCCTGGCAACGGAATGGGCAATCTCATGTCCCATTACAATAGCGAGTGCTGTTTCGTTTTGGGTTACAGGCAATAAGCCTGTATATACAACCACTTTTCCACCCGGCATACACCATGCATTAACCTCTTCACTTTCAACCGTGTTAAATTCCCACTTATACCCTTCCAGCACCGATCCTTTATCCTGGCTGTCATAATACTTCGCAATTGCATTTGAAATACGCGTTCCGACGCGGTCAACCATTGCAGCATCTTTACTGGTACCAGCGCTTAAAACCTTATTCTCTTTTAAAAATGTGTCGTACTGGCTTGTGGCCATTAACTGTAACTCTGATTCCTTTACTAAACTCAGTTGGTTGCGACCTGTTGCCAGATTTAACGCACATCCTGTTAAAATACTAAGGATAACTAATAGCGAGAAAATGTTTTTCACGAGAAAATATTTATATTAAACGATTAATTATCAATATATTATATTCTGATTAGTTGGAATTAAAATGTATCGGTCCACATATGGTTTAAAAACTTCTTTGGTTGAGTAAAGGGCGAATTTATCAAAATCATCGGTCTTTGATAAAGTAAGCTTCATGGGAACATCAAATTACATAACAAAGGTGCACTCTTTAACTGCGGAATGTATTATACAATTATATGAATAAGTTATATCATTCACACATCTCCCAAATCGCTGCGCCTTCTGTGCCTGAGATTTTTGAAGTGAGATGGGAT
>CAYSJH010000076.1:0-19855 GCA_964431315.1 uncultured Bacteroides sp. | reverse complement strand
GAATGTTTGAATTAGAAACAGGAGGTATATCCTCCTTGAAATTAGGTGCTTCAGTTGGGAATATTTCTGGAAATTATTATTGGAACAGAACCACCGATAAATTTGATCTTCGATTTCATATAGGAGCTGTTGATGTTATTCCGTTTGGTGAAACAAAACTTGTATTTAATCCGGTTTCCTTTGGTAGATCAATCAGTTTCTATGGTTCTTTTGAAACCGAGATAAACGTTCCATTGATGAAAGTACTAAACTACAGGCAAGAATTTTTTGAAAAAACAGGATTTCCATTAAACCGATAAAAACAAATGATTAATATTGAAACGACAATTGGAATATTTATGGCAATAACTGCATCAATAGGTTTATTTGGTTACTACAAAAGAAACCGATTAATTAAATATCTTTCTGAAGATGACTCAAGGTTGGGAGTAAGTAGAAATTATGAATTTACTATCTACTTTAGAAAAAGAGTGAATGATACAAGGATTATAAAGAGATTAAGAATAGAGGTCAACATATCGATGATTCTTGTTTTTTGTTTCTTTTTAATCATGATGATCTTAGCAACTCAAATATGATTGAATCTTCTATTAACAATAGTTCGTTAAACTTTTAAGCGGCCATAGTGCCGTATAATATGAGTTCTTCTACGTGCTCCCGGTACCATCGCTGCTTTTATCAACTACACATCGGATTTTTTCTTTTATCTGAGTGAAAGGTTTTTGAATGAAAAACAAGTGCGATACGCCGATCTGTTGCAGTACATCGATCACTGCCAAAGGCAGGGTAATACCCCCCGCATGATCAACCGCAAGCTGGCGGCAGTGCGCAAATACTACAGCTACCTGCAGCAGCAGGGAAAGATCCGGAAAAACCCGGCCGCCGGGCTGCAGCTCAGGGCCGCCCGAGGGGGTATCCCCACCGGCATGCTTACCATGCAGCAGCTTGAGGATTTATTTATGAAGTACCAGGTAGTGGATCTTCGCTCGAAACGAAACGAAGTGATCCTAAGTGTTCTTATCCACCAAGGGCTTACCACCGATGAGCTGCATCGCCTGGAGCCAGTGCACCTGAAACTTCGATCCGGAAAAATATGGATACCCGGCAGCCGGCACTCCGGAAGCCGTACCCTGGAGCTGAAAGCCCACCAGGTAATCGGCCTGCAGGAGTATGTCACAAAAACACGCCCTCAGATCCTTACCTCAATTAAAAAGAAAACAAACCGGCCAGGAAGGAAAGCAGAGAACCCGGATTGGGAGCAGCTGGAGAATCAACTATTTATCAGCATGAACGGATCTGTAAACATCAAATCCAGCCTGCATCATATGATGCGGGCCCTCAGGCAGATTAATCCAAAGGTGAAAAGCTGCCGGCACATACGCCAGAGTGTTATCACTCACTGGCTGAAGATGTATGATGTAAGGGAGGTTCAGTACATGGCCGGCCATAAACATATCAGCTCAACGGAGTGTTACCAGGTGGGCCACCTGGAGGATCTGCAGGAGGCACTCAAGAAATATCATCCGCTGGGATGAATTGGAGGTCGCAAAATGCGAGGCCCAAATTAAAACCCATAATTGGAGATTAATCGTTAAATTTGTATAGGTAATGAAAACAATCATGAATCTACAGGCAAAGAAACTGGAACTGGTCCAATATATTTTGAATACGGAAAAGCCATCAGTGCTGGAAAAGGTGGAAGCTGTCTTTAAGAAAGAGAAGGCGGAAGACTGGTGGGATGAAATCAGCGAGGCTGAAAAAGAAGAGATTGAAAAAGGCATTGCTGAAGCAGATCGTGGAGAGCTGATACCCCATGAGGAAGTGATGAAAGAGGTCCGGGCAAAATACAAGCTGGACTAATTAAGACCAGCTGGACCCCTACCGCCAGGAAAACATACTTTGATGTTCTTGATCACCTTGAAAAAGACTGGACAGAAAAAGAAATCCAAAACTTCATCATCCAGGTCGATAATCTATTAGATCAGATTAAACAGAATCCCAGGATGTTCGAGGAATCCAGGAAAAAGAAGAACATCAGAAAGGGTTTTATCACCAAGCACAATACCCTGTATTACCGGGTAAAGCCAAGAAAAAAAGAATTGCAACTGCTTCTCTTCTGGGACAACCGGCAGGATCCCGGGAAGCTGGCATATTAAGACTCTGTTCCCCACAAAACAAAATCCCCGCCTCTCACTGCGTTCAAGGCTCGCCCGGTCTTTTGTTTTGTTCCCCACCCCCGCGCTTCGGTTGTTTTGCCCGCTAAAAGGCAAAACAACCCCTAAGACTAAATAACATAATGAACATTATATGAGCAGCCACTGCAAAAGGCCAGCCCACAACCAAAGCTGTCCTGTAATGTGGCACTAAATAGCCGCACACCCAAACGCTCACCGGAATTTTGTACCTTGAATTTAAAAAATGGAACAACGAACCAGACAATTTATTGAAGGTCTTACTGGCCTGGAATCAAGAGATGAAATAGTCAATGTAGTTAACGCTGAAGTTGACTCCTACAAACAATCATTCCAACAGCGAGGTTATCGGTTTAATCCGGAAAGACTACCAGATGAAATAGCAGAGGGTCAGAGACTCATGAGCAGAGACAGGGCAGATATTGCCTACTATGAGGAAATAGTTCACATCAAGGAAGGGTTGTCAACAGGATGGGTGTCCAAGCTTTACGATCTGGCCCGGTTTGATGAAATACGAGATCAAATAGAAGATATCCTGATTGAGTTTGAATAAGCCTTACTTTTTCTTTTCAACTGAAATACCTGGGCACTTTTCAATTGAAATAAATACAGGGTGCAGGCTCTGTGGGGCTATTTAACATAATAACGCCTTATTGGACCCGCCTGCAGGTGCAGCAGGAGTCTTGAATGGATCTGGTACCAGGAACCCTTGCATTAAGGCAGGTCAATACCTGCGGGCTACAATAAGGACTATTATGTTACTTAGCTTGGGCCCGTGCGAGAGCGAGCGGAGTGGCAGCCAGCAGAGGGGGCGCAGCAGGGCTGGCTGACACGTGGGCAGTGTCCCCCTGAAATACTTTTTTGTTTTATTTTAAACGGAAGAAATAACCCCCGAAAAAAGACACTCAGATAAAAGAAAAATCGTTATATTTAAAGTAAGAAGAAGTTCTTTGAAACAGTGTGTTTTTGGACCCTCTGGAGGTATTGGTCAGGTGAATTTTGGCAAGTAGGGTGTTAGGATTATGGCGCACGATTCTATGACCCTTCATTTGGTAGTCGGTATTGAAGCCTTCCCCTAAATTAGACATTAAAGATCAGACAAATTGGCTGGTGAACCCGGTACAGGGTTATTCATTACTTGATCATAATCATGTTGATTGATCATTAAGCTTTGGCAGAATGTCCGTATCCTGTTTTTATTACCGGCTGACCTTCCGACTATGGGAGAAGAAAATCTTAATCCATTCATTCCGGATGAATCCGTCATCAGCAGGATCTATTTAATACCTGGAAAAAAAAAGTCATGATAGACAGGGATCTGGCTGAACTGTATGGAGTAGAAGCAGGGTATTGAACCAAGCTGTCTGGCGAAATAAAAAATGATTTCCCGAAGACTTTATGTTCCAGATGACAGCTGAAGGGACGGAAAATTGGAAATCACAAATTGCGATATCCAATTTTAAGTTAAAGGTAAAGTTCAACCACCAGGCACCAGAGTAGTACAGTAAATTGCATTCGATAACTGAAGTGGGCCTTTTTTATTAACTTGGCAATTAATGTACCCCCGCTAATGCAGTCCATGCAGCTTTCCAACCGTCAGATACTGGCCTATTCATCGGGAATGGCGGGCTGGTCGATCCTTATCAACCTGGTATCCGTAATGCTCATTTATATTTATCATCCTCCTGACAATTCCGGTTTGCATACACTCATCCCAACTGCGGTTTTCCTGGGTATTTTTTCCGCGCTTGCACTCACTGCTGCGGGAGGGAGGTTGTTCGATGCAATTACGGATCCGCTTATTGCCTGGATGAGTGACCGTTCACAACACCGCAGGGGAAGGAGGATACCCTTCATGCGTGTGGGCTGGATCCCTGCGGCAATCTTCTGCATTGCTGTTTTCCTGCCGCCCAGTGTTTCAGAAAGCAGGCTGAATACGATATGGCTTCTTGTCACGCTGACCCTGTTCTACCTGTTCCTGACGATCTATTTTATCCCCTATAATGCCCTGATGCCCGAACTTGCACCCACTGAAAGGGACAAGATCAGGCTTTCCACCTGGCTTTCGTTTGCTTATGTAATGGGACTGATCATCGCCGCCCAGGCCCCGCTTCTGGCCTCATGGATAGAGGACCTGCTTGAGCCTGTGCACCGGATCCGCTCGTTCCAGACCGCCATCGGGATCCTGGCGCTGGTAGCCGGCATCTTACTGTATTTTCCGGTCATCAAAATTGATGAAAAGAAATATTGCGAAGGAAGGCCCGCTCTGGTATCATTCAGGAAATCGCTCGGACAGACCCTTAGCAACTATAATTTCAGACTGTTCCTGTTTGCCGATTTTTCGTATTTCCTTGCCATTTCAATCATTTCAAGTGGGATGCTCTATTACCTGAAGGTGCTACTGGGACTCGAAGAAGCCCTCGGAAGCACGGTTTTTGGAGCAATGATCCTGGTTTCCCTCCTGTTCTATCCCATGGTCCTGAATATTTCCAGGGTGATACAAAAAAAATACCTTCTCTCATTCGGACTTGTATTTCTCGGGGTCATTTTCCTGGCCATTTTTTTCCTTGGAAAGCTCCCCATGTCTCCCAAGGTCCAGATCTACCTTTTTGCACTGCTTGCCTCATTGCCACTGGCCATCCTTGGCATTATCCCCTATGCGATCATCGCTGAGATCGCACAGCTGGACGGGTTAAAAACCGGGTTCAAAAAAGAGGGCATGTATTTCGCCGTGCGGAATTTTTTCTATAAGCTCGGCATGACAACCGGGATCATGATCTTTACAATAATGACCCTATGGGGAAAGGATCCTGGGAATGACCTGGGGATTCGGCTGAACGGACTGGTCGGTTTCCTTTCCTGTACGATGGCAGGAATCACCTTCCTGCTCTTCAGGGAGAAAGCGATACAGACGGAGATCGAGGAGTTGGAAAAGGGAATTGAAAAGGGCCCGGACCTGGAAGGCAGTCCGTCATGATAATTATTTTTACGGGGATAAATATTTTTTGGTAACGCATGAAAATTGGAATATTAACTGCCGGAAATGATTGCCCGGGACTGAACGCAGCCATCAGGGGAGTTGCCAAGACCGCCCTGATAATACCCAGGGCAGAAGCTTAATTTTCTCCCGTCTTGCCTGGATCGGCAGGCTGTTTCTCCATCAGGCGGCTGATTCGTTCCAGTGCGTCTTCGAGTGATTCTTCGGGAATAAGGTAGTTGTAAGGTCCCCAGAATGCCGGATCGTATCCGCCGAGTACATCGGCGAAAATATCTTTCGGGTTAGCGATCTCACGGAAACGGAAGCGGCTGACGTCATGAGTTTCCAGTCCCGTTACCGCCATTTCAGACACGATTCGGAATTCATTTCCGAAAAGTTTTTTCGCCATCCTGATCCTGAAACGGTTTTCAGCCCTGATCATGGAAAGGTAAAAAAGACCGCCTTCCTCCTTGTACCGCACGGAATAAGAGGCACTGAGCGGACGGACGTTGACCTTTCTCGGTTTTTTAAGCACCATTGATTTTGCCACACTGGATATGGTTTTCGGATCTACTTCGAATTCAACTCCCCGGAAGGCAAGGCTTTCCAGGTCGATGTAAATGCGGCCCCTGTAATGAGGCGGATCCGTATTTTCCCTCTGCTGAAAATCAATGGCGTACGCAGATTTATCCTGTATGACCACGATGTCAGACATCCGGTAATGGTACCGGTAGAACTCGTTTTCCTGCAGGAAATCAGGACGGTTCCGGATCACATCGAGAAGGAAGCTTGTTTCCAGTCCCGCCTGAAGTTTTACCATGAGGGTGTCCATCTGGCTGAAATCCTGGTTCTTCCTTCCCCTGAGTACCCTGGCCTGTTCGCTTGAAGGGGAAATGCAGCCGGGTTTATAGACTTCGAGGACGGCTTCCGAAATGGCCACGTATTTATCGTCCTTCCGGATGGTCTCCCGGTAGAAGGCCGTCTGGATCACGGGTTGCCTCGAATAATTCACGGAAATCCGTTTCAGCGCCTCACCTAGCAGGTGAAGGGGATCGATGCGACGGATCACCACCTCCTGTATCGGTATGAAAGAAGCCTGGAGTTGAATAATGTTCATGGTGTCGCCGAGTTGCCCGACAGGCAGCCTCGTCGTCCTGTAGCCCATGCAGCTGAAAGCCACGGTGTCGGCAACAGATCCGGGTACCAGGTTCAGGACAAAGTACCCATCCGTATTAGCGATGGTGCCTTCCCAGGTTGAGGGCAGCCAGACGTTAGCATAGGAGAGGGGCTCCCCGCCGGGAATGCCAAGGATCCTTCCCTCAATCCGCCGTGTTGCAGGTGAAGGAATTTCCTTCCCGGCAGGAAACACATCACCGGGTTCCTGTCCCTTTTCATAGAAAACGACCTGGTTGCCAATGAGGGTATAGCTCACCTTATGGATCCTGCTTATCCGGTTAAGGATGTCCTTCAGGGTGTAAACCCCGGGAGACCATTCCAGGGTGGTGTCCCTGTCGAAGATGGCGGGATTATAGGAAAAATATACCGGGAGGTTCCCTTCCACCAGGAAGAGTGTATTTTCCGTGCTCAGAATGGTATCCGGAAGGTTAAGTATCAGGCTGTCTGGGATCTGCTGGGACTTCCCGGAAAGGGAAATGAGAAAAAATAACAGGCAGCAGTATTTATTGACATCCATCACCGGAAAAAACATAAGCCCTGCCATCCCGGCCGACTTCGAGGCCGAAGGCTACCTGGATCACCCTGACAACAGAGTCTATGGGCTCCTGATCAAAGGTACCTGTAAATAAACAATCTTCCAATGATTCATTGGTAAATCGGATGTTCTGGCTGTATGTCCGGTTGAGGACCCCCGCCACATCACCCAGCCGGGTGTCGCGGAAGATGAGTTTCCTGGTTTTCCAGGAAAGGCGGTTGGGTTCCACCTCGGCCGTCTCAGTGAGCTGGTTTTTCTCAAGCACTCCCATCTGTCCGGCTTTCAGGGAGAGTTTTCCTTCCTGCTTTCCTGAGCGGTAAAACTGGACGTTGCCCGATTCCACGTAAACCTCTATCCTGTCCGTTCCTGGAACAGTGCGGACGGTGAAGGAAGTCCCCGTGACCCGGACCGTTCCGTTGCCGGCCTTTATGATGAAAGGCCTGGATTCGTCGTGCTTCACGTCGAACCATGCCTCGCCTTCCAGTTTTACCATTCGGACGCCCGAAATATGAAGCTTGTAGCTGAGTTTTGAATTGGCGTTCATATCCACAGTGGACCCGTCCGGAAGGGTCAGGCCGAATTTCTGCTGGTCAAGGGTTGCGGCCGTCATCCGGATCGTGCTGTCGGCAGACCTGAAAACGAGCCAGGAAGCTGTTCCAAGCGCCAGGATAAGGATTGCGGCAGCCGCAATCCTTATCAGACGCGGCATTATGATCTTCAAGCCGGACTGCCTGTTTTCCTGCGTGATCAGCTGTTCCCGTTCAAGCCTGTTGTGAAGGCTCATCCAGGCTTTATCGACGTCCACCCTTACGGGATCGTCTTCCCTTTTGACCGAATCCCAGTTCTTTTTAAGCATATCGTACATTCGTTTGTTTTCAGGTGATGCCTGAATCCACCGTTCAAGCTTTTCCAATTCTATTGCATCCGCTTCCCCCGCAAATGCCTTCGCCATAAGTTTCCAGTCCTTTTTCATTCGATTCGTTTTCTAAACATACTCCTGCAGGTTTTTCCTGAACATTTCGAGGGCCTTTCCCATGTTGGCCTCCACCGTTTTGACCGAGATGCTGAGTTTTTCAGCGATTTCCCTGTATTTCATCCCTTCGTACCGGCTCATCCGGAAGATCATCGCGGGCCGTTCGGGCAATTCAGCGAGGGTCCTGTTGACCACCTCCGTGATCTCGCTTGTTTCAAGCACTTCGGACGGCTGTTCCTGTTTGTCGGTGGAACGGTTAGCGATTTCCGTTTCGATGGCACTGCGGCGGCGCAGTTTTTTCAGCAGCATTTTGCAGTTGTTCGATACGGCTTTGTACAGGTAGGATTTTACCGAAACATCGATGGTGAATGCCGTGCGGTCACGCCACAGGTGGTAGAAAAGGTCCTGCACAATCTCCTCGGAGGAGTCCCTGTCTCCCAGGTAGCGGTAAGCCCACCGGCAAAGGTCTTCATAGTACTTTCTGAAAAACTCCTCGAAGGCCTTTATGTCTCCTGTCTGTATCTTCCGTATGGCAAGCTTATCGTTCAATTTTTAAGGTTACCTCCCATCACAAAATTACCACTTACCCCGAATTCTGCAATTACATTCTTCTTTTCAGTTTTCTACTCAGTTTCGCTATGGCGGATTCGATTGATTCATCCGGTTTTATGATGTTGTCCTTTCCCCAGAAATCAGGATCCTCGAACTGGCTCACCTGTTCGGCCAGCACATCGCTTGTCCTTGCAGCCTCGCTGTACTTGAACTTCGTGACGTTTTCCTTTTCTACGTCGGTTACGGCCAGTTCGGTCATCAGTTCGTATTTTGAGTTGAAGAGCTTCTTTTTCCAGTGGCATTTGAAATTAAGTTCTGAGCGCACGTAGGACAGGTACCAGGTTCCCTCGTAGATCCTGTATTTTGTAAGATAATTGGCGGATTCGATATCAATGTTCATGGAACTGGGTTTTTTCCTGATGAAAAGTTCGGCCGCTTCACTGAGCCTGTCCTGGTCCAGGTTAAAATCAATTCCTATGATGGCAAGGTTTTCGAGATCGAGATATATCTTGCCCTCATAGAGGAAGTCCTGGATATTGTTTTTCGGCTCAAAATATACGATCATGGCCTCCCTGTCCTGTATCGAGGTCATTCCGCCGTAAGTGTAATTATACAGGTCGAGGTATTCTTCCGACAGGATCTCGCCCGGATTCTTGACCACATCGAGAAGCAGGCTGATAAAGGGACCGCCCTGGAGTTTCACGATGACCGTATCCATTTTCTGGACATCCTGGCTTTTGCGCCCCTTGTAGATCCGGGTGCGATCCACTCCGGATATCGCCTTGTATTCGGCCTTGTAGATGTCAACCACCGCTTCTGCTACCGCCACGTAATTCCGGTTCTGTTTGATGGTTTCCCTGTAAAATGCTTTCAGCATAACCGGATCTGCGGAATAATTGTCCGGGATGTTCTTGACGGCCCTCCGGATGAGTCCTTCCGGGTCCCCGTACGAAACCGTTATCCCTGAGATGGGAATCACGGCCTCTGCAAGCCTGATCTCATTCCCGTTTTCCTTCAGGTCGGCAAGATTGAGAATCCTGGTCTGGTATCCCAGGTGGGTGACCTCGATCTGTTCCACGTTCCAGTCCGCCGGTGCCTTGATCAGGAATTCCCCGTCGGAATTTGTCACCGTTCCCATGTTGGTTCCCTTTAGAACCACATTGGCAAAAACAATGGGTTTACCGGACTGGCTGTCCAGTATCTTCCCCGTATAGGATTTATAAGAATTCGAAACTTGCGAAAACGCCACCGAGGCGTAGGCAAGCGAGAGCAGCAGCATGAATAGGAATGCAATAAAGAACGGATTCCCTTTTCGATTCTGAGAATTTTTTGTTTTCATTGTTCGGTATTATTAATGTTTAACCTTGAGTTTAAAACCTGTTCTCTGACCCTATGATGCCCGAAGGCTTAAATACCCTATCTTTAACCTTAATAATAGTTGCCCATGCAAGCTCTGGTTCTCGAAGAATACATGAAAATGGTCTACCGGGAGGTGGCGGACCCGGTGCCCGGGCCCGATGAGGTCCTGATCCGTGTCAGGGCGGTGGGAATATGCGGGTCCGACATACACGGAATGGACGGGAGTTCGGGAAGGCGCATTCCTCCCGTGATCATGGGACATGAAGCCGCGGGGATCATTGAACGGACCGGGGAGGGAGTCAGAGACTGGAAGAAGGGGGACCGGGTGACCTTCGATTCTACGGTTTATGATCCGGGGGACTGGTACAGCCTGCGGGGTTTTTATAACCTCAGCGATAACCGCAAAGTGCTCGGCGTTTCAACTCCCGAGTTTAAGCTTGATGGTGCATACGCAGAATACGTGGTGGTCCCCCAACACATCCTGTGCCGGATACCCGAGAAAGTGTCTTTTACCCAGGCTGCCATGACCGAACCGGTGGCGGTCGCCCTGCATGCCATCACCCTCACGGAGTTTACACCGGAAGATACAGCCGTGGTGGTCGGATCGGGAATGATCGGGCTGTTCATAATCCAGCTGCTGAAAATCAGGGGGATCCGGCGGATCATTGCCGTGGACATCGATCCCGGCAGGCTTGATATGGCCCTGGAACTGGGCGCCGGGTATGCCGTAAATCCTTCGGAGGTAAATGCCGGGGATAAGGTCCGGTCCCTCACCGAAGGCAGGGGGGCGGACATCGGTTTCGAGGTGGTCGGGACTACGGAGACCATCGCTACCGCCATCGACTGCATCCGCAAAGGTGCCAGCCTGACCCTGGTCGGGAACATCACCCCCCGCGTGGAGATCCCCCTGCAGGCGGTCGTTTCGAGGCAGCTCAGGCTGCAGGGTTCCTGTGCCATAAACGGGGAATTTCCAGAGGTTCTCCGGCTGATGGAGGAAGGCAGGATAAACACCTCCGCCCTGCTCAGCGCGGAAGCTTCGCTATCCGAGGGGGCGAAATGGTTCGATCGCCTTTACAGGAAGGAAAAAGGTCTCCTCAAGGTTGTCCTTATACCATAAACACCAGGCCTATGGAAAAACTCAGAATAGGCATCGTTGGCCCGGGGAAGGTCGGCCACCTGATATCCTCCGCACTGCAATCAATCAAAGAATGTGCCTACGTCGCGGTATGCGGGCGGAGTGCAGGTCGTACCTCAGATTTTGCCGGGAAGTACGGACTGAAACCCTACATCGATGTATCGGGGATGGTCCGCGGGGAAAAACTGGATGTTGTCATCGTGTGCACGCCGCACCCGGCGCACCGGGACCCGGCTTTAGCCGCTATACGGGAAGGAGCCCATGTCCTGGTGGAAAAACCCTTCGCCAGCACGCTCGAGGATTGCGACGCCATGTCCGCCGCAGCACGAGAGCATGGCAGGAAGATCGGTGTCATCTGCCAGCGCCGGTTTTACCGGCCGAGCCAGCGGATCCGGCAGGCTATCGATGAGGGAAAGATCGGGAAACCTGTTCTCGGAACCATTGAAATGCTGGGCTGGAGGGATGAAACTTACTACCGGGCGGATGCCTGGAGGGGCACATGGGAAGGGGAAGGGGGCGGGCTCCTGGTGAACCAGGCCCCCCACCAGCTTGACCTTCTGCAGTGGTACATGGGTGAGATCGAGGAACTTTACGGGAACTGGGGAAATCTAAACCATCCCTGCATCGAAGTGGAGGATACCGCCCTGGCCGTCCTGAAATTCAGGAACGGTGGAATGGGAAGCATTATCCTGAGCAATTCACAGAAACCCGGCATCCACTGCAACGTTCATGTCCACGGGGATAACGGGGCTTCGGTCGGGGTGCAGACCGACGGGGGCGCCATGTTCGTGGCCGGCATGTCGGGCATCCTGGAGCCGCCGGTGCTGGATATGTGGACCGTACCAGGGGAGGAGCATATGCTGGAGACCTGGATCCGGGAGGATTCGGATTACTTCAACAGCCACGAAGATTTCATGAGCTTTTATCACCGGGAACAGATCCTGGATTTCATCGGCGCAGTGGCCGAGGGGAAGGAACCTCTCATCACCGACCGGGACGGCCGGGTGACGGTGGAGATCTTTACCGCCATCTACCGTTCGACAAGGGACGGGAAACCGGTCAGATGGCCGGTACTGCCGGAAAAGCCTTACGATTTTGACGGAAGGCCGCACGGGGGACCCGCTTAAAAATCAGCGCACTATTCCTGCTGGTCCCGCCTCTTCAGTTTGCGGCTGATCTTTTCAATGGCGGACTGGATCGATTCCTCAGGCTGAATAATGTTGTATTCACCCCAGAAATCCGGGTCCTCAAAATCTTTCACCTGCTCGATGAAGATGTCCTCCCGGGTGGTTGATTCCCGGAATTTGAACCGTGTAACATTCTCGGGATCAATATCGGTGACCGCCATCTCCGACATGGTGGTGTAGGTGGACTTAAACAGCTTTTTCTGCCAGCGGACGGCCATGATCAGTTCCGTCCGGACGTAGTTCAGGTACCATTTGTCCATGCTGAACCTGTATTTTACCAGGTAACTGGCGTTGATCAGGTCGATGCGCATCCCGGCCGGTTTTTTGCGGACCAGGTACTGGACCGCGTCGTCGAGTTTTTTGGGACTGATCCTGAAATCTGCCCCGACAAAGGCCAGATCATCCACGTCGATGTATACTTTGCCCGAATAAAGGGGGAAGTCAACATGGTCGAGCTGGTCAAACTCCACGATGTAAGCCTGCCGGTCGTTGATGTTCACGATGCCACCCATCTGGTAAACGTAATAATCCATGGATTCCACTTCGAACAGTTCCATTGGATTTTTCACCACGTCAAGCAGGAACATGGTCTGTGGCCCCCCCTGAAGCTTAAAAAGGACCGTATCCATTTTTTTGACATCGGTGCTTTTCCTTCCCTTGAATATCTTCACCCGGTCCGCCCCGGCCATGTTAGTATAGGCGGCCTTGTAACCATCCAGTACGGCTTCGGATACCGCCACATAATTCCGGTTCTGCTTAATGGTCTCCCGGTAGAATGACGTAACCATCACCGGCACATTGCTGTAGTTCTCGGGGATCTTCATCAGGGCGGCTTTCAGTAGTTCGCGTGCATCCCTGTTAATGATGGTGACCTCTTCAATCGGAATGGGATTCGGCTCGAGCTTGATCAGATTGTATCCGGGATCCAGCCTGTCGAAAAGCAGATCAATGTTTTTGTACCCGATACTGGAGATGACGATGGTCTTGTTCTCAATGAAAAGCGGGATCTTGATGATGAATTCCCCATCGGAGTTCGAAACCGTGCCGATGTTCGTACCTTCAAGGTATACGTTGGCAAAAATGATCGGATTTCCCGTTCGCACATCCACGATCCTGCCGCGGACGGGATGATAGGCCAGTGTGTCATTCAGTGCAGAGGCGCTTAACACGCCGTATCCTCCCGCCGGAAGGAGAAGAAAGAGGAACCCGGCTATGGCATGCTTCAGGGTTTTCATGGGGATGGTATCCGCTTTGTACAAATTTAATAAAAAGATGATTCAGGTCCATGCTGGATTTCTGGCCTTAAATTGATATTTTCATGGGAAATTTTCAGCTATGGATGGAACAATCAACTGGGGAATGATCGGCTGCGGGGACGTGACGGAAAAGAAAAGCGCGCCGTCGTTCAATAAAATCGAAGGATCATCGCTCATCGGGGTTACCAGCCGGACCAAAGACAAAGCTGTTTCCTATGCGGCACGCCACGGGATTCCCCTGGTCTTCGACACCGCAGAGCAGCTCCTGGCCGATCCCCGGATCAATGCGGTATACATTGCCACCCCGCCGTCCTCGCATGCAGAATATGCCATCAGTGCGATGCGGGCCGGCAAACCGGTATACGTGGAAAAGCCCATGGCCACGACGTACCGGGAGTGTCTGAAAATGAACGAGGTGGCCGCACAGACCGGTGTGCCGCTTTTTGTCGCCTATTACCGAAGGAGCATGGAATATTTCCTCAGGGTCCGGGAGCTGCTGGAAGGGAATGAGATTGGCAAGCCCTTCCTCTGCCAGTCGAGGCTCCTGGTGGCTCCAAGGGCGGAGGATCACCGGAAGGATGATCTGCCCTGGCGGGTGGTCCCGGAAATCAGTGGCGGGGGATATTTTCATGATATGGGATGCCATGAGTTCGACATCCTGATGTTCCTTTTCGGGGAAGTGGAGACCGCAGAGGGAATGGCAGGTAATTTCGGGGGACTCTACCGGCCCGAGGATACCGTAATTGCCTCGGTAAGGTTTGAAGGGGGAATGCTTTACAACGGCACCTGGAGTTTTGCAGTTCCGGAAAATTCCACTTGCGACGAGATCGAAGTTACCGGGGAATCGGGAAGCATGAAGTTCTCCTGTTTTGCGTTTACCCCGATCGAAGTTGTCAATCCGCAGGGTAGAAAGACATACGCTGTGAGTCCCCCAGAACATGTCCAGCTGCCCATGATCATTGCAATCGTGGAGGAATTGCGGGGCAGGGGCCGGAGTCCCTCGCACGGCGATACCGCAGCCAGGGTGAACCGGCTGATGGAGAAGATCCTGGGAAAATCCACTTAAATTTCACGGGTATCAGGGCGTATAGCCCCCGGTAAACCTTCGGTCAGGTTACGAGTAAATTCTGGTTGATATCCCCGTAAAGTTTTGAATCCGGTTTTTATTCCTCACCTCCCGGTCTTCCCGAGAGGGGTTCCATGTGAATGGTGGCTTCGATGCCCATCTCCCTGCGGATGATTTCCTCGATGCTTGAGGCCCGGTTATGTGCTGCTTCAAGGGACGTGTCCTTCTGGAATTTAATGTGCATGGTCATTTCGGTATGGTCCCCGTATCTGTGGATGTGAAAATGGTGTGGGAAGGCATCGTCCTCGAGGTTCATCCTGCAGATCTCCATTACCCGGTCCACCGTTTTTTTATCGGGTTTCTCTCCCAGCAGGGAGTTGAACGTTTCTTTGAGTATGTCATAGGCCGCATGGAAGATCAGCACGGAGACAACGATTCCAAGTGCACCGTCAATCCACCACGCTATGTGATTCAGGAAAATCCCTGCGAGGATGACAACGGACGAAATGGCATCGCTGCGATGATGCCATGCGTCGGCCTTCAGGGCTTTGGAATCCGCCTTTCTGCTCACAATTCCCGCATACCGGGCCATGGCTTCCTTAACAACCACGGAAGTCGCGGTGGCAACGATCGCCAGGGTCCCGTAATTCGCGGATTCCCCATCCCTGAGCCTCTTGATTGATTCGAGCAGGAATTCGAATCCGATCACCCCAAGCAGAACGCCGACGATTACAGCCGCCAGGATTTCCGCACGCCCGTGTCCGAATGGATGGTCCCTGTCCGCCGGCCTGATAGAATACCAGATGCCTGCCAGCACGATTATGGAGGTTATGGAATCGGAAAGGGTATGCCATGCATCTGCAATAATGGCAACCGAATCCGATGAGATGCCCGCCCAGTATTTGAATCCGAACAGGGCTATATTAACGAAAATGGAGATCCAGCCGGCCCGGCTGGCAATTTTATTGCTTTCCGGGTTCATCGGATCAGGTATCGGAGGACCAGGGAGATCTCATCGATGATCAACCATGAGTCCGTGACTATATTAAAGTTTGGTTTCCAGTCCAGTCCCAGTGAAAGCGGAACATCCCTGAAGTCATACTCCAGTCCCGCTATACCATCTATCCCGAAATTCATCTTGCGGCCGCTGGCAGGCTGGTCTTTGGCCTTTCCCGAATCCCAGACTCCCACATGAAGACCGCCTCCGTAATAGAAATACATGCCCTCGGTATCGAAAACGGACAGGTGAAACTCGGCCAGTCCCGTCAGGTTGATCCCGGCCCAGCGGTAGGTGAGGATGCCGTCAATGGCTCCTTTCGTGGTAAAGAAATGTTTTGCCGTCAAACCGGGGACCATCCCGACCTTGATACCCAGGCCTGTGTCATAGTCCTGGGACTTAAGGGTTCCGGCAAAACAGGTTCCAGTAAGGATGGAAATCAATATCAGTTTGACCAGGGAATTTTTCATAGCCGGCCCGGAATACCAGCTACAAATTTAAGAGATTTTAAGACATTCTGAACCCCGGAACCCGACCGGATTGTAAATGGGTCCCCGGTCCGGGATTCAGAATGGGGATTCAGTCAAGCTTGAATACGATCGGAATGGTCCATGCGGATCGCACGGGTTTTCCGTCCTTCAATGCAGGTTTCCATTTGAGGCTGGACTCAACGATGACCCGTATGGCTTCATCGGCAAGGAGTTGAACATCTTCCTTTGCATACTCCTGCTCAATTCCCTCCGGGGGTTTGTAACCGACGACCACGATGCCTCCCAGTACAATTTTTTCGGGAGGGGGCGGAGGCGGAGGGACTTCTCCTTCAGCACCTGCAGCCGGCGGCGGCGGCGGGGGAACCTCGGAACTCTGTACTGCTTTCACCAGGTTGCCGTTCTCATCCACGATGAACTGTATGTACACCTTGCCCTGCACGCCTTTTTTCACTGCCTCTGCCGGATACTTTATGTTCTGCGCAATGTATTGCTGGAAAGCCTGTACCCCTCCCTCGGGTTCTGCGGCCACATCGACCTTGTAATAAACTTCAGGCTGACCGGATGTTTCCGGTGTATCTTTTGCCGTGGAGTCGGCCGGTTGCGATGAACAGGCAAACAGGTAAAATAGCAACATCGCGGGGGGCAGCACCAGGAGAAATTTCAGCCTTGATGCCGCCGTTGATTTTGATTTTTCCATCATTTTTAAGCGTTTTTGTGTTATGGATTGGTTGAAATTGTGTGCTGCCGGCATTGATCGGATGCCGAACAGCTCTGCCACTATCCTGAGCCTGTAGGCCTCAGGGGAAAAACCGCGGTTGATTACTGCCTCATCGGCAAGAAATTCATGATTTTCAGTAACAAGTTTCTTAAACAGCCAGGCCATGGGGTTGAACCACTGAAGGATGATAAGCAGCTCTGTGAGTATTGCATCGACCGAGTGCATTTGCCTGACGTGGGCCTTTTCGTGCTCAATGATGTCATCCAGCTTTTTACCGGAGTAATGCATTTCACTGATGAAGATGAACTGGAAAAACGAAAATGGCGGGTATTTCATGGAGTGGAGGATGAGATCGTAATGCCTTCCGGGAATCCGCTTTCCCCTCCGGTAGAGCTTCCGTATGGAATTTATATTCAGGATTATCCGCAAACCGAATAAAATTATCCCCGACAGGTAAATGAAACGTATGATGTCCAGGGAAATGATCCTGCTCCCTCCACTGAAGTACCCTCCGGATGCAGATATGGTAATGGGCTCCATACGAAAAGCCATAAGCGCGGGACCAGGATCCCTTTGCAGGCGGATGTTCATCAGGGGTACCAGCAGGGAGAAGAGAATGGAAAACAGAAGGAAGCCTCGATTCAGCTGATAAAAGGTCTCCCTTTTCAGCACTGCCTGGTAAAGTACAAAAAATACAAGCAGGCAGATGCCCGATTCAACCAGGTATGGAAGGAATTTATCCATTGCTCTTCTTCCCTTTAATGGAATACATCAGTTCAATGATCCTGTCCGCCTCCCTAACATCGACCCTGTTCTGTTTCGAGAAGAACGATACCAGCTGCCCGATCGAGTTGCCGAAATAGCTGTCAACAAAATTATTCAGGTACTCCCTGGTGTATTCCTCCCTGTTGATCAGCGGGTAATACTGATGCGAGTTACCGTAGGCCCTGTGACCGACGAATCCCTTTTTTGCAAGGATCCTGCATATGGTCGAGACCGTATTGTAGGCAGGGCGTGGTTCAGGAAATTTCTCAAGAATGTCTTTGACAAACCCCTTTTCCATATCCCATAGAATCTGCATGATCTGTTCCTCTGCACGGGTTAGCTCTTTCATAATAATAAATCGTTAATGACAGTATAACGCAAATCTAAACTAAATATTTCGTTTTATCAACTAAATGTTTAGTTATTTTTTGTGCTGGATATGCAATCCTCTGAAATACAAGAGATAAAAAATCATCTTTCCAGCATCAGGTTTAATGATTTAACATATTTTTTCATCCATCCAAGGGAAAAATAATGTACGTTTGCATCCCTTAACAATATTTAATGATGCGGCAGGACATTACGCAGCAGGACATAAGGAATATTGCGATCATTGCACACGTCGATCACGGCAAGACCACACTGGTGGACCGGATACTGTACCAGGTAAAATTGTTCAGGGAAAACCAGGAAGTGCAGGAGCTTATCCTGGATTCAAACGAGCTGGAGCGGGAGAGGGGGATCACCATCCTTTCCAAGAATGTTTCGGTTCGCTACAAGGGAGTCAAGATCAACATCATTGATACTCCGGGCCACTCAGATTTCGGAGGGGAGGTGGAAAGGGTGCTCAACATGGCCGATGGGGTCCTCCTTGTGGTGGATGCTTTCGAGGGACCCATGCCCCAGACGCGGTTTGTCCTCCAGAAGGCACTCCGGCTGGGTTTGAAACCGATCGTGGTGATCAACAAGGTGGATAAGCCCAATTGCAATCCTGATCATGCACAGGAAGCGATATTCGACCTTATGTTTAACCTGGATGCCACGGAAGAGCAGCTTGACTTCCCGACCGTCTTCGGGTCCTCCAAGGAGGGCTGGATGTCGGGGGACTGGAGATCCCCTTCGGAAGATGTCAGCTTCCTGCTCGACCAGATCATCGAGCACATCCCTGCACCGGTTCCGAATCCCGGCAGGCTCCAGCTGCAGATCAATTCGCTCGACTATTCCTCCTACATCGGGCGGATAGCCGTCGGAAGGGTCACGCGGGGAGCGATCCAGGCCGGAATGCCTGTCTCACTCGTAAAGAACGACGGCAGGATCATCAAATCGGAGGTTAAGAAATTATTCCTGTTCGAGGGACTGGGAAAGGAGAAGACCAAAGAGCTGGTGGAGGCGGGAGAGATTTGCGCGGTTCTGGGCATTGAGAACTTTGAGATCGGGGATACCATTACGGATTTCGAGCAGCCGGAGGGGATGGCCCCCATACGGGTTGACGAGCCCACCATGAGCATGCTTTTCACGGTGAATACTTCGCCTTTTTTCGGAAGGGAGGGTCTGTACGTCACTTCCAGGCATTTGCGGGAGCGTTTGTTCCGTGAGACGGAAAAGAACCTTGCCCTGAGGGTTGAGGAAACGGACTCCCCGGAAAGGCTGATGGTTTACGGCCGGGGCATACTCCACCTGTCCATCCTGGTCGAGACCATGCGACGGGAAGGGTATGAATTTCAACTCGGGCAGCCGCATGTCATCGTCCGGGAAATCAACGGGAAGAAACATGAGCCGGTAGAATTGCTGAACGTGCTGGTGCCCGAAGCATTTTCAGGGAAGGTCATCGAACTGGTAACCAGGAGAAAGGGGGAGATACAGCATATTGAGAACAGGCAGGACCGGGTGATTCTTGAATTCTCAGTTCCTTCAAGGGGACTGATCGGACTGACCAATCCCCTGCTTACCGTCACCGAGGGAGAGGCCGTGATCAATCACCGTTTCGCTTCCTATGAACCCTGGAAAGGAGAGATCGAGCACCGGCGTAACGGATCGCTCATTGCCCTCGAAACGGGGACCTCAATTGCCTATTCGATAGACAAGCTGCAGGACCGTGGCAGGTTTTTCATCCATCCCGGAGAGGAGGTTTATGCCGGTCAGGTGATCGGGGAGAACAACCGTCAGGACGATATTACGGTCAATGTTATAAAAACGAAGAAACTTACCAATATCCGTGCATCCGGTTCGGATGATAAGGCCATGATCATCCCGGCTGTTAAATTCTCCCTGGAAGAGTCCATGGAATACATCAAGGGAGATGAATACCTTGAAGTGACGCCGAAATCACTCCGCCTGCGCAAGATCTTTCTTGACGAGAACGAAAGGAAGAAGAACCAGAAGGCCAGCTGAGGGTTGATGGATCCCGGGTCGGATTAAACAGATCCCGGGTCGGATTAAACGGATCCCGGGTCGGATTTGAAGGTCAGTCATGACG
>CAYSJH010000075.1:0-20280 GCA_964431315.1 uncultured Bacteroides sp. | reverse complement strand
TTTTCAACATGGAGCTGAAGGCGATGAACGAGCTGGCCGAGAACGACGAGATGCTCGATGATTCGCTTAGGGACAAGTCCATCTATACCCAGTACCTGCAGGACCTATACCGCTTTTTCAAACTCCATCCCTGGCACAGGGAGATCGATGATGTATTCGGAATCGATCTTGATTTTGAACATTCCAACATGTTCAACGTGCTGATCCGTGATAAACGCATTCTTCGCAACATCGGTGAGTTTTATTTCGAAAAGGACCACTACGAAAAGGCCATCCGCATTTTTGAACAACTGGCTTCAGAGGAGGAAAATGCGGAACTCTATGAAAAGACCGGTTTTTCGTACCAGAAGCTGGGTAATTTCGAAAAGGCGCTGGAATACTACCATAAAGCCGAACTTTTCAACCGGGAAAAATCCTGGGTGATCAAAAAGATCGCTTACTGCGCGAGGAAGTCCGGTGACACCGCCAGGGCTATGGAATATTACCGGGCGGCCGAAAAACTGGAGCCGGACAACCTGCTGATCCAGTCTAACCTGGGACACACCCTGATGGACCGGGGCGAATATGAAGCGGCACTGAAGTATTATTTCAAGGTGGAATACCACCAGCCGGATAACCACAAGGTACAGCGCCCCATTGCCTGGTGTTCCTTCGTACTTGGCAAGTTCGAACAGGCCGAAAAATATTTCAGGAAGGTCATTGAGAAGGAAGGGAACCGGAACGATTTCGTGAACCTGGGGCATGTGCTCTGGTGCACGGGGAACCGTAAGGAAGCCATTGAAAACTACCACCGGAGCCTTGAAAAGGCCGGCCGGGATTTTGAATGGTTCAGCTCTGTCATGGAAGAAGATGCCCGGTACCTGCGGAAACACGGGATAAAAACGATGGACATCCCCCTGATGATCGACTACATGAGGATGGGTTTCTGAAAGATCCGGTAGCGTTTGTAAATCACACCTCCCATCCGTTCCATTTCCGCCCTGACCTTCACGTTGTGCTCGAGCATAAGGTGGCTGTCAATGTATTCGAGTCCCGCTTTATGAGCCGCCTTGATCATACTTGTCCCCATCAGTGCATCCAGTCCCTGTCCACGCCAGTCCCTGTCAATGCCCGCCAGCAGCAGGTTCATCTGTTTTGTCTTCTTTCCGGCCCGGATGATGTGTAAGATGCCGAAGGGGAGGAGGTAGCCCCGGGACTTTTTGATGCCGGTGCTCAGGTCGGGCATGCAGATAAAGAATCCGATGACTTTACCCCTGTCATTCTCAACAACCTTTACAAATTTCGGGTCAAGCAGGGGAATGTAGCGGGCAGCAAATTCATCCATCTCTTTATCAGTCAGGGGATCAAATCCGTAGATGTCCACATAGGTTTCATTCATCAGCTGAAGCGCCGGACGAATAAACGGCCTGAGCTCCTTCCTGCGTTCGAATTCTCTGAGGACAATGCTGTTCCTGCTGAGGATCCGCTCATTAGCCATGCTGTAGATCTCCGGGATCTCTTTCGGGACATCCAGCTTATAGACGACCAGGTCGACTTCCTTGAAGAACCCGGAGGCTTCGACCAGTTCCGGGAGGTAAGGGTAATTACAGGTGGTGGCAATGACGTGGGGCTTATCGAATCCCTCCACCAGGAGTCCCTGGGGATCCTTGTCGGAGAAGCCCAGGGGACCCACAAGCTTGACCATTCCCCTTTCCCGGGCCCAGTCCTCCACGGCGAAGATCAGGGCTGATGACACCTCGGGATCTTTCCAGCATTCCAGGAAACAGAAACGTGCATGCTTTTCCCCCTTCAATTCATTGTAACGCCGGTTAATGATCCCCATGATCCTGCCGACCGGCTGCTTATCCCTGAAGGCAAGCAGGAGGATGACATCGGAATACCCGAACGATTTGTTTTTAAGGGGATTGAAAAATGCCCTTTCGTCCATGTAGAGGGGAGGGACCCAGTTGGAATGCCCCCGGTGGATTTTTGCAGGCAGGTGGATGAATTGATTTATCATCCTGCGGCCCGCAACTTCTCTTATTTCAACTGCCATTACATTGTCAGGCGCCTTTTTCAACAGCCGTTCAGGGCACCCGGGTGATTTGATCTCAGGGGGAAAAGTAGTAAATTTTTTGTTAATTCAACGGTTTGACCTCCGCCGGACGCAGGGTATTGTCATTCAACCTGGAATAATCCTTGAGGATATAAGTGATCCCGGTGCTGTTCTGGTAGACTTCCAGGTCATTCCCTTTCGAAGAATAGCTGGAGCTCACCATGTTCTCAACCTGCAGAACTCCCTGGATATACAGGTAAAAGATGTTGTCCTGCCGCCTCCAGACCGCACCCGACTTGGAGTAGACCGGGCTGCCAATGATCTGTGAATTGGAGGGAGTCCCCAGGAAATTCACGAACAGGATGGTCTGCTGGAAAGTGGTGTCGTATATGAGCAGGTCCTGCCCTGAATATGCAGAGGGACCATACATCGGATAGCCGGATTTATTCTTATAGAGGTAGTACATGTTCTGGTCATCCCTGGAACAGGTGATCAGTCCCGGGGTATACAGCACCTCCGCGGGTCTCAGGACCTGGTCGGTGCTGTTGTAATAGTCCCTCAGCAGGTAACTCGACGTGGCTGTTTCGTCGTGCACAACCAGGTCGTTTCCCTTCCACTGGTTCCAGGTACGCGGGGCAATCTGCTCGCCATTCACGATCAGGTAATAATATTGTTCATCCGCCCACCAGAGTGTCTGGTTAGGCGAGAACACAGATGTCGCCCCGTAAAGTTTCCCGGGAACGGCATCGGAGTAACGGTTCATGACAAAATACCTGTTGCTGTTCTTATGAAAGACAACGAAATCCTTGCCGTAGGAGGCATTGTTAATTTCGGCGGAAACATCCTGTCCCTCTATGTAAAACCAGAACAGTTTCTCCTTATTGACGCGCCAGAAGGCATTTGACCTGGAAACAAGTTCCTCAGCAGCCCGGTTATTCTGGTCCTTTATATTCCAGAAATCTTTAAGCAGGTAATTTTTATTCGAGGAACGGTCGTAGAGCAGTACGTCCTTTTCCACAGTCGCTGCCGTGGTATTTTTTGTGATATCCATCCCGTTCAGGTAGAAATAATACTTGCCGTCGACCATTTTCCATTCTGCACTTTCCCTTGATTCAATGATCCTGGGAACGTATTCCTCCACCTTTGTTTCCGTGATCCTTGTTTCCGTGATCCCGTTTTCCGGACGGATGAAATAAAAATCACCCACCAGGGAAGAGGACTCCCAGGGGGTCTGCATGTTGTTGCTTCTTTTCAGGACCTCCAAGCGGACACTCTTGAAAACATCCTCGAGTTTCAGTCCCTCACGGTGCATCTGCTTGAGCAGCTCCTCGGTATACAACCCGTTAGCCCCCGTACCGTCCGATGCAACCGATCCCGGGGCCGTGGAATAGGCGATCAGGGTTCCCGCCGGTGCGTTGATGAATGCCAGTCCCGTTCCGGCGGACCTCCAGCTGCGGGCGAAGGGATTGTTCCGGCAGGCATCCAGGATGATGATGTTCATCCGGTTTCGGGCAATTTCCATCTGTGACATGACGAACCCTACGTCAACGGCTTCGTATTCCACCTCCTCCTCTGCAAAGATCTGGGCCTTCGTGGGGATCAGGTAGTTCTTCCCGCCTACCTGGATCCCGTGCCCGGCATAGTAAAACAATCCAACACCCCCGTTCTGGATCTTTCTTCCGAAATCACGGATGGCACGTTTCATTTCGGCGGGACTGGGAAGATTGATGTATTCCAGGACGTCGAAGCCGGTCTGGCGGAGGGCCGTGGCCATGGCTCTGGCATCGTTTTCAGGGTTGAGCAGGGGACCCGCGTCATAGTCCGAATTCCCAATGACAAGCGCTACCCGCTGGTTCACGGAAGGCGCATTATAGCCTTGTCCGGTGAGTTTGTCACTGCTGTATACCAGCAGGATGGTCGCCAGTATAAGTGATGTCCGTCTCATCCTGCCAAATTACAAAATATTGTTACATTTGTTGACTTTAAGCAAAGGTTTCCAATCGTTTTTTCATGGAGAAGATTCACGATTTCCTAGTAAACCTTGATTCCCATATCGGCGGAAACCCCTGGTTTGTCATCCTCCTGCTCGGCACCGGAATATTTTTTACCATCTACCTCAGATTTCCGCAGTTCCGTTATTTCAGCCATGCCGTCAAGGTTGTAAGGGGAAAATTTGACAAGACCGGGGACGTTGGAGATGCCACCCATTTCCAGGCCCTTTCGACTGCGCTTTCGGGAACGGTCGGAACGGGGAACATTGCCGGCGTTGCTCTGGCGATCCACCTGGGGGGACCGGCAGCGCTTTTCTGGATGCTGGTTACTGCCATGTTCGGGATGTGCACCAAATTTGTCGAGGTCACGATCTCTCATAAGTACCGGGACGTGCTGCCGGACGGAACCATCTCCGGCGGTCCCATGTATTACATGAAAAAACGCCTGAACATCAACCTGAAAAACGGAAGGATCATCCGCATCGGAGTCTGGCTTGGCGGCTTTTTTGCCGTTGCGACCATCCTGTCCTCCTTCGGGACGGGAAGCCTGCCACAGATCAACAGCATCTCCACCTCCATGTTCCGCACCTTCGGCGTTGACGAGAGGATTACGGGGGCCATACTGGCCTTTATACTGGGACTGGTGATCATCGGCGGGATCAAGCGTATTGCCGGTGTTACCTCCCGTCTGGTGCCCATCATGGCCATCTTTTATTTCATTGGAGCCCTGCTTGTCCTCGGAACCCATTATGATAACATCCTTCCATCCCTGGCCTCCATATTCCGGAATGCCTTCACCGGCACAGCCGCAGTGGGCGGTTTTCTCGGGGCAAGTTTTACCTACGCGGTGAACCGGGGAGTGAACAGGGGACTGTTCTCGAATGAAGCGGGACAGGGATCGGCGCCGATCGCGCACTCTGCCGCGCGTGCACACGAGCCGGTTTCAGAGGGACTCGTGGCCATCCTGGAGCCATTCATCGATACCATCATCATTTGTTTTCTGACCGGGCTTGTGCTGATTTCCTCCGGGGTGTGGAACGAAAAGATCGAAAACCAGTTCCAGCAGGCCGACATGATCTTCATGGACGGGACTTACAACGACCAGCTGGCCGCCGACCGTATCAAACTCAGGAAATTCCTCAGCGGAAGCGAACCCCTTAAACTTTACGACGGTACACTGCATGTCGAAAACGGGAGCCTGCCCGCCGCCCACACCCTGCTGAATGCCCGTTCGGTCGCCGAGGATGTGAAGTTTTACCGGAACGGGGAACTCTATACGGGCGATGTCCTCATAAAGTCAGGGAAACTGCAGGATGACCTCGGGGAATACAAGGTCAGCGGAAGATCGCTCATGCACAGTGCACCGCTGACGACCGAAGCATTTACCCGTAGTGTGATGGGAGGTTTCGGCAAATACATTGTGTCTATCGGGCTCCTGCTTTTCGCATTCAGTACGGCCATATCCTGGTCTTACTACGGTGACAGGGCCGTCACCTACCTGGTGGGTGAGCGATACGTGATCTTTTACCGTCTCTTCTATGTGGTGGCCTTCTTCTTTGCCTCCTTTACCGATACGACCATTGTCTGGGCACTTTCCTACATCACCATCGCCATCATGACCATCCCCAACCTGGTGGGGATACTCATTTTGAGTCCCGAAATAAAACGGACCATCAAGCAGTACTGGGTCGACTTCAGGCAGGACTGGCCCGGTGTTAAGCTGCCCGAGTGACCGGTTCAGGCCCTTTCAAGCAGGGCAATGTTCTCCACGTGGTAGGTATGCGGGAACATGTCCACCGGCTGGACTTCCAGGATCCTGTAATTCCCTGCCAGCATCTGCAGGTCCCTCGCCTGGGTGGCGGGATTGCAGCTTACATATATGATCCTGCCGGGACCGGCGTTCAGGATGGTCCTGACCACTTCTTTATGCATGCCGGCCCTGGGCGGATCGGTGACAAGCACGTCCGGGGAGCCCTCCCTGCTTATGAAATCCGGGTTCAGCACCTCCCGGATTTCCCCGCTGAAGAACCTGGCATTCCGGATGCCGTTCAGTGCCGCGTTGGTCTCCGCATCCCGTATGGCTTCCTCTATGTATTCGATCCCCACCACCCTGCGGGCCATGCCCGCAAGGAACAGCCCGATAGTGCCGGTGCCGGTATAAAGGTCATAAACCGTTTCGTTGCCTCCCAGCGCTGCAAACTCCCTGACCTTCCGGTAAAGTTCAAGGGCCTGGAATGAGTTGGTCTGGAAGAAGGATTTTGGACCGATCCGGAACCGCAGGTCCTCCATTACCTCCACGAGGTGGTCCCGTCCCGAGTGAAGCAGGATCTCCTGGTCGGCCAGGCTGTCGTTGGCCTTCCGGTTGATGCAGTACATCAGGGAGGTGATCTCCGGGAAATCCGCCCGCAGATGGTCAAGCAGGGCGTTGCGGGACCTCTCATCCTCTTCGAAGAATACCACAATTACCATCACTTCACCCGAAAGGGTATTGCGGATGATAAGGTTCCGCAGCAGGCCTCCCCCGTTCTTGAGGTCATAGAAACCCATTCCCACGCTCTTAGCATATTCCCTCACCGCCAGCCGGATGGAATTAGAGGGTTCCATCTGCAGGTGGCATTCCTCCAGATCGATCACCCTGTCGAACATTCCCGGGATATGGAACCCCAGGCCGTTGCGGTCCCCGAATTCATCCCCCGAATTGATCTCCCCCGGCGAGAGCCAGCGGCGGTTTGAGAAGGTGAATTCCAGCTTGTTCCGGTAATACCGTTCGTTTGCAGATGCCAGGATGGGACGGATGGGAGGGAGGTTCAGTTTGCCCACCCTTTCCAGCGTATCCGCCACCTCCTTCTGCTTGTAGAACAACTGGTGGGCATACTGCAGGTCCTGCCACCGGCATCCTCCGCAAATCCCGAAGTGAGTGCAGAACGGCTCGCTGCGCCTGGCAGAGTATGAATGGAACCTGACCACCCGGGCCTCCTGGTAGGATTTCCGGCGCCGCATCACCTGGAGGTCTGCCACATCCCCCGGCAGGCCATTCGATACGAAGGTCACGAAATTATCGACCCTGGCGATCGCCTTTCCCCGGGCACCGATGTCCGTGATCTCCACGTTTTCCAGCAGCGGCAGTTTTTTCTTCCTTCCCATCAGCTGATGCCGTCGGATATACTTATCCAGTTCGTAATATGTACCTCCTCAGCTTTACTTTACGATGATGCCCGAAAGTATTTTTTCCATGTCCCGGTATGCGCTTTTCATGGCCGATTTCACATTCGGGGGCATGTTTCTGTACATTTTCGGGATGTTCAGTCGGGAAACATAGGTTTTACCGTCGGTCTTGGTATAAACGGATATCCTGCAGGGCATCATGGGCGAATAAATGCGCTCCTCATCCCCACCCAGGATCTTGACGGCATAATCCGGCTTGCAGAGCGCAAAAACCTTAACCTGGTTGACTTCCTTCCCGGCCTTTGCCATGCTTTCCTGCAGGTCATGAACGATGGGAATGGACCAGCCCGCGGCCTCGGCAGATTGTTCCACGGTTGTCAGGGTGGTTTCAAAATCATACCTGCTTTCATTTTCCAGCATCATGGGAGGTGAGAACAGCAGGAGTGCGGCCAGGGCACCGGCGATGCCACCGGCAACGATGGAGATCAGAAAGGCGAGAATTCTTTTTTTCATAGTGGTATGGTATTAATTCAGACAGAGTTGTTTAATTTGCAAATTTTCGTAAAAATCCCGGAACCATCAAATCTTTATGCCCGTTTCCATTGATAATATATCGATGCGGTTCGGCTCCCAGGAAATCTTCCGGGAGGTTTCGATGATCGTAAATCCGAGGGACCGTATAGGGCTTGTCGGGAGGAACGGTGCAGGCAAGACCACCATGCTCAGGATACTGGCGGGATTGCAGGAACCTTCCGAAGGGAAGGTGGTGGCCCCGCCCGGCACCGAGGTGGGATACCTCCCGCAGCAAATGAAATACAAAGACGGCCGCACGCTGTGGGAAGAGGTCATGCGTGCCTTTGACCGGGTCCGGTCGATCGAGCTGGAGATCCATGAACTGCAGTCCCTCATCACAGATCCCGGACCGGGAGGCGACCGGCCCGAATTGCTGGACCGCTTTTCAGAACTGATGCACCGTTTCGAGGTGCTGGGGGGACAATCCTATGAAGCAGGGATCGAGCAGACGCTGCTGGGACTCGGATTCATGCGCAGTGATTTTCACAGGCCGACTGTTGAGTTCAGCGGCGGGTGGAGGATGCGTATCGAACTGGCCAGGATACTGCTCGGAAAACCCGGCATGCTGCTGCTGGACGAACCTACCAACCACCTTGACATCGAGTCCATCGAATGGCTGGAAAAATACCTCTCCACATACGAAGGGGCGGTCGTGCTGATCTCCCACGACCGCAAATTCCTGGATACAGTGACCAACCGCACGGTCGAGATATCCCTGGGCAAGCTTTACGATTACAGGGTCCCTTATTCCAGGTTCAGGGAGCTGCGGGCGGAAAGGCGGGAACAGCAGCTGGCCACCTACCGGAACCAGCAGAAAAAGATCGAGGATACAGAGAAATTCATCGAACGTTTCCGCTACAAGAACACCAAGGCGGTCCAGGTACAGTCCCGCATCAAAGCCCTGGAAAAAATGGACAGGGTCGAGATCGAGCTGGAGGATGTCCGCTCCTTTAACATCAAATTCCCCCCGGCGCCCCGTTCCGGCACGATCGCGGTCGAAACACGCAGGCTGACAAAACATTTCGGCGATCATTGCGTTCTGGAAAATGTGGACCTGGTGATCGAACGCGGGGAAAAGGTCGCTTTCGTGGGAAAGAACGGGGAGGGCAAGACCACTTTTTCAAGGATCCTGGTCGGGGAGCTCGATTACAGGGGGACCGCCCGCATCGGACATAACGTAAGCGTCGGGTATTTTGCCCAGAACCAGGATGAGATCATGGATGAGGACAAAACGGTATTTGCAACCATCGATGACGTGGCGGTGGGGGATATCCGCTCGCAGATCCGCAGTATCCTGGGCGCTTTCCTGTTCCACGGAGATGATATCTACAAGAAGGTAAAGGTCCTTTCCGGGGGTGAACGTTCACGGCTGGCCCTGGCCCAGCTGCTCCTCAGGCCCTACAACCTGCTCATCCTCGATGAGCCCACCAACCACCTGGATATGCGTTCCAAGGATATCCTAAAACATGCCCTCCTGCAGTACGATGGCACTTTAATTGTGGTTTCCCACGACAGGGAATTCCTTGACGGACTGGTAAACAAGGTTTATGAATTCGGGGGGAGAAAGGTGAGGGAACACCTTGGCGGGATTTATGAATTCCTCCGGAGGAAAAGGATGTCAAGCCTCAGGGAGATCGAAAAGAAACAGGACCTGAAGGAGCCTGCAGCGGAACGCAAACCGGCCGGCAATAAAAAGGAATACGAGAGGCGCAAGGCCTTTGAGCGAAAGAAAAGGGCGCTGGAAAAGAAGATATACCTTTCGGAGGAATCCATTTCCAGGCTGGAAGGCGAGATCGAAAGGATTGACGGCATCATGGCCGAACCGGAGAAGATCGGGGATCTGTCGGTCTATAGCGAGTACGAGAAACTTAAGTCGGAGCTTTTCCAGGAAATGACCCGATGGGAACAGGTGCACCTGGAACTGGAAAAACTGATAGAGCAGGAAAATAAGTAATTTAGTCCCACAATGATCATAACCACGAGACAGATCCTTAAGGTATTGACGATAGCATTGCTGGCGGCGCTGCTGGGTGCCTGTGCGACACAACCTCAGCAGAAGGAGGCGGCCCGGAAGAATCTTGCATTTCTTTACAATCCCTCGAGCACTCCCCTGCACCCGGAGTTTATCGTGTACCATGAAACGGCCACTCGCTCCAGGCTTTACATTAAACTGTTCCCGGTCGAACTGCTTTTCAACCAGGCAAACCCGGAGGGGACTTACCAGGGAAGGCTGAGGATCCATTATGAGCTGAAGGAGCTGATCGAAGGAAGGGAAAGTGAATTCGTTGCAGACAGCACTACGGCCGATTTTGCCCTGCGCATGGACCAGGTGAAGAACGTCTTTGTTGCCAACCTGCCCATCCGGACGAGGGAAGGCAGCCAGTACATGCTCAAGGTGAACACCACCGACCTGCTCAGGAATAAGGGTACGACCAATTTCATCCATGTGGACCGCAGCAGTGTCAACACGGCCCAGAATTACCAGGTCCTTTCGGCAGAGAGCGGGTACCCTTCCTTTGACAGGGTCTTCCATACCGGGGAGGTATTCTATGTGCAGTATAACCGCAGGGGGGTGGATACCATTTACATCAAGTATTACCGGAATAATTTCCCGCTTCCACGCCCGCCGGTGACAAATCTCATCTCGCCCAGGCCGGAATTCATACCGGACAGCATTTTTGCCTATCCATACAGCGATACGATAAAATATATGCTTCCTATTGAGGGCATGTACCATATCCAGGTGGATCCGAGGCAGGAAGGTGGACTGACGCTGTTTAATTTCGGGGGAAACTATCCCAGGGTGTCCAGCACGGAAGATATGGTCGGTCCCCTTGCATACCTGACCACAAGCCAGGAATACAATGAACTGATCAACCAGACCAACCTGAAGCTTGCGGTGGATAATTTCTGGCTCCAGGCAGGGGGAAATGTCCATACCGGCAGGGAGCTGATCCGGGTATATTACAACCGGGTATTCTTTGCCAATTATTTCTTCACTTCCTACAAGGAAGGCTGGAAAACCGACCGCGGTATGATGTTCATCGTCTATGGTCCCCCCAACCTGCTCACGAAGCAGGGAAATACCGAGATCTGGGTATATTACCGCAAGAAAAGCCGGGAACCGCTTCAGTTTACCTTCTCCAGGCATGACAGTCCCTTTACACAGAACGATTTCCTGCTGGAACGGAATTTCGTGAATTCCCTCTGGACCATTGCAGTGCGGGACTGGAGGAGCGGCAAAATCTTCTATACCGAAAGCAATTAGGGATTCTGGACAATGGCAAAACAAAAGGATATCATTTTCGGGATCCGGGCCGTGAGCGAGGCCATCCAGTCCGGGCAGGAACTCGACAGGGTTTTGTTCAGGAAGGGACTCCATGGCGTTCAGGCTTCCGACTTATTGTCCCTCGCCCGGAAATCCGGCCTGCTGGTCCAGTTTGTGCCCATCGAAAAGTTAAACAGGTTCACGCACCGGAACCACCAGGGAGTGGTGGCCCTGATCTCGCCCATCCAGTACCACAGCCTGGAACAGCTTGTCCCCGGTTTATTTGAAGCGGGACAAACGCCCCTTCTCCTGGTCCTCGACGGCGTTACTGACGTCAGGAACTTTGGGGCCATCGCCCGGAGTGCCGAATGTGCCGGTGTACATGGAATGGTTATTCCACTGGGCGGATCGGCCCGCATCCACGAGGATGCCGTAAAAACCTCGGCAGGAGCGCTGATGACCGTACCCGTCTGCCGGGTCCCCCGGCTCGAGGAAGCCGTACGTTATCTTAAAAACAGCGGGATCCGGATCATCGGTGCCACCGAAAAGGCCTCCGTCAGCTTGTACAGGGTGGACCTGAAGGATCCCGTAGCCATTATCATGGGATCGGAAGAAAAAGGGATCCATCCCTCCATCCGTGCCCTCTGCGATCAGGAAGTGGCCATTCCGGTTTACGGACAGATCGCCTCCCTGAATGTATCCGTGGCAGCCTCGCTGATGGTCTACGAAGCCGTGAGGCAGCGGGAAGGTTGAGTGATAATCCATCCTGGGTATTCCAGCATCCGGCCCTTTCAGTCAATCGGGATGGAGCGGTTGAATCCAACCTCAAGCGATATGAAGGTTTCGGTGCGGGCTATCCCGGGGATCACCTGGATCTTATCGGTCAGTACCGTCTTGAGATGCTCGTTGTCGTGGGCAAAGATCTTGATGAATACCGAATAATTGCCTGTCGTGAAATGGCACTGGGTGATTTCCGGGATCTTCTTCAGCTGGGCAAGCACACTGTTGTACAGGCTTGCCTGTTCCAGGAATATTCCCATGTAGGCAGTGGTTTTGAATCCCACTTTCGATGGCTCAATGGTAAACCTGGAGCCCGTGATAACCCCGATGTTGATCAGCTTCTGGATCCGCTGGTGTATGGCAGCACCTGAAACATTGCACTCCCGGGCCACTTCAAGGTACGGGATCCTCGCATTATGCGTGATCAGCTTCAGGATCTTTTTGTCCAAACTATCAATCTGTAAGCGATCTTCCATTTTTAAATCCTTAAATGTGACAGTTTTTGAAAAACCAGTGCTTAAAAATAACAAATTATAATCATTCTGCAATAATATGAACAAAACAATTGAAATTTTTTGCAAAATGCTTACGAATTAATAAATTTATATCGGTTTTAGTTAGTAATTTTAAGAAGGGGCCAGGGAAAGTACCCTCAAAAACCTCATTACCGGGTCTTGGCCAATCATAAATCCCTGGTCCCTTTTTTTATTTACCGCCTCACTGTTAACTCCCCCTGACTGTTTTCATCGCCTGTATTGCTTTGCCTGACTGTTTGCACCGCCCGGTTATGTGCGTTGCAGATCACCGGTTCAGTAGGGGCTTTCTGAAGTAATTTTACGAATGTTATCGAGCACTTCCCGGTTCACCCGAAATGCGGTTCCATGGCGGGTGCCCGGTGGAAAGGAAATGCTGTCCGAGATATCAGTCCAGTTTTCAAGATCACCGGAGGTTATGGCCCCCATTTTTTTCTCCCTGTAACGGTCAAAGTATACGATCCATTTGCCGTCTATCCTCATGATGGTTGGTCCTTCAACCCAGTGCCCGGTGATTGGGCCGGATGCTTTTCCCCAGCCTTCGGTGGGGGATTTGCTGAATGCGATGTGAAGATCCTTGCAAACTTCGGGGAAGAGGGTTTCGTCTTTGAGGACCATGAAGTAAGACCCGTCATCTCGGGCGATCACGGCATCGATGCAGTTAAATCCCGGATCATAGAGCAGTCGGGTTTCACTGAAGGACTCAAAATCCTTCGTCGTCACGTAATAGATCCGGTGGTTCCAATCGCGCTTTTCCGTGCTGTCCGTTTCAGGGAAGCGTCCGGGGATGGTGGTGGACCAGTAAATAATGTATCGGTCCCGCTCTTCATCGAAAAAAAGCTCCGGGGCCCAGCAATTTCTGGCCTCAAGTTCATGTTCCATGACGGGAATGTATTTTTGCCCGGACCAGTTCACGAGGTCTGCTGACCGGGCATAGCCGATCCCTTTTTCCTCCCAGCTCACGGTCCACACCATATGGAAAAGTCCGTCCCCCCCTCGAATGATACAGGGATCGCGCATCAGCCTGTCTCTTCCCGCTTCGGGTTTCAGGAATGACCGGTTTCCGTTCAGGGCTTCCCAGCGGTAGCCGTCTTCTGACCATGCAAGGTGCAGTCCGTCTTCCCCGTTCCCCCGGAAAAAAGAGAACATATAGACCTCATCCCCGCTGCCGGAGCAAGACATGGTCGCAAGGGCCAGGCCGCCAAGGGCAAGAACCACCACGATCAGACCGGTCAGTTTAAGACCGGTCAGTTTATGAGCGTTTAGTTTAAAGCCGGTCAGTTTAAGACCGGTCAGTTTATAAGCGTTTAGTTTAGAGCCTGTCAGATTAAGTCCTGTCAGTCCAGGGCCTGTCGGTTCAGGGCCTGTCAGTTCAGGGCCAGACAGTTCAGAGCCTGTCATGCCCGGATTTTCCAGGAACGAACTTTTATGAAATGCGGATTTCCTGGTAAATTGTTTTCCCATCTCGATTATTTTTTGGCCAGGTTCAGGAAATCCCCTCCCGTGGGGTTCTGGAATACCCTCAGTCCGAATTCCGGGACAACGGCCAGAATGTGGTCGAAAATGTCTGCCTGGATCTTTTCGTAATCGGCCCAGGCCAGTTCCTTGCAGAATACATAGATCTCGATCGGGAGTCCCGTTTCATCAGGCTGGAGATGCCTGACCAGCATGGTGAGTCCCTGGTGTACCTTCGGGTGGTTTTTCAGGTATTGTTCGATGTAGACCCTGAAAGTTCCCAGGTTGGTCATGCGCCTCCCGTTAACCAGTATGGAGCCATCGATCTTGTTTTCCTCATTGTATTTCCGGATCTCTTCCTGCCTGGTTTCAATGTAATCTTTCAGGAGATGGATCTTCTTCAGTTTTTCCGCCATTTCGGGATCAACAAAACGGACTGAATTCATATCGATCCGGATGGACCGTTTGATCCTCCTTCCCCCGGATTCCTCCATTCCCTTCCAGTTCTTAAAGGATTCCGATACCAGGGCGTAGGTGGGGATTGTCGTGATGGTCTTGTCCCAGTTCCGTACCTTAACGGTATTGAGTGTAATATCGAGAACATCGCCGTCCGCATTATGGCCGGGCATTTCGATCCAGTCCCCCGGCTTCACCATATTATTCGCCGATAACTGGATGCTGGCCACAAACCCGAGTATGGTATCCCTGAACACCAGTATCAGTACGGCAACCATTGCTCCGAGTCCCGCTAGTAGCGTCTTCGGCGATTCCTTCGCGATTATGGAAATGATCACGATGACCCCGATGAAATAGATGATGATCTTGACGACTTGGATATAACCCTTTATCGGCCTGCTTTTCCCGATGGGAAGGTTCAAATAAATCTCATGCAGGGCATTGATGAAGGAATCAACGGCCAGGATCACTATGATCACAATGTATATGAGGCTGGCCCTTTCGAAAATTTCTTCAAAGGTGGGGTAGTCCTTGAAAATGAACCTGGCGGTAAAGTAAATTAACAGGGCGGGTACGATGTGGGAGATTTTATGGAATACCCTTCGTTTGATCAGGATATCGTCAAGCTGGGTTTTCGTTTTTCTGACCAGTGTTCTTATGCCGTTCAGAATGATCTTTTTGGTTAAAAAATCAACCAGTATGACCAGTCCCCCAATAGCCAGGGCGACCAGCAGGGTTCGCAGAAATGTGGCGAGGGCCGGGCTCATTCCCGCATCAAGGAAGATTCGGTCGAGCAGGTCAGCCAGGTCCGCCAGGTATCCGGTTGAATCATTCATTGTTCAGATTATCTTGCCTGAAAAAAGTATATCGGACCACAAATTTATCAAATTATACGGCCCGGAAAAAACAATTCCCCTTTACCGGCAGCCAAAGCCGCCGGCAAGGGGAATTGTTCCCTACATACCAGCCTTGGTCTTTATTTTTCTCCGTTCACCCTCCTGCCGATAAAGTATGCGGCTACAAGGCCTATGCCGGCAAACAGGAAAATTGCACCAGGATAGGCGATTTCCTCCCTCATTCCTGCAGAGTCGAGCAGGTTCCCGCAAAGGATACCGAGCGCAATACCGATGATAAAAATTCCCAGTGTAAGTATCCATTTTCCCGTGGAGGCCTGTCTTTCCCCGAAGAATATTTTCGCATCCGCCCCCTTTTCGATAAGTGCCATCCGTTCCTTGTTTCTCGAGACGATGTACAGGTAAAACATACCGAATACCAGGGCGAAGAATACAATCGGCACTAAAACATTCGCTAAATTGTGCATAGTTTAATAATTTTATTAATAATCACTTGTCGGATCATATGACGCGGGATTGGAAAAACGGTTACAAAAAAAATTGTAACCGGGGACTGATTGGGGCGTCTTAGATGCAGTGGAACAGCTACAGGACAGCCTTGTCATAAAAAGAGTGCTCGACGGCGATCGGAATGCCTATGCATTCCTGGTGGACAGGTACAAGGCCATGGTGTACACCCTTGCCCTGCAGATTACCAAGAACAGGGAAGAGGCGGAGGAGGTTGCCCAGGAAACCTTCATCAAGGCGTTCCGGTCACTTAAGAGTTTTCAGGGCAAGGCCAAATTCTCGAGCTGGCTTTACCGGATCGTCTACAATACGGCGATCTCTCATTTAAGGCAGAAAGAGAAGGGCAGGATATCCATAGATGAAACGAATATCCCAAATACGGTATACGAAGATAGCCGGCGGAACCATGAGTCACTGTCCGTTGATGAAAGGAAGAAATATCTTGAACTGGCTCTGGCAAAGCTTGATCCAGAGGAACGATTTTTCGTAATATTGTATTATTACGAGGAAAGGGAACTGGAAGAAATCGCGCAGATAGCCGGTATTACGAAAACAAATACCAAGGTCAGGCTTTTCAGGGCACGGAAGAAAATGCTGATGGTGCTTGAAAGCTATCTAAAAGAGGAAAAATACAGTTTGCTATGAAAGACAATACGGATAAGGCAGATCGGCTTATGGCCAAAATAATGAAAGACTTCCCCATGGAGAGTCCATCAACCGGATTTACGGAAGGGGTCATGGAACGTGTCCAGGCCGAAAGCAGGGTTAGCGAATCCCGACCGCTGATCGGAAGAACAGGCTGGATCGGCATTGCAGCAGGTTTCATTCTTCTGCTCGGACTGATCTTCCTGGAGTATGATGGCCAGGCACCGGAGGAGGCAGGCTGGCTGGCACAGCACATGCCTTCCCTGAAAATTCCTGTTTTTGATTTCAGTTTCACCGACCTGTTCAGCTGGATAAACCTTGACGATCCAACGCTTTTCTGGATCTTTACAGGGATCGGAGGCATTATCCTGCTTGGATTTCTGCAACGCTTGTTCGGGACCCTGCACTTCCGCAATCTCCATAACCTGTAACCTCTGGAAGGCTGGTGGGCTCATAATAATTTAGAATGCATTTAAAATAGCCTTTGCTCCGGGGACTTAATCCCACTGTTTTTCTCATTGAATTATCCACAGTCAGTCCCACGGATAAATATCCGGATTATTCCTTTCCTGCGTTATTCCTGAGAAAGAAGGTTCCACGGCAGGAAATTTCCGTTCCGATGCTCCTCTGATGTCCATATCAAGAGCTTTCCGGTCATGTGCTTTTCTTGAAAACGGCACTTGCCAGTTAGGATTTTCGTATGTATTTTTCCGGGGTGATATTTCAGATATAGCATAATTATGAGCAGGACCAGAATGGGGTATTGCATAGAAAAGTTCGCAGCGTACACTTCCCCTCTTCTTGTTTCATTCTTTTTTATACTGGGTGCTTCCGCCCAGTCCAACGAGGATTGCATGATGTGCCATGAGGATCCTGAGCTGACTGCCGAGAAAGACGGGAAGACGGTATCCCTGTTTGTGAACATGGACATTCTTGGGAAGTCGGTTCACGCCTCGGTTAACTGCATTTCATGCCATCCCGGGGCAGCCGGGGATGATTTTCCTCATGCAGAGGACCTGGCACCTGTCGATTGCGGTACCTGCCACGGGGAAGCCATGCGGGAGTTTAACATCGGCATTCACGGACAGGCCATCAAGCTCAACGATCCGAATGCGCCGGACTGCAAGGAATGCCATGGAGAACATGGCATATTGCATAATTCCGATCCCCAGTCAAGGACATACAAAACAAATATTCCCTTCTTGTGTGGAAAATGCCACCGGGAAGGTGCCCCCGTCTCAAGGTCTTACCAGGTTTCCGAGCATAATATTGTCCAGAACTACACCCAGGGGATCCATGGTGAAGGCCTTTTCCAGAAAGGTCTTATCGTGACGGCCACATGTAACAACTGCCACGGGAATCACGCGATTTTGCCCCATACCAGCAGGAACTCGACCGTTTCGCCCGCCAATATTGCGAAAACCTGTATTAAGTGCCATACCAAGATAGAAGAGGTGCACAAAAAGGTGATCAAAGGCGAACTCTGGGAAAAACAACCCAATGCCGTTCCTGCCTGCAACAGCTGCCATCCTCCTCATCGGGAGAACGTGCAGTTCGTAGAAGCGAACATCGCCGACAAAACTTGCCTGGTATGCCACGAGAAAGATGACGTACACAAAACTGTTGACGGTAAGAGGGTATCACTCCAGGTAAAGCCCGACGACCTGCCAATGTCCGTTCATAAGAATATTGCATGTGTAAAATGCCATACCGATGTGACCCCTGGACTCAGCCGCCCTTGCAAGACCGTAACAGTTGTAGATTGTTCGAATTGCCATGCGGAGATATTTGACCTTTATTTTGAGAGTGGACATGGACAGGCCTACTACAGGAAGGATGAAAATGCCCCTTATTGTACCGATTGTCACGGATCACACAAGACCAAGTCCCGCTACGACGATACTTCCCCGACCAACCGGACCCAGATTCCCACGCTATGCGGTACATGCCATAAGGAAGGAGGTAAAGCCACGGAGCATACGCAACTTAAAGAGGTTGCGGCCTACCGTGATTATTCGTTGAGTGTGCACGGTAAAGGCCTCATTGAGAAAGGATTATCAGTAAGTGCGGTTTGTACCGACTGCCATACGACTCATTTCATGCTTAAGGAGGAAGACGTCCGTTCATCGGTCCACCCGGAGAACGTCCCCCAGACCTGTGCCAAATGTCACAACGGCATTTACAAGGAATACATCAAGAGCGATCATTCGATTACGCGGGAAAATGAAGTTGATTCGCTGCCTACCTGCGTGAATTGTCATTCTGCCCATGTAATCTCCGAAATTGACCAGGATGCTTTTATGACTGAAGTGACTATTCAGTGCGGCTCATGCCATCAAAAACTGGCAGAGACCTACATGGATACCTACCACGGGAAAGCCTACCAGCTCGGTTACCTGGAGGCTGCACGCTGTTCCGATTGCCACGGGGCACACAATATACTGAAGATTGATAATCCCAATTCATCCGTAGGCTTTAACAATATCGTTGCAACCTGTGCCAAATGCCACACAGGCGCCAACCGCAAATTCACCTGGTATCTGAACCATGCCACCCACCATGATGATCCTACACTGAATATCACCTACTGGGCTATGACTTCTCTGCTTTTGGGAGTATTTGGTTTTTTTGGAATTCACATCCTTCTCTGGCTTCCCAGGTCCATATCCGAGCGCAGAAAACATCCCAAGGTAAAAGCTCAGGGACAACAGCAATATTTCAGGCGTTTTACAAGGAGCCAGCGCATCACCCATATTTTCGTCATTCTGAGCTTCCTTCTTCTTGCCCTGACCGGGATGACATTAAAATTCGCGCATATGAATTGGGCCAAAAGCCTGTCCATGCTCTTCGGAGGGGTGCAGGGTGCTGGCGTCATTCACAGGATAGGGGCTGTCATTACTTTTGGATATTTCTTTTATCATATCTATTCTCTCATTGTTCTCAAGATTAAAAATAAGGTATCTTTTCGTGAATTTCTCTTCGGCAGGAATTCCCTGTGGTTCAACAGGCAGGATTTCAAAGACCTGGGAGCAACGCTTAAATGGTTTGTAGGCAGGGGGCCTCGTCCAAAATATGGAAGATGGACCTACTGGGAGAAATTCGATTATATGGCCGTTTTCTGGGGAGTTGCGGTGATCGGCTTCAGCGGACTCGTACTGTGGTTTCCCACCAAATTCACCCAGATCTTCCCGGGATGGCTGATAAACGTATGCCAGATCATCCATAGCGACGAAGCTCTGCTGGCAGTTGGATTCATATTTACAGTCCATTTCTTCAACACGCATTTCCGGCCCGAAGCATTCCCGATGGACACGGTGATATTTACCGGTCACCAGCCTCTTGAAACATTCAAGCATGAACGGCTCAGGGAATACGAAGAGTTGAAAGCCTCTGGAAAACTTAAGAAACTTGTCACGAAACGGGAATATTCACAGGATTGGATCCGCTTAATTAAAACTTTCGGGTTTATATTTCTGGCGATTGGAGTTATCCTGGTGGGACTGATCATTTATTCCTTCATCGCCGGTTAGCATGGCATCTCATGAACCGGCCGGCTATTAGAATTCCGTAAGATTGACATCCTCCACCCCGTTAACGAAGTGGATTCCGCAGCCTTTCAGGCTGTGGGCATTACTCCCTCACAGTTTCTTGCAGGTTTCTGCTTCCGACCACCAACGTGGTTCGATTCACAGACCAGCCCCGCCTGCCCGGCGGTTAATATGTTCTTTATAGCATTGACATCGGCATTCTTTATATGCCCAATCACGATATTATTCGGGTTAATTTCTGATTCTTAATGCAATTTATCGCAAAATATCGAAGCTTCTCAATATAAAATTGTGTGTCCTTATATCCCGTCCCTTCTGAAGCGAACGGGTTTTAAGGACATGCAGATAAACATGCTGTTTCTTATTTACACAAGCGCAAAAAAAATCCTTTGCTTTGACAGCAAGGGATTTTTAATGGGTGCGCCCGGCATGGGCGATAACTATAGGGTGCAAATCCCGAACGTACCTTG
>CAYSJH010000074.1:3099-20451 GCA_964431315.1 uncultured Bacteroides sp. | reverse complement strand
CAATGATTGGATTCCGGAGTTTCAATCCCATGTAATTAACTGCCAGGTCTGCCATGTGAAAGGGTTTTAGGTTCAACAAAAGTACACGAAATTTTAAGGAATCTGCAGAAAACCAGGGCACATGTTCGGGCAATACCCGGGTAATTAACAATTGTTAATTTCATTACCATTTGACAATTAGGCTATTATAAAGTAAATCTTTACCTTTGTCCAAACCTGGTATGAAAACGATTCTGATAACCAAACAATTCGAAATATGAAAAAGGTCCTTTTACTGATGATCATCGCTTCCTTTGCTCTGTCCGGATGCAAATTCATAAATGAAAAAATCCTTAAGAAAGGGAAGGGAAACCTTGAGGAAAAAGTAACCACACTTGAGCAAAAGCTCGCCGACAAGGAAGCCGAATACGAAGTCACCCTGGCCCAGCTGCAAAGGGAATCACAGGCCATGATCGATTCCGTCGTCATGTACTATGAAAACGAGCTTTCGGGAAAAGGCAAAAAATATTCCCCTGCTTCCACCGGAACCTATTACCTGATCGTCGGGAGCTTCAAGACCCCGAGTTACGCCGAGAATTATTCCGCGAAGATTGCCGGTATGGGATACAGGACCCAGATCGTTAAGGTCGGGTACTGGAACCTGGTTGCGGCAGAATCCTATTCCAATCTGCGGGAAGCCCTCAAGCAACTGGATATCGTTCGGGAGAAAGTGGTCTTTACGTCCTGGATCTACGTGAAGAGGTAGTCAAGGCATAATCAGAACGCCACTGAATTTTGTGGCAGTAACCACAAAATATAGGTGGCTTGTCTGATCATTTCTGTCCTGGTTATATCTTTTCTAAATTAGGGAAATGGCGCAGCCGGCCCGGAAAATATACTGAAATATTGGTTAGCTTTCGGGCATGATGCGCCTGCTTGTGCTGTTGCCGGGTAATTCGGTCTTTTACAGGTTCCTGGATCATTTTGAGGCCAGTTACACAAAAAAGATTCTTATAGAGGCGATCCAGCTGCTGGAGCAGCTGTGGCCTTACCTGGTGCTGGGTATCCTGGCTTCAACCATCGTAAAGATTTTCATATCGAAACAACGGATGGCTGATTTTTTCAGCCGGACGAACCATAATGCATCCATTCTCATCGCCTCGCTTATCGGCACCGTTTCACCCCTCGGAAGCTACATCATCATACCAATGTCAGCCGCCCTGCTCGGGATCGGGGTTCCCCTGCCTGTATTAATGGCTCTGATGGTTGCATCGCCCCTGATGAATCCGAACCTTTTTATACTTACCGCAGGTGCAATGGGACTTGAAATGGCGATCATGAGGACCCTGTCCGCATTTATACTCGGTTCCCTTGCCGGATACACGGCATTGTGGATGATGAGAAGGAAAAAATTTTACAGGGAAGGGGGACTTGTAAAAGACCATGTTTTTTCAATGGAACAGTTTTCCGGCAGAGGAAACGAACTGACTTTTAGCGTTTTTATGCGTGAGCTTTACAGGATGGCCCGATACGTCAGTAAATATTTTTTCCTTGCCATCCTTCTGGCGGCCGTAATAAAAATTGCCGTTAATCCGAAATTCATTGTCAGGCTGTTCGACAGCGATAATTTTTTATCCGTTGTCCTTTCCACCGGTGCCGGAGTTCCGTTTTACGTATGCGGGGGAGCAGCGATCCCGGTGGTACAGCAACTGGCCGATCTCGGAATGTCCAAAGGCGCGGTACTTGCATTTTTCATTTCCGGTCCCGTTACCAAGATTTCCAATCTCGTAATCATCCAGGCCGCATTCCGGAGGACCGTATTTATCCACTACCTGGCGACGGGAATTATCGGTGCCCTGATTTTTGGAATGTTTTATAACCTGATTTAGACTATATTTATACTGTGTAAAAGAATACCCACATGAGACACCCGAATAACAGGAAACGATTGATAAAGTATATAATCCCGGCCATTGCCTTAACGGCCGTTGCATGGGACCTTGCGGTGTCCACCCAGACTGTTGAGCAGGGCACTTTCCGGTATGAATCCGAATTCGATGCTGTGTCCGGTGCTACCACAACGGTTGGCATTGTCACCTCGGATTATGCGGAACTGTCAAGTCCCGTTTCAAGGACCGTGAACCCCTCCTATGAACAGATCAATGAAATGGTCGGAAAAGCCATCGAGTTGCAGGGGGGATTCCAGTGGATCCTTGAAAAGGGTGACAAGGTCATGATCAAGGTGAACCTCGTGGGCGCGAACAGTCCCTCGGGAGAAGGCGAAAATACGGACGTCAGGGTGGTCAAGGCCCTGATCAGGCACATTGCCGACTACCTTGAAGGAGATGTTACCATCACGGTGGCCGAAGGCTCGGCACGTTCGAATGACGATCCCTCCGATCCGGCCAGCGTCTGGGGAAATTCCGGTTACCGCGAGTTGCTTACCGATCCGGATCTGTCGGGCATCAACCTCCGCCTGCTTAACCTGAACCAGACGGTAGACTCTCTGATCGAGATCGACCTGGGGAACGAAGGAATGTCGGCCATCCAGGGGACCAAATATCACGTGCACAGGGCGGAGTTGGAAGCCGACGTATACATTGCCGTCCCGGTACTGAAGATCCATGACACGGGGATCACCAATGCGCTCAAGCTGCAGATCGGATCGGCACCCGGGTGTTACTACGGGTACAACAAGATGGCGGGAACGGCACTCTGTTCCTTTGGCATCTATCATGATGTCGGGCAGAGGAGATGGACAACGGAGGCAATCGTGGACCTGAGCAACATAGCCGATATTGATTTCGTCGTCGTTGACGCCATCATGTGCCTCGAAACCGAAAAGACCAATCATGGTTACAACCAGGTACGCTTCAATACCATCCTTGCAGGAGCCGATCCCGTGGCAGTGGACCACGTGTCGGCAGAATTAATGGGACTCAACCCGGACGACATTGCGCACATCACCCTGGCCGAGAAAGTGGGACTCGGAACGAACGATCCCGATCACATCATTGTAGCCGGCGTCCCGGTTGAACAGGCCATGAAAAGGGTAAAGAAAAGCCTGGCAGCGGACGGCAGGTTCGGGCAGTCAAACCGGACCTGGATCCTTTCCCAGGCATTCCAGGGCACGGATATCAGCCAGGAATACATTGGCGGCGAGGCTTCCATCCAACCCATCCCCGGGGAAAACGGATGGTCCCAGCCCGTATACTTTTTTGATGACAGGATCGACCTGTTCAGCTATTACGGGGGACAAACCAACATGGTGTCCTATGCCTACACCTGCTTCAACGCTAAAAAGGACCAGCAGGCGGAACTCTGGCTGGGCACGCACGAAGCGATCTATGTCTATCTGAACGGGGAGCTTGCCTACAGCTTTACCTCTACTAACGCTTACGGCGACGCGGACAGGGGAGAGTACAAGAAAACCATCAACATCAAACAGGGAAAGAACACCCTGCTGGTCAAGACCCTGAATAAATTCGGGGATTACACCTTTGCGCTTAACATCTGCGAGGTCGAAAGCGATCCAAATTATTACGGGAACAGGGTGGCCGGTTTAAAATTCTACATCGATGAAATTGGCGCCAACGGTATCCAGGAATACAGGGCCGGCAGCATCAGCAAGCCGGAATGTTATCCCAATCCCGCAAGCGAATATGCGACCATCCGTTTCGAGCTGGCGGCGGCCGGGAATACCAGTGTAATCATCCATGACCTGAACGGAAGAATGGTCAGGTCACTGTGGAACGGCATGCTTTCCTCTGGTGCGCATGAATTCCAATGGGACCTTGAGAGCAGCAACGGCGAGCGTGTTCCGGAAGGGGTGTACCTGTACAGCATTATCAACGGCAATCAGACCCGCAGCACCCGGCTCATCGTGAAGTAGGGCAGTCCCCTGGCAGCCGATGACAGCCAGGTAAAATTTGCACTTTAACCGCAGGCAGTTTTAAAAAAGCCGCCTACTCAAATTTGGGATGCCTTCGGAATATCAGAACGTCACTGAATTTTGCGCAAATAACGCAAAATAAGGTTCCTTTTCTGATAATTCCTCAGGCCGGGTTCCCAAATTTGGAAGCGGCGTTTTAATGCTGCCGGAGGTGTGCAAATTTTACCTGGCTGACGGGGCTGCTGCTAGGAGCTGCCGGTCATGATGAACAGGGGCTGGAATTCGAAGCTCTTGTAATGCGGCCTCAGGCGGTCGGTATTGTAATGCTTCTTCACATCCACAAACTTTTTCGAACTCGTGACCACATCGAGCGGTGCATTGTCGTATCGACCGTTCCTCAGCACGACGAGGCGTCCGTGTATCCCCTTGAGGATCAGGTCAAGTGCGAGGTTCCCGTAAGCCATAGGAACGATGGAATCAATGGCATCGGGATCGCCTCCACGGACCATGTAACCCAGGCGCTGGTTAATTGTATTGATCCGGACACCTTTATTGTATTTCGACGACCTCTCCTTGATACTGGCTGATATGACGTCTCCTATCCCTCCAAGCTTGGCATGGCCGAACATATCCTTTTCCATATCCGTATAGGTCATATCCTTCATCTCCTTGACCATGGCCCCCTCTGAAACCAGCACGATGGAATACTTGCTGGGATTCCTGTTACGGTCATATACCATCAGCTCGGTAAGATGTTCCAGGTCAAACTTGTATTCCGGGATGACACAGCGGTTGGCGGCTCCGGCCATGGTAGGCAGCATGGCCGTGAAACCGGCATAGCGCCCGAAAACTTCCAGCACAAGGATCCGTTCATGCGAACCGGCCGAGGTACGGATCGTGTTGCACATGTTTATGGTCCGGGTGATGCAGGTACTGAATCCGATGCAGTAATCGGTGCCCGGCACATCGTTATCCATTGTCTTGGGGATGGCGATCACTTTCACGCCCTCCTGGTACATACGGACCCCGTAACTGAGGGTATCATCACCTCCGATCGGGATTAAAAAATCGACACCAAGATAATTCAGGTTCTTGATGATCTCGGGCGTAAGATCATTTATTTCGTTTTTATAGATTTCTTTAAGATGAGGAGGAACAGTGATCTGGGGACAATGGCTTGGCCTTGTCCTTGAAGTATGCAGGAAGGTGCCACCGGTACGGCCGGCCCGGTTCACCAGCTCCTCGGTTAGCTCCATAACCCTGTCGCGGTTATCCGCTTTCTTGTCGCGCTCCAGCTCCATGATGCCGGCCCATCCCCTCCTGAGTCCAAGCACCCTGTACCCTTCCCTGAGGGCGCGAATGGTAATGGCCCGTATTGCCGGGTTCAAACCTGGCACATCTCCGCCTCCGGTAAGGATGGCGATGGTTCCTCTGCTTTTTTTAATGTTCGCCATAATACTATGCTTTATAACATTTTTCTGTTGCCGAGCCGTAAATATAGTGTTTATTTCAATTCGGTTAGCCCCGATTTCCTACTTTTGAAGGGTCTTATGAAAGCCTCTGAAATTAAAATACCGGTAACCATAATCACCGGCTTTCTCGGTGCCGGTAAAACGACCCTGCTGAACCATCTGATCAGGGAGTACCCGGTAAGGAAATATGCCAGGGAAAAATGACCGGGGAAGGATGAAAAGGATACTTAAAATATTGCGTGACGGCCTCATATGGATCGCCATTATCCCGATCCGGATCTACCAGTATACCATTTCCCCGCTGCTGCCGACTTCCTGCAGGCATGTTCCCAGCTGTTCGCAGTATGCGATCGAGGCACTCAAGGTGCACGGAATGGTACGGGGGACTTACCTTGCGGTGCATCGTATACTTCGCTGCCATCCATGGGGCACGGAAGGGTACGACCCGGTACCTCCGAAACCATACAGGATATTCAAATTCAAAAAATTGAAACACTAAGCAGAGTTAAAATGAGTGAACACGGGAACAGCCCTTACAGGGGATTGATCGGGGGGGACATTCATTTTGAGAATATCTTCCAGTTCCTTACAGAGATCTTTCAACAGGCGCTGATTATCACGGCATTCGTGATCATCATGATGCTGTTGATCGAATACCTGTCGGTGCAAACCAGGGGCCGCTGGAACCTTGCCATGGAAAAAAAACCGTTTCTCCAGATACTTATTTCCGCCTTCCTGGGCATTACGCCCGGCTGCCTGGGCGTTTACCTGGTCGTTTCGCTTTATGTCCACCGGGTCATCCATTTTGCTGCCCTGACCGCGGCCATGATCGCGACCTCGGGGGACGAGGCCTTCCTGATGTTCGCCATGTTCCCCGGCAAGGCGGTCCTGATCATGGGGATCCTTTTCCTGGCAGCCCTTCTGACCGGCTCTATTCTTCACCTTTTCCCGCTGGGCAAACACAGAATGAAGCTCGGCGTCAATCACATGAAACTGCATGAGCAGGACCCGGACTGCCGCTGCTTTGTCCCCTCCGGCATCCTCCCGCAACTCAGGAACATGGGATTCGAACGGGCGGTCCTGCTGGCGGCGGGCTTTCTTTTCCTGGTCTTCCTGCTCAGCGGCAAGGCGGGACCCGATCACTGGGACTGGCAGCGCATCATATTTCTTATCGTAATTTCAATCGAACTTTTCATCGCCCTGACCGTTCCGGACCATTTCCTCCGCAAACACCTCTGGGACCATGTCATCCGGAAGCACCTGCTCAGGATTTTCCTGTGGACCTTCGGGGCATTTCTGGTGATACATGTGGGACTTGAATTCCTTCATTTCGACCAGTGGATCAGCAAAAATATGCTGGGCATCCTGCTGCTTGCACTTATGGTGGGACTGATCCCTGAATCGGGTCCCCATATCCTCTTCGTCAGCCTCTATGCCACCGGCACCATCCCCCTCAGCATATTACTGGCCAATTCGGTCGTTCAGGACGGCCATGGCTCCCTTCCCCTGCTGGCAGAAACCCGGGCTGATTTCCTGAAAATGAAAGCCGTTAACCTGCTTGCCGGACTGGTAATGGGACTTGCAGGTTACATAGCAGGGTTTTAAAAACAAATCCTAACTTTGCAGCCTGTACAAACAGCATCTATGATACAACAACCGGGAGTCCATTTTCAATCAGGAATCTCATAAACCGCAACCAATGTATACGATCCATCAAACCGTAATCGACCAGGCATGGGAGAACCGCTTGATGCTGCAGGACGAGGACGTCAGGAAATCGATCCGTTTCATCATCGATGAACTCGATGCGGGCAGGCTCCGGGTGGCGGAACCTTCAGGCGACGGATGGGTGGTGAACCAGTGGATAAAAAAGGCGGTGATCCTGTATTTCCCCATCCAGCAGATGAGCGTTACGGAGGTAGGTCCCTTCGAATTCCATGACAAGATCGCCCTGAAGAAGAATTACCAGGAACTCGGGGTCCGAGTCGTTCCGCATGCCATAGCCAGGCATGGGGCCTACCTGGCAAAGGGGGTTATCATGATGCCTTCATACGTGAACATCGGGGCGCACGTCGACGAAGGCACCATGGTCGATACCTGGGCCACGGTCGGATCCTGCGCCCAGGTCGGACGCAACGTTCATCTCAGCGGAGGGGTCGGGATTGGCGGCGTGCTTGAGCCCGTCCAGGCAGCACCTGTGATCGTGGAAGACAATTGTTTCCTTGGATCCAGGAGTATCGTGGTGGAAGGTGCACATATTGAGAAGGAGGCGGTGCTCGGTGCGAACGTGGTCATCACCACATCCACCCGGATCATCGATGTAACGGGAAAGGAACCGGTGGAATATAAGGGACGTGTACCCGCCCGTTCGGTTGTGATCCCGGGCACCTACCCGAAAAAATTCCCCGCTGGAGAGTACGGTGTATCCTGTGCCCTGATCATCGGAAAGCGGAAAGAGAGCACCGATAAGAAAACCTCCCTTAACGAGGCCCTGAGAGAGTACAATGTTGCCTTCTAGGATGCAACTTCCGCGACACGGGCAGAGTCTCATCATCAGTGGGAAAACAAGATTTAAACCATCCTTGTATGCGAATCGGGTTTGATGCAAAACGGGCATTCTTCAATTTCAGCGGACTGGGCAACTACAGCCGGAATACGATCCGGTCGATGGGTACCCGTTTCCCCGAGCATGAATACTTCCTCTACATCCCTAAAAATAAATACAGGATACAGAATGGTGAGTTCGAGAAACACACGCTGGTCTACCCCAAATCCTTTGCAGGCAGGAATTTTTCCTGGCTATGGCGCAGCTACTGGCTGGGAAGAAAGCTCCGGGAAGACGGGATCGAACTTTACCACGGGCTCAGCAATGAGATCCCTTTTGACATGCCCAGGCCGGGAGTACGTTCCGTGGTCACCATCCATGACCTGATCTTCATGCGGTACCCGCAGTGGTACAATCCGATCGACCGTGGCATCTACATCCGCAAAGCCAGTCATGCCGCCCATAAAGCCGACCGGATCATTGCCATCTCCGGGCAGACGAGTTCGGACATCCAGGAGTTTATCGGCGTTCCCCCGGAGAAGATCCAGGTTGTTTACCAGGGATGTAACCCGTCCTTCTATTCCCGCGTGGATGCCCCTGAGAAGTCCCGCCTTAAAGAAAAGTATACCCTCCCGGGGGACTACCTCCTCTACGTGGGGACCATCGAACCCAGGAAAAACCTGCTAAAGATCATCCAGGCCCTGGAAATGGATTCCCTCGATATCCCCCTCATCGTGATCGGACGAGCCACACCCTATCTTGAGAAGGTAAGGCAGTTCATCCGAGAGCATTCCATCCGGAATATTTTCTTCCTGCGCGATGTGCCGAACGAAGACCTGCCGGGCCTCTACCAGATGGCGAAAATATTCATTTACCCTTCCCGTTTCGAGGGATTCGGCATACCCATCCTGGAGGCACTCTCTTCGCGCACGCCGGTGATCACCTCAAAGGGCGGTTGTTTTGCCGAAACCGGGGGGAAGTCCACCGCCTACGTGGATCCTGATAGTGCGGAGGAGCTGGCTGCGACTATTCGTAAAATACTCGATGACAGCCAGTTGCAGGACTCCATGAAAAAATACGGGTTCGAGCACGCCCTGCAATTCACTGAGGACAGGATCACCGATAACATTATGCAGGTTTACCGCAAAGCGTTGCAATGAAGAGGGAAATTCAGCTCTGCACGGAGGTGCTCCGCCGGGGAGGGACCATCCTTTATCCCACCGACACCGTCTGGGGGATCGGATGCGACGCCACCGACGCCGGGGCCGTGGATAAAGTTTACCGGATCAAAAGTCGTACGGATTCCAAGGCCATGCTGGTGCTGGTGGATTCGATCGAAATGGTTTCGGAATACGTGGAAGAAATTCCCGAAGTGGCCCTTGATATCATTGAGGTTAATGACAGTCCCCTTACGATCATTTATCCCGGAGCCCGGGGCCTGGCCGGAAACCTGCCCGGCAAAGACGGCAGCATCGGGATTCGGATCACCTCGGAACCCTTTTCCAGGGCACTCATCAAAACCTTCGGCAGGCCCGTGGTATCCAGCTCCGCAAACCTGGCAGGACTATCCGCGCCCGCCAACTTCGCCGAAATACCTGAAGATATCCGCTCGGCGGTCGACTACGTGGCCGACTGGCGGAGGGATGAACGTAAAAAAAACAAACCTTCAGGGATACTGAAGGTTCATCTCAACGGTGAAATCCAGATCATTCGCCGATAGGGTTCAGTCCTGACCGGCCAGGTTTTCGTTAATGCTTCAACCGGGCTCCGCTTTTTCAACCGGGCTCCGCTTTTTCAACCGGGCTCCGCTTTTTCAACCGGGCTCCCGCTGGCTGATAGCGGACCGGTTCTATCGGTCGCCCTTTTTGACTCTTCCGGACCCGGATACGGTTGCATCGACCTGCGGATTGCTGAAGTAGGTTACGCTGCCGCTGCCGGAAATGGCTGCTTTCAGTTCGCCGGTGGCATCCACCTCGCATCGGCCTGAACCGCTGATCCGTGCATCGCACTCATCCACTTTCAGTCCCCCTGCCATCATGCTCCCGGAGCCGCTGATGCTGACCCCCAGTTCGTCCGCCGTACCGGCAAGATGAATGTTGCCCGAACCGGATATGGAGGCATCCACTTCATCGCCCTTGAGTTCACCAATCTTGAGATTGCCGCTGCCGCTCACCTTTAATTCAAGTTCATTACTGCTGATGGGCGTTTCAGACATGATCGTGCCGGACCCCGAAACATTGAGTGCCTCGATGTCGGGAACCGTGATCCAGATCTTGACATCCCTGAAACGTGCATTGTGACTATCGCACTTGATTTGCAGATGTCCACTCTTGACCGAGGTTTCGATCCTGGCAAGATCGTCTTCGCTTGCCTGGATGACTACTTTCTGGGGACTCCCCTGGCTGAGGTAAAGATCGGCATGGATACCCAGGGAGATGCCGCTGAATCCGGACACATTGCGTTCCTCCTTATTCTGTGAATAAGCAAGGCCTGCACACAGGATAGCAAGCAGTGTAAGGGCTGATTTAAGGATACTGTTTTTCATGGATGGTAATTTTAATTTATTGTTCACAGGTTCAATCCTGCAGGTAAAAGACGAGCGAAAAAGCATTTTGTTGCAATGAACCGGTTAATAAATGATCCGGTTAATAAATAAAAGGGTGTGGATTGGGGACCCCATGGAATTCTGCTTATGGGGTCAGACAGTTAAAAGCAACCACTCGTATTTTATTGTATTTTTAATGATTATTGCAGCGCAATCTTAAATCCTTCAATCCATGAAATCAGTAAAATCATTGCTCACAACAGTATTCCTGGCCGGATTGCTTGCCGGTGTACCGGATGTTGCACTGGCAACCGATCCGGTCAGTCCCAATGCCTCACCCGAAGCAAAGGCACTGCTTGACCTGTTTTACCGGATATCCGGGAAATATACCCTGACGGGCCAGCATAACTACCCCAACACGAAGGACCGGAACACCAGGTTTGCGGCCAATTACATCGGGCAGACCCCCGCGATCTGGAGCACGGACATGGGATTTGCCGAAGCCGGAGATTATGATTCCTACCTGGCCAGGCCCGACATCGTAAAAGAGGCCATCCGGCAGCATAAGAAGGGCTCCATCATCACCATCTGCTGGCACGCTGTTCCTCCGACGGCCGATGAACCGGTCACCTTCAGGCCCCGAAGGGACTCCAACCCCGATTCACTGGCCAGCGTCCAGGGACAGCTGATGGACCGGCAGTTCAGGGATGTGCTGACCCCGGGCACAAAGCTTTATGATCGCTGGTGCACCCAGGTCGATTCCGTGGCCGTGTACCTCAAGCAACTCCGGGATGCCGGGGTCCCGGTCCTGTGGAGGCCCTACCACGAGATGAACGGGGACTGGTTCTGGTGGGGAGGACGTGTCGGCGAATACAGCACCGCCGACCTGTACCGGCAGTTGTACGACCGTTACGTCAATTACCATAAACTGAACAACCTGGTCTGGGTCTGGAACGTTGACAGGCCCAGCACACCCATCCGGAAATTCTCCAATTTTTACCCGGGGAACGAATACCTCGACATTCTGTCACTTGACGTTTACGGCAGCGATTTCAACCAGGACTATTACGACAGCCTGCTGGCACTGTCGCATGGGAAACCAATCCTTTTCGGGGAAGTCGGCAATCCGCCCACCCCCGACATCCTGGATAAGCAGCCGCTCTGGGCAAGCTGGGTCATCTGGGCCGGTATGGTCAGGAACCTGACCAAACAGCAGCACCTGGAACTGGTTAATGATCCGAGGATCCTGAGCCAGGAAGATCCCACCTACCGGAAAGTGATGGCCCCGTACAGGAAGGCATGCGGACTGCCGGTCCTGCCCCTTGCAGATAAATACCCGGTGAATTTTTCAGGCCGGTGGCTGTTTGATGAAGAGAAAAGCGAAGTGGGAAACCGGGGCGCCGGAAATGTGCCCTGGGAAATGGAAGTGGATCAGGACGACGACCTGCTGCATGTGAAAAAAGTCACCATCGTGGAATGGGACGATGACCGGGTCAGCCACGAAGACATCCTCCTGGACGGCACCGAAATGAAATCGGAATTCTTCAACTCACCGAGGATCTCAACGGCCAGGTGGGAGGAAAACTGCCGGTGTGTCGTAATCGATTCGCAAGTGAGTTTCAACCGGGGCGACCAGGTTATGGAAATGAAGAGCCGGGAGGTGTGGAGCCTTGAAGACGGGGGAAAGGTCCTGAAGATCACCCAGACCTCGACCGGTTTCCGGGGCGGGGAAAACACCGCGACCTGGGTCTACGGGAAACAGGGCATGTAAGAACGGGCCTCAGGATCCAGGACGGATAGACGGTCCGACCAGGAAACAGAACCAGTCGGGTAAAGGGCCCCGGTTATTCTTCCCGGGTCAGGGTGACGTTGTAATAATGCTCGGCGTGCACCGGGATCCCTTCGCCGGTGATCCCCTCCAGGACGCACCTGACCCGGGTATAGCGGTCCCCGTTGTAGAACAGGATCTCCGCAACACCGTTTTCATCAAACTGCAGCTCCGGTTCCCAGTGAATGGTCTTGCGCAGGTCCGGGACCGGACTCCTTTTTTTCGCCTCCGTGTCGTAAACAGGACTGTAAAATTCCTTTGCCATGGCCAGTTTCGGGATGCTGACCGGGTTATCCCAGGGCCGCCTGGGCTGGTTGGCATCGATCGCTTTGGTTTGCACATCGATAACATACCGTATCCCGTAACCGTAAAGGGCCTCCACCTCGGGACCGCTGATCACGGTATACTCCTCGATGTTTTCGGGAAGGATGTAATAGGCATAGCTGTAATCCGGCACCATGACCGGCAGGCTGATCCCGTCGGTCACATACCTGAACTGCAGGATCCCGTCGATGCAGTAATACACCGGGGCTCTGTCAACGTTGAGCTTTCTTACCCGGAGTTCAAGATCCTCCATGCGGACGGCCGTCATCAGTTCATCGGGGGTTGCCTTTCTGCTGTCGAACGCCAGGTCTGCGATGCTCATTTCCTTCTTTACTACTTTTTTTGATATGACCACCTCCTCGAGCCACTGGTGATTTTCCATGCCGAGGGAGAAGCGGTCCTGGAACCTTTCCCGGTTAAAAATCGATCTTAGCGGTTCCCTGCCCAGGCTGTCGACCAGGTATCCCAGGTAAGCGGTCAGCTGATCCTCGAATCCAGTTGAATTCAATACGATCGACAGGTTGCTCCCTCCGTTCCTGTCCTCCGCCTGAAGTAAGAGCCCGGAATTAAAGCCGGGAGAATAGTCCGGGAGGAAACTGAACCCGCCATCCTTTCCAACCGGGATCCTGCTGGTATTCCCCCCGAACAGGACAGAGAGGGTGCCTTCTACCGGTCTCATTTCTGCCCCCAGGGGTTGTCTCATAAGGCTGCCCGAAATGACATCCATGTCCACGGGCTTAAATTTTCCGGCGGCAGATGCGAATTCATCCGGATACCTGTAATTGCGCCATCCCTGGGTCATCAGCAACAGGTCCAGGTTCCCCTCGGCGTTCTCATTTTCATCCTCCAGGTAATCGTTCAGGTTGTGAATTTTCCCGTGTATTTCGGGGGACAATAAAAGGGACGTTCTGATGTCCGGTTCATCCAGCATATCCGTGCTGCACAATTGATCATCAACCACTGAAAGGGAGTAGCTCCCCCCGGTCGTAACGGACTGATCCGCTGCCAGCCTGATGGTCAGGCGGAGGCTGTCACGGGGGATATACCTCTCGCGGTCGGTACTTATGGAGGCACGGATATTTCTGGCAGGGGGAATGTAAACCAGCCTTTCCGCCCTGGGGAGCAACCGGCTGTCAAACAGGGTCAGCACACCGATGCCCCCGGGCAGGTCCTCCAGGGGAATTTTTACCGTGCGCTTCCTTCCGGTCCTGATCAGCTCGTAATGGCAAAGATATCCGCGGATCATAAGCGTCAGCAGTGCGGTATCGTTTTCCGCATGAACATTGCTGATCTCCACTTCGAGTTCATCCGGTCTGAGGGCAATTGCCGCGGGATCACCTGCATTGACCTTAAGCAGCCATCCATCGGACCTGGCCTCCGGCAGGAAGTAAACCCGGTCAATTCCCCCGGGCCGGGTCAGCCTGAGAAAGCAGGGTCTGTTCTCCTCCGGCCTGCAGGCGAATTTTCCCATGCCGTCGTGACTTGATCGCACCTCTGCCAGGATTTTCCCTTCCTGATCTACGATCTCTCCTTCGATGTCCACCGGGTTCCCGTTGCCTGTTAAGGCCTTAAAAGCCATGATGCTTTCCGCCCCGTTGATGCAAGAACCGCCTTCCGGGAAAAAATCTACATGGATGGCGTGAGCTACAGGCAGGGTAAAAAGGGTATCCAGCCTCTGGGACTTAAAGGATGATCTGAACTGCACGGCCGGATTTTGCTCCAGTCCCCCCGGAACCACCAGGAGAATCGGATCGAGCCAGGATTTATCCGTATTCCCGCTTCCTTCCTGAAGCATTTCCCTGCCCGCAACAAACCGGTAGGAAAAACTCACATCGTCCACTTCCCTTTTGAAATCATCGTAACAGTTTACCAGCAACCGGACCGTATCGCCGGGGAAATATTCCTGCCTGTCAAACGCAGCCACCAGCTGGAATCCATCCAGCTTATCCTTCGAAACCATAATCCGCTTGCAGAACATTGCCTGGTTGCCGAAATTCTTCATCCAGCTTGAATATCCCAGGATGTAATAAATCCCTTCTTCAAGGTTATGGTCAAGGAAAAACTGGCCATGAGCGCCCGATTCCCCGGCCAGGTATTTTTCCTGCCGGATGACCCTTCCCCATTTGCTGACCAGCAGGATGTCAAAGGTCCTGCTCAGCGAGGATGCCGTTAGGTATTTCCCATTCCTGATATAGGCCTTGAACCAGACCGTATCGTCCGGGGCATACATTTCCCTGTCGGTATGTATGTACACGGTTTCATTAAGCCTGTTTTCCTCATTCTGCGCCAATGCTTCTATGTACTCGTTCATCCTTTTATTCCCCCCGATCAGGGTCCTTGCCGTGACCCTTTCCTCGATCAGGGGTGTGTTCAGCCAGCTCGTATCCCCTGAGTATTCCCCGTAAATCCTGTTGTCAATGACAGGTATCAGTTTATTGATCATGTTTCGCGTAATCCCATTCTGATCCGGCAGGACCCGGTTGGTGAAAAATTCCCGATACTGGTAATATTCATCGAACTCCCGGTAGGCTATCTGATTTCCCTGCAGGTCCTTGAATTCCCCGAATTCCACACGAAGGTTTGCATGGACGAAATCCTCGTTATCCATTATTTTATTCCTGTTCTGGATGCTCCGCGGCAGGAGGTTGATCTTGAGTCTTTCGGACAGGGCGCTGTTCCTTACAAAAGTGATCAGCATCCTGCCGGACTGCAATTTTATTTCCTTTATTTCCTGTTCCTCGTTCTGTAGGTAGACGGTGATGTTTTCAGGATTCAGGGCGTATACCCGGTCGGGTGTCCGGTTGAATATCAATGCCAGCCTGTCCTCATCCATCGATGTCCACCTGAGTGCGAAATTCCTGGTATCGAACAGGTTGTTGAACGAAAGGTAATGAAGGACATACGTATCACCCGTCCACCGGTATTCCAGGCTCAGTTCGAACAGTTTTTGCTTTCTCGTGCCGGTATTGATGGTCCCCCTGTAATTGATCCTTTTAATGCCGTAGTTAAGCGCATCGATGTAGATCGTTCCATTCGCGGTAATCCGGTAATTGCTGTAGAAATACTTGCGGTTATCCTCAAACGTTATGGCGTAATAGGGCCGGTCGCCGAGGTAGGTAAGTTTCGGGGGATTGAAATTGTGATTATGAATGAAATCCGTCTGCAGGCATTCAATGAAATAAAGGGATTTCCGGTTGTAATTCCTCACCGGATCGTGGGCCCTGAGGATAACCAGCTCATTGTTCAGGGGAATGGGCATCACTGAAAACGGAACCAGTTTATTCCGGTTATCGTAGGGCCTCATAAGGGGACTGTCGACCCGGAAGTCCGTGTTGATCCGCTTGTACATCAGTCCCGCGTCAAAATTATCAATCGCCTGGAACCCCGGATCCGACAGGTTGATGATGCTCTCAAAAAGGTTTATGTACTCATCCTCCTGCTTGATGTACTCCCGGTAATAACCGTTGTACAGTATGGCTGTGTCCGGGTAATTCTCCGGGATCCTCTCAATGGCAAGTTTTATGATCTCCTTCGATCTCGGGGCTCTTCTTGCCCTGGCATGGATGTCAACTTCATCGATCTCAATTATTCCGGGCTGGAGGTAAATGCTGTCAAGCCCGAGCAGGTTCAGGCTGTTTACAGGAAGGTCTTTCTGCAGGTACCCGATGCATGAAATATGCAGGGTGTCAAAATAAGCATCGGGGGACAGCCTCAGGCGGAAGAATCCCAGTTCATCGGCTATGGTCCCCGAATAATCACTCACGTAAACGGTGGAAAAGGCAACCGGTTCAAGGCTGGTGGTATCGATTATCCTTGCCTGGATCTTAAATTCCTGCGATCTGGCAGGAATAATACTGAGGATCGTCAGAAGGAATGAGAATATTAAAAATTGGGCGAGGGCCGGCATTATTGATCAGTGTTCCGCCATGTAAGATAATGAATCGAAGGATGAATTCCCAAAATCCCCGGGCAATTCAGATCAGTCCCCCCGGAAGCTTAAAAACGATCAGTCGCTTTTCCGGGTCTGCCTCCAGGATAAACTCTTCGCGGGCAGGCACCAGCTTTCTGTTTCCCCCTGATTCAAGCTCGAATACCGGGTTGTCGGGGATATCCATGAAATCGACGATGATTCCACTTTCCCCGGAATTTTTATCCAGGAACTCAAAGCCAACAAGCTCATCCGGGGAAAGTCCCCCGTCTTCCACAGCCTCCATCCGTTCGGCGGAGATCCAGACGGTATACCCGACCAGCGATTCAGCCCTTTCAAGGGTTTCATACCAGTCCAGCTTCAGGATCCATTCACCGGCTTTAAAGGCACGGACGGAGGAAATGAAAAAGGGAACCATTATTCCGTCAATCCGAAGGAATATCGATTCCCGGTCTTCTTTTAGATCAAGGGAAGGATCCGTCGTCCGGAGGATCAATTCACCCCGGACACCGTGAGTTTTTGCGATGGTACCAAGGAGTATGTGATCATCCCTGGTCATGATAAGGGATTAAGCGGGTTCCTTGCCTTCAGCCTTTTTGGCTTCGGACATCTTTCCCCCGGAGCCTTCAGCAGCTTTTTTGCCTTTTTTCACCGGTTCCTCAGTTTTTGCTGCCACAGGCTTTTCTTCTGAATCCTCGCCTGCTGAAGGAGCTTCTGCGACGGTTTCCTGAATCTCTGCTTCAGCCTCTGCTTCAACCTCTGCGGCCGGTTCTTCCGTTGCTTCTTCGGCGGCTTCCTCAACTTCAGCGGCAACTTCTTCCACTACTTTGGCGGCTTCC
>CAYSJH010000074.1:0-2999 GCA_964431315.1 uncultured Bacteroides sp. | reverse complement strand
CAACTTCAGCGGCAACTTCTTCCACTACTTTGGCGGCTTCCTCAACATCCGCAGCTGCTTCCACAGCTTCTTCGACTGTAGTTTCAACCTCGGCGGTTGCTTCTTCCGTAACTTCTCCGGCAGATTCTGCAACTTCAGCAGTAACCTCTTCCACATCTTCTACGGTTTCCCCTGCTGCTTCCCTGGCTTCAGCCTCGGCAAGTTTCTCTCTTCTTTTCTGGATGTCCGCTGCTCTTGCCTCGCTTACCTTGGCCTCGGCTTCCAGCTTCTGCTTTATGGCATCTTCACCGGCCCTTGCAAGCCCGTCAACTTTTGCCTGGATCTTTCCTTCCTTCTCCTTAAGCCAGGCCGTAAACCTTTTTTCAGCCTCCTCTTCGGAGAAGGCCCCTTTTCTGACACCTTCCAGAAGATGCCTTTTCATGAGTACTCCTTTGTAAGAGAGAATCGCTCTTACGGTTTCAGTAGGTTGTGCACCTTTTAACAGCCAGTTCAGAGACTTGTCGAAATCCAGCTCAATGGTCGCGGGATTTGTATTGGGATCATATACCCCAAGTTTTTCTATGAACTTGCCATCTCGTGGCGCCCGTCCGTCTGCAGCTACAATGTGAAAGAATGCAAACTTCTTCCTACCGTGTCTTGCTAATCTTAATTTAACTGGCATAATCTCTAAATGATTGGTATGCTCCTACTAATTTGGAGGTGCAAAGATAGAGAATAATTCAATTTGCAAAAGAGATTCGGGGGATTTTTTGAATGAAAAAAGGGGGTGCCGCCGCTTACAATCCAAACTTTTAAAATAATTATCAACACCCGGGCATCCGCGACCTCATTTTCGTAACTTTGACTGGCGGGGTTCTGCTTCCTGTTTTTTGTTCAAAACCTTCATTATCAGATATTTATAAGATGGATTTCACGCATCTTCACCTGCATACCCAGTATTCCATCCTGGACGGGGCATCCAGCATTCCGGTGCTGATGAAAAAGGCACGCGAGGATGACATGAAGGCCATCGCCATCACCGATCACGGGAATCTCTTCGGGGCAAAGGAATTCTGCAACGAGGCAAAAAGTCACGGCCTTAAACCCATCATCGGTTGCGAGGTCTATCTTGCGCGAAGACGGAGGTTCGACAACACCAGCAAGGAAGACCGCGGCGGTTATCACCTGATCCTCCTGGCCAGGAATATGACCGGATACATGAACCTGGTAAAACTGGTTTCACTGGGTTACATTGAAGGGCACTATTACAAGCCCAGGATTGACAGGGAGATCCTGAAGGAGTACAGCGGGGGACTGATTGCTTCCACGGCATGTCTTGGAGGGGACGTCCCCTCACAGATATTGAATGACGATGAAAAGGGACTGGAAGAATCGCTTGCCTTTTACCTGGAAACATTCGGCAAGGATTTCTACCTGGAACTCCAGCGCCATCCCACGGGGGATCCCGTCTTTGATAACGACACCCTGGCCAAGCAGAAAAAAGTAAACGAAAAACTGGTTAAGATCGCCCTGGAAAAAGGGATCAAGCTCATCGCCACCAACGATGTTCACTTTGTCAACCAGGAGGATGCGGAAGCCCATGACCGCCTGATCTGCCTGAATACGGGGAAGGACCTGAACGACCCGACGCGGCTCCGCTACACGAAACAGGAATGGTTCAAGACCACGGAGGAGATGGCGGAACTTTTTTCCGATATCCCTCAGGCCATCAGCAATACCCAGGAGATCGCCGACAAGATCGAAACCTATGACCTGAACCATGAGCCGATCATGCCGGATTTCCCCCTGCCTGAGGAATTCACAGACCCCGACGATTACCTGAGGCACCTGACTTACAGGGGAGCGGAAGAGCGGTACAAAGTGGTGACCGACGACCTGAAGGAAAGGATCGAGTACGAGCTCGGAGTAATCAAAAGGATGGGATTCCCGGGATATTTCCTGATCGTCCAGGATTTCCTGAGGGCCGCACGCGAGATGGATGTGAGCGTGGGACCAGGGAGGGGCAGTGCGGCAGGATCGGTGGTCGCCTACTGTAACCGTATAACGGATGTCGACCCGATCAAATACGGCCTGCTGTTCGAACGTTTTCTCAATCCCGACCGGATCTCCATGCCGGACATAGACATTGATTTCGACGAGGACGGCAGGGAGAAGGTCCTGAAATACGTGGTCGGCAAATACGGGAAGGACAAAGTCGCCCACATCATCACCTTCGGGACCATGGCGGCCAAGATGGCGATCCGTGACGTGGCCAGGATCGAAAAGCTCCCCCTGCCGGAAGCGGATAAACTCGCCAAACTGGTCCCCGAACGCCCGGGCACCACCCTGAAAAAAGCTTACCAGGAGGTCAAGGAACTGGCAGATGTGAAATCCAGGGGAACGGACCTGGCCAAGCGTACCCTGCAATATGCCGAAACCCTCGAGGGAAGCGTTCGGCATACCGGCCTGCATGCCTGCGGGATCATCATAGGTAAGGACAACCTTATGAACCACATCCCCATATGCAAGTCAAAGGACACCGAACTCTGGGTAACCCAGTTCGACGGGAAGCATGTGGAGGATGTCGGCATGCTGAAGATGGATTTCCTGGGACTCAAAACCCTTTCGATCATCAAGGATGCCGTAGAGATGATCAGGGAATCAAAGGGTGATAAAATTGACATCACCAAAATCCCCCTGGACGATCAAAAGACCTTTGAGCTTTACAGCCGGGGTGAGACCACCGGCCTGTTCCAGTTCGAATCGGACGGCATGAAGCGCTACCTGCGCGAACTAAAGCCCAACCGCTTCGAGGACCTGATCGCGATGAACGCCCTTTACCGCCCGGGTCCCATGGAATACATCCCCCGTTTCATCAACCGGAAGCACGGGAAGGAGAAGATCCAGTATGACCTGCCGGTGATGGAGAAACTTTTAAAGGACACCTACGGGATCACCGTCTACCAGGAACAGGTCATGCTCCTGTCGCAGGAAATGGCCGGGTTCAGCGGGGGACAGGC